>CASDRS010000022.1 GCA_949283255.1 uncultured bacterium | reverse complement strand
ATGATTTGGTTGGACATGTAAAATCCAAGTGCGTGGCCGTTATATTTATAGATTTCAAGCAATTTATCAATACATGTATTCTTATCTATTTGTTTATCCGCATACTGTAACAGTATTGTCTGAAGAGTGGTGATATCCTGTTCAGCTTTACTATAAAGTGATACAAACTCTTCAGCAAGTTCTTTTGAACCGATTATACTCGAATAATATTCTCTATAGCCCATATATTTATCAATCTGGTCTGCTATCCCCTCATTGGCTATCATATCAATCGCAAAGTTGATGTCATTTGCATAGTTGAACTCATGGTTTTCAAAGTGCCCTCTATATACATGAAAGAACTCGTGTGCCAGAAAATTGATTCTCTGTTCTTCAGTCATTTTATAAATCAGATTGAAATCAATCACAAGGGCATCGTCCATATCCTTTCCGTCAGCACTGAGAAACAGGAAATAGACAGGCTTCCATTTCACCGATGTATCCAGACTATCACATCCCAAGAAAGACTGAAGTCTCGATTTTGCATTTGAAATCAATGATCCGAAGTCATAGCTATGACGAAATTCCTTTATTTTCAGGTAATTCTCATTTATTTCTTCATAGTTTGCTCTTACCAATGATTCCAGTGAAATGAGGTTCTCTGATTCCTTATCTCTATTCAGATTCCCAAAAACACTCTGCATGGTTGACTTTATCATATTGCTAATCCTATTGTCTTTGTAATCGGAAAAGATAGAATATGCAGCAGAATTATCAAACTGATGCCATTGTTCCATACTGACCTCCTTGCCATTTTTAAGGCAATCTGCTATTTTGAAAAACTCATCTACTGATGTCAAATCAACATTTTGTGCAAACGAAAATGAGCATTTTATTAAAAACAGAAAGACTAATATTTTCTTCATAACTATTGATAAAAACAAATACAAGTAATTGTATAAAAGGTCGAGAATGTGAGGTTATTATTTCAAAATTACTTTGTATAAAACTGCCGTTTGTCAAAATCTAACACAGAGACAGCTCCTTCGAAGAATTTGAGACCTACACTTCCTTCTACCGTAAATTTAGGCAATGCAGATGTTATTGCAATAACCTGCTTATCAAAAGTTCGGTTGCACAGACAGGACTTTTCTGTGACGATTGCTTCTGCAACAAGCACTCCTTTCTTGTTGTATGCCTTCTTTAGCTCAATGTTCGGATTATCATGAAGGAAGTCCTGCACAGCCTGACTTTGCTTCATCAGGAAAACAAACGACGCGTTACCTAAGTCAAGCAAATAATTACCAGGGAGAGAATAGCTCTTACCATCCTTCTCAAAGTCAAGGTGTGTCTTGACAGCAGGCATTCCCATATAACTGTCGTAATTGATGGCTGTAGCTGTATAATCTCCAGCCTCCGATTTGAATTGTTTTCTTCGCATTGACCGGATTTCGAGTTTTTCCATATCCAGTTTAATAATGCGGCTGCCATCCTCTGTATTACATATATTCTGTATCGGGATTGCTATTCCGCTGTATGTGTTATAACCTGACAGAATGAAAATCTCACCACAGTATTCCATATTGTTTCCTAATTGAACTTTACCTTTTGCCTTGTGGGTTATATCATAGACTTTTCCACCGAGATTCATTTTTTCATTTCCCTGCGTTTTGACATAATCCAGATTGATAGCTTCGTTATTTTCAAACGCATAAAGAGAATCCATCACCATTACGAAAATGCCGGATTCCAACATCATTTTAGCTGGAACCTTATCGTTAATTTGAGTTTCAAAATAATAATGGCCGTTCTCTTTCTTCAATGCGAAAGAGCCCTCACTATTTGTTTGGGCAAAAATATTACTGTAACTAAGTAATAAAATCGATAAAACTGAAATTAAGTTTTTCATCAAAAAAATTACGCTAAAAACTGCCGAATAGCTTAAAATGAGCTATTTATGAGTCTTTCACCTCAATAGAGGTAATGATTTGGCAACAGTCCTAAATTCTGCTATCTGCATACGTTTGCTGCCTAACAACTCTTTTCGGCTGCAAAAATACAAAAAAATAATGAATCTAAGATTTTTAATTCCAAAAAAACATCAAACCGAAAGACATGTTACAAAAAGTACCAGTTTCCTTACAAAATAGCAGCATAATGTTTAATCAGATTTGATTTTGCCGTCAATAAGTTTAATTCAGTTTAAAATAACCATCAAAAAGTTCTATCAATCATTTTTTTTTGTACTTTTGCAATCGAAAACAAAGAGGTTTATACCTCCGCAACATGTATAACATTTAAAAAGGAGAAAACATGAAAAAGTTTTTGTTTTCTATGGCTTTGGCATTAGGTGCTATATGCATGCCAAGTCAAGCAAGTGCGGCTGAAGTATCTTCACCAGTAGTAAACAACATTAAGGCAACAACAACGTTCCAAGCAACTCCATCAAATGGTCCTGTCGTTATTATTACCAAAGATGGAACAGTCATTATTGTTCTCTAATGTCGTAGTCTATTGCTAATCAACAACGACTGCATTTAATATTTTCTTTCTATTCTGTACAAATATGAAAAGGGTTATATTATTCACGCTTTCGTGCTTAGTCTCTTGTCTATTAGTCTCTGCACAAAAGATAGGATTATCCATACATTATAATATGGTGATGCAAATTCCGAAGGAGGTCTATAGTATGAGTGATTTAAGTAAAAGACAAATGATTATAAATCAATTGTCCAATCAGCATAAAACTTATACTTTATTTACTAATGGCAACGAATGTGCATTTTCAACCACAGGCATAGATAACAATGTTATCAAACTTGAAGGAAGTGGCTCATACTATACAAATACAACAGATAATAAGGAAATAAGTATAAAAAGCATTGTAGATAAGACGTTTGTCGTTTTTTCTGATTCATTAAAAAATGAATGGGATTTGTATTTTGATGAGACTATAGAAGTTTTAGGAAAGAAATGTACAAAGGCCGTATATAAGAAAAATCGTTCTGTAGTAGCATGGTTCTGTCAAGAAATACCATCCCCCGTAGGACCTTGTGGATATATAGGGCTGCCAGGGGCAATACTCCGCTTGACGACATCAAGCGAAATTTATGAGGCAGAAAGTATTTTGCCTATAAAAGGGCAAGTCAAGATAGAGTTACCAAGAGGAAAAATAATGCAAAAACCTGCTTTTGAAAAGTTACAGAAGAAAAAGATTGAAGAGTTGAAGGAAAGCGGCAATGACAATGTCATAGTTTTATAGGATAAAACATAAGGATGTATGGGACAATAGTTCGTTAAAATTTGAGATAACGGCTAAGCGGCTTTACGCTGCCAGCCAAAGAGTTCTTTGACAGTATGACTAATTAACTTTCGGTTCGGTAT
>CASDRS010000021.1 GCA_949283255.1 uncultured bacterium | reverse complement strand
TACAGGATATGAAAAACCGTCCATCAGGGCTGAACGCAGGTTAAACAGGAACTTTTCCTGCTCCATTCTTTTTAATTCTGATTTTTTAATAAGACGTTCGACAACAGCAACAGCAGGACCTCCGCCTATACCTTTCATAAGGTTGTGAGAAGGAAAAGTTGTATCAAGAATTTTGTTTTCCCATTTTACCTGACGTCTTCCCATATAGTCTGTTATATACACATTTTTAACAGAGCCGTCCGGCATAATTTCAGCGTCAACTCTGACAGGATAGTTTAACAGGTAATCGTCTGAAAATCCCAGCACCTCTATCATCTGATTTACAACTCTTTCGCAGTAGTCTGTGTACGGGCTTGCTGATACAGGCAAACCTAAGCAAATAATTAAAGTTATTACTAAAAAATATTTTTTATAATTCAAAATTCAATCCTTTCTTGATAAAAAGTTTTATTTAATCATCACTGAATGCTGCAAAATACAATAATATTAATCCGATTAATAGTTCCATTATTAAATCCTTTCTCGGTGATACTTTATTTTAGAATATTCATGCGTCAGATTTGGTCAGATTAGTTTATAATAAAACAGTTTTTACTTTTCAATAAATTGTTATAAAACTTGATAACTTTATCATTTGCTACTATCTTATTATGGTCAAAGTTTTTTAAAATTAACCCGTCAAGACTTTTGACACGGCTTAAAGCAACATAAGCCTGACCGTAATCAAATATTTTATTAAAATTAACTACAAGTTTATCAAAGGTCATACCTTGTGACTTATGTATAGTTATTCCGTAGGCTAATCTTAAAGGATACTGTTTTCTATTAATTTTAACTTTTCCGTCTTGGTTGTAATCAAAGTCAATAGGTTCAAGGTTCAATCTTATCCCATTATCAAACAAAACATCTATTGAAGCAGTTGTAAGATTTTTTATTGTTCCGCAAGCACCATTCACAAGTCCTTTTGATATATTTAGATTTTTGAGAAGCATTACCCTGCAGCCCTCTTTAAGTTCCAATGTTTTAGGAGCTTTACAATCTCTATCAAATTGTTCATAACACTTGTAATCTTTTGGAGATAATGTTGCAGATGCATTTTCATTCAATTCTAAAGTATGACATGTTCCGTCCAAATCACTGTATAAATAAAATGTATCTAAAGATTTATATATATAAGGTCGAGCGTCAATTTCTGAAAAGCATTTGAAATTATACGAATCTGCATCTTTATTTGTTCCAAATAATTGCAATATATTCGTATCAACTTCATAATTCGCCGGATAATCCCGTTCATAAAAAACACGCAGGTCATTTGCGGATGTTTTATCTATACGCACATTATTAAGTGCATTTATAAAGTAATTATCTGTTTGTCTGTGAACCTTATTTAAAAGTATTGTCGTTAGATTTAACTCTGTCCAAGTATGACTTGTGAAACAAAAATCTTTGCTGTTAACACCTATATTAACTGGTGGAAGTTGAAAAAAGTCGCCAATTAATATAACCTGGATACCACCAAAAACAGTTTTATCTTCTCTAACTTTTCTTAAAACTTCATCAACATATTCCATTGTGTAATTGTCGAGCATAGAAATCTCGTCTATAGCAAGCATTTTACACATTAAAATCTGTTTATACAAAGTAGGTTTTCTTTTTATACTTTTCACAATGGATTCGACCGGTTTATCAGCAATACCAATTCCACACCAAGAATGTAATGTTTGTCCTCCAATATTAAGTGCGGATATTCCGGTAGTACTCGTTATAACAAGATTTTCCTTGTAGTATTCTTTTAGCTTGTTTAGCAGGTATGACTTACCAACACCTCCACCGCCGGTAATAAAAATATTAGTGCCTTTTGATAATATTTCAAGAGTTTTATCAAATACGTCAGGCATTATTTCACCTCGGCGTGTTCTTTAATATCTTCAAAATTTAGTCTTGGTAATGAATTAACTATTTTAACAGTTGCAACACTTAGAGATATTACACTTAGTAAAAGGTCTAAAATGTATCTTGGCTTGTTATGTTCTCTTGCCCAGTCATTTGGGTCATTTTTTATCTGACTTTCTTTATGTATTGTCACTTGATAACGGTCTAATATCCACTCAATAGCACTTTTACCGTTTACAACATATTCATATGCTTCAGCAGGGATATTAGATATTCTTATGTAATCATTATAAATAATTTCTGATTTATCTTCTTTGCTTTTGAATTTCATTTTATTAACAATAAAATTACCGATTTCGTATCCCGTAACTTTAACAGATGATAATGGTGCCTGGTCTTCATAATTAAGATGTAATTTTGCTAAATCCCTGCCAGCATTAGAGAATGTCCAAAAATCTTCAACTTTATCTAGCAAAGGTATTCTTGGAAGCATTTTCTTTAAATCTGCTGCAAATTTTGTTCTGTAATCTTTACTATGCAAAATTCCATAAACATAATAAAAAATATCTTCTTTTGTTACTTTATGTCCGTATTTTTCTTTTGACAGATTATGTATATAATCAGTAATACCGTCATGACGGATATATTTATCATCTCCGCTATCTTGATTTTTAAACAAAGATTGTTGTTCCGAATTATTTTTGTCTTTCTCTTCGTACCAATAGAGTGGAAAACATTGAGCGTTAAATACAGTCTGAACATCTGTAATGTTATCGGATATAAGAGTTGTGAAATCCTTTCCCCCACCAATACCCGATACTATAATACATAAATTTTTAAAAGTTTTATATGGATATAATTGTTTCCATATACCTGGTCTTTCTACTAAATCGTTATTATAATATAAATTTAATTTACAAAATGGTCTATAAGTAGCGGTCATAATGGCATTTTTAAGTGCTATATTTTTGTTGTTGACAATATATTTTTTTAAATTAACAGTCCAACTAATTTTTGAAGGTGTTGTATCTATAAAATCTTCAATCTTTAGTTGAGGATTATCTATTAGTACAGTTTGGTAATTTTTTCTTTGTTTTTCATAAAATTCTATTGTTTTAGAAATGTTGTTATTCAGTTTTCCCTTGGAATAATTATAAACCCACGCATCCCTATTTGTTGCAATACCTATTGCAAAACTATTAAAAAACGCTCTTGCTGTTGTGTTAAATTTTTTCTCGGGTTCAATAGGAACAAAACTGCTGAATACTTCATTCCTTTGATTTAGCCAGTCATTATGCTCATTTGGCTTTAATTCTGTTGATTCAAATTTTGGAGAAAGAACTGAGCCAACTTTTTTAATTATTTCAAGTTTTTCTTCTCTTGATAAATAATCACCTATATCGTGATAATATATTGTTGCCTTTTCTTTTTGGTCATTAGGGTTCTTTACAAGTAACGTTATTGATATTGGTGTTCTGCTACCTTCCCCAAAAACATTTCCCTTTTCTTTTCTGCGTTGTTCGCCGGAGGTTCTTGCATTACCTCTCAAGTTATAGACGTAAATAGAAGAAAATTCTCGTTCTAAACAATAACGGAAACCATCCATTCCTGTTGAATCAAGCCAATTACCATTAGATACATAACAAATTATCCCGCCATTTTTGTTTAATCTGTCTGAAGCCCAACGAAATGCCTTAATATAAGGGTCATAGAGACCTTTATTTAAATTAGCAGTTGAGTGTTTTGCAAAAGTTTCAGCAATCCTATTATCTAATTTTTCATATTTTTGGTTCTGTGCATTATCATTTGCTGATTTTTGCCCAATGGAATAAGGAGGATTTCCAATAATTACAGTTAAAGGACATTTCTTTTGTTTTTCAACTCTTTCAGAATTTTGCGGGAATATTTCAGAAAATTGTAATTTATCATCATATTCAGTCATTTGAAATGTATCTGTCAAACATATACCTTCAAAACTCTGGTAGTTATCTTCTTTAGCATTAATTAACTCATGATATGTATTTTCAATATTTATAGATGCAATATAATACGCTAATAATACAATTTCATTTGCATGAATTTCATTTGCGTATTTACGTTTCAAATCTTCCGGTTTTATGTAACCACCTTGTAATAGTCTTGTAATAAAAGTTCCAGTTCCCGTAAAGGGGTCTAATATATGAATATTTTCATCAGATAGGGTTCTGCCAAATTCTTTTTGAAGAACATCAGATACTGAATGCAATATAAAATCAACTACTTCTACAGGAGTATAAACAATCCCTAACTTTTCTACAGTTTTAGGAAGTGCTGTTTTAAAGAATTTATCATAAAGTTCAATAATAATTCTCTGCTTGCCCTCCGATGTTTTTATCCCCTCTGCTCTATCCTGTACAGATTTGTAAAATTTACCAAGAATTTCTTCCTGTTCCTTATCTACAGCATTATCATCAAGTATTTCAAGAATTTTTTGCATTGCTTGTGATACTGGATTATTTTTTACAAATGCGTAATTTTCAAATAAGGCTTCAAAAACAGGTCTTGTGATAAGATGCTGAGCCAACATTTCAATGGCTTCTTCTTTAGTAACTGACGGATTGAGTTGCTTTTGCAGACCAGTTAAAAACTTATTAAATTCTTTTTCATATTTCGGGTCACTTTCGACAATTTTAGTTATATGTTCAATATGACGATTTGCAATATCTGCAATATCTTTTGCCCATTGTTCCCAGTATCTGCGATTTCCTACTTTTTTGACCATTTTTGCGTAAATAGTGTCCTGTAACTCTCCAAATTGGAGTTGCAGTTGGTTTATCATTTTTAGTGATAAACTTTGCTTCTCGTTATTATCTTTTTCGGTATATTCTGTTGAATCATCATCAAAACCACCATGAGATAATATATTTCCCACAAGTATTTTTTCAGATTTTCGTTTATTCAGTTCAATTTTATTAACTTCTGCATTAAATCTGTCATCATGTGCTCTTAAAGCATTTAAAACTGTCCATACAACTTTAAACCTGTCATTATTATCCAATGCTTCTTCAGGAGTTATGTCCGAAGGAATAATTACCGGGATAATGATGTACCCGTACTTTTTCCCTTCCGCTTTTCGCATTACACGTCCAACAGACTGAACTACATCAACTTGTGAATTTTTAGCCGATAAAAATAGCACTGCATCAAGAGATGGAACATCCACACCTTCAGATAAACAACGTACATTAGTTAAAATTCTGCATTCATTTCCGTCCGTTGGAGTAGATTTTAACCACGCTAATTTTTCATCTCTTGTTGCTGCACCCATTGAACCGTCAACATGGTCAGAAGTTATTGATACCACTTTTTCTCTTTCGTCCGCATTTAAACTATCATAATAATCATCTCCATGTACTTTGAAAATTTCAGAAACTTTTTTTGACGCAGATATTGTAGGGCAAAAAGCAACTGCTTTGTGCATAAAACCAGGGTCTGTATCCGTTAGGTCATTTCTTATACCTTCTGAGGTTATTTCTGTCACTACACGTTTAGATAAGGCATTTATGCACCCAACAAGTTTTGTAGCATCGTCAGCAGTAATTTCATAATTTGGATTTGCAACTGCATTTTGCAATGTTTGAGGAATATCTTTTTCTGATAGTGTAAGTACTAAAACTTTATAATCTGATAATAAATTCTTTTCAACGGCTTCGCCGAAGCCTATACGATAAATTTCTTCGCCATATTTTGATGTATCGTCCATAGAACAGAGAATAGCATTATTCTCTTCTGCCTTTTTCTTAGCATTCTCCGTGTATAATCGTGGGGTAGCAGTCATATACATGCGTTTTTTTGCCTTAATAATGTTATTATCGTGAACCTTGGTAAAGGCAGATTCCTCCTGCCCACCATTTAAAATTACCCCAGTTGTACGATGTGCTTCATCACAAACAATTAAATCAAAAATACAACTATTTGGTTCTTCTTCATTTATAATACTTTGTACTTTCGCAATGACATCTATTGACTGATAAGTTGAGAAAACAACTATCATCCCTTCTTTATTACTATTTTTTATAAATTTAAACTGCTGTTTTATATTTTGAATATTAGTCGATGCAGGTAATGCTAAATCTATTACAGAACATTCATTATTATCATCATTAGTTTTTGATTGTTTTCTTGTTGATGTTGGGTCTGAACATATACAAATTGGATTTATTGGAATTTCTGCCTGAGCACTCCATTCATTGAGAGTCTGACCTAATAAAGCTATAGATGGAACTAAAAATAAAATTGTACCTTTATTATTTGTTTCCCTTTCTGCAATTTTTAAAGATGTAAATGTTTTCCCTGTACCGCAAGCCATGATAAGTTTACCCCTGTCATGAATCTTAAAATACTCATGAGCTTTTTCTATTGCAGTTTTTTGGTGTTCAAAAGGAACTTTTTTCTTTTCCTGTGCCTTATTTCCAAAAATTCCCTTATCTAATTCATCCCAATCCACTGGTGCATTTTCTAACTGTGTTAAGTTAATTCTGTAAACTGCCGGAACCTGATTTTTTAAGGTTTCTTCAGCAACAGATGACCATTTATTTGTTGTAGAAATCCAAAATCTATGTGAAAAGGCATTATCCTTTCCACCCTCATCTTTAAAGTGTTTACCTGATGTGGACAGAAAAGTATCTACCTCAGGTTTATCTATTCGTGTAGTTTCTTGATAACATTTGCATTGAATTGCAGTGTATTCTCCATTAGCATCTAAAGCAACAAGGTCAATCCCCGTATCTATTCCGCCAAATTGACCTTTAAATGGGAAATCTGCCCATAACCAGACCTTGTCAAACTGTTTTCTGTACATTGGGTCGGTCATTAAATAGTGTTTCATTAAAACTTCAAAACGAGTACCTTTATCTCTTTCAGAATATGCAATTTTTCTGTATTTTTCTAAAACACTATTAAAACTCATTAACGTCTAACCCTCCAGTTTGCCCCAATTTGTTTCATA
>CASDRS010000020.1 GCA_949283255.1 uncultured bacterium | reverse complement strand
TTGTCCCTTTCCGTTTCTAATTTCCTTAGTCATGTTTACGGCCTTTTTACACCTTTTCTTTAATTCATGTCTGTTACTTTGTTACATTTCGTTACAATTAATACTAAAAGTCCGCCCATATAACCGGCGGACTTTTTATCAATATATATATAAAATCACTACAATAGCAAAATCATTAGCAGCTTAAAGCCATTAAAGCTTTAACTGAACGAGCATTGTCCCTAACTTCTTCATCAGAATGCATATTCACTGTATCTTCTAAAATCTTAATTGCTTCTTCTTTGTTATCAAGAGCCAACAATTCATTGATTGTGCTCATTGCAACAACTGTGCTCAAATCATTAATACCCTTACCTTGATTTGTGATAACAACTTCCAATGAATCGTGAACATTCTTTCTAACCAACGCACGAGAAGTCATTTCTCTAACTTCATCAATTGAAGAATTAGTACCAACATCATTCAAGACTCTGATAGAATCAGGATCTTTATGAATTGATAATGCATCTATAATCTTTCTAACTGTATCTGTATTCATCCTTTAATCCCTCCTAAGCCGCTGTGTTCAAACTTATTTCTTTTACCAACATATTTTCTAGATCTGAAACAGGGTTAGATGCAAGCTTTTGAACAGCTTTGTCATAATTTTTAGCATCCCATTTTGCTTTGATTGAACGAGTTGCGTCGAATATGCTAGGAACTTCTGTTTCATTTAATTTATTCCAGAAACTAACTGTGCTGTTTTTAATTCTGTTACAAAAAGCACCAACAGACTCAATAGCATGCTTGAAGCTGCTACCCATATCATTGATTGAGCCTACAAATGTTGAGCACATTCTCTTTGTTTTTGAAATAATTGAATTTGAAGTTGCAGAATCAGTTTTAGTACCAAATACATCTGCAGTTAATACATCCATTTTCATATCAGACTTAAATGGATTTTTTAGATCTTTCCCAATTGGGTTTGAATTTCTTGCAACGCTTGTCTCATATTTAGTGCTGTTAAAAAGACGAGGAGCAATGCTTTTAATTGAAAATGCCATTCTAATAATCCTTTCTTTCCAAGTAATAACTTTACACATCTTAGAATAGCACACAACGCCAGATATCCATCAACCTTTTGGTGTATTCTTTCAAAGAAATCTTATACTTTTGTTTGAGATTTTATGATAAAATTTGAATATGGAGAAAACAGAATTAGAAAAATTAATTGATGTAATTGCTCAATTAAGAGCCCCAAACGGCTGTCCGTGGGATAGAGAACAGACACATAAATCGCTAAAGCCTAATATGCTTGAAGAAGCTTATGAAGCCGTTGACGCTATGGACAGCGGAGATATGAACCACTTGAAAGAAGAACTAGGAGATGTTCTTTTACAAGTTATATTGCATGCTCAAATCGCAAAAGAAGAAGGGGCATTTAATATAGAAGACGTGGCAAAAGGGATAAAAGACAAGCTTATACACCGTCATCCGCACGTTTTCGGAGATACAAAGGTAACTTCAACAAAAGAAGTATTAGAAAACTGGGATAAATTAAAACAAGAAGAGAAAAAGCATAGAAAATCCGTAATGGACGGAGTATCAAAATCCCAGTCTGCACTTATGAGCGCACAAAAGATTAGCAAAAAAGCTGTAAAAGTCGGATTTGAATGGCCTAATGAAAAATCTTTATATGATTGCATATATTCAGAATTTGAAGAATTTAAAGAAGCAGAAAAAGAACAAGATAAAGACCACATGGAAGAAGAATTCGGAGATATTCTTTTTGCAACGGTTAATCTGGCTCGCTGGAACAAAATTGACGCTGAACAAGCGCTTTTAAAAGCTAACAAAAAATTCATGGCAAGATTTCGTAAAATGGAAGAAATTGCAGAAAAACCTCTTACCGACTATTCTTTTGAAGAATATGACGCTCTATGGAAAAAAGCAAAAAACTTACTACTTAGCGATATAAAAGACTAAGTTAACAAGAAAGTCAGCAACTAACATAAATACCGTAGATAATATTGCTGCCTGAGTTGTAGAGGTACCGACTTCTTTTGCTCCACCCTTAGTTTCATAACCTTGAGTAGCACATACAAGAGAAATTAATGCCCCAAATATTGCAGCTTTTAAAAGGCTAATATAAACATCTCTAGTAGACATCCATGCCCAAACCGAATACAAATATCTTTGAGGGTGAAGGTTTATGGTATAGTGAGATACTAACATTCCGCCTGCAATCCCAATAAACTCAGCAATCAAAACAACCATAGGAACTGTAATTGCAGTTGCAATAATTTTAGGAGCAAAATAATAACCCACAGGATCTACCTTTAAAGTTTTGATAGCATCCACCTGCTCAGTAACTTGCATATTGGCAATTTCAGCAGAAATAGCAGTCCCTGCACGAGCCCCGATTGCAAGAGCAACAAAACCCGGTGCAATCTCTCTAATAAGCACAATTGCAATAGTCCCGCCAATATAAGCTTCAGCTCCGGACATTAAAAACTGCTTCGCAACCTGAATAGTAATTACGGCTGCTGCAATAAAGGAAATAATCAAAGATATCGGCAATGAATCATAGCTGATAGATGCAGCTTGCTCTATAACCGCCGAAAATCTTAACTGCCCAGTAAATACATACTTTAAGCACTTTATAAAATTTTGAGTACATTTTCCCAAAAAAGATATCATAAAAAATCCTAATAATGGGCGGGACGCATAAAGCGTCCCGCAATTTTACTAATAAACCGGAGTACACCAGTGTTTATATTTTTCAATTTTACCCTTAACAACATCAAAGTATAATTTCTGAAGTTCCTTAGCAACAGGTCCGACTTGACCATTACCAAGTTTTCTGTTATCGATGCTTGTAATAGGGCTAATCTGAGCACCTGTTCCGCAATAAAATGCTTCATCAGAGATGTATAATTCAGTTCTGTCAATTGCTCTTTCTTCTGATTCGATACCCAAATCTTTTGCGATTTCCATAACCGTATTTCTTGTTACACCAACCAAAATATTATCAGTCTTTGCTGTTGTAACAAGCTTACCATTCTGAACTAAGAACAAGTTCATAGCAGAACCTTCAGTAACCTGACCTGCTTCATCAAGAACAACAGCATCGTCAAATCCTGCATTATGGGCATCTGTCTTAATCAAAGCTGCATTTGCATAAGAACCCGCAACCTTAGCTCTTGGAGGAATAGCGTTGTCACTGTTTCTTCTCCAGCTTGAAACACAAACTTTCAAGCCCTTTGAAGTGTCAATATAATCACCCATCTTGTTAGAAACAATCATGAATGAATCTTCATTATCATACAAGCCAGGACCAACTTTTTGAGCTGACTTATACAATGTTGGACGCATATAAGCATCCTGACGATAATTATTCTTTGCCATTAATTTTTTAGTAATTTCGCAGCACTCTTCAACATTATAAGGACAATCCATATACATAATCTTTGCACTACGCATCAATCTTTCGTAATGTTCTTTTGCTCTAAAAACATATAATTGTTTTTCTTCTTCATTCCAATATGCTCTTATACCCTCAAAAACTGCTGTGCCATAAAGAAAAGCATGCGTTCTTACAGGAATCATAGCCTTTTCAGCTTCTACATACTTTCCATCCATAAAATAGAATTCTGACATAAATATCCTCCTTAATCTACAATCAGTCTACCATAAAAAATTCTAAACGTCACCCAATCGAGATTACGCCAGATATTTTTGTACAGTTAACTTATCAAACACCTCTATACTATCCTGAGAATGAATAAAAATCATACAACTCAATAGAGATTTTAGCGTCTCAAAATCAGAAAATGCCATCTTATTACGTAATTCTTCCATATTATTGGCCAAAAACTCCATTATAATAATTTTATTTTCATATACCAACCCCGCAAAATAATCGAATATTTCTTTCGTTTTCACCCCTTCCAAATATATTATATCAGGAGACTGAAACTCAATAAATCTTGAGGCTTTATCCATATTGAAACTAACATTCTCATTCAATTCACATTGATTAACACCATCAAGATTATATTTTGCCAAGCTTTCTAATGTCATAATATTTTTTCCGCTATTTCTTCCTGCTATTTCTAAAAGAAGAGAATAGATAACATGAGTTTTACCGCTTAACGGAGACCCGCAAACGAGGATTATACCGGGCTCTGACAATGCATTATTTATAATTTGCATTTGTTTTTCAGATTTTATAATACTGGAGAGTTTTTTCGGAGGCATATAAATCTTCAAAAATATTCGCTCACCCATAATAGTCGGGAATGTAGATACACTTGCCACAACATTTATATTATCAACCTTAAAGCATAATTTTCCTAACTGAGGAACCTCAGAAACTGACGGATCCAACTCTGCCAATGTCTTTAACTTAGCACTGAATGAAGCTGCCAAAACATTAGGCAATGAACCTTTGTTCAAAACTTCACCATTTTTTTTGAAATTTACACCCAATCCGTCATTTTCTTTTTGAAAACTGACTTCATGCACATTTTCAATCACCGCTTGCTTTAATATAGCTCTAATAATTTTCTGCATGTGATTATCGCTCAAATCTTCACTATGCAACTCATCACGCCAATCAAATCCCTCTTTTTCAGAATCCGTATATATCTCACCGACAGTTATGTCAGTCTTGTAATACTCCTCGATTTTTTTCATAATACTTGATTCTGAGGAAATAACCGGCTCAATAGAACATTCAGCCGACTCAACAATCTTGTCTATTGCGAACAAATCCAAAGGATCTGCCATTGCAACAGTCAATGTATCTTCAATTTTAAACAAAGGAATAATCTTATACTTTACAGCATCTGAAAAGCTTACATATTTAAGACAATTTACATCTAAAGTGTAATCGTCCAAATTCACAGATGGGATATGCAACTTAGACTCTAAAAATTTTATTATTGCCTCTTCCGTAATAGCTCCGGAATTAATAAGAATTTGACCGATATTCACATTCTGCGCAGAAGCAAGTTCCTCCGCCTGTTCTATAGTCTCATAAGGAACCAATCCTGCTCGAACCAAATCATATTTCAATTTTTCTAAAGTCTTGTTAGTAACCGCATCCATTATATTAAGCCTAATCTTTCTTTAAATAACTATCAACTCTTTTTACTATATCATCCAGCTCAAAAGGCTTTGTAATATACTCATCGGCTCCTGTTTCTTCACCAATAAGCTTATCCTCTTCTTGAGTACGCGCAGTAACCATCAGAATTGGAATATTTTTATATTTATTATCAAATTTTAGCAATCTGCTAATCTTATATCCGTTAATTTTTGGCATCATAACATCCAAAATCATTAAATCCGGAACAATCTCTTTTGCAAGACGCAAACCATCTTCTCCGTTATAAGCACAATAACAGACATAATCAGAAGCTTCTAATACAAATTTCAAACTCTCAACAATATCTTGCTCATCATCTACGATAAGAATTTTCTTCATATTTCCACCTAATCCTCAAAATCATATCTCTAACGATATGATATCATAATAACTAATTTTTCAAAATAAGGCAAGTTATTGCAACAAGAGCTTACGTGACATATCGCTTACAGTGTGAGATTTCATCTCATGAACTTCCTCGATAAGCTCAATAATCTCACTGATAAAGCGCTTATAATCTTCACGATTAGCTTCTCCAGATAGAATTATATCAGCCTTCATTGCTGTAGGGTGTACGTATACCTGAGCTTTTCTATATGCATTTTCATAAACTTCATCCGAAGAATCACCCAAGTCTCTTTCAGCTGCTCTTACATAAAATCTTTCTTTTTGAACATTTCTTGAAACATCAACATAAATTTTAAAATCAAACGCATCGACAATCTTGTCAGTCAAAGCAAACAAACCTTCTGAAATAATAACCTTTGAAGGTTCAACTGGCAAAAAGTTATCATACCTTTTAGCAGTTCCTGACATATCATATTTTGGTAATTTTACACTTTCACCGTTCAAAAGCTGTTTCATGTGCTTTTTCATCAGCTCAAGCTCAAGAGCTTCCGGAACATCCAAATCATAATTTTTAGCAAATTCAGCAAAACTTCCTGCTGCTTTTACCATCTCTGATCTATCATAATAATAATCATCAATATTTATACGAGTAATGATATTATCGAGTGCATATTGATCTGCAAATTCTTGAATTTTGCTTATTATATCAAAAGCTATTGTTGATTTTCCGCTAGCTGTCTCACCTGCTATCCCGACTGAACACGCTCTATCTATATCACCGGCAACAAATGAAGCTATTTTGTCAATAACACCACCTTTTACCTTTATAAATATAGATTTTGGCGAATTAATTTCTTTTTCAAAAATTTTATGTAATCTGTTTTTAATGTAAATCAAACTTAATTTGTTATTATAATGAGATTTGATAGCTTTTATCGGTGTTTCTGCCGCATCTTTTATCATAAGTCCCGCCATTTTTCCGCCTTTAAAATTTTCTTTTTTATATAAAAACATGAGATAAAAAAAATTGCCAGCATTTGTGAAAAAAGTTTACAAATTTTATTATGAGCTTTATAATAAAAAAATAGGAGGTATAAGATGAAAGTATTATTAGTTAACGGAAGCTCTAACAGCAACGGCTGTACTTACACCGCATTATCGGAAATCGCAAAAACTCTTAATGATAACCTTATAGAAACTGAAATTTTTCAGCTTGGTGCGGAACCTCTCAGAGACTGTACTGGCTGCAAAGCTTGCAGGAATATGGATCATCAGTGCATAATTGATGATAAAGTTAATATTTTCACCCAAAAAGCCAAAAATGCAGACGGTTTTGTTTTTGGTTCTCCAGTATATTATGCGCACACAAGCGGACGATTGTTAAGCTTTATGGATAGAGTATTCTACTCTTCAGGAGACTATTTCAGATATAAACCTGCAGCTGCAATTGTTTCAGCAAGACGTGCCGGAACTACTGCTGCATTAGAACCGATTATGAAACACTTTACAATAAATCAAATGCCTGTTGTATCTTCAAATTACTGGAATATGGTACATGGAAACACTCCGGATGAAGTCAAGCAAGATTTGGAAGGGATGCAAATTATGAGAACATTAGGGCTTAATATGGCTTGGCTTTTAAATTGCATAGAGACAGGTAAAAATTCAGGCATAAAATACCCTCAACCTGAAGATAAAATTTATACAAACTTCATAAGATAAAAAATGATAATATAATATACAATAGGAAAAGACGGCTTACGGTTAGTAAGCCGTTTCGATTGTGAATAATGTAACTTATTTGGTTTTATATAATATATTATCTGCTGGCCTTTTTAATTACTTTCTTTGGTGCATTGTAGACTTGTTCGTTGGTATCTTTTGCCTTATCCTTGCCTATGTTCCATCTGAAACCAAAGGTCAAAGCTACACCGTTTCGACCACCGCTTCTTACCATCGCTTGTCCGAAGGCTGTGAACTTATCACTCCAACGTTTCTGCAAACCTACACCATATTCTGCGTATGGTTTTATGCTCATCTCCGGTAAGACTATTCCATTCGCTCTTGAACGGCCGCTATTGAATGGGTTCCATACTACACCTGCTGCTATATACGGCTGCCAGTTGTTCTTTGTGTTCATTATAAATCTTACCTGCGGATGCAACTGGATTGTATGCATTGGGTCGTTATCTATTTTTACGCCGGCTGCGTTTGTATAATCAAACGTATTCGCAAACGTATAGCTTATGTACATTATTGGTTGGATTATGTAGCGTCCTTCTTTGAATTCAAAG
>CASDRS010000019.1 GCA_949283255.1 uncultured bacterium | reverse complement strand
GAAGTCATACTTGGCTGTGATATTAAAGAAGCTTGGAGCGGTGAATAGGACTCAGGCTACATACATTGCTTTCAAGAAAAATTTTATTCCTAAAAATCTGACCAGAGATTAATTCTCTTTTTTACTCTTTTTATTTTGTTTTATGTTTGTTTAGTATGATATAATTTGTGTTTGCCAACTTTTCTTAAGTTCGTTGATTAAGTCTGTTGAATCTTCTGTCAAATCTAGTATTATTAAACCCGATTTAGAACATTTATTCTTATCGCTATGGTGAAATCCTATTCTTGTCTTTATGTTACAACCATATTTTGTTAGTATTTCTTGCAATTTCACTGAATCTTCATTTCTATTTGATATATTTAATATTATTACTTTTCCCATAATGTTCCTCCAGGTTTAATTTAGCTTAAATTATGTTTTAGTAATATTCTCCAGGTGTTTATACTTAATATGAAGTTTTGTTACATATTATGTAAATTTTATATATGTTATAAGCAATTTTTAGATAACAAAATACTTTATATATGTACGAGAGAAAATTTATAATAGGAAAAAGTCATGAGGTATAAGTTATTATGTAAACAAATGTTACAAACACATGCGAAATTTTATTAAATCATTAAAGAAAAAGTAGAAATTTGTCGATACAGTTTATGTGAGTAAATAACGGAGATCAAAAAAATGGGAATCGAATTTCAAAAAACAAGTTTATTTGGATACGCACCAAAAGGAAAAGTTAAAAATGATGAAACAGCACCAAAGGTTGTACGCGAAGATGCAAATCCTGCAGCCGGTAGAAAAAAGACTGAAGAAGAATTAGCTTCAGTTGGTATGGATGTGTTTATTAGATCTACTGATAAAGTTGCTTCCGGTGCTGATGCTGTTGCTAATTATAACAAAATATCAGTTACACCGAAGAAAGCTCCGGCTGTTAATACAAGTCCTGAGGCTACTGAGGCTAGAATGGCTCAAACACTTAGTGCTAATACCGAATATAATGCATATTTAGCAAGTGAGGCAGGGGTTGAGGTCGCTGCTGTCGTTAATGGACTTGATCAAAGAATTTTAGATAAAATTAATGTTACGCCTCGGTTGGCAGCTTACTTGAATAACGAGAATGTAACAAGTATTGAACAATTTATGAATGTTATTTAGATCTTATAATATATGCATTTACTCACAAACTTAGGAGATCGGTTTTTCTAAAACCGATCTTTTGTTTTGTTTGTGTTAAAATATACAGGTAAATGACCTTAAGTTTTGAAGGGATGTGTGTATATGAATAAGGTTGTAGTTGGTGCTCAGTGGGGCGACGAAGGTAAGGCTAAAATTACGGACCTGTTAGCACAGGATGCTGATTTAATTATTCGTTATCAGGGTGGTTGTAATGCCGGACATACTGTTGTAGTTGATAACAAAACGTTTAAATTTCACCTTATTCCGTCAGGAATTTTATATGGTGATAAGGATTGTTTGATTGGTGCGGGTACTGTTATTTTACCTGAATATTTTGAGGAAGAGGTTAACGGATTAATAAAAGACGGGATTGATGTTTCTCGTTTGAAGGTTAGTCCTTTGGCTTCTATTACGATGCCTTATCATACTGAGGTTGACGGTTACAGTGAAGATAATGCTAAAAAAGGTAAAATCGGTACTACGAAAAAGGGAATAGGACCTACTTATACTGACAAATATGCAAGAATTGGTTTAAAAATTCAGGATTTATACTCTCAGGAAACTTTGAGTGAAAAGCTTGATGTAATATTACCTTTAAAAAATAAAACTTTAGAAAAAGTGTATGGGCTTGCTCCTTATTCAAAAGAAAAGGTTTTGGATTTGTGCAAAAAATATGCAGAAATTTTTAGACCTTATGTTTGTTTTGATTGGCAGGAACTTTTGGAGTCATCTAAGAACAAATCAATTTTGTTCGAGGGGGCTCAAGGAGTAATGCTTGATGTTGACTATGGTACATATCCTTTTGTTACAAGTTCAAATCCTATCGGCGGTGGTGCTTGTACCGGAAGCGGGTATGGACCTAAGATGATTGACGAAGTTGTTGGTGTTGCTAAGGCTTATGTAACACGTGTTGGAGAAGGTCCTTTTGTAACAGAACTTACTGATGCGACTGGTGATAGGATTAGAGAAGTTGGACACGAGTTTGGTGTTACTACAGGCCGTCCGAGACGCTGCGGGTGGTTTGATGCTGTGACTATGCGTTATGCAGTTCTTGTAGGTGGTTTGACTACTATCGCTCTTACCAAAATTGATGTGTTTGATGAGTTCGATGAAATAAAAATTTGTACGGCGTACAAGGATACCAGAGATGGTAAGATTTATAAGTCTTACCCAACTGATGTCTATATGCACAAGTATCTTGAACCTGTTTATGAAACACATAAAGGTTGGAAGACTTCTTTGACAGAGATTAAAGATTACGACAAACTTCCTGAGAATGCTAAGAAGTATCTTGCAAGGTTAGAAGATCTGTTGGGTGTTCCAATTTCTATTGTAAGTGTTGGACCGGATAGGGATCAGACGATTTTTAAAAAATAGATTAATATAAATATAACTAAAATTCTCCACGAAATTTATTATGATATCGATGGAGAATTTTGGTTATTATGAGCTAAATATCTGCTTAAAGGTGAAAATGGGCGAATTTATTTAGTGTAGGCTGTGCTTATAGCAAAATTGATAATAAGTGAAAAGGTGTCAATTGTTGAAATACGAATTTGTATTATTGGAAAATATTATTTTTTCCTTAAGAAGTGCTCAAACTCTTATGTCTATGGTAAAATATTCTCATAGATTACCAAATTTGGAGAGGACAATTTAATAATGTTAAGTTTTTTAATGAAGATGTTGGGCGACCCTAATGATCGTAAAATTAAAGGAATGATGGGGATTGTAGACCATATTAACGCCCTAGAACCACAGTTTGCAGCAATGAGTGATGATGAGTTGAGAGCAAAGACTGCCGAATTTAAGGAGATTCTCGCTAATCGTCCTACTTCTAAGGATTTTAATACTGATAGAAAATTAGAAAAAGAAGCTTTAGATAAGATTTTGCCAGAGGCTTTCGCTACAGTTCGTGAGGCCGGTAAAAGAGTTTTGAATATGCGTCACTTTGATGTTCAGTTAATTGGTGGATATTTTCTTCATAACGGTCATATCGCAGAGATGAGAACAGGTGAAGGTAAAACTCTTGTGGCTACTCTTCCGGCTTACCTTAATGCATTAACCGGAAAAGGTGTTCACGTTATTACTGTAAACGATTATTTGGCAAAGCGTGACAGCGAATGGATGGGTAAAATTTATAAGTTTTTAGGATTGTCTGTAGGTGTTATTCTCTCCGGTGGTCGTAATGCAGACGATTTTGCAGCGAAAAAAGCTGCTTATGATTGTGATATTACTTATGGTACAAACAATGAGTTCGGGTTTGATTATTTAAGAGATAATATGGCGCAGAGTCCTGATGCTCTTGTGCAAAGACCTTATAATTTTGCCATAATCGATGAAGTTGACAGTATTTTGATTGATGAAGCCAGAACTCCTCTTATTATCAGCGGAAGACTTGAAAAATCTGCCGAATTGTACAAGGTAATGGCAAAAGTCGCTCCTTTATTGAAAAAAGATGTTGACTATGAAGTTGATGAGAAAAATAAAAATGTTATCCTCACTGAAGAAGGTATTGACAGAGCTCAAGAATTATTGCAAATTAAGGATTTGTTTGATTTAAATAACCAGTATGCTCATCATCTTTTGCAAGCTTTGAAGGCGAAGGAATTGTTCATTAAAGATACTGACTATGTCGTTAAAAACGGCGAAGTTATGATTGTTGATGAATTTACCGGACGTATTATGGAAGGCAGACGTTGGTCTGATGGTTTGCATCAGGCTATTGAGGCTAAAGAAGGAGTTCAAATTCAAGATGAAACTCAAACTTTAGCAAGTATTACTTTCCAGAATTTGTTCAGACTTTACCCGAAATTATCAGGTATGACAGGTACTGCAATGACTGAAGAGGCTGAATTTGGCAAAATTTATAACCTTGAGGTTACTGTTATTCCGACAAATAAACCTGATATCAGAAAAGATTATCACGATGTTATTTACAAGACTGAACGAGCTAAATTTAACGCTGTTGTAAATGATATTATTGAGCAGCACAAGCTCGGCAGACCTGTTTTGGTTGGTACTATCAGTATTGAAAAATCGGAATATGTTTCGCATTTACTTTCTCAGAAAAAAATCCCTCATAATGTTTTGAATGCTAAACATCACGAAAAAGAAGCTTATATTATTGCTCAGGCAGGGCGTGTTGGTGCAGTTACTATCGCAACAAATATGGCTGGTCGTGGTACTGATATTTTGTTAGGTGGTAATGCTGAGTATTTGGCAAAAGAAAAATTGGATAGTCTCGGTTTGGAGCCTGACAGTCCTGAATATAATGCGAAGAAAGCAGAGCTTTTGGAAGAGGCAACTAAGATTACCAAGGAAGAACATGCCAAGGTCGTTGCTGCAGGCGGACTTCACGTAATTGGTACCGAAAGACACGAATCTCGCCGTATTGATAATCAGTTGAGAGGGCGTGCCGCTCGTCAGGGGGATCCGGGTTCTACTAGATTCTTCTTGTCATTAGAAGATAATTTGATGAGAATATTCGGCGGAGATAAAATTACAAGTCTGATGACGGCATTGAATGTTGAAGAAGATATGGCTATTGAACATCCTATTATTTCAAGACAAATACAGTCTGCTCAAAAGAAAGTTGAAACTTATCATTTTGATATCAGAAAAAATGTACTTGAGTATGATGATGTTATGAATATTCAACGTGAAAAATTTTATGCTCAGAGAAGAAAAGTTCTTTTTGGTAAGGATTTGAGCGAAGATGTTTATTATATGATTGAGCGAGAAATTGACAGGCTTATCAGAACTTATATTTCTCCTGAACAAAATCCTGATGAGTATGTATTTGAGGATTTGAATACTATGATAAAAGAATTACACTCTGTATTCCCTCAATTGAGCCATTTTGGAGTATCGGATGTTCAGGGTTTGAGATTTGATGCTATATATGATAAGTTTAAGGATTTCGCTGTTCAGGCTTATCGTGAGCATGAAGAGGAAATTATTGAATTTTATAACGGTGTTGTATCCCAGTATGATTCAAACTTTGTACCTCAGCAACCGTTTACCAGTGACAACGTTGTAAGAAATCTTGAAAGAGATATTTTGTTGCGTGTTGTTGATAACAAGTGGATTGATCATTTACACAATATTGATATGTTGAGAGAAGGTATCAATTTAAGAGCTTATGGTCAAAAAGATCCACTACTAGAATATAAGCGCGAAGCTTATGAAATGTTTAATAAAATGATGTATGAAATTCAAGGCGATACTGTAAAACACCTGTTCAGAACAAAATTTGGTATTCAGGTAATGGGTGAAAATCCTCAGGATATGGCCTAAACTTGTTTGTTATTAGAAAATAATTTCGTGCAGTATTTGTTAAATTTTGCGCAGTAATTTTTAACAGGCAGATACATTGGGATTGATGTATTTGACATTGTAGATTGTTCAATACCTGTTTTGATGTATCTGTCTGCGTTTGCAATTGCCCAACGGTATTGGGAGTCAAAGCCCATTTTTCTGTAGGCTACAATTGGACGGTTGTCTTGTTCTTTTGTAACATTTTTTGCTATTAAATGGATTCTTCCTTCACAGCCTCTTCTTACACTTTCAAGTTTTGCAAAATTTATTAAGGTTCTTCCTATTCCGTGTCTGCGAATTTCAGATTTTAATGAGCCTATGTACAGCGATGAATATCCTCTTAGGTTTGGATAGTAGGTGTGTTTGTCAAAGATATATTCTGGTCTAGCATTCATTTTCCCTAGAATTTGTCCGCTGGAACTTGACAATAATGTGTAATTATCCTTTTTTCTGTCAAAATAAATCAGATATTTAGGAAGAGTTTTTTGTGGTTTTAATTGCAAAACACTTTTTACGTGCATTGAATTAATTAGATTGCGTGTGATTTTTATATTATTCATGTTTAAGCCTTCGTATCAATTTTTGCCTTTGCTTTCGCTGACTTTTTCTCTTCCATTCCAAGAGCTCTTAAGCAAGGGTGTATAATAGCATGGCTCACTTGCGGTGCTAGTATTGCAAGTCCAAGAACTGAGCCTAGAATGTTTCCGGCTTCAATTGTTCCTTTTACTCTGGTGTATAAATTAGGGTTTTCTTTTGTCTTTAGTTCTTTTCTCAAGTCGGCATTGAAAAGTCTGTCAATTTTGTTGTTTACGACCCTATCTGATTCAAAAGGTTTGTCGGCATATTTTCTGTATTTATAGTAGTCGTTTGCACTTTTGAATTTTGCAAAGTCAGCTGCGTGATCTTTGAAAAGTTTTGGACCTATTTTAAAGGCACCTTCTTTGAAAAGCGGTACAACCAGTGTCATATATAATAGCAGGCATGTAGCTTGATATAAAAATTCTTTTGCTACTGCATATTTTTTTGTGTCAGGATCTATATTATTATCTATTAATATAAATCCTGGTCTGCCTATGGCTTTCATTGTAGTTTCTACTGCAACTTGTGTGCTTGCGCTTTGTGCCATTGTTGTAAGTGGTGAGGATATAATCATTTTTGCCAGTGAAGTTATCATACGCCACCTACTTTCATACCTGAATATATATTTCTATTATTATATATTGGTTTTATAGGGTTAGATTTGTCTGCAAAGCTATTGATATCTGGTTTATTTAGTGTAGTAATTTTATTTGCCATGTTCGTATCAATTTGTGGTTTATTATTTTTCGGCTTTTGAGGCATAAACTTATCCATAATTGGTTTTATTGCAACAGAACATAGCGCAGGAATAATAAAAAGTGCGGCTGTGCAGACTCCTATAAACATCATATTTTTTGAAGCTCTTTTTACCAAACTTGTGTTAACGTCCGGTGGTACATTTTTGAATTTAAGTTTTTTTGCAATTCGTGCAGCAACTTCTCCGCATACAAGGTATGTCGGAATTGCAATAAATTCGGTTAATCCTTCTCTGAGTGCTGTATATTTTTTAGTTTCTGGTTTTTCTGTTTTGTCCATCATTGTAAATGTTGGACGGCAAATCCCTTTTACTAATGCTATCAGCATTACAGGGTAAGTAGCTTTTGGGTTTGTCCCCAATGCATCACAAATTTTTCCTAATCTGTTTGTAAAATTCATGGTACCTATTTAAAATTGCTAAAAAAAATAAATTGCTATTGTATTAAAAATATTACGAAAAAAATTTTTTTTCAAGTTGTAAAAAATGAACAATTTAATTTCCTTTTTCGTTATAATAGTACAGAGGTTAAAAACAATGAAAGAAAACAAATGCATAAAATACGAAGGATTGTTTACTTTTGCAAGTGATGAAGAATTTCAAAAACACTTGGAAGAATGTAATGATTGTAAATTAGAACATGAAAGGATGCAAAAAGTTTCTGATTTAATTCAGGAAGTAGCACCACAGTTAAGAGCAAAACAGAGAGATTTTGCAAGATTAAAATTAGCTTGCGCATCTTTTGGCATTGTATTTTGTCTTTTGACTCTGGGTGTAATTAACCTAAATCAGGATGTTCACGATATGATTTTATACGGTCAGACAATGACGGTTGAGGATTATGGATTTCCTGTTGATTCGTACGGTTTGATTATGGTGGATTAATGAATTTTAACGAAATAATTAAAGCAAATAGAGAAAATGTAAGAAGAATAATAAGGTTAGTGTCCGGAGAACATAATGAAGATCTGGAACAAGAAGTGTACTTAAAAGTTTGGAAGAATGCAGACAAGTATCAAGAAAGAGGTAGTATAAAAAGCTGGATAGGTACAATTGCGAAGAATGTTTCAAAAGATTACCTAAAATCAGCAGTGAAAAAACATGAACAATTATTAGCGGAAGATGATAATTCTTTGGATGTTATTAAGGATAAGAAAGAAACTCCGGAGCTAAAACTTATCAGAAATGACAGACAAGAACGTATTATCAAAGCTATAAATCGCCTAAAACCAAAATTCAGAGAGGTAATTATTTATTGTGAAGTTAACGGCTATACATACGAGGAAGCAGCTAAAAAGCTGAAATGTCCTGTAGGAACTATCAAATCTCGTATTTATAATGCCAAAAGAACTTTAGCAGAAGAGTTAGAAGATTTATTATAATAGAAAGGATGTTGAAATGAAGAAATTATTAATTTTAGCGGGAGTGTTAGCCCTTACAATGAGTACAAATGTTTTTGCAGCTGACAATTCTACAGTTACGACAAAAGAAGCTCAGCCGGTACAAAAACAAGTATGTAATTGTCAATACAAAAAAATGCATAAACCTCCTGTAGATAAAGCTAAGTTTGAAAAGAGGTTAAAATTAACAGATGAGCAAAAAGAGCAGGCTAAATTGATTCGTCAAAAAGGTCATGAACAAATGAAGCCTATTATGGAACAAATGCGCAATAAGAAGGCCGAAATGGATGCTGTTAGATTAACAAAGATGTCTCAACAAGCTCAAGAAGAAAAATTGATGCAGCTTAGAAAAGAAATGAGAGATTTGAGAAAACAAGCAAATACTATTCGTATGCAGAATATGAAAGAATTTGAATCTATCTTGACTAAGAAACAATTGAAAGAACTTAACAAGATGAAAGAAGAAGGCAGAAAAGCATTTGAAAAATCTCACAAAAAACAATTGTTGAGAATGCCTCCTATGGGTCCGGAACCTGAGTTCGGTCCAGAACCTGTAAAACCTCAACCTGTTGATGCAAAATAATTCCTTCACACTAATAAAAGAAAAACGGAGACTTTATTGGCTCCGTTTTTCTTTTTGTCAATATATTCGTTATTTAATTTTCTTTAAAGACGATAAGAAATTGTTGTGTTCAACATCCCCTTCTACTTTTGTAAGGAAGATTTGACAATCTTTTTCTTCCGCTTCTATTGGAGGAAGCTGTTCCAACTCTGCAGAGTAATAATTTGCATCGTTTCTACTGCTCATTGACATTCTGTTTGCAAGGCTGTTTAGTGATATGCTACGTAAAGCACCTGCAAATCCTTTTTTGTAGCTGCTGAATTTTGTATAAATTCTTAAAGAAGCGTCTTTTGTTTCAAGATCATATCTTCCTGCAATGTAAGAGCTTAATTGTGGGGATGATGATTTTATCCTCATCATTTCAATTACGTTATTTTTTAGGTTGATATCTCCTGAAATTTTATCGAAGTTCCCTTCCGGAATATTTACCAAGTCTGAGAATGTTGACGGGCTAATCATTGTCAGAGGATTTCTGAACAGTGCAGCAACTTTCAGAACATATTCAACAAGTCCGACTTTTTGAATAGTTCCGTTAGATATTAAGAACTTTATTGAACCGTTTAATTTGAGGGTATTGTCTGTGCTTAAATCGATTATACCACTGGCCTTTCCTGAAATTTCACGTTTCAAATCAAGTAAAGAAGCTGCAATGATGTCGCTGTTTACATCTTTAACTCCAAGTTTCAAGTTATACTTGTTTTTCTTCAAATCACAATTAACTTTTACTGAAGAGTGTCCGTCTGCAATGTCAAATCTGTTTGATGCCAAATTTAATATGCTGTTCTTATCAAGTGACATATTTGCATTTAAGTTTGAAAAATGAATGTCTTTGTATACACCTTTTTTTAAACTCAAAAGACAATTCTCTATAATAAGATTTCCGATATCGAAATCTGTAGAGCCTTCTCCCATATCTACATTTTCTGTATCATACGATACTGCCACTTCGTTTTTCTGCGGTTCGTTAGTTGAACTAATAGCTTTAAAAACATCCAAATAATCAACAGAAAGATTTACGTTCTTGATAATTATAGGGAATTTTATTGCATTAACCAGGCTTCCGCTAAAATCGTAGTTTGAACGTTTGTATTTCCCAAAAGCGTTCATGTTAATCAGTCCGTTTGATGTGTTAAGTTCTGCTGATTTAACAAACAATCTTTGTGACGGAATAATGATTTTCTCGGCTTTCATATTCCCGTCTAATATAGGATAAGAACCTGTATTATCAATATTTAAGTTACCTGCAATAGTACCTTTTCTGAAAAATCTTTGTTTCAGGATTGCGTTTAAAAATTCGCTTGGGATAGGATCCGGTATTTCAAATCCTACTTTATTGACATAATTGTTTTTAGCAACATCAACTTGCCCATTCAGTGTGAAGATTGGCCTTCTTGCATCTCGTTTGTCTGTTTTTGATTCCATATAATATTTTATTGATTTTATATCGAGAAGCGTATCTTCAAAATGCATATCAGCTGTAAGAGCACGAATTGCTTTAGAAAACGGTAGGGGCTCTCCACCTATTGTAATATTTCTATCTCTAGGTAGAATGAATAGCCCGTTAAGGTCAATAATATTATTTTTTGATTTAAGCTTAACAACGGCATCTGCATTCCCTGTAATTTCTATCGGGTACCCTGCTAGTGCAGACAAGTGCTGTTTGAAGAAGTCGTTAGTCGCAACTGCTTTACCTTTTATGTCCGTATCTATAGTTTTTAAATAATCTTTTACTGTGCCATCGAAGTTGAATTTATTTGCCTGTTTGTAGTCATAAAAACCTTCAAATCCGCTTAAAGTCATATCTTTTGCGTTGAAGCTGATATTTCCTTTTTTGATTGTAATTGGAATATTATCAACTGGTATAACTTTAAATGCTATGTCTTCAACTTTAATGTTTCCATTCAGAGCAGTGTTAGTAATTTTTACGTTGAAATCAAATTTCCCTTTTATGTCTTTAAAATATTGCAAAACTTCATCAAGGTTGTTTGCGATGATTTGAGTTTGCATTAATTTGATGACGTCTTGTACTTTAAAATCGTTTGTATAAACTTCAAGATTAAAGTTCTTTTTCTTATCTGCATCGGCATTGAAAAACATCTTGGAATTGTTTATGGATAAAGGACAATTCTCGACGTAGATAGCTTTATTTTCTATATAAATTTTGTGATCATCTTTTATCGCAAGATGTATATTGTTCCCTTTTTTAGTGATATCAGTATCTAAATTAAAATATACATAACGTCTGGTTTTTATTGCATTGTTTATTCCAACATTACGTCCGTGGATTTTAATGTGTGTATCAGGCTCTATTGTGTATAAAAATTCACATTCTCCAACACCCAAAAGAGAATCAAAAAAATCTACATTCCATTCACTTTTCTCTTTCTTTTTCGGTTCCTTTTGTTGCGGAATCAATGCAAGTAATTTTGTAGTGTCCGCAAATATGTATTTTGCTGTGAGCCTGTTTACTATAAGGTTCTTGTCAAAAATTTCTGCAAACGAAAATTCGGAATTAAAACGTTTAACGTCAAGTAAGGTTTCATTATCTTTTCTTAACTCTAAGTTTTCAACTTTAAAGCCTAAAATAGGAGATAAAGATGTTTTTAGCACCGGTTGCTCTATATTAAGGTCAACTTTAGCGAATTTTTTTGCACTTTTTTCTATGTAATTTATGACCTTAGTATTAGAGACCGCATAAGGAAGTACCTTTAAATAAAATACAAACGGAATGCTTATAATTACTCCTGCAGTTACGGTCAGACCTATTAATAATTTCTTGTTTAAAACTCTTTTCATCATCCTCAAAAATATTATATCATAGAAAATAATCTTTTGTGTTAATATATTAATATGAAAAAGTTTTTAATTGCAATGGTATTGTTATGTTGTATTCAGGGTGGAAGTTTTGCTCAAGACGCCACGGTTCCTTCTTCTTTGAAGGTATCTGATGTTACGGTATTCAGTAATGAAGATAACTTGTTCGGGCTTAAGGATAAAGCAGGCAATATTGTTGTAGAACCGGAGTATTTAAAGCTTATAAGAGTTGGTAATTCTTCTTGGATTGTCCAAAAGAAGAATAAATTCGGTATAATTGACAGTTCCGGAAATTATATTCTTAAACCTAAATACAGGCATGTTGACAGAGTCCTTGGACAATTTGTTAAAATTGGCAATTATAACGATTATGCAATATATGATGAGTTTGGCAAGGTAATTTTGCCACCTGAGTATTCTTCAATAGATCTTTTGTTTGGCGGTATGTTTTTGACTTATAAAGATTATAAGTATGGTGTCGCTGATTTTAATGGAAATATTTTAATCCCTAATGTTTGTGATGATATATATATGCCTAAACCAAATATCATGAGGGTTAAGTATAATGGTGATTGGTATGAAATTGAGCAAGTTAATGCTGAGACGTTAACGCTTCCTGCAGATGTTGCTCACATAAGGGAAAATGAGGACTTTAAAGTTACTAACTTAATTGTAAATACAGGAGTTGGTGCAGGATATTCCGTTTTGACTTTTTCGGATTATTTGATAAAAATTTTCTCATCAATTTCACCGGCACATGAAGCTACTATTGATGATTTGATGCTTTCTCGCGGGGCTGATACTGTTTCTATATTTATAAAATTCGGTTGGCTGCCAATGTATCCTATAGTTTTTGCAAAAAAATATTACGAAAATATTAGAAATCCTTTAAATGGCCCGCTTTCTGATGTTCGTGAAGATTTGAAAAAACAAATAAAGTAAAGTTTTTATAAGTTTTTTTTTTAGTGGTTGAATTTTTAAAAAAATAGTATATAATATGAATACATAAGATATCTCAAAGATATATCAATATTTAAAATATACTATAGTTTGGAACCCCAATAATAAGTGATAGAGTTGCATAGTTTAAAGCGAGGATTGTATATGACAAGTAAGTATTCTCAACCCTCAGACAGTGTCGTGTCTGTCCAAACAAAACAAAAGTCAGATAGTTTAAAGGTAATATTGCTGGCATCATTAGCAGGATGTATAACATTCGGTATGCAAAATGTTCAAGCTGCAGAATTAGCTGATGTTGATATGAGCAAAAAGCCAAATGATTTGCCAACATTAGATTATTTGAATCAAAATAATGTAACAATTCCATCAGAAGATGGTTTAAGTTCTACTATATTGCCGCCAAGTTCTTATACTTTGACGAAAGTTGATGATGGTGGGGAGAATACAATAACAAAATTTGAATGGGATGAGAATGCGAAATCTTTTAATCCTGTATATTATAAATTGGATTTGAAAAAGAACGTGTATGGCGAAGGAAATACGTCAAAAACATTTACTCTTAACGCAGAACCTGTAAAGGGTGTTGAAATTACTGTTAAATATGATGATTTATCTGGTAAAACTTATGATAAAGAGTATAAGGATGTAAATTATACCGGTCGAACATCTTCTGGGGGCAGTAATACAGCTCCGAGCCAAATAATACGTGCTTCTTTCCAAAATACTGATAGTACATCAATTTCAATAGACAATGCAATATTTGAAAACAATTCTGTAGTAATAAATTTTAGTAATCCGACAAATGCTGCGAAAACAGCTTTTCTTAATGTTTTAGGCAGTACACTGTATAATACTGGAACAATTGATAAAATAACTGCAGATTTTGTAAATAACTCAGTAACTGTAAATAGAGATAGTACATCAGCATTTGGCAGTGGTTATGGTGGAGCTATTTATAATAAAAACGAAATAGGTAATGTTGTAGGAAATTTTGTTGGAAATTATGTCTCGGCAGGGGCTTATGCCTATGGCGGAGCTATATATAATGCTGCAAATGCAAGTTTGGGTGATATAACAGGTGATTTTATAGGAAATTATGCTTCATCTTCCACAACGTCATCTACTTCTACAGCTTCAGGGTATGGTGGTGCAATATCTAATAATGAAGCTCAAATTGGTAATATAACGGGTAATTTTATAGGTAATTATGCTTATTCTAATCAAGTTTCAGCTTATGGTGGAGCAATACATAATGTCTCAAATTCGATAATTGGTGATATAAAAGGTGATTTTATCGGTAACCATGCTTCAGCTCGTTCAACTGTTAATGGTGGGGCTATCTATAACCATACAAGTACCATTGGAAATATCACAGGTGATTTTATAGGTAACTATGTCTTAACAAAATCTTCTTCGGAAGCAAATGGTGGTGCGGTTTATAATTATGGTACTATAGGTAATGTTGTAGGTAATTTTATCGGGAATTATGCTGATTCTTATTCTACAGCTAGCGGTGGAGCTCTTTATAACCTAAAGAAAGTTGGAGATATTACAGGTGATTTTATAAGTAACTATGCTTCTTCTGAAGCGCTTTCGGCAAATGGTGGTGCCATTTATAATTCTAGTGGTAATGTTGGAGATATTACAGGTGATTTTATCGGTAATTATGCTTCCACAAATTCGACTTATAATCGTACAGCTCAGGGTGGAGCTATATATAATTCAAATAAATCTCAAATAGGGAATGTCGTTGGTGATTTTATAGGAAACTATGCTTATTCTTCTTATACTACACCTTCCACTTCTACTACTTCAAAATATACTTCTTCATCCCATGGTGGTGCAATATATAATACATCTGATTCCATAATAGGAGATATCACGGGTAATTTTATAAATAATTATACTTTTGCTTCTTCTACAACGAATTCTCCTTCATCATCAGCTTCGGCTTATGGTGGTACTATTTACAATGCTGGTGAGATAGGTAATATTACAGGGGATTTTGTAGGTAACTACGTTTATTCTTCTTCAACCTCTTCGTCAGCTGTTGCTTCATCTTATGGTGGTGCAATCCATAATACCGGTGTAATTGGTGTGATTAAGAGTGATTTTATTAATAACTATGCAAAATCCGAAACGGGTGATGCAAAAGGTGGTGCAATTTATACCACAAAAGATTTGAGTTTAGTTGCAATCGATAGTGAAGCTTCAATCATTAGTGGAAACTATGTTGAAGATATAAAAGGTAAACGTCAAGAAGCGATTTATGTTGATAATCAAGCAGCTATAACTTTTGATTCTAAAAATAACGGAAGTTTTGTGCTAGATGACAAAATTAACGGAGCGGATGGGTATACAGTAGCTTTTGATGGAGATTCTACAGGTATTGTATATTTAAATAATAATATAGAATCCGTAGATTATTCCACAGATTCAAAAGGTGTTGCAAATGTTAGATTATCAAATGTAACCCTAAATTTATTGAATGATAATCTTATAGATAACAACAATTTAACCTTGAATTCCGGTACTATGAATATGATCAATAACCAGACGGGCATAGCAGCATTGAATGACTTTATTGTTAATGGAGACACGAAATTCTATGCGGATGTCGATTTGGCAAATGAGACAATGGATAGATTTACCGCAAACAGTTACGGCAGACCTCAGGGTAATTTGATAGTAAGCGGGATGAACCTAATAAGTGATGCCCCAGAAGACAGACCTGTAACCGAGATCTACTTTGCAGAACAAGGTTTAAAAGATAACGTAATAAACGGAGTAAGCAATGGTACAGGAGAGTTGCCTGATAGTACTCAGACAACATTGTATACACCAATATACAAGTATACAGCAACGTATGATAACAGAGACGATGGCGGTTATTTCGTATTTGCAAGACCAGGTAGCGGTACAGGCAACTCAGGTACTTCAAATGATGCCTTCAACCCGTCAGTATTGGTGTCACCAGTAACCAATCAGGCAGCAAGTCAGGCAACAATGACCGAAGCGTTTAAGTATGTATTTGAACACGCAGATGCATTTACCCAGTTACCTGCGATGGACAGAATGGCATATATAAAGCAGAATATGTATGCGTTGAGTACAGATTATAACAGTAACTTGGGCACATTGAGTCCTGAATTTAATAATAAGGCAGGTTGG
>CASDRS010000018.1 GCA_949283255.1 uncultured bacterium | reverse complement strand
TTATAACAGTAACTTGGGCACATTGAGTCCTGAATTTAATAATAAGGCAGGTTGGGTACGCCCATACGTAACGTTAGAAAATATGCACTTAGATAACGGCCCAACGGTAGATGCAACAACATACGGAACCTTAGTCGGCTTTGATACTGATTTTCAGGATTTAAAACACGGCTGGGTCGGCATGACAACAGGTTATATCGGATATAACGGCAGTCAATTGAGTTATGATGGCGTAGACGCAAGTTCAAATGGCGGATTGTTAGGTGCAACACAGACATTCTATAAAGGAAACTTCTGGACAGCAATAACCGGAAGTGTAGGCGCAAGTGTTGGCGAAGCACATACAATGTACGGCAGCGAAAATTACACAAGCTTGTTGGCCGGAGTAGCATCAAAGACAGGATATAACTTTGAATTCAAAGAAGGACGCTACATAATTCAGCCAATAATGTACATAAGCTATACGTTTGCGAATACGTTTGATTATACAAATGCAGCCGGAGTAAAGATAGAAAACGATCCAATGCACACCATCCAGTTGCATCCGCAGGTGAGATTTATAATGAACACAAAGAACAACTGGCAGCCGAAGAGCGAATGGAATAGTCTTACCAGAGATGAGCATAAAACCATACGCAGAATATGGTGTAGGTTTGCAGAAACGTTGGAGTGATAAGTTCACAGCCTTCGGACAAGCGATGGTAAGAAGCGGCGGTCGAAACGGTGTAGCGTTGACCTTTGGTTTCAGATGGAACATAGGCAAGGATAAGGCAAAAGATACCAATGAGCAAGTATACAATGCACCGAAGAAAGTAATTAAAAAAGCCAGCAGATAGATTATAATTAATAATAAAAAAGACGACTTTTAAGAGTCGTCTTTTTTGTTTTAGTATGCAATATTTTTTAAAGCATTAAATATGTTATCTGTAATTTCTTGTATATATTCTTGTGAAACCATTCCGTTTATGACTGCGTCTGCGATTTGATATGTTGGTCTTATATATTGCTGTGCAGTCTTATTTACGTCTTGGAACTGCAAATCTGCAGCGGCTCCTGTTTTTCCTCTGCTTTCCGCTCTTCTGTACCAACGGTCTTTTATAACTTCCAATGGGGTATATACATATACCTTTACGTCCATAATTTCTCGGACACCTTCATTGAGCACGTATAACCCTTCTGTTAAAACTACTTTTGCTGGATTTTTTATATCCCCGTCTGCGTGTGATTCACAGGTTACAAAATCATACTTAGGAGAAGTTATTGTCTTACCTTGTTTTAATTTAATTAAATGTTCTTTCATTAACTCTAAGTCAATAGCTTCTGGTGTATCAAAGCTAAAACCTGTTTTGAAAAGTTCTTCATAACTTCCTGCTTCTTTTAATTCCTTCGATGTATCTTTGTAATAATCATCACATCGAATAACAGTGTATATTCCCTCTGTTTTATCTTTGACGCATGCTTTTATCGTGTTGTCAACAAACACGGTTTTTCCAGAAGCGCTTTCTCCGGTTATCCCTATGAGAAAAGTTTTCTTCTTTTCTTGTACAACCATTCTTGCTATATTTAAAATCAGGTTATCTGATGTTTTTAAAAATAATGGTTGTGTTTGTTTCTTATCTTCTTCCAATATCTTTTTTAGTGCATCGACAATATTGGATATTATTTCCATATCGCTTCTGCTTGAATAATAGTCATAACTTGTTAAATGAAAACCTGTACTCATCCTATTCTTGTTCCCCATACCAGCTTTTCTTATATTGTACTTTAAAGTAAAATTATTTTCTCGTAATTATAAATTTTGTAACAAATTTGTTAAAATGTTAAAGTTTACACTTAAAGTATCCGTATCCTAAATTGTTGATAATAACGGGAGTCAGATATGCAAAATGACGATATGATAGATTTACATTTTATGGAGGGCGGAGCTTATATGGAGAGTAATTCAATGGATTTAGCGTTGGAACAATTTTTTAACAATGTACTTGAATGTATTGTTTTGGATGAAGAAATGTTTTGCTCTAAAGAGTAGTTTCTCTTTTAACCACACGTAAGTCTTGAAAAATATTTTGTTTTAGGTTATTATATTAATACTGAAACTAATACAAGACTACAAAGGTGGTGAAATATAAATGGCTGAAGTTAGAGTTGGCGAAAACGAAAGTATCGAAGTAGCTCTTAGACGTTTTAAGAAAAAGATCCAAAAAGCTGGTATCCTTTCTGAAGTTAAAAAGCGTGAAAGATACGAAAAGCCAAGCGTTAAAAGAAAACGCAAGTCTGAAGCTGCTCGTAAGAGAAAAGTTTAATTTTTAGGCTTTATATAAAAAAAGGAACTGTTTATACAGTTCCTTTTTTAGTGTTTATTTTTTATTTTCCTTTATACTAATCTTTCTTTTGTTTCTATATAATTAGTATTTGGAATATATTGTGAATTGTTGTTTAAGTCAATCTTATTTAAGATTGTTGCACGTTTTTTGCGGAAAAGCATATCTACAAATGCTTCCAATCTTGTTATAAAACCTGCTTCTCCGGTTTGTTCATCTATTGTAAGATGGAGAATTGGTTTGTTAAACTGTTTTGCTTTTCTTACAATTCTTTCTATCATCAAGGAATCAGGACCGCAGCCAAAAGCGTTTAGAGCGATTATACCGTCTATTTTGTTATCTTTTAAGTAGTGTCCGGCTGTTCCTGTCATTTCAAATTCGTTTGCCCAATAAAGCTTTTCTCCAAGGGCATTGATACCTTCCATTGTTTGCTCATTTGATAACTGAAGTGATGTATAAACTTTTACATCCATTGCTTCCAGTTTGTCAATAATTTTCATTGATGTTCTTTCATCAAATATGTTGTATCCGTGGGATACAAGAGCTATTGATATTGGATATTCTTTTGTATCGTTTTCTATAAATACTTTGCCTTGGAGTGCATAATTCATAGCCTTTTTGTAGCTCATCCCGGATTTTGACATAATATGGAAGTTGTTATATGTTCTCCAACCTGCTTTTGAAGCCTCTTTAATTTTTGCCATATCAGTTATGCCAAAAGGTGCTGCTGCCTGTCTTAAAAATTCGTATAAGCCTTGATTCTTTTCTGATTTATCAAGTGTTGCTTCAACCATTGTGAACGGTTTTTTTATTACATTTCTAACTAAATCCGGCAATCCTCTGATTTTTGAGCAATTGTAAATTTTTGGTGCTATTGACTGAATTGATGGTACAAAAATTTTGTCTATCCCTTTGTCAAGTAAGTTCAGGATATGTCCTATGTAAACCTTAATCGGGAGACACGTTTCAGTAACAACAAGAGCTGAACCGCTTGACATTGTTTGTTTTGTTGTAACATCTGATAATACTATTTTTATCCCTAAAGCAGTAAAAAAGCCATAATAAAACGGATAATTATGGTAAAAGTTCATTGCTCTCGGTATTCCTATAACCATTTCATTGTTATTTGATTGCATTTTAAAATTTTCTCCCTGTCAGGTAAATTGCATTTTACTACTGTTATAATACTTCAAAGTATAAAAAAAATCTACGAATTGCAACAAATATTAATATTTATGTATGCTAATTAGGTTATTTAAATACTGGTGGTTTATTCTTATGAACAAGATAAAAATGGAAAGGGGCTCGTCGCCCCTTTCCATTCTAAATGAACCAAATTCAGTATTTTTAACTGATGTATATATAAACGTAATTTTTATGAAATTCTTTCATCTTTTTAGGTATTTTGTTACAAATCTTTGCTTTTCACAGAACCGCAAAAAGCTCCAGCCTCAGTTCGCTCCCGCTCGAACGCAAACGGCGTTCTCATCGCGCTTAGTAGGATTTAAGCAAAAAAAAAGAATGGCCCCGGCGCGATAGTCTTGGTCGCTCACGAGTAACGGCGTTGCGCATTTTGCTAATGTGTTTCACACAACCGCAAAAAGCTCCAGCCTCAGTTCGCTCCCGCTCGAACGCAAACTGCGTTCTCATCGCGCTCCCGTAGGATTTAAGCAAAAAAAGAATGGCCCCGGCGCGATTCGAACGCGCGATCTTTGGTTTAGGAAACCACTGCTCTATCCTGCTGAGCTACGAAGCCATACTTTTATGGATTTGTTCTCTTCTTATTGTATCACAAAAATCCTTCTCAAAGTATGTGCTTGATGCGATTCGAACGCACGGCCTTTTCCTTCGGAGGGAAACGCTCTATCCAACTGAGCTACAAGCACTTGCTGTAACCCAATTGTACTATAATAAGTCTTTTTTTTCAATTAAAATTATTTGCCACTGACTGTTAATATTACTTCTGCCAATACTTTACGGCCTCTTTTGGGCTTAAAGTATAGTTCCTTTTTTGTTGGTTCCGGGGCAAATTCTGACTTTTGATAATTTATTAAAAACTTCATAAATTCAGGACTAAACATAATTCTCCTTTAATTTTACACATACACCATAATTAAAAAACTTACACATATATAATAAACCACATAATTTGAAAAAATTGTCATTTCTTTACAAAAATTTTACATTCGTTAATCTCCTCCTCTTAAGTGATATAATTAAGATACAGGTAGTATATTATAAGGATAAATTATGAGACAGTCTTCTATTATAGATATAATTTCCCCAGTAATGGTTGGCCCTTCAAGTTCTCATACCGCCGGTGCGGTTAGGCTTGGGCTGCTAGCCAGAAATATGTATAACGGGATGCCTTCTTCCGTTACATTCCGTTTGTATAATTCTTATGCTAAAACCGGTAAAGGCCATGGAACAGATAAAGGCCTATTAGCTGGCTTTTTGGGACTTTCTGTTGATGATGTCCGTATTAGAAATGTCTTTGATCTTGATATCGCAAAAGAATTTGAGTATAAATTTGAATATGTTGAAGATTTTAACAGGCACCCAAATGCCGTTGATATTATCATTAAGGGTATTCCTAATCTCATGATTTCGGGCGACTCTATCGGCGCTGGGGAAGTTGTTATTAATAGAATTGATGAATTTTCTGTCAATGTTAACGGAAAATTCAATACTCTTTTACTTGTGTATAAAGATATCCCTGGAATGATTTCGAAAGTTACATCAAAAATATCTGTCAATATTGCTTCACTCTATTGTGACAGATATGCAAAAGGCGAAGATGCTTCTATGTGTATTGCTCTTGATGGTGAGTTGAGCGATGATGTAATCAAAGAAATCAAAAATTTGCCAAGTACTTATATAGTTAGATACATTAAAAAACTGGAAAGTTAATTATGGATAAAAAAATGAATATTTCTACATTTGAAGAGTTAGCTAAGGTTTGCGAAGAACTCGAAAAGCCTGTATATGAAGTGTCCCAAGAGAGAGAGGCTGAACTTAGTGAAACTTCCGTGCCGGAAGTCCGTATCAAGGTTAAGAAAAGTCTGGATGCTATGAAAGAGGCTATCCAATGCGGATTGGTTTCGGATAAAATGTCTGTGAGCGGTATGTGCGGAGATGATTGCCGAAAATTGCAAAAAGCTTTTGAGATTAAGCATGCTTTGTTTGGCAAATTGTATGAGAAAATTTTGGCTTATGCCCTCGCAACTTCTGAAGAAAATTTGAGAATGGGCAAAATCGTTGCCTGTCCTACTGCGGGTTCGTGTGCAATTGTTCCTTCAGTATTGGTTGCTGTAAGTGAGAGTTTAGGCATTCCCGAAAAAGAGCAAATTGATGCCCTTGTAACAGCTGGTGAGGTTGGCAGAATTATCTCAAATAAAGTTCAGTTAGCAGGTGCTGTAGCTGGTTGTCAGGCTGAGTGTGGAGTCGCTTCCGCGATGAGCGCTGCTGCTCTTACTCAGATGAGAGGCGGGTCTGTTAAGCAGATTTTAAATGCGGTTGCTCTTGCTATGAAAAATTTGCTGGGACTTACTTGTGATCCTGTGTGCGGTTTGGTTGAAATCCCTTGTGTTAAGAGAAATCCGTTTTTAGCTATTCATGCTGTTACGGCCTCTGAAATGGCTCTAGCGGGAATTGAATCTAAGATTCCTCTTGATGAGATTATTGATGCAATGGAACAGACCGGAAAGCTTATGTCTCCGATGCTTAAAGAGAGTTCTGAAGCTGGGCTTGCGGTTACTCCGACAGCGAAAAAACTTGAAGAAAAATTAAAAGCACTTTAGTTTCCGTTTTGTGTTTGCTGTTGAGTCTGAGCTTGAGGTTGAGTTGACTCTTGTGGCTGTGCTTTTCCCTGTTTTGCAGCTTCTTTTGCTGCTTGTTTGGCTTTTTTAGCTTCCTCTCTTGCCTTAGCCTTGTTTGCTTTTGCTTCTTGTTTAGCTCTTTCTCTTTGTGCTTGTATTTGTCGTTTTTCGTTGAGTTGCTCTTGAAGTTCATTGTATTTCTCAACGTTTTCATTTTGTGTTGTTGAACCCTCGAGCTTATCCATTAATTTATAATCTTCTTTTTCAAGCTTAAACTGTTGATCTACTTCTTTTAGCTTTTCTTTCATTTCAGTCTTCATCTGTTTGACTTCGTTTTTATCTTTTTCTTTTTCCCTTTTAGTTTCGTCTTTTACGTATTTTTTCTCTATTTTTTCTTGAGATTTTACGAGTGTATTTGGGATAACTCCGTCTTTAACTATCTTGAAGCCGTTTGAGGAGACTTCTATACTTCCGTTTTTCAGCGAAATTAAGCGTGATTGTTCACCTTTGTAGTCTATTGTCCATACTCCTAAAAATATCGGTGTATCTCCCGTGTAGGCGTAAGCAGTAGCTATAATTCTGTCAGGATTACCTTTACTGAAACCTAAAGGAAATAAATCCCAGCGTTTGTCTTCTAAATTTAATCCTTTATATTCTTTCCAATAATATTCAATAGCGTATCTTAACTCAACAAGATCGTATGATGTGTGAGTTGAAAAATCATACACTATCGCTTTTGTTTGCCAAATTCCGTCCTCTGAACTTCCTATTTTTTCTTTTACAAGCAGTTTTTTACTGTCTGATGAAAAATCTATCGGAGTAAGAGTTCTGAAAGCTGTACTGTTTGTAATTTCTTTATCCGTTGAAAGTATCGGAACAGGATATCTGTTTGCAATGTTAGCTTTTAATATCTTATTAACTGCGCTGTCATTGTCTCTTAGGGCAACCATAAACAGATCACAAGTTACTGATTCTGATACCGGATAGTAGTATACGGCAGGATAAACCATTATTGAAAAATCAGGGGCTGTTATTCCTGGCAAGTTTAATTGTCTGGTCTTATACAAATCCCTGCTAATTGTAAGATTTGGACTGCCAGGCGGATCATTGTATCTTGCAAGTTTGTATGTCGGCTGCGGCACATACTGCATATCATAAGGTTTGTTTACTTGTGGGATACCGTAATCAATAATAGCTTTATCTTTAGGTTGCGACAACAGTTCGTATTCTTCCATTGTCATAAACCCTGAAGGCTTTCTATCCATAATTTTGCGGCCGTACTCTTCTTTTATACGGTCTTTTTCAACTCGTTTCAGATATTCGGCCTCAATAGTTGCCTGATCTTTTTGAAAGTCTACGCTGTCTTTTAAGTTGTCTTTTATTTTGTCCCACTCAATTCCTTTGGCAAATGAAGCATTTGCACATAGTAAAACTGCAGCTGCTATCAGCCAAATACTGCGGCACATAATTACACTAGTCCTTCTTTCATTGCCATAGCAGTTGCTTTGGCACGCGTGCGAACATATAGTTTTTGTAGAATGCTATGTACGTGGGTTTTGGTGGTGGATATTGTTATGCACAACTTATCTGAAATTTGAGGGTTTGTAAGACCATCTACAATAAGTGCTAGTACATCCATCTCTCTTTCGGTTAAGCCGTATAAATTCTTTCCGAGTTTATAATTAATTTCTCCACGTCTGCCTTCTTGAACATTACCGCGTCTTATGTTTGTTAAAACAACTTTTGCTATTGCAGGATCAAGCCAACCTGTACCTTCACTTACGGCGAGTACAGCTGATATTGTCTGCTCTACTGTAGCGCCCTTTGTTATATATCCGTCAGCACCTGCTTGAAATGCGTCAAATATATCATTCTCATCTTCTCTGGATGTGTACATTAAAACTTTTATTGAAGGGTTCTCTTCTTTTATTCTGCGTGTTGCTTCAATCCCGTCTATAGATGGAAGACCGATATCCATTATTACAAGGTCAGGTTTTAGTTTTAGAGCTTTTTCGACTCCTTCTAGTCCGTCTACTGCCATATCTGCTATTTCGATATTGCTGTTTTTGCTCAACACTACCGATAATGCAACTCTTGCCATGTCTTGATCTTCAATAATCAGAACCTTAACCATTTACTACCTGTCTTTCTTCATTAACCACATTTGTTAGTAAAAACGTAAATTCACTTCCTTTATTTAGTTTACTGTCAAGCCAAATTTTCCCGCCGTGAGCTTCTATAATTTGTCTTGATAAATATAATCCCAATCCAGTTCCAGTTGAACGTTTTCTGCTTGTCCCTTGTGAAAATCTGTTAAACAAATAAGGGATATCTTCTTTTGGAATTCCATTTCCGTTATCTGCTACTGAGAATATTAAATCGCCTGATTGCGCTTTGGCTATTATTTGAATTTCTCCGCCTTTATTTGTGTAATTTACTGCGTTTCCGCAAAGGTTTATGATAACTCGCTTTAATTCTGATTTATCTGCCAGAATTTCTGTCTTATCATCAATATCGCATTCCAATTTGAAATCTATATTTTTCTTGTCAGCCAGAGGTTTTAGTTCTTCATAACATTGAGTAACTAGATCCTTTATCGGGAAGTTAGTTTTGCACAACGTTAATTTACCGCTGTCAAATCTGTAGACTTCCAAAAGCGCATTTACAAGTCCCAACAAATCTTCGTTACTTTGAAGCATTGTTGATAATAATACGCTCTGCTTTTCTTCCACTGGGCCCAGTGAGCCGTCCAAGAAAAATTTAAGAGTCTGAATTGCTGCAAGCAAAGGTGTTCTCAGATCATGGGTAAGAGTTGCAATAAAATCATCTCTTAAGCGTTCTGTTTCTTTTTGTTTGCTTACATCTCTGATAACTCCGACAAATTTATCTGTTTTATCATCAGAATTTATTGATGAAAAATTAATCTCTACCGGAATTTCGGCACCACTAAGAGAGTTTTTTATCATACAGTTTTCGACAAGAATATCATTTTTATCTTTGTCCAAGCCGAATATGCAATCTGATTTGTTATCTATTGCTTGATTTCCTGCTTTTGTTGTTATATATGCAACTTCTTGGAATTTTTTAGTCTTTAGTGTGCTTTCACTATATCCTGTCATATTTTCACAAGCAGGGTTTGCTTGTTCAATATTTCCTTTCTTATCAAGTATGATAATTCCGTCTGCACAATAATTGATTATTCCTGCAAGTTTGCTGTTAGCTATGGTTAAATCTTTTGTTCTCTCAGCTACCAACTTTTCTAAATCTGTGGAATATTTTTCTAGTTCTTTTTTTGCTTCTTCCAGCTGAGCAATTTTATCTCTCAAGTCAGACATCAGATGACTTCTTTCTATTCCGTTTCTTACATTTAAAAGCAAGTCATCATTATCCCACGGTTTCTCTATATATTTGTATAACCCGATTTCGTTAATTGCCTTAATCGCATTCTCTTTATCTGCGTATCCCGTAAGTAATATCATACTTACTTCAGGATATAATTCTTTTGCTTTTGTCAAAAATTCTAATCCGTTCATCTCAGGCATTAAAAAGTCTGACACTATTATATCCGGAGTGTTTTCTTTTAAGAAATCTATTGCTTCTACGGGGTTATTAAAACATTTTACATTAGTATATCCCTCAACTTTTAATAATGTTTTGAAAGCTGAGGTAACCATCTTCTCATCGTCAACTAAAATAATTTGCGCATTCTTCATAATACCATTATTATAAGTTATTTTTAAGGCTTAGACAAATTCGTTACAAAGTTGAAATATAAGAGATTTTTATTATTAGAATTTTCTAAATTTTATAGCTTAAGCTTTTTCTAATTCGTCCATTACTCTGTGAATATCAATGGTAAGAGTTTCTCTATTTTGCAGAGCCTGATTTAAATTTTCTCTGTACAAATCTGGGTTGCCCTCTCGTTTTGATATTTGTGCCATATAGTAATACAAATTTCCTATGTCAGAACATTCTGTCGTTGCTTGTTGAAGCATATTTCTGGCGTCATCAAAAAGCCCCATTTGTGCAAGTATTTTTGCGTAATTAAGGTATGCTTCTTCATCTTTTGGATTAAGCTCTATTGTTTTATCCAAATTCAGAGCTACTTGTTCATAATCCTGTTCGTCAAATGCTATTGATGCTAAGTTGTAATATGCCCAGCTGTAGTCGGGAGATATTTCTATAACTTTTTGGAATTGTTCTTTTGCTCCTTCTAAATCTCCCATATCTTTTAATATATTGCCGATATAGAAATGTGCATAGATGTCGTTGTCATTTATATCTATTGTGTTTTGAAAATTCATCATTGCGTTTATGAGATCGCCTTTTTTTAGGTAGCAAATTCCAAGGTTAAAATAGGAGTTTGAATCTTCTCTATCGCTGGATAAAACTTCTTCAAAACAATTTATTCCGTTATCGTACTCTTTTAGTTCCGTATATACAAGCCCAAGATTGTATATAGCGTCATATTCTTGCGGAGATATTTCTATTACTTTAAGATAGGCTTCTTTGGCTTTGTCAAAGAGTTTTTGTTTTTCATAGGCTATCCCCAAATTATAGTATATGCCGCTGTCGGTTGGAAATATTTTTGCTAAATATAGAAGATTTTGGGCTGCTTCTTTGGGAAAACCTGCATCTATAAGCAGTAGCGCAAGGTCTCTTCTCGCCTGATAATTTTCAGGGTCTTCGTGTAGTACTTCTTGTAGCTCTTCTATTTTTTCTAAGTTTGCCATACGCTAATATTATCAATTTTTTGCCATAAGTGCAAGCAAAAAATAACCCCCCGTTATCGGAGGGTTATTTTTATTTGTTAAACAGGTTTATTCATAAATCCAGCCGTTTGTTAAATCAACTTTCAGCGGTTTTAGAAGCTTCATGTAAATAACATCTTCAGGTGTTGCGTCAAGCTTTTCACCCTTTAATGTAGCTCTTACTATCTTCATGAACCAATTTCTGTCTTTATGTAATTCTCCTGATGCCAATAGTTCTGTTACTTGATCGTTACTTGTTGTGATTAATGAGTTGTTAAGAACCAAAACTCCGTTTCTTACAAACCATTTTCCGCTTCTTACATCAAGTAATTGACCTTTTAGGTTTGAATTTTCATAAACAAGAATAAATTTGTCTCTTGTAATGTAGTTTTGAGGAACTGTTGCTACATACATATCTCCTGCTTTTGAAGATTGAGTTGATATGTATTTTGTAACTTTTACAGGAACTATTGCGCCTGCAGGAATTACCCCAACGCTTCCTTGAACTGTTGCTTCAGGGATAACATACCCTTCCCCTGTTTTCTTTCTCATAGCTTCTGCTAATTTTGCGTTAGGATTTAATTTTGATTGTTCTGTCATGTTATATAGAATAGCCGCAACTTCTGCTCTTGTTGCAGGACGTTCTGCTTCTAATTTAGGTTTGTCTTGGCCTGGTGCAACTACTATCATATTTAAGATTTCTGATTTACCGGCAGGAATCAAAAAACTTGAAGGGATAGAATTCGCGTCAGCGTATTTTCTTGATAAAACTTCTTTTGCTTTTGCAGGGCTAATTTCTTCTGTAGTAAGAGCATTTACGGCAACGGTGGTTGCTTCTTCTCTTGATACGCTGTCATCAGGTCTAAATACTGATCCGTCTTTTTCTCTTGATATCAAATCAAAGTACAATGCCTTTTGAATAGCATCATAAGCCCAGTGATCCGGAGTTATATCCGTAAATTCAACCGGTTGTGCAACTTTTGTGTGTTCCTGCCCTAAAGCTTTTATTGCCATTGTAGCAAATTCTGCTCTTGTTACATTGGCATCAGGCTTAAATGTTCCGTCAGGATAACCTACAATTACTCCCTTGTCAGTCAGAATTTCAATTTGTTTTGCTGCCCAGTAGTCTGTAGCTACATCCGGGAATTGGAATGCGCTTGCTGGCATGATACAAAAAGCTCCGACCATTAGAGAAAACACTACTCTCAATAAATTCTTCATATTAACTCTCCTATCGATATACTTCTCTAACATGTTAATTTGAATACCCGATTATCTCAACCTCATTTGAAGAAATGTAAATATAATGTTTACATAAACTATTGTCTGACAAGCTTTTTGATTATATTTTACTCTCATTTTATTATATAGGCTTATACATAAAATACTTTATGTGTATAAATTTTTAGGAGATTAAGTTTATATAAAGACGGGAATATTCTGTGGTATACTAAACTCAAGGAGTAAGGAAAAGGAGAGATATTATATGATACCTATTTTAGATTCAAAACGTCAATACGCTACTATCGCAAATGAAGTTGAAAAAGCTGTTTGTGATGTTATGCGTTCAGGTTGTTACATTTTAGGACCAAATACAAAAGCTTTGGAAAAAGAACTCGCTGAATTTTTCGGTGTAAATTATACAGTAGGTTTGAACTCAGGAACTGATGCTTTGCATTTGGCATTAAGAGCTTTGGATATAGGCCCTGGAGATGAAGTTATTACTACAGCATTTACTTTTGTTGCTACAACAGAAGCTATCGGTATTGTTGGTGCAAAACCTGTTTTTGTAGATATTAATCCTGATACGTTTAATATCGATCCTGACAAGATTGAAGCTGCAATTACACCAAGAACTAAGGCTATTATCCCTGTTCACTTGTACGGTCAACCTTGTGAAATGGACAAGATTATGGATATTGCAAAACGCCATAACTTAAGAGTAATCGAAGATTGCTGCCAAGCTATCGGTGCTAAATATAACGGTAAAATGGTTGGTTCTTTTGGTGATTTCGGTTGCTTGAGCTTCTATCCTACTAAGAATTTAGGCGGAATGGGCGACGGTGGTTTGATTATGACTAATTCTGAATCTTTGAGAGACAGAGTAGTTGCTTTGAGAAACCACGGTGGTGCTGTTCGTTATTACCATGACGAAATCGGTGTTAACAGCAGATTGGATGAAATTCAGGCTGCTATTTTGAGAGTTAAATTGCCTCATGTAAAAGATTGGAATGAACAAAGAAGAGCTCATGCGGCTTATTACAACAAATTATTTGCTGATGCAAAAGATGTTATTACTCCGGTTGAGGCTCCTAACACTTATTGTGTTTATCACCAATACACTGTTAAGGTTCCAAATCGTGACGTAGTTCATAAAATGCTTCAAGAAAATGGTGTAGGTGCTATGCTTTATTACCCTGTACCGTTGCATTTACAAAAAGTTCACGCATACTTGAATGTAGGTAAAGGTTCACTTCCTTATACTGAAAAAGATACTGAACTTGTAATTTCACTTCCAATGTTCCCTGAAATTACTGAGGAAGAACAACGTACAGTCGCAAGTACATTGATTAGTTGTATCGAAAAGTCAAAGACAGCAGCTGCTGTATAAGCAGAAGTAATTTATATTACAATATAGTTTGAAAAGCCCTCTTTAGAAAAAGAGGGCTTTTCAATATAAAATTTAAAGAAAAGAGCCGTTAGGAGTCGGCTCGAATAGGATTTCTACCTAAAGCTTATGTGTATGACGGATTCAAACGAGCCGCAACCAGGGTTGTAATACCGCCGAGGATCAATCCTCCCGTTAAAGCTGCCTTCGTTCTGGCTTTTGGTAGAAAACTCTTTATTGTGTTGTAACTTTTTATAAGTGATTTGTCATTTGAAAGCTCAAATAATTTATTGGATGCTATAGTCCTGCGTTTGGCAAGTGCAATTAAGAATTTGTTATAGGCTTCTTTTACATCTGCCCATTTAGCAGGATTACTCTTAATGTTATACAATCTTTCGTTGTAAAGGTTTTTTACTGCATTTGAGTAATGCTCAATTTTAGCGCTAATTCGAACTTTTGCTGCTGCAAGAGCTTCGTTTGCTGCAGTTAATATTTGCCTGTTATTTTCATTGTCTGGAGCTTTTTTTAAGGCTTCTTTAGCTTGTCTGAACTTTTGATTAAGTGCTACGTAATTTTCTTTTTTGATGGCTTCTTGAAGTTTAGTTTTGCTCTCTTTTAATGTGTCTTCCAAATTCTTTGGAACTTCTACTTTTGTAAACTCATCGTGCCATAACCTTGCAGCTCTTTTAATTTCTTGCGCATTTTCTGTTCTTGTTGAACGATAAATCTCTTTCGCTTTTAATATTTTGTCAAGAGCTTGTCTCTCTTTTGAATTCATTTGCTTTACCACGTCGTCAGAATAAATTTCGGATAACTTTTTCTGATTCATAATAAGCATTTTTTTTAAGGAATATTTTCTTGGTGCCATTGTGTATCCTAAACCAAGACCAATTACACCGCCTGCAAACGGCTCAATTGCAGGACCAACTAACAAGGAATTCTCACTCATAGGATCCTCCTTCTCTAATATTCTCTTTTACACTCCTAAATGTGCTCACAGTTTAACTCTAAAAAAAGATTTTTGGGGCTTTTAACTTCAAATGTTTACATCTTGTAACATTTGTGGTATTATCAAGAAAAACAGGAGGGTTTATGGAACCGCTTATATCAATTATTACACCGACTCATAATATTATTGAAAACGGTTTGACAGATGAATTTAATTTGTTGGTTAATTTGCTAGATAAACAGACGTATCCTGAAGTTGAGCATATTATTATTGATAAAGCGTCTAACGACGATACTCCTCTTTTGTTGAAAGATTATAAAAACAAAGGTTATATTAATTTCTTTTCTGAACCTGATGGCGGAAAGTTTCAGGCATTGAATAAGGGAATTATGCATGCTAAGGGGAAATATGTAGCTTTCGCAAGTTGTGATGACTTTTTCCATGATATCACTGGTTTTGCAGAGGTTGTAGGGCTTATGGAAGCTAATAATGCAGATTTTTCTTTTGCTCCTGCATATTGTATTCACCCTGAAGGTTTTGTATTTTTATTTGAACCGGCTATATATAATGTTTTTCAGGTTATGCCTTGTTCAAGACAAGCGATGTTTTTCAAAAAGTCTGTTTTGGAAAAAGAAGGTTATTTTGATGAAAAATTCAAGATAATGGCTGATTTTGACTTGATAATGCGTTTAGTTTTGAAGCGTTACAAGCCTGTTAGAATCAACACAAATTATACGACTTACAGATTGAGCGAAAAGACAATGACTTATCCTGATCGTGCTGAGGCAGAGTGTCGTTCTATATATATCAAAAATTTTAGAAATTTGTTCCCACTTACAAATCCGATTGTAGATAATATTGTTAAATATTCTGAATTCCCTCAAGCTTTGTTGGAAAAACTTTCAGGATATTTCCCTCCTGAAGATAAGCAGTTGTTTATGGACGCTTGTGAAGAAATGCACCAATTAAGAGTTAAGGCGCAAGAACAAGCTCAAGCTGCTCCTCAACAGCAGGCTTAAGTTCAATTGTTACACATCTTTAACTACTTGCAAATTTATATTTGTAAAGTATCATGTTACTGTGCAGATATTGTGCTGCTTTGAGTATTACATGAATTAAGGGATATAATTATGAAAGAGCAAAAAATAGCGGTTATCGGTTGCGGTGTTTGGGGCAGAAATATCGTTAGAAACTTCTATAATCTTGGAGTTTTAGATATTGTTTGCGATATTGATGAAGATAATTTGAAAAAGGTTACTGAGCAGTATCCGGGAGTGAAAGTTACTAAGGATTTTCATGATATTATCAACAACCCTGAAATAACTTCTGTAGCGGTTGTAACGCCTAGCCATACGCATTATAAGATGGTTCATGCAATGCTTGATGCAGGAAAGAATGTTTATGTTGAAAAACCTATTTCTACTGTTGCGCAGGAAGCGAAAGATTTAACGGAAGTTGCAAATTCAAAAGGTTTAGTGTTAATGGTTGGGCATTTGCTTTTGTACCATCCTGCAGTAAACAGATTAAAAATGTTGATAGAAGAAGGTGCTTTGGGTGATATAGTTTATGCTCAAAGTGACAGATTGAATGTTAATTTCTTTAAAAATGACAGAAGCGTTATGTGGGATTTGGCACCGCATGATGTCTCTATGATGAGTTATGTAACAGGCAAGGACCCTGTGAGGGTTATATCTGCTGTCGGTTGTTCTTCTGAACAAAATGATATTATGGATATTACTCATTTAACTATTGAATTTGAAGGCGGAATGGTTGGGCAAATTTCGGATAGTTGGATTACTCCGAGAAAGCATGTACAGTTGCTTGTTAGAGGTACTAAGGCTACTGCAATCTTGGATGATACTGTTCAGGATGATAAGCTTGTTATTTATGATAATTTCAAAAAAGATACTTTGCAGAATGTAACTTTGGATTATTTGGAAATTGAACCGTTAAAACTTGAATGCCAACATTTTATCAGCTGTTGTGAAACAGGTAAGAAGGCTCGTTCTGACGGGGATAACGGTTTTATGGTTACTGCAATTTTGGAACAAGCTGAAAAGATTATGCTTGGTGATAGAAGAAAGAAATTGGATGAAGTTAATTTTGCGCTTTCAAGATTAAAAAAGTAAGGATGTAGAGATGAATATTAAAGATAATTTAGCAAATATTGTTTCGATTAGTAGAATTTTTGTTGCATTTGTAGCAATTGGTTTGTTGTATGTTCATACTGAGGAAGCTTATATTTGGGCATTAGTTCTTACAATTATAGCTTTTATTATGGATGGTTTAGATGGTTATATTGCAAGAAAATATAATCAGTCATCGGAATTTGGTTCTGTGCTTGATATTATGGGTGACCGTATTGTAGAAGCTTCTTATTGGATAGTTTTTGCTGTTATGAATTGGTTGAGTATTATTTTCCCTCTAATTTGTATTGCAAGAGCGTTTACAACCGACAGTATTAGAAGTGTAGCTTTATCTAAAGGTATGACTGCTTTTGGTGAAAAATCTATGCAATCTACTTCTTGGGGTAAATTTATATGTGCTTCAAAGTTTATGAGAATCAGTTATGCTGTTGCTAAAGTTGCGGCTTTCGTGTTGATGATATTTGCAAATATTCCTCATTTACCTTTGGGATTGCAATATTATGTAATGAATACGGCAATTGTTCTAGCTTGGATTGCTATTATTTTCTGTGTTGTTAGGGCTGTTCCAGTAGTTCTTGAGAGCGGAAAGTTGTTCAACGATGGCAAGTAAGATTAATATTGTTTTATATGAACCTGAAATTCCTCAAAATACAGGTAATATTGCAAGACTTTGTGCTTGTACCGGAGCTTCTTTGTATTTGGTAGGTAAGCTCGGATTTTCACTTTCAAGTAAATATACCAAACGTGCAGGGTTAGATTATTGGGACAGTGTGGATTTACACAAAGTCGAAAGTATGGAAGAGCTGTTTGAGGAAAATAAGGGGGCTACTTTTTATTATTTGACGACTAAAACGGATAGAAAGTACACTGATATAAAATTTAAAGATGGAGATTTTCTTGTATTTGGTCCTGAGACCAGAGGGTTGCCTGAAAAATATGTTAAGGATGAACATGCTTTGACTATTCCTATGAAGGAAGGACAAAGAAGTTTAAATCTTTCTAATTCTGTTGCGATAGTAGCTTATGAGGTTATAAGACAAAATGGACTTTAAGATGCCTGAGAGGGTTCAAGATTCGCATAAAGGCACATTTGGAAGAGTTCTAAATGTGTCAGGATCTGATTATATGATGGGGGCAGCTTATTTATCAAGCCTTTCTGCTTTGACTGTCGGATGCGGGTATGTTTTCTTGTGTACGAGTGAACGTGTTATCGATGCGGTTGCAGCGCAAAGCCAAAATGTTGTTTTTTGTCCGCTTTCTGATTTGGAAAATCAGGTAAATTCTGCTGATGTATTGCTTATCGGATGTGGTTTATCGACTTCAGAGCAGGCAGCTAGCATTTTTGAGCGAACTATGAATTCTGTTGGTGATATTCCTGTTGTAATTGATGCTGATGGATTGAATATTTTAGCACAACATCAGGATATAAAGCTTCCTAAAAAGTTAATTCTAACCCCGCATCCAAAAGAAGCGTCAAGGCTTTTGGGTGTTGATGTTCAGACAATTCTTTCTGATATGGAACATTGGGCAAAAGAAATTTCTCGAAAATTTAGTTGTGTTACGGTGCTAAAATCCCATAGGACGGTTGTTTGTTCAAAGAATTTGGAAATTTATGTGAATAACACAGGCTGCAGTGCTCTTGCAAAAGCAGGTAGCGGGGATGTTTTGGCAGGTATTATCGCAGGGCTTCTTGCTCAAAAATGTGAGGAATACTATGCTGCTGAATTGGGTGTGTATTTGCATGGACTTTGTGGTGATATTGCAAAAAATGACCTGACCGAATACGGAGTTTTGGCTTCCGATCAGATCAGGTTCATTCCTTATGCTATAAAAAGTTTATTATAGTGTTTATTAATTTAATTCAATTTGTTATGCCATTAAATCAATGCTTTTTGCATTTGCTTCTGCAACATTTTTAGGTTTTCCGTGTGCTACGTTGTATAAATAACCATTTAATTCATTTTGATTTTTAGTTACATTGTTTTCAGGTTCTGATGTAGGTGCAAATGGGCTTGTATATGAGCTTTTTTCAGCAGGCACGTCAGAAGCTTTCTTTGCATTTTTAGTTAATGCTTCAACTTCAGCAATTTCATTTTTTGAAAATACTTTACCTGCTCCTACATATTCATGCATTTTATCAACAGTTGCTTCAGATGCATTTTTAAGGCCTTTTGTTAACATTGTTTCTCTACCTGTGAATGAAATTTTACTAATCATATTTTCTCCTTTATATTGTTGTTTTTGGAATGCTTGATTTCAATTTATGTGTTCATACATATCCTTTAACGTTGCTAAATATTTAATTTGCTATTCAATTTCAATAAATTTACAAATGTTTATATTATATTATAATTGGCTGAAAAATTAAAAACAATCGGTCATTTTTCCAAGAATTACTCGTTTTGTGGCTCCTGTGCATTCCGGAAGATTGTTTGGAATACCGTAATATGTGCAGTATCCAAGTAGTGCAAATGCCATTACTTCTTTAAAATTATTGGAAATTCCGTAATCTTCATGAGTTTTAAGCTTAATATCTTTTGGGAGATAATTTCTTATGAATTTCATAAGTGTCGGATTGTATGCGCCGCCTCCGCCAATTACAACTTCTTCAATATCAATATCAGGAAGTATAAATCTTTCATAAGCTTGAACAATAGTTTTGGCTGTTAGTGCTGTAGCTGTTGCGATTATGTCTTTAGGTTCCGATGGCGCAAATTTGAGTGCATTTTCAATGTATCTTGATGAAAAATATTCTCTTCCGGTGCTTTTTGGCGGATTTTTGAAATAATATTCGTCTTGCAATAGGCAATCAAGCCAGCTCGAAGATATATTTCCTTCTTTTGCAATTTCTCCGTCTTTATCATAGGCTTTTTTGAAAAATTTGTTTACGCAGTAATCAATCATGATGTTTCCAAGCCCTGTGTCAAATCCGAATGTCGGGTGAGAGTGTGATATCATTGTTACATTGGAAATTCCCCCAATGTTTTGTACTGCAATGTTTTTCCCTGTTGGCTTGAACCACTTTTCGTCAGCAAAGCAGACCAACGGTGCTCCCTCTCCGCCATAGGCGATATCTGTTTCTCTGAAATTCGAAATTGTTAAACAGCCAGTTTCTTTTGCGATTACTGAACTTTCACCAATTTGAAGAGTGCTTTTTAAAGAAATTCCGTCTAACTTTTCATCTGTTGGAAAATGGTAGATTGTTTGTCCGTGACTTGCAATTAAATCCGGTTTGCCAAATTCTGAAATTATTGTGTTACACGCATTTGCAAAGCATTTGCCTATTGCAAAGTTCATTTGACAAATATCCTTTATTGATGCATTACCTGAGAATAACTGAAAAATCTTTGCTCTAATGTGTTCAGGATATTTATAATTTATGCCATATATTAATTTGCATTTTAAATCAGGTGTTACTTCGCATAATCCGGCATCTATACTGTCGCAAGATGTTCCTGACATCAATCCAATTATTCGTTTTGTTTTTAATTCTTCATTCATATATGCCGGTTTGTTATTTGTATTTTATATTACAACTATTTTAGACCCCAAATCCCCTAAAGATTAATTACTAAATTGAAAACTTTTTTCTCCCAATAATAAAAAATATCCCTAATCTACAACGTAATATTTACACCTTAATCTCCACTAATAAACTTTTCAAAATTCCCATTTAAATCTTTTTTATAATCCTTAATTTTACCTTAATCTTTCACTGTCAAAGGATTTTAAGCCATCACCTCTTTTTCTCTCTAAATCCTTAATTTTAACTATCCGCTTTTCCTCTTTGTGGTCTGGTAACCGTTCTTTTCTTTTGTTTTGGGTTTTGTTCTCCCGACATCTATTAATGTAAAACTAAGTAAAAAAATTGACAAGTAAAAAAAAATTAATTATTTTTTACAATTGACCATGCCCTTTGTTGCCGTAAAGAAAAATTCAAGTTATTAAATCTTAATGAAGAAAACTTAATGAAATTAAGTAAAAATTTGACAATTTTTTTGTTGACAAAATTAAGTATTTGTAATCGCAATAAAGCATGGCAAATTGTTTACTTATTGTAAGGTTTGGTTTATATTATTGTTTATAGCTGACAGAGAAAGAGTATGAAAGAATTCAAAAAATCTAATATTGTTACTTATAATTTAATGTCGTTTACTGGCTTTAAATCGTTAATGTTGTTTGCGTTACTTTTAGAGTCTCCGAAGTCTTACAAAGAAATTTGTGAATTCTTTAAAAAGCATGAGTATATTAAAGAGGAGATTTCTATTGATACGTTTAGGGTTTACATTACTTCTTTAAAAAGGAGTGGTTGTATAATTCAAAGAACAAGTTCTAAGGAAGGTTCAAAGTATTACATAGTTTCGCACCCTTTTGAGTTGAAGCTTTCCGAAGAGCAGGTCAAAAGTATCGCAAAAGTTTACAGGATTATTCAAAAAACAGTTGATATAAAAGGTTTGTATATATACGAAAAGTTTATAAAGCGTTTAGCTAAAAAAATAAAAAATGAAGAGTTGACTGATACAATAAATAAGATCTCGATTTTTCGTGGTGTAGAGGATAACCTTGTAGAGGATTTGTTAGAGGCTGCAGATTTGAGGCAACAAGTAACTTTTCTATACAAATCTCCGCGTGGAAAAGAATTAGAAATTACGCTTATATTGGATAAACTTGGAATATCAAGTGGAAAATTGTATGTATATGGTACTGATATTAATTTGAGTCAGTATGCTTATTACCTTGTATCCAGAATCGTGAAAATTTTGAGCAGAGAGACTTCTTCTGTAGATATTAGTCAATTAAGTACTTATAAAGTGAAATATATTTTAAAATCTCTTCCTGCAGAATTTAAGTTATCTCATGATGAAAAAATTCTGGAGATAGGAGAAGATTATTTGGTCGTAGAAATGGTGTCTTCTAATAAGTTTATCTTGAAACAAAGGGTTATGAGTTATGGCAAATACTGCACTGTATTGGAGCCTTCTGATTTTAGAGAAGATATAATTCAAACTTTAAAGAGAATGCGTGAGGGATATCTGGATGGCAAAAATTAGTGAAAAATATAATGATGCGTGTTTAAAGATATTTACTCTATTAAAATTATTATCTCATGGAGAGGCAGATTTTTCTGAAGTAATTTCAATTTTTGCTGACCAAAACGGTAACGTAAATCAAAATTCACATGTACTTCTTAATAAGTATTTAAATACATTGAAGATATTTGGGGTAGATGTTGAAAAATCTAAAAATAAATATATTTTAAAACACATGCCATTTAGTATGAGATTTGAAGAAAATGATTTGCAGGCTGTTATATTATTAAGGTCAGCATTAAATTTTTTGGCTGAAGGTAAGACAAAAAGTAATATTACGCAGTTTATGTCAGACCTCGAAAAATTATATGATAGTGATACAAAAAAGTTAAGTTCTATCATTAATGCAAATAAAAATTATGATTTATCGTTTTACTTTAAAAAGTTTGAAAAGCAAATTTCAGTTTGTGAACAATATTTGCAAAGTTCCAGTAAACTGGAGTTGGCATTTATTAGAGATGGTAATATTGAGTCTATAATTTGTATTCCGCAAGAGCTAAAATATTTGGATTCTTGCGTTTGTTATAGTGTATATAATACTCTGACTCGTCAGGTTCTTGATATCCCGATAGGCAGTATAAGAAGTATAAGAGAGATATCCGTAAATGCTCAAAAAGATTTGAGTTGTACAACGGTTATTTTTAAATTAAAAGGTGATTTGGCGGATCGATATAAACTTCGTGAATGGGAATATAGTGAGGGTAAAGATAGAAATGGTTGGCTCACCGTAGTAAATTCCGGCGAAGATTTTGATGAGTTGTCTTTGCGTCTGTTGCGTTATGATGATAAGTGTGTAGTTGTTGCGCCGGAGTATTTTAAAAACCAGATGAAACATTTGATTGATGATATGATAAATAATTACAAATAAAAAAGCACTTCTGATAAGAGAAGTGCCTTTTTTGTTATTGTTAATTCTGTAAATTAATTTCTGCTGTTAAGTTTAGCAAGCAGCTTTAACATTTCAACATATAACCATACAATAGAAGTCATAAGTCCGACAGCTCCCATCCATTCCCAGTATTTTGGAGCCATTCTTTCTGCACCTTGTTCAATAAAATCAAAATCCATAATAAAGCCAAAGGAAGCGATTAAGACAACAATGCAGCTGAATCCGATACCGATAGGGCTGGCAGTGAAAATTTGAGGAATACTTCTTCCAAAAATTGAGGCTACAAACTGGATTATGTAAATCAACAATACAGATAGCATTGCTGTCATAATGATAGAGCGGAATTTGTCTGTACATTTAATTATTCCTGCTCTATAAAGCATAAGCATGGAAAACATGGATGCAAAGGTGCATGCTACGGCTTGAGCAACAATTCCAGGGTAAAATTTATTGAATGCATAAGATATAATACCCAAGAAAAATCCTTCTCCAATAGAATAAACACTGGCCCATATCCATGATGTTTTTTTAGAGAAATACATTACAATGATTGCAATCAGGGCAACTACAGAGCCTACAATGCCAAGTAATTGAGCTTTATCAATAAAACCTTGAACGGTAAGTCCCCAAGTGTAGCCGGCTGATAAAACAACCATAAGAAGCATAAGGAGAGTTTTTTGTATTGTGCCGTTTACGGACATTGTTTCCCCTTCAAGAATTGTAGTATTTGCTCCGAAATTTTCATTAAGTATCGGATTTGACATAATAAACCACCTTTCTTTATTGTTAGTTTTTATGATATAATGCTTATATTATAGCATAAAGTCCTTTGTTAGGCTATTTTATTATAAACGTGGGTGATGAATGTATATCAGAAGTTTGAAAAAGTTTATTGAATATTTTGGAGAGGGTAGAAAGTTAAAGCTTTTGATGTTTTTATTTATGTCAATAGTTGCTGGGTGTTTTGAATTTTTAGGGGTTGCTTTAATTTATCCTTTCGTAATATTAATTATCAGTCCAGAGCAAATTCATTCAGTTCAAAAATTATCAAACTTGCCATTCTTTGGAAGTTTATCGCCTGTCGGAATTGCTTTATTTGTTGGGTTTTGTGCTTTGACATTGTTTATCATAAAAAATTTATATATGATATTTTTCCTTTATGTGCAGAGCAAGTTTATTCAAAATTGGACACGTGATATTAATAACAAATTTGTTCAATTTTATTTATATGCTCCATATAAACAAATGCTAAAAAGTTCCAATTCTCAAAAAATGTATGTTATAACAACGCTTTCAGCTCAGGCAACGGGTGGATTTTTGATGCGTGTTATGAGCTTTGTTACTAACTTTGTTATAGTAGTTTTGGTTTTAAGTTTGATATTATGGAAATTCCCTGTTGCAGGGGTTGTATCGTTAGTATTTATAACTGTTTGCGTTATTGGAATAAATATATTATTCAAGAAAAAAGTGAAAAATCTTGGGTTAAAGCTACAAAAGCTTTCAAGACAAATGAATGATGTAAACTTCGTAACAATAAATAACATAAAAGATATCAAGATTTTTTGTTGCGAGAATGTATTTTATGATAAATATCGCAATTGCGGAAATGTCTTGAGTCGGGAGAATTCCAGTCAGACCTTTTACGGAGGGATTCCTCCTTATTATATTGAGACTTTGATAGTAATAACATTATTACTGTTGGGTGGAGTTATTGCGGTGCAAAATATGGGTCAAAGTTCTGTCATGGTAGCGTCTTTTGCTATGATTGTTGCTTCAATTTTTAGACTGGCACCTGCATTAAACAGAATTCAGTCCGCTTTATTAAATTTGCCTGTAGGTTTGAATTTTGTAAACGATTTGCTCAAAAGATTTGAAGACTTTGGTTTAGCAGATTTTAAGCCTGTTCGTTATCAAAATATAGAGCCTATGTCATTTGCAAATAAGATTGAGTTAAGAGATATAGAGTTTTCTTATGTTCCTGATACACCGGTTTTAAAAGGAATTAGCTTTGATATAGATAAAAATGATTTTGTGGGTATTATAGGGCTTTCAGGGGCAGGAAAAAGTACTCTTGCGGATATTTTAACTGGACTTATGCTGCCTGATTCAGGCAAGATTCTTGTAGATGGGACAGAACTTAATGCAGAGAATGTTTGTCGTTTCAGGAAAAACATAGGTTATGTGCAGCAAGAACTTAATGTTTTGGAAAAAAGTTTTCGTGAGAATATAGCGTGGGGCGTGCCTGAAGGTGAAATTGATGATAACAGGGTTAAGTATCTCGTAGATCAGGTTCAGTTAAGTGATGTTGTAAATAGTTATGATGAAGGAATATATGCAATACCTTTTGTGGGTGAAAGCGGACTTTCCAGAGGGCAGAAACAGCGTTTGGCTATTGCAAGGGCATTGTATCGAAACCCTGATATTTTGATATTTGATGAGGCTACATCAGCTTTGGATGTAAAAGTTGAACATGATATAACCAATATGCTTCTTCATGTTTGTAAGGATAAAACAATAATAGCAATCGCTCACAGATTGTCGACATTGCGGGCATGTAATAAATTGGTATATTTGAAAGATGGCAGGCTTGTAGATACTGGCAGTTTTGAATATTTATCGGCAAAATATCCTGAATTTGCGGAATTAGTAAAGCTTTCAAGTTTAAGTAATTAAATTTATAAAAAGTACTTTACAATAAAAATTTTTTATTTTATAATTAACTCATAACCCCGAGGGATTTGTAATGAATTCTGAAGGTGAAGACCATAGACGAGTATAATCCTCAGTAGCTCAATGGCGGAGCAACCGGCTGTTAACCGGTAGGTTGTTGGTTCGAGTCCAACCTGGGGAGTTTTTTATTGCCCATTTGTTTTTAGTGTTCTGAATAGTTTCTATGTTTTTAAAAGAGTGTTTTATACTAGCAAAAAAAAAGTTTTTAGTTATTTTTATCCGTTTGAAAGGATAGTTAAATTTATATGGATATAGCGAATCGTTCTTCTATTAATTTTCAAGCGAATGTTTCACAATCAGTTTTTAATCTACTTCAAGAGCAGTTAAAACATTGTTCTAGCAGGAAAAAATGTACAGCTATGGTAAACAAACAGATAGAAAATATAAAGAGTTGGGGAAGCCCAGATTCTGATATAGTTTTTGCAAAAGATATTGAAGGAAACTGTAGTTTAGGTGTCCAGTGTACTGTGGCTCCTGGTTTAAAATTACCTTGGGCTATAAGAAATCTGAAAGCCCGAACGGAATTATCTAAATTTTTGTCATTGAAAAAATCAAATATTGAGCAGACTGAAGATTCTGTCAGATTTTTATACAAAAGATATGGTGAGGGGCTTTTCAGCAAGCATCAAGAATTATAAAAAAACTAATTTATATTAAATTTCGTGTATTATTATAAGGCCTTTTTTTTATTTTTCCTGTGTTTACGCTAAAATAATTAATGCATGAGAAGATTTTTTGTATTTATTTTACTTTTCATAAGTACTATATCCCCAATGTATGCTGTAGATTCAAGCCGGTTGGCGCATTCCGGAGCTGACAGGTATAAAATTACGCTTGAAGAAGCAATAAATATAGCTTTGGAGGGTAATATTGAATTGCAAGAGCAAAGAAAGAATTTGGGGATATCTGAGTATGCTGTAAAAAAGGCTTCAGCTTTCAAAAACCCGCAATTTCAGACAAATTTATTAATGGGTCCGATTGCCAGAGGTAATTCAAGCCAAATCGGTCTGATGCTGCCTGTCGAAATTTTGAAACGTGGAGAGCGTAAAAAGGCAGCTTTATCGGAATTGAGTTATACCCAAAATAAAATTAAGGATTATGCGTTTAAGTTAAATCTTAGAGTCAGAACGTCTTACTTCAACTTGCTTGTAGCTAAATCAGAGCTGAAAATTTTAGAAGAGCGCAAGGACTTGTTGGAAGAATTGTTAGAGATTTCTAAAAAGAAGCCGAAATCATCTCCGAATTACGAAATCGATGTTTTACAGGCTGACATGCGTTTAAAAAAATTACTGGTCCAAATAAACCGTGCCAATGCCGATATAAGAACTGCTCAGTACAGTTTTAATAAGGTTTTGAACCTTGCAAACAATCTTACACTATACGATTCAAAAGAAGATTCCGTATTTGGACAAGAGTTTTTTACGAAGTTGGAATTACCTTCTTATGATGAGTTGGAAGCTGTAGCTTTTAATAACCGTTATGACATCAAAATGGCAGAGGCCAAAATTATTAAAACAAGAAGAGAGCTAGCAGTTGTTGCAAAACAAAGAATTCCTGATTTGTATATTTCAGGCGGATACGCTTTTGCTCATGACGGAACATCAGGAGCTTATGTAGGTGCAGGTATTGATATTCCTTCCTTGTATTTGTATACTCCGGAAATAGAAAGTGCAAAATTGGAACTTGATAAGGCTCAATTGGAATATAATTCTATTATTAACATTACTAAAAATGTAATTCATACCAATCATGATAAATTCATAATGGCACAGGAAAATGTAGAGCATTATAAGGATATTTTAGAAGAATCAAATAAGATTTTAAATTTATCCAAACAACGTTATAAGAAGGGTCAAACCTCATTAACTAATTTGATTATTGTAGAGCATTCTCATCAGGAATTGTTGAATGAATTTCTTGATGCCGTGAAAGAGTATTATAATGCTTATATGGCTTTGTTGCAAGAATTGGGTGTAGATAACTGGACGATTGATGTCGATTTGTAATCTTAAAAGCTTGTTTGGACTTTTAATATAAGCTATTTTAAAATTTTATGTTATTTGATCAAAATTTTGGTTGAGTAGTTTTTTACTGTTTCTGTAAAATATACGGCTGATTAGCTTGCTTGCATCTTCGCCGAAATTATCTTTTATAGCTTGTTTTATATTTTTGATATTATTTTCATAAGCATCTTGTTGTTTTAGGGCTTTTTCTCCAAAAACTCCAAGCGGAGCATCTGTTCCAAATAATAATCTTTCGGTTTTATCGCCTTTAGAGCTGTGTAAAAGTTTATCGATAACTTCTACGATATGGGGTTTTGCGGGATTATCCCAGTCAACCCTTGCTAAATCTGCATATAACTTAGCATCTTCGCGGTGTATTGAAGTAAATGATTGATTTGTTTTTAGCAAGTATAAAAATTTAATGTATAAAAGGTTATGAAACCGAAGCTTCATAACCTTTTTAAAAGTTCTAAATTAGTTTTAATCCTCTCAGAGTTATTGCAGATTGTAGTTATAGTTGTTATAAGCAACGGGAGCTGAGGAAAGTTTTTTAATAACCTTTCTTTGAGCAGGATCAGAGTGCGAGGTTTTAGTGTTTGGGTCGTAAACTTTTTCAACAGGTTTGCTGTCTTTACCTATAGCCCATCTGAAACCGCCCGTGAGAGCAACACCGTTTCTCCCACCGTTTCTGACCATAGCTTGTAGGTATCCGGTGTATTTGTCATTCCATCTTTTTTGAACACCGATACCGTATTCAACGTAAGGTTTAGTGCTCATTTCAGGCAATCTGACATCGTTAGCCGTAACTTTAGTACTGTCTAAGATGTTCCAAACCATACCAACACTGGCATAAGGCTGCCAACCGTTTTTGCAGTTTAGTACAAACCTAACGTTCGGATTGATTTGGATGGCGTGTAACGGATCACTTTTAATGTTGACGCCTGCACTGTTTTTGTAGTCGAAAGTATTAATGAAACTGTAAGACAACATGATTGTAGGTAAGATAATGAATTTACCTTCTTTGAATTCGAGGTTGTAGCCGGTTTTTGAAGCTACACCCGCCATTAAGGTAGTGAAGTTTTCGTGACCGTACATGTTGTGGCTTTCACCGGTACTAGCGCCTGCGCTAGCCGTTAAAGCAGTGAAGAAGTTACCTTTGTAGAAGGTTTGAGTAGCCCCGATTAAGCCACCGTTTTGGTAAGTGTCAACGTTGTCGTAGCTTTGGTCGCTTCCGTTATAGCCAACGTAACCTGTGAAAACAGTTCCCCATCCGTTAGCGAGTTCTTTGAAGGAGCTGTCACCTCCGATTAAAGTACCGTAAGTGATGGCGTCAACTTTAGGTCCGTTTTTGAGCGGAATATTTTCAAAACTAGTGTACGGTCTAACCCATATAGCGTTTTGGTGAAAATCATTAGACTCCAGGCTAAGGTTGTCAAAAGAAGTGATGGCAAATTGATTAGCCTTTCTAGCAGCCAATCTTTCGTTGAGCGGCAATTGCATAAAGCTGTCAGCGTGTTGGAAGGCATAGTTAAAAGTAGCGTGTTGAGCAGCGTAAGCACCAGCTTGAGCCGCAACAGGCGATGCCAAAACGCTAGGGTTGAAGGCATCACTCTGGTTACCTGTGTCAGTAATCCCCCCGCCGGCTTGAATAATTTTATCTCCTTTAGAGAAGAGGAAGTGCCCTCCATCTTCTCTGTTGTCGTAAAGTACGTTGTATTTGTATATAGGAGTATAGACAGAAGTCTGATTGCTGTCAGGGAGTTCCTGAATACCGTTAACAACGTTATCTTTAAGCCCTTGTTCAGCAAAGAAAATATCCGTAACCGTTTGATCATCCTTAGCATCACTAATAAGGTTCATCCCGCTAACGACTAAATTTCCGGTATGTTCGGAGTAAGATTGAGCCGTAAACTTATCCATATCCTTGTTAGCTAAATCAACATCTGCGAAGAATTTAGTATCCCCGTTAACCGCGAAGTTGTAGAGGTTGGCTGTTCCGACGGAATTGTTAATCATGCTAAGCGAGCCTGAGTTAAGAGTAAGTGAATCATTGTTGAGTACGTTGTCTCTTCCTAAGAACAGGTTAGTATTTTCAAGCGAAATATTAGCATTGATGATGTCATTATTAAATGCGACTTTTCCGGAGTCATCCCCTGTAACGTTGAGCTTGAACATAGTTTCTGGCGTTTCGATAGTGCTATAGTTGTTATTTTCTAGTATCTCCATATAGTCAAGAGCGCCCCCTCGAATGGTGTCGTCAAAGACTATTTCTCCGTTATTGGTTGCAGTTAGTGTAAGAGTTGCAGGGTTATCTTTGGTGATAGCTCCTGTATTTATATCTACAAATCCTTCCTGCCTGTTCATTTGCTCAGCAGCTTCTTTTGTTAGATACACTCCGTAGATACTAATAGCGTTTTGTTCTGTAGTGCCGTTAGAAACAGTTTTGTTTCCTGAGAAGAGTGATGTTGAGTTGTCAGCGATTACGTTCAAAGCGCTAATGCTAACAATTGCACCACCGAGAGCTTTTCCAGATTGAGATTCAGCAGAGTTGTTTATAAAGCTGCCTTGAATAACTCCGATATTTCCTTCGTTAGCGATAGCTCCTCCCATCGCTGAATCTGTTCCACGAGCGTGATTGTCAATAAAATCACCTTTTATTTTACTAATGGTACCAGAATTATTATAAATGGCTCCACCGTTTGCGCTACCATTTTTTGCTTCAGCATAGTTACCTATAAAATTGCTTGTGATATTACCTATCGTTCTAGAGGTATAAATCGCCCCACCGTAAGCAGAACTATTCTCAGACTTAGCATAGTTGGTTATAAAATCCCCGGTGATATCTCCTATTGTGCTATAATTGTTATAAA
>CASDRS010000017.1 GCA_949283255.1 uncultured bacterium | reverse complement strand
AGAAGGTAATCGAAAAGAACACAGAAAGTACTTTCAAGACATTCGGTTAGAGCGCAAGGAAAAGAGAATAAGACTCAAGATGAGCAAACCATTTTGAGGGTGATATCTTATTGCAAAAACCCGATAAAATAACGAACAAAAGATAAATTAATAAATAAACAGCAAATAAACTTAAAAAAAATAAAAATAAAAACTAATTTCCCTTTTAATTTCCCTTAACGACTCAAAAAGTCGTTTTTTTTTTTGCTTATTTTATTCTGTTTGGATTGAAATATTTATTAGCTCAATGTCGTCATAATCCGTGTAGGCGCGTTGAAATAGGTTAATCCCTGTTTGAATGATTACTTCGTTGAGTTGATCAGGTTTTATAAGTGCTCGTGGAAGTTTTATTCTCTGATTGTCCCCGTTGAGTTGTATTTCTGCGATTTTTCTACCGTTAAAGAATACTTCTGGCGGACTTGAGTATGAGTTTTGTATGCTGTTTTGTCTCATCTGGCGCGCCATTTTTGTGTCTATACCAATGATTGACCCAATAACAAGAAAATTGTTGTAAGCAAGGGTGTTCGCAGTCATCATAAACGATTTTCTAAATGCGGGACCGGTTGCCTTTAGCTTAAAATCACCAGAATTAGCTGATGCCTTTGAAAAATTATCATCCCCAAGGTGCAGCATCTCTGATTCTATCAAAACGTCCATTGTTTCACTCTTTTGAATACCCAAAACCATAGGTCTTGCTGCTATGTTTTTGTCAATTGTGATTGAAAATGGTCTGTATCCTTCTTTTTGTACCGACATAATTGTTTCATCATTAATGTTGGTGTTAAGATTAAAATTCCCGTTGCTGTCTGTGTAAGTTTTGTAACCTTGCTTCGGTAACGCAACTTGAGCTCCGCTTATTGGAGCGTTTGTTTTTGCGTCAACTACTTTGTTTCCAAGCCCGACTTCAGATACTCCGCCTGTTAAAGGTGCTCCTTGTGCGCAGATATTTATTCCTAATAGCATTAGCGTAATTAAGATTAGTTTTTTCATGTTTCCTCTTTTGATTGCTGTTTTATTTTTACATCTAAAGCTTAAGTATGGAATTATACTATATGTTATATTTTAAGAATATTCCAGAAAAAGTAAAGATAATAAATAAAATTTAAAAAAGTTGTTGATATTTATTTTGTTTTTGGTATCATAATTGTATCGACAGTTTTGTCACAATTTAAGCCGAAGTGATGAAATTGGTAGACGTGCCAGACTCAAAATCTGGTGTGGTTCACCCCACGTGCCGGTTCGACTCCGGCCTTCGGCAGATAAAAGGACTTCCGTAAGGGAGTCTTTTTTTTTTTTGAAAAATAAGTTATGCGAATTGCTGTTTATTATGGCAGTTTACTCGATTATTATCCCAGACCCATTTTTGCTCTTCTTTGAGCCAGTTGGCTTCTACCAGAGCTAAAGTCTGGTCTTGCTGTCGAACCGGTTCTGCCTGATGCTACCATTGCTGAAGCTTGAGGTGTTCCTTTCTTTGCAGAGTATTTTTGTCCAAGTGATGAGAGTTGTTCTCCGACTTTTTCGCCGTTATCGGCTAACCAATCACCTGCTTTTTGGAATACTGAGCTGCCACCTTTAGAAGCTGCTTTACCTGCTACATTTCCGGTTTTTTTAGCTGCGACATCTGCTGTTAATTTGTTTTTGTCTACCATGCCGTTTATTTTTGTTCCGGCGTCTTTATCTTTTACTGTTGCCATTAAATCTTCTTGTTTAAGTGAACCGTCTTTTATTTTGTTATTTAATTGATCTTTAACACCTGCAGCATATTCTTTTTTGCTCATATCGCCCAATGTTCCGGCTTCTTTTGCTTCGTTTGCTGCTTGTTTTGATGCCAATGCAACAGCGGCTTTTTCTTGACCTTGTTGTACACTTTCATCTATTGCTGCCATTTGTGATTTCATTGTCTTTGTATTATTAACTGCGCTTGCACCTGTTTTGATTGCTGAACCTGCGCTTTGGAGGGCTCCTGCAATATCGCCTTGTGCTGCATAAGTTAATGTCATTGCTGCTTGTGCTGCTGTTTGACCATATTGACCTACGGTTTGTGTTACTACACCGACTTTTTGTACTACTCCGCCGGCACTTGCTAATGCTCTACCTGCTGCTGCTGTTGGCGGATATGCTGACATTGCATTGCCTGCGTATTCCATTGCTTTCCCTGTTTTTTCTGTTATATCGCCGACTTTTTCTACTGTTACAGCAATGTCATTTATCTTTTGTTCTACTTTTAGCATCTTATCAGTAAGTTTTTCTTGCTTCCGATTTGCTTTTTGCATTTTTGTATAATATTTGTTACGCATTTCAACAGTGTGCTGCATTGTTACTACAGCTTTGTTTTGCTTCGTTTGAATTGTGTTCATTCTTACGCCGATTTCTGTATTTGATGCGTTCTTTTCATCTATTTTTGCCATTAGGCTGTCTATTTGAGCTGAATTGTCTTGTCCAGCTCCTGTGCTTCCGCTTGTGCTGCCTGTTGAACCAGTTGAAGCTGTTGAGTTCATGCTGCGTGTCTTTGGATCTTCTTCGCCTGCTAATTTGAGTGAAAATGCACTGTTTTCTCCTGCGCCTGTGCTGTCGGCAGTGCTTTGAGATGATTGTAATGATGTGATTTGGTTTACTGCATCATCTATCTCTAATTGGTTTTGATCCATTTGTGTCTGAAGCTGTGTCATTTCTTCTTGACTTTTTTGCATTGTTGTTTGGGCTGATTTCATTTGTTTTGTCAGAGCTTTTGCGTCTTTTTGCAATGCTTTGTCATCAGCTTTGGCATCTTTGCTCATTGCTTTTGCTTCTTTTTGGTCACTTTCTGATTCTTTGGCTTTTTTATTTGCTGTTGCTTGTTCGCTTTCTGCTTCTTGTGTTGAACTGTTTCCATCACTTTCGCTTACGTTTTCGCTTGTCGGAGCAGCTTGTGATGAGGATGTCGTACTAACTCCACTTGCAAAATTCTTGTTTTGGCCGCCTTCTATTGCATCAAGTCTTTCGTCAAGTTTCATTGCTATTGATTCTAACTTGAAGTTTGTTCCGGTCTTGGCCATTTGAATTTGAAGTTGGGTTTGAGCTTTTGTTATATCTTGTTTTGTTTCTAACTTATCAGGATTTTCGTATAATTTTTCACCTGAAGTTTCACCTGCTGCACCTGTTTGGGATGTAGAAACCATATTTAATTTGCTGAATATATTGTCATTGTTGTTAACATTTATTTCAGCTGCGACTTTTCCTGATGTTTGAGCTCCTTGAGTAGTTTGAGTACCCTGAGTACCTTGTGTCCCCTGAGTTGTTTGTGCAGAATTCATACTTCTTACTTGAGGATTATTGAATATGGAAGTATTCATGCTGTTTGTTTTGGCAGTCTGAACTGTTGTCGTTTTACCGACACCTTTCTGTTGCTGCATCAATTTTATTTTTTCTGCAAGCGACATGCTATTCAGATTTACACTGTTCATACTCATAATAAAGCTCTCGTTTTATATCTCTTAAATATATAAAGGTTATATAAAACGCTTTATTTCAGCACTTCAGTATTTGTTTACATAAGTTAACAAAAAATCGCAGTAATAAAATTTACTGCGATTTTCTGTTTATGTTTTGTTTAATGTAAGCTTATTTTGAAACAACAACTTTCATAGTGTTTGCAATAATTTCGTTGAAACTGTCTGCTTTTAAGCTAGCGCCGCCAACTAAAGCTCCGTCAATATCAGATTTTGACATTTGTTCTGCAATTGTGTTTGGTTTTACAGAACCGCCGTATAAAATTCTGATAGAATCTGCAGCTTCAGCACCTGCAACATCTTTAACAACATTTCTAATCATTGCGATAACTCTGTTTGCTTCGTCAGAATCACAAGTTTTTCCTGTTCCGATTGCCCAGATTGGTTCGTATGCAATAACTGATTTAGCAACGTCTTCGCTTGAAATTCCTGATAAAGCTGCTCTGATTTGAGATGCGATATGTTGATCAGTTACACCAGATTCACGTTGTTCAAGTGTTTCACCACAGCAGATGATTGGAATTAAACCGCCTGCTAATATAGCTTTTGCTTTTTTATTAATCATTTCATCTGTTTCTGAGAAATATTGTCTTCTTTCTGAGTGTCCGATGATAACATAATCACAGCCTGCATCTTTCAACATTTCTACTGAAACTTCACCTGTGTATGCTCCTGAATTTTCCCAGTGACAATTTTGTCCTGCAATTGAAATCTTAGTTCCACCGCATCCGCAGTCACATTTTACAGCTTCTACAGCGCTGATTGATGTAAATACAGGTGCAATAACGATTGTAGGCAATTCTTTTGCGCTATAATCTTTTACAAAGCTTTTAATTCCTTCGAATAAATCTTTTGCTTGACCTCTTAAAAGATTCATTTTCCAGTTTCCTGCAATAATAGGTTTTCTTGACATAATTCTTCTCCTTATTTTTAGTCCAAAAGACACTAATATTATATATGGTAAAAAAACATGTGCAATGGTTGTGTTAGTGGCAAAAATCTGCTAAACTTGATATATGGATGAATTGATAGAAAAGCTGAAAGATCTTGGATTAAATGGTTATGAGGCAAAAGTTTATGTCGCACTTTTGAAAAAATATCCCGCTACAGGGTATGAAGTGGCTAAATGTGCTGATATTCCGCAGGCTAGGGCTTATGATACTTTAAAAACGCTTGAAAATATGCATATTGTAACTAGCTCTAACACCAAACCTGTTGAATATACTCCTATTAATCCAAAAGAGCTTACTAAACGTTTCAGAAGAAAAATTTCATCTACTTTGGATTTTTTGGAAAAAAAATTGCCAAGTGTAAAGGATGATCATGTTGAGCCTGTTTTGAATATTTCGGGAAATTTTATTATTCATTCTAAAATTTCTGAAATTATTAGAAATGCACACAGAGAAATTTTTATAGAAATATGGTCACATGATTTTAAATACTACGAAGACGATCTTAGGGATGCTTATAACAGAGGGGTTGATGTTAAAATTGTCGGGTATGATAATTTCAACTGCCCTTTTGGTAGTGTATTCATTCACGCGAATGGTCGTGAAATTGAGCATTCTATCGGCAGCCGTATGATATTTATTGCGGTAGATAATTCAGAGGGAATTTTCGGTAAAATTTCAGCCGGCAAGCACAGTGAACCTAACCTTATGTGGACAAAGAATTTGGATGTTGTGTTTTTGATAAAAGAATTTATTGTTCACGATATGTATTTGATAGATATTTCTGAAAAATTCCCTGAACAGTTGAAGTATTTCTATGGTGCAGGAATGAAAAAGTTAAAAGATAAAATTTTATCAGGAAGCGAGTTTTATAAGACTTATTAAGTTTTCTGTAAAAATTTCTACACATGTTTGGCATGACATTTATTTAAGATTTATAATTGTCATGTAAATATTTTGGAGTACGGAGATAAAATGGAAGGGTATAGTTTTGAATTAATTACCGGTCCTATGAGTTGTGGAAAGACTGAGGAGCTGTTAAGAAGAATAAGACGTTGTATCATTGCAAAGAAAAAGGTTAAGGTTATTTCTCCTGATGTTGATACAAGATCAAAGGGCGATTATATAGAATCAAGAAACGGGTTGTGGTTGGATGCAATAAAGGTTAAGCATTCTATGCAGATTTTGAGTTTGGTCAAGCCTGAGGATGAAGTTGTTGCAATTGATGAGCTGCAATTTTTTGACAGTAATATTACAAAAGTTATTTCAAAATTAATGGATAGCGGGAAGAAAGTTATTGGGACTGGTTTAGAGCTTGATTTTAAAGCTGAACCTTTTGGAGCTATGCCTGAGCTTATGTGTATTGCAACAAAGGTAGATAAGTTGCATGCGGTATGTATGAAGTGCGGTTGTGAGCACGCAACAAGAACTCAGAGACTTATTGACGGAAAGCCTGCTGATAAGAATTCTCCATTAATTATGATTGGTGGGGATGAAACTTATGAGGCAAGATGCATAAAATGTTATGAATTGCCTGATGCAGAGCATGAAAAGCAAAAGAAAAATCTTAAAATTTTGCCTTTTAGTTTTAGATAATAGAGTTGAATAATTCATAAACTAATGTTATAATAAAATCTATGAAAAGGATTTTATTAGCTTTGTTGGTTGGTTTTTCCGCAACAGTAAGTTGCCCTTGTTTTGCTGCTGATGAGATAATTCCTGTTCAGATGGATATAAGATCTTATCACGGGGTAGAAGTGCCAGCCGGTACATTTATCCCTGTTGCAAGTGCTCAGGAAGTATCTACACAGTATTGTCAAGATGGGTATAAAGTTCGATTTACTGCAACAAATGATCTTTATATGCACGATACAAATATTATTCCTTTAAATACTGCATTTATAGGGTATGTAGAAGATGTGCATGATCCTGTAGTGGGTACAAATGCGTCAATGAAGATTAAAATTGTGAAAATGGTTTTGCCTGATGGATTTGAAATGCCTGTTCAAGGGTATATTTATACATCTAATAACAATTTAATCGGAGGAGAGATGTCGGCTCCTGCGGAGTGGATTAAGATGCCGCATTATCAAGGAAATATCGGAATTAATACAACATTGCAGATTCGTCCTGGTAGAACCAGAAAAATGGGTAGTCATACTGTTATTACTTCAGGTGAGGACAGACTTATTATTTTGACAGATCCTGTGGAGGTAACACATACCTTAACAAATTGACAAATTGTTAATATCTAATACAATGTTGTTATTAAGGTTAGATAATCGGATTTGTGTATTTAATCAGAAAGGGAAAGCTTATGAATAAAAATATAATTGTGACCTTAGCGGTACTGGTTTCCGTAGGTGGTAGTGTTTTTGCTGCTGAAAATTATAATTATACACAAGGTTCTTCTGTTCCGTCATATCAGTCTTCTAACTATAACGGAATGTCTCAGTCCGGTAAGACTACTTTAAAAGGTAGTGTTATAACAGTGCCGGCAGGAAAATCTTTTCAGGCAGTTGTGACAACCCCTTTAAGTTCTGAAAATTTGACTCTTGGTCAAAATGTTTCATTAGTATTAGGTTCTGATTTTTATTACAATAATAATTTAATTGCGCCTGCGGGCAGCACTGTTACTGGTAGTGTACTGCAGGTTTCCAAGGCAAAAAGAGGAAGTATAAACGGTAAATTATTGGTGCGTTTTACTCAAATTGTAACTCCGTATGGAATTCAGGTTCCGATTTCTGCGGTAATTAAAACAACAGATAAGAGCGGGTTGCTTGTTGGTGGAACTAAGGTAGACGTAACCAAAGAATATACAAAAGATTTAGCCGTAGGTTCAGCAGCCGGAGCTGTTTCCGGTGTCGTATTCGGGGCATTGGCAGGCGGTGATATCGGAAGAGGTGCTGCTCTTGGCACTGCTGTTGGTGCAGGTGGCGGACTTGTTAAATCTATTATAGATAAGGGAGCTGATGTTGTTATTCCTGCAAGTTCGCAAATAGAGCTTACTCTAACCCAGCCGATTACTGTTAACCCGGCAATTTATAATTCTAATTATTAGAAAGTTGGGCAATAATTTTATTTTTGGTTTAGAATAAAATTATTACGAAAATCGATTAGGGGAAATTTTTAATAGGGAAAAAAGATGTCAATCTTAGGTAAATACGTAGATAATATTGAAGAGCAAGAGTTTGAGGATAACAAAGGGTATACGTTACCTGCAGTTTTGAGAGAAGATAGAGATAGTATCTCTATGGAAAAAGCATTTGTTTTATCCGTACTTTTTCATACATTATTTGTTATTCTTGCGGTTAGTATATCATTTTTGTTAACTTGGTTAGGGATTATTATTCCTATATCAAAGAGACCTCAACCGAAACTGAATGATATAGAGTTTGTGTTGGTGGAAAAAGAGGATACACCTATTAATAAAAATACACCATACAGAGCTCATATAAATTCTAGAGCAGGCGGGCACCATGATCCTAAGCAGAAAGTATCAATGCCATCTCCGGCTCCATCTGCTCCATCAAAACCAAAGGCTGCATCAGCTCCGAGCAGCAGTCCTAAAAAGGCATCAAAGCCTGTTCAAAAACAAAAACCTCAGGCGCAGTCTGTATTTGATAAAATAATGAAACCTGTAGAAAAAACAGTGCAAAAGGCTCCGCAGCCGTCAGTTCCGACTCCTGCTCCGAAAGCACCGCAGGTTTCTAAACCAAACCCTCCAACGGCAAGACCTTCTCTTAAGCCTCCGATGACACCTAAAACGGTTCAAAAACCGTCATCAGCTTTTAGAGTGCCTGTTCCATCAGGAGGTACTAAATCTGGATCTTATGCTACTGGACCTGTTAGTGGTTCCGGAAAAGCTATAAAAGGCGGTGGATCAAGTTCTGGTTCGTCATCTGGTGGAGGTAAGTTTGCTCCGGCTCCTGCGTTGTCTCCTACTGGTAGAGGTTCTGGCGCAAGCAGCGGTTCAAAACTTGGTCACGGTACAGGCGGATCCGGAGGTTATGGTAATCCAGGCCCTGGTAATCCTAACGGAAGACCTGGTATTGACGCAATCAGAGAACCGGATTTCGGTCCTTACATGAGAGAGCTTCAGCGTCGTATTAAAATGAACTGGAACCCTCCTAAGGGAAATGAAAGTAAACGTGTAGTTTTACTGTTTAAGATTGCAAAAGACGGAAGATTGTTATCTTGTTCGGTATTTAAATCTTCAGGATTGCCGAATGCAGATAAGGCAGCATTGGACGCTGTTAAATTAACTGCTCCATTTAAGCCGCTTCCTGTTGAATATAAGGGATCAAGTATTGATATCCAATTTACGTTTGACTATAACGTCTTTGGTGCAACGGGATACTAAAAATAAGTAAGTATAAAATGTATTAGATTAAATAATGAGGATTAAACACTATGGAACTTTTATGGAACTCTATTAAGATGGATTGGCCGGTATTGTTGCCGATTCTGGTTTGTGCATTACTTGTTGTACAAGTAGTTATTCAGAGAATGTCTGTATATAACAAGAACAGACGTGATATTAACAAGCTTATTCCAAGAGTACAAAAGGAATTGGCTGCTAACAACCTTCAAGGCGTTCAAAATATCGCTGTTCAGTGTGGTGGTGTTATAGGCGAAGTTTTGGAAGAAGCTGTTAGAATTTTTTCTGACCAAAGAGAAGGGTTTTCTCGTTCTTTTGATATTTCAGCTACACTGGCTACCAGAAAATTGGAAAAACATTTAACTATATTAGGTACTATAGGTGGTGTTGCTCCATTCTTAGGTTTGTTTGGTACTGTTGTTAGAATTCTTTATACATTCCAAGATTTAGCAACTCAAGGTAATCAGTCAGCTGCGGTAGCTATGGGTATTGGTTCAGCTTTGATTGCAACAGCTTTTGGTTTGATTGTTGCTATTATTGCAGTTGTATTCTATAACTCTTTCCAGTCAGTTGTAAAACATTATGAAGATGATTTCCAATTGATTAAGTTGTTATTCTTAAGTTTTGTAGATTCAGAAGAGGCAGCATCTCAAAAATCTGCTTCCAATGTTTAAGTTGTAAGGGAAAATAAAAGCAATGGCGATGAGTTCTAAACAAGGTAAGCTTTTTACAGAAATCAATATTACTCCGTTAACAGATATCTTTCTTGTTCTGTTGATTATCATGATGGTAATTGCTCCGACTTTTCAGTCCATGGATAATTCAATTTCCATTCCTGAGATAAACAGTGGTATTTCAATTGAACAAAAAAATGCAACTGTTTCTATTACAAAAACAGGCTTGATGTATATTAATGGACGTGAGATAAATCCGGATACTTTGGTTGATGAGTTGACGGCATTAAAACCAACTTTAGAAAAACCTGAGGTTGTTGTTAAGGCTGATGAATCCGTAAAGAGTTCTGAAATATTGAAGGTTATGGATGCAGCTCAGGATGCTGAGTTTAAAAAGCTTATTGTTGCTGGTGAGCCTTTGAGCAAGAAGGAACAGCGAACCTTGGAAGATAACAATGCAAAACAGAAGAAGGGAGCGTAGTTTATGCCGAGCGAAAGAAAAACTTTTAATGAGATAAATATAACTCCTTTAACAGATATTTTTCTTGTATTGTTAATTATTATGATGGTAATTGCTCCTTTGTTGGATCAGCAGGGGCTGAATTTAACAGTTCCAGAAAATGTTGCTCAAGAGCAGATGAATGATAAAGAATCTAAAATTATTACGGTAAGTGTTACTGCAGATAATAAATACTTTATTGATGGCGAAGAAATTCAAGCATCTGAACTTGAGAATATTTTAAAAGCTCAGGCAAAAAATTATCCTGACGGTATGATGATTCAAACCGATGGAGATGCTACTCACGGAGCAGTTGTCAAGGTTATGGATTCTGCAAGAAATTCAGGAATTACAAGCATATCAGTTTCATCAATGTAAAATCCAAAATTTAATACTACATAACAAACAGCATTCGAATAATTTCCGAGTGCTGTTTTGAATTGTATAGATTTGTTAATAATTTTTAACATAGTAGCAATTTTTTTTGTGTTAATTTGTTTATAACTGTATACAGTAAAATCTAAAATAGTGAGGGTATCTATGCGCAAGAAAATATCTAAAATGAGTGTGGCTGCTTTAATATTTGCAGTTTCGATTATTACAACTCAATCTGTAGGGTTAGAAGCTAGTGCAACTGATATTACTGGAATCACCGGTAATAATGGTGTGTTTAATATAAACCCTTCTACAATCAATGGTGAATTCGGTTTAAGAGAATATGAAAATTTCAATTTGTCTAAAGGTGATGTAGCCAATTTGATTTTTAAATATGGAGCAGAAAATGTTTCAAAGTTTGTAAACCTTGTTGATAATCAAATTAATATCAACGGTTTGGTAAATACAGTTCGTGACGGCCAATTCTATAATGGTGAAGCAATATTTGTATCACCAAACGGTATGGTCGTTGGTGAATCCGGTGTTTTGAATGTTGGTTCTTTGTCTGTTTTGACTCCAACAGCACCTGGCATGAAATTATATAAGAATGGTAAGGCTACCTTAGAAGAATTGGGTTATCACGGAAATGCCAATATCACGATTAACGGTAAAATTCTTTCCCGCGGTAATATTGGTATGGTTGCAAGAGATCTTACTGTAGGTAATAATGCTGCAATTATTGCGGGTGGTGCAAATAATAACAGCGTTATTTCTACTGAAGCTCAGGCAGAGGATTTGTTTAATGCATTAGTAAATACCGGTAAAAATTCTAACACTGCAAATGTAGAGTTTAGAACATATAACAGAGACGGTGCTGCTAATGTTGGAATGAATATTCAAGGTGATGTAACAAATTATGGTAACGGTGATATCGTAATGATCAACCGTGGCGCAGGATTTACAACTTCAGCAGGTAAGATTTCAGCATCAGGTGGTGATGTTTATCTTACTAATGGAAGCGGCGTTATGAATTTGAATAACACAGTTAAGGCTGATAATGGCAGTGTTTATATTGCCAGCGGTACAAAAACAGGTGCCGTAAATATCGGTGCTAATGCTGATTTGACCGCTCAAGATTTGGTTCAAATTGTTCATAATGGTTCAGGTAATACTACTGTAGATGGTAATATTACATCTAATAACAATGTTTATATTACTGAAAGAGGCGGCGATTTAAATATTGAAGGTACTATTAACAATAGAAATGGTAAGATTGCTATTGCCGGTAATGGTACAGGTTTGAACTTTGGCGAAAATGCTGTAATTAGAAATGACGGTCAAACTCGTGTTGCTAATACAGGTAGAAACGGTTTGACAATTAAAGGTGATTTTGATAATTCAGGCAGTTTGGCTATTACAAACCGTTCAGGAGACTTCAATATTACTGAAGAAGCAAACTTAAGTAATAAAAACGGAAAAATGAATTTGACCAACACCGGTAATACATTTAATCTAAACGGTAATGTATCAGCAGACGGTCAAGAATTGTTGGTTCAAAATACAGGTGCCGGTGGTTTCAATGTAAACGGATCAATTACAAGCGGTGCTAAAACTTATGTACAGAATACAAATGGAGCTTTAAACATTACAGGTTCTGTAAAGGGTGTTAACAGCGATTTGGTATATGTTGGTAACACAGGTGCCGGTGGTATTTTAGTTTCTGGCGAAAATGCTTCAGTGAAAGCTGAAAATAAAGGTAAGTTACAAATGGTTAATACAGGCGCAGGCGGTATTAATATTGATACAGATGCATCTGTATTGGCTAATGGTACAGGTACTGTTGCTATTACTAACCGTAAAGGTGACTTTGTTGTCGATGGTAATGTTCAAACTGAAAAAGGTAATATGAACCTTACTAACGTTGGTAACGGTTTGAATATTGCAAGAAATGCTACTGTTGGTAGTACAGCAGGCGGTGAATTGATTGTTCAAAATACCGGTGCTGACGGTCTGGCTGTTGATGGTACTGTTAAGAATACCGGTCATACTGTTTTGTATAACACTAATGGCAATATGAATTTGGCTGGTAAAATTGCAAACAGCGGCGGTAAAATGAGTATTACCAACAAGGGCAAGGCTTTGAATGTAGCAGATACAGCTTATATTTCAAATGATTCAAACAGATTATACATTACAAATAAAGGTACTGACGGCTTGAATGTTCAAGGTACAGTTGTTGCAGACGGGCATGTACTTCTTACAAACAGAGACGGAGGTATGGATGTTTCATCTAATGTAACTTCTAACAAGGCTAACGTAGTTCTTACAAATTCAGGAAATAAAGATATGGATGTTTCTGGAACAGTAAAAGGTGAAAAGATTACTGTAACAGGAAAGGGTTCAGATGTTGTTCTTGGAAATGTAATAACAGATCAGGTTGCTCTTGATGCTAATAAGAAAGTTGTTGTAAATGTTGAAAATGGCAACTTGCTAAACGCAGGAAGTGAAGCTGATTTGATAAAATCAAAGGGTACATTATATGTAAATGTATCAAACGGTACAATCGGTGAAGATGTTGTATCTGATAATCCAATCGGAGCTGATTCAAGAGATCTAACAAAATCTATAAATGTAAATGTAGCTCAAGGTATTAAAGCATTTACAAAAGGTGACGGCTCAGATGGCGTTATCAATATGGCAAGCCAAAATGCAGATATGAACGTAGATAGAATTAAGGCAAACGGTAAGGTTATGCTTCTTACAGGTAAAGATCACAGCATCTTGAATGCATCAACTAACCTTGAAGATTATGCTAACGTAAACGGTACAACAGTTCAAATGATTTCCGGCGGTTCTATCGGTACTGCAGATAAAGCTCTACACTTTAGACAGACAGATGCATCTCAAGAATCAAATGTAATGGCAGTTGGAGATGTAAACTTACACCACCGTGGTGAGGCTGTCGGTGAAGATGTTAACTTCGGTGTAATCAAGTCTAAGACAGGCAGCATCAATGCTGATATTATTAAAGACGGTGTCGTAAATAACGCAATTGCCGCAAAAGATATCAACATTAAGGCTCGTAGACAAGATGCAAAATTAGAAGTTAAAAACAAATCAAATGATACAGGATTAATTAAAGATTACTTTGATTAATAAAATAGGCTAAAACAGTCATTAGCAATAAAAAGGCGGACCTTTAAGGTCCGCCTTTAACTTATGTTTTTTGATAGAAGTTATGAGAAATATCTCTTTAACAATCCATCAAAACCTTTGCCGTGACGAGCTTCGTCTTTAGCCATTTCATGTACTGTATCGTGGATAGCGTCATAGCCTAATTCTTTAGCTCTCTTAGCAATTGCTAATTTACCTTCGCAAGCGCCGTGTTCAGCTTCAGCTCTCATTTCAAGGTTTTTCTTTGTAGAATCTGTTACAACTTCGCCTAACAATTCTGCAAACTTAGAAGCATGTTCAGCTTCTTCATAAGCATATCTCTTGTAAGCTTCAGCAACTTCAGGATAACCTTCTCTTTCAGCTACTCTTGCCATAGCAAGGTACATACCAACTTCTGTACATTCGCCTGTGAAGTGAGCTCTCAAGCCTTCCATAACTTCTTTATCTTCAACCTTGCCGTCTCCAACATTATGTTCGCAAGCATAAACTTTTTCTGCTCCGCCTACTTCTTTAAATGTTGTAGCGCCGCAAAGAGGGCATTTTTCAGGAGCTTTATCAGCTTCTGTTGACCAACCACATACTGTGCATACATATTTCATATTTACCACCTTTCTTTTTCTATAATTTTATTTTACCAGAAGATTTTTATTTGTAAAGTGGGAATTATTCTCATTTTTAAAAATTTTCTAGTAATTCACACAAAACCTTTGTATCCAGCCCTATGATATTTTCTAAACTCCCTGTATAAGAATTAATATAACCGTCAGGTAATTCCTGAATTCCGTATGATCCGGCTTTATCCAGCGGATTGAATTCTTCTATATACTTATTAATTTGTTCATCTGTTAGATTTTCAAATTTTACGCTGCTTGTAACCGCTACCTTCTTTTGCTTTTTCGTTAGCGAGTCAACAATAGCAATTCCTGTTACTACAAGGTGGGTTTTCCCTGACAAATTTTTTAGCATTTGGAAGGCATGCTTTTTATCAATAGGTTTGCCCAAAATTGTTCCTTCAAGAACGACAACAGTGTCTGCTCCTATAATGGTTGAAGGTTCTTTTACAAGCGGTACAACAGCGAGCGCTTTGTTAAGCGCGAGCTCTTCTACAAATTCGTAAGAAAAATCCGTCCTCGTATGATCTTCTATGTACGGTGACGGAATGATTTCAAAGTTTAACTTTGTTTTTTTTAATAGATCTCGTCTTCTAGGTGAAGACGATGCCAAAATAATTTTTCCCATAGCGTCAATCCTCTTTTTTTTATTATATCAAAAAAGAGGATTATAAACTTGTATTATTGATACGCCCTGTTTGATTTATTATAACGTGCATTTCTGGCGTTTACAGCGTAGCATGCAATATTAAGACGTTGTTTTAACAGCATCATGTTTCTGTACATGCTTGCATAATCATTCATTGCGCTCATCATTTTGTCAGGATCAACCATTGATTCCATATCGTCATGGTTGTCGACTTTTTCTTCTGCGTACTTTTTAACTAATAACTGATCGATGTAGTCCTCAGCACCAACTGCCATGGTGACCTCCCTATGTGTTTCCTGTTTTCCTTAACTATGAGAAAGTATTTGTATCCTAAATATTCCTTATATTATTACTAAGTATTTTATTCCACCAAAATTGCGTTATTTATCGCAAATATTAAGAATTCGTAACAATATTCTTAAGGAGGTTATTACTGAAGATTATCGGGGTGTTCAAAGAAGTTAGAGGGTTTTAAGTTTGAGCGTTTTATAAGCTGTCCGCATTTTGAGCAGGCAAGTATTTCACCTGTAGAATCTATTGGCATAAACAGATGTTCACAAGGTGTAGAGTCTTCATCATTCAAATCATCTTCGAGAGGAATTTCTTCAAGTGGATTACGGCTTTCCATCTCTTCTCGTTCTTCAAGGACTTCTGTGAATCTATCCTTTTTCATGTATTTGACGAGTGCTTCTATAAAAAACATATTATAGATTAAATCCTTCAGGAAGTAAGTCTGCTAATTTCGAGATTTCAATATCGTTTTCACCTTCAGTAATTACATCCAGTCCTTCTTCAGCTTTGAATTCATTCAGAACTTGTCTGCAAGCTCCGCAAGGATAACAGTGTTTTTGATTAGGTGAGTATATTGCAATTGCTTTAATTCTTCTCTCGCCGTCAGCTATAGCTGTTCCTACGGCATTTCTTTCAGCGCATATTGTCATCCCAAAACTTGAGTTTTCAAAATTGCAGCCTGAATATATTTTGTCATTTGTCGTTATTAGACAAGCTCCTACGGCAAATTTTGAATATGGCGAATATGAATTTTTTGAGGCCTCTTTTGCGTGTTCTAATAGTTCTCTGTAATCCATTTGAGACTCCTTTCCTTATGTAATTGTAGTTTATTATTAAAAAAATATAATCCATTACTCGTATGAAAAATTTGTGTGGTATAATAAGATTATGAAAAATATTTTTAAAATATTTTTGGTTGTTTTGGCTTTTTTTATCGCTCAGGGTGTAAGAGCGGAGATATCGTTTAATGTTTTGGTACTGCCTGTAGATTTGTTTAAGGTTTGCGCTAATTATTATTGCTATCCTGATGTGTCAAATATTATTGCTGAGGATATTATTGATAATTTTAATAAGACCGGAAATATTAATTCTCCGTCATTATATTATGTGCGCAAGGCTATGGAGGAAAATCCTCAAATAAAAAGTTATACCAATAGTGTTTTTGCAAGATTTAAGGATAATAAAAAACTCGATTTTGCTGCTCTAAAGGCAATAGGAAAAGCTTTTAATGCAAATTCTATTCTTCTTATTTCAAATGATGTTCCGGTGGATGGAGCTTATGCAAAGAGAAATTACTGGGAGATGTTAGTTTTATCAACAAATTTCGGTATTTTGTATCCTTATGAAATGGAGACAAAGGCCGTTCTTGTTGATACCGTTAATGATTTGGCTATGTGGAGCTGTGTTTATAAGAAAAAAATAAGCGATAATAATAACCTTTTTAGTGCTCCAAATGCTTCCGATGCTTATGCAAAGCTGGAATACTTAAAGATGTATTCAAAAGATATTTTGGCAAAATCTATTTCTCAGAATATATATTTAAGATTCTTCCCAAAGATTGTTGATCCTACTCCATTGGTGCAGGATACAAAACCTGAAGGTGCTTATTTTAGATATGAGAGTTCAGCCCCTTCGATTAGACCAAAATTGTTGGAAGAGAGCAGACCTAAAAAAACAGATGATTTCGGTGAAATCATCGATAATAACTATGGTGAAGTTTTGTTTGGAATATAAGAAATCTTGTTTTAGTGTGACGGGTTAAGGTTTCTTTCATGTTGTTTGTTAACCCTGTGTTGAGTATGATTCATCTTGTTATGATGCATCTGAGGGGTGTTGTTTAAGGCTTTACCCTCGTTGATTGTTTGTGTAGATGTTTTTTGAGCGTTGTGGGTTTCCGATTTTTGCATTTTAGATTTCATCTCAATTTGCGCCGGTGTTGTTACAACAATTCTGTCCAGTTCGTTAAATCTGTCTATAGTATCTATTACCGCAAGATAGCCTACGACTGTTATTCCTAAAAATATTAAAAAATTTCGCATTGAAGATCTCCCTTTTAGAATATTCTCTTCTTTCCTGAGAAAAAATAAATTGTACAGAATAGTAATTCTGTTGGGTAATTCAAAATTTATTAATACTTGCATAAAGGGTGTATAAATGATATTATGTAGTTGTAAAAGTAAACAAGAGAGGGAAATATGGCTAGATTAATTAGACCTACTTGGGCTATTAGATGTGTCCAATCAGGATGTAAAACATTATTTGAGGTAGCAAAACTTGAGGACGGAAAACAACAGGAAGTTGTTTGTCCAAATTGTGGAGAACATTACGTATATCCGATTACTGAAGAAGATGAAAAAGAATAAGTCTTGTTATGTTTAACGGTACGGATAAACGTTATAATCAGTTTAGTGCATATTTAAAAAATAAATTCGGCGTCAAGGTTTATAAGATAACTCTTGATGCCGGTTTTTCATGCCCAAATAGAGATGGTACGATTTCAACTGGAGGTTGTATTTTTTGTGATGACGGGGGCAGCTTTTCACAAGCTCACTCGAATTTGTTGAGTATTGAAGAGCAGGTTGAAACAGGAATTGTTAATTTAACGGAGCGATTTAAGGCTCAAAAGTTCATGTCTTATTTTCAGGCTTTTTCGAACACATATAAGCCTGTTAATGAGTTGGAAAAAATCTATAAGTCAGCCCTGAAAAATGACAAAATAGTAGGCATCTCAATAGGTACGCGTCCTGATTGTGTTGATGATGAAAAAATAAAATTAATTTCTTCCTTTAAAGATGATTATTATACGTGGATTGAATACGGGTTGCAGTCTGTTCATGACAAGACTTTAAGACGAATTAATCGCGGGCATGATTATGATTGCTTTTTAAGGGCTTATGAAAAAACAAAAGAGGCCGGAATAAATGTCTGTGTACACGTGATATTCGGTTTGTGGGAGAGCCCTGAAGAGATTATGGAGACAGCACAAGAACTTGCTCGTTTGGAAGTTGACGGTGTAAAAATCCACATGCTCTGCGCGTTAGAGAATACTAAACTTGCTGATATGTACCAAAAAGGTGAGATTAGTTTTATGGATGAAGATGAGTATGTGAATCTTGTATGTGATTTTTTGGAATATTTGCCGAAGTCGACAACAATTCACCGACTTGCAGGTAACGGATTTAGCAAGACTCTGATTGCCCCGAAGTGGCTTGGCGCAAAGTTTGATTGTCTTAACAAGATTGATAGAGAATTTATCAGAAGAAATTCTTGGCAGGGTTCACGCTGGTACCTTGACAAAAAATATTGAGCAAATATCATTGAATTATGGCTTAAAATACCAAATTAGTATTGTAGTATAAGTAAAAAAGGAGATTAATCTCATGGCAAGAGAAAAGTATGAACGTACGAAACCGCACGTTAACATAGGTACCATCGGTCACGTTGACCACGGTAAAACTACGTTAACCGCTGCAATTACTGCTGTATTGGCTGCTGCTGGACAAGCTGCATTGAAGAAATTTGATGAAATCGATGCTGCTCCAGAAGAAAAAGCAAGAGGTATAACCATCTCTACAGCTCACGTTGAATATGAAACTGCTTCAAGACACTATGCACACGTTGACTGCCCAGGACACGCTGACTATGTTAAAAACATGATCACAGGTGCAGCTCAAATGGATGGTGCTATCCTTGTTGTTGCAGCTACTGATGGTGCTATGCCTCAGACTCGTGAACACATCTTGCTTGCAAGACAGGTTGGTGTTCCTAACTTGGTTGTATTCTTGAACAAATGTGATATGGTTGATGACCCAGAATTGTTAGAATTGGTTGAAATGGAAGTTAGAGAACTTCTTTCTTCATACGAATTCGACGGTGACAACATCCCATTCATCCACGGTTCAGCTTTGAAGGCTTTGGAAGCTGCTCAAGCTAATCCAAAAATCCAACGTGGTGAAGATAAATGGGTTGACAAGATTTGGGAATTGATGGATGCTATCGATACTTACTTCCCAACTCCTGAACGTGACTTAGACAAACCATTCTTGATGCCAGTAGAAGACGTATTCTCTATCACTGGTCGTGGTACTGTTGCAACTGGTAGAGTTGAACGTGGTGTTGTTAAAGTTGGTGATGAAGTTGAATTAGTTGGTCTTGGCGAAACTAAGAAAACAACTGTAACTGGTGTTGAAATGTTCAGAAAATCACTTGATCAAGGTCAAGCTGGTGATAACATTGGTGCTTTGCTTCGTGGTATTGACAAAACTGAAATCCAACGTGGTCAAGTTTTGGCTAAACCTGGTACAATCCACCCTCACACTAAGTTCACAGCTAACGTTTACGTTTTGACTAAAGAAGAAGGCGGACGTCACACTCCATTCTTCCCTGGTTACAGACCTCAATTCTACATCAGAACAACTGACGTTACTGGTACTATCAAATTTGATGGCCAAATGGTAATGCCTGGTGATAACGTAGTTATGGAAGTTGAACTTATCGCTCCTGTAGCTATCGAAGAAGGTATGAGATTCGCTATCAGAGAAGGTGGACACACAGTTGGTGCTGGTGTTGTTGACAAAATTATTGAGTAATTTTATTACTGTATAATTTTAAAAAGGCTCCGAAATACTCGGAGTCTTTTTTTGTGTAAAATTTTTATTTAAAAAAGTCTAAACTTTTTCACGATAAAGTTTAGACTTTTCATCTTCTATTTTCCCCTATATAAACTTTTTTTAATGAAGGGCTGTTGTTTTTAATTCGTCATACTTAGTGTTAGCTTGGACATTCTTTAAATATTTTGTTAATGATTTAGCTACCATCTTTGAGCGTTTTTGAGCTTCCTTATCTAATATCTCAAAATACTCATCTATTGATGACATTACATACCCTTTTTCATTCTCAGTAGTATTTTCTAACATTTTTCCCCATACCCTTTCTGATACTATTATAATCGAATAATCTTTTTTAGCCAAGTAGTGATTCTAAGATTTCTGCATTTTTTAGAGCTTTTTTAGAGTTTCTTACTTGATTTCTGTACATGTATGTTCTTAATGCTTCCCTAATTAATTCTGAACGAGTTCTGTTTTCTGCGTTTGCTACGTTATCAATTTCGTCTAAAAATCGTTCAGGCATTGAAATTAAAACTCTTGCCATATTGTACCCCTTTTCTGTTCCCTGTTTGATTTATCCCTTACATTTATATAAAGGTTTACGGTCTTGAAAAATTGCTTAATCTGTATATATTTTGTATAAATTCCGTAACAAAACTTTATATTGTGGCTAAAACCTTCTCACATAGTAGTTTGAATCTTCTTTTAATTCTTGTCTTGCTGCTTGTAATTCTGTATCATCAAAATTTAGGGAGAGAATTTTTGCGGTTTTTTCTCTGATGGTGTATTCTTTAATATTCTTTGTTTCCAACAGGATTTGTTTTGTTAAATTTATGTCAATGCAGTCTGCAAATGTGTAGATAGCTTCAAGGCACCAGTATAGTTTAAATACTTCTTTATTTACTTTATATTTACCGTCTTTGAAGTCAAATGTTTTAATTTTGTCTATAAGTGAATGTGTTTTTGATACCAGCTTGGCACAGAACGTTTTGCAGAATTCTGTGTACGGTTTCAGATTACTGATAGCTTCTATCGTATTACGGCAGATATTACCGTTTATATCGATTATTGCTTCACTAAGGATGTCTGTATAATCCTTATAATTAATATACTTTGAAATATTTGGGTTTTTGAGAAAATCTGCAAGTCTTAGAGATACAGCTTCTCTAATTTTCCCATCTTGACCTGTCAAGTTTGAGAGCAGAATATCAAACTCGTCAGGGGTATTTATGGTATCAAGCCTCATAGCGGCAAGTTGTTTTTGGGGTATGTTGCCGTGTTTTAGAAGTTCAATAAGCTCATCATGTGAATGGTCTTTTTCAACTAATGCCACAGCTTCTTTAAAATTTTCATCTAAAGTTTCATAATAAGTATTATTCAAATTCAAATCACCTTTACTAATATATTATCAATATAGCATAAAATCTAATGTAATTTGCATATTTGCCCGATTTAATGTATTATATCGTTATAAATATTCAAATGAGGAGATACATTATGAAAGGTATTGTAGCATTTTTAAAAGATATATTTAGTTTTTCCGATGATGATGCGAAAGTTGGTTTGGCTCAATTCAAAGCTACATCTGAGCCAAAGCGTCCGGCAGTTCACAAAGTTGTTAATCAACCTAGTGAAGTTAAATTATCTGATTTAATGCGCAGGAGTTACTAAACTATTATGAAATTTGCAGCTTTGCAAAAATCTATTATAATATTGGGTTCTTGTTTTATACCACGAGCAAGTGTACGTAAACAATGGAGAGAAACTCATTTAAGTAAACTTAATTCTTCAAAAGTTTGTGTTGATTTGGGTTTAGGGAATTCTTTGTTTATTGTTGACAAAAACGGAGTAAGGCATAAGGTGGATGAAATTCCTGGGTTGCGTGTTGTATTTCAAGGGTCAAACTCTGTTGTTGAGGTTTGTAAGCCTTATAAATTTGTAAATTGTGTCTTATATGTTGGAAACAATTCTGTGGTATCAATTGACAGTACTGAGTTTGCGATAAAGAGTCTCTCTGTAACAGGGATGAATAATGCGAAACTTCTTATTGGTAAGAATTTTTCTTGTTATGGTTGTCATATAGAAAATCATGATGAAACAGGGTTGGATGTAAAGATTGGAGATGACTGCCAGTTTTCATACGGAATACATATTAGAACCAGTGATGGTCATGCAATATATGACGATAATACTAAAGAGATTCTCAATGGACCTAAGGTTGGTGTGACTATTGGAAATCATGTTTGGGTTGGTATGAATGCAGTTATTCTCAAGGATGTTTCTATAGCGGATAATGTCGTAGTTGGGGCCGGAGCTTTAATTTGTAAATCTTGTGAAGAGAGAAATGTTATATTTGCGGGTGTTCCCGCCAAAATTATTAAGCGTGGTGTAAATTGGGATCGTCGAAATACTGAACAAATCAAGCACGATAATAATCTAGCGAGTGTATAAATCTTCTTTTGAAAAGTTTCGAACACTTACATCGTATTCAATCAAGTACTTTAATGCATCTTCGCTGTTTTTTGCATTGTAGTATAAATTTTTAGAGTGTTTGTTTGCAAATTTTTGGTTAATTATTTCATTCATGAATTCAAAGAGTTTGTTATAATACCCATTTGTATTGATGAATACTATGGGTTTATTGTTATAACCCAACTGCTTTTGCACAATAATTTCGGAGACTTCTTCAAGGGTTCCAAACCCTCCTGGAAGTGCAATCACACCGTCAGAAAGTTCGTCCATCTTGGCTTTTCGTTCTCTCATTCCGCTTGTTAAATAGAATTCATCACAAATGTTAGATGAAACGCCAAAATCGTTAAGCTTTTCCGGCATTACGCCATATAATTTTCCTCCTGAATTTTTGAGTGCTCCTGCACAAGCCCACATTAGGCCTAATTTACTTCCGCCGTATACCATATTGAAACCGTTTTGACCCAATAAGGTTCCTAATTTTGAGGCTTCTTGGTAGTATTCATCTGCTAAAAAATTACAAGATGAAGCGAATACGCATATGTTTGAATTAGTCTTCAAAGCTCCCTCCGATTTTATAATAGTATGAGCAGCCAACCCCGCTGCCATTTTCGGAACAATCTTCTCTTAGTTGTGGTAGTTCAAGGTTTTTCCCCAACGGCTCTATCCTATCTGCGTAGACTGTTGCTCCAAAAATATCTTTGCCCCATTTATTCGGAGGTAAAAGTCCATTGACATCAAACATCATTATAAATGTGCTTTCTTCACCTTCTGAATTTGGTATATCTTTTATTCCAACCAGTAATTTTTTATCTGAAAAATAATAATCCGTAAATTGGTATTTGTTATTTTCCGGAACTTTTTCTCCATTCATAAATTTAGGGTGGTATCTATGAGGTGCTTTCGAATTGTTTAGGCGAAAATATGGTTTTAGAATTTCCCTAAAAAGTGTTTCTCGTTCTTCAGGAGTTTTGGCTCTTCTAAAACTTGTTAAAATTTCTTGTTTTTCTTGTTTCAATATTACGTCTTGCGCGTATTCAAGCCTGTCATAGCAGTCTTTCCATTTTGCAATAAAATTTGCTTGTACTGTTGATTGTAGTGATGTTGGAATCAGTAACAGTATTACTGCAAATATTATTAATAATGTAATTGTGTATTCTGCACGCCAATTCAAAAGTTTCATAAATACCTTCTTTTGTTAAGCCATATCAATACATTTTTTTTCTTGCATTAGTTTATCATATATCCAATCAGGGACAAAGTTTTTACCTAATATAATTTGTCCATTCATTATGTTTGGTGCGTGAAAATCTGACCCTCCTGTTACGATAAGTCCAAGATTTTCTGCCATAGATGAAAAGTATTCTACGCAAGCCGGAGAATGTTTTCTGTGATATGCTTCTATACCTCTGAGCCCGTGAGTCATTAGGTCTTTTATTAATGTTTCTGCAATATCCAAATCGTGCGGGTGTGCAATTACAGGAACTCCGCCTGCATCATATATGATTTCAACGGCTTCTTGCGGTGATACTGTTTTTCTCGCAACGTAAACCGGTGAATCATCGTGGATATATTTTGCATAAGCTTCTATCACGCTGCTTGTCCCACCTGCGTTTGTTATAGCTTTTGCAATGTGAGGCCGTCCAATACTGCCGCCTTCTGCTACCTGCTTTTTTATATCTTCAAATTTTATTTTTATACCTTCTTTTTTGGCAAGTAAATCTATTATTTCATTTACCTGTTCTATCCTGGCTTTTTGTTGGGTTTTTAGCAATTCTTTAAAATCGTTATTTTCTGTATCCATCATATAACCAAGAATATGGACTTCGTAATTTTTATATAATGTGTTTATTTCTACGCCTTGTATTACTTCCAAGTTTTTTCCGGTCTTTTCGATATAATCTTTTGCAACTTTATAAGATAAAACATTATCATGGTCAGTAAGTGCAATGACTTGCAAGCCGACGTCAATTGCTGTGTCAACTATTTTTTCGGGCGAAAAGACGCCGTCGGAAAAATAGGTATGGATGTGAAAATCTGCCTTCATTGACTTTGTTCCTTCTCTATTTCATTACTACTACAAAAAATCCTTTTTATAGCAACAGCATACCCATTTTTCGGATTAATCTCCACTTCAACCGCATTGATTTGCGATGTTTCGCTGTCTGCTATTTCGTAACGCTCAGGGATGTTTGTCAGAAATCGATTTAGTGATGTTGTGTAATCCATACCTATTACACTGTCTTGAGCTCCACAAAAGCCTGCATCGGTTATATATCCCATATTGTTATATATACTTTCATCAGCGGTTTGGACGTGCGTATGTGTCCCAAAAAACGCAGAGCACCCAAAGTTTGCACAATATCTTGCAAAACATATTTTTTCAGCTGTTGCTTCAGCATGAAAATCTATAATTACTATTGGGGTGATTTCTTTTATCCGCTGTATTTCGTCTCTTACAAGATCCCATTGAGGGTCTATCAGACCCATAAATACTCGTCCTAAAACATTAATTACACCAATTTTAACCCCGCTAAATTCAAATATGTGGGAGCCATTTCCTACTGTATCTTTTGGATAATTAATCGGACGAATTATTTTTGGTGCGTTGTTTATATAGTTAAAAATTTCTCTTTTATCCCAAATATGATTGCCTGATGTCATACAATCAATTCCGTAATCGGATAATTCATTGTAATTCTTTTCTGTTAAACCAAAACCGTGTGATGCATTTTCAACATTTGCAATAATAAAGTGGTCGCTGTATTTGCCGTCAGCCAAAAAGTCTCTTACGGCACATCGGCCTGGTTTGCCGACGATGTCTCCAAAAAATAATATTTTTAATGTTTTATCATCACCTATCATACGACCCTTTTTTATTTGATAGCTGTCTCTGTTTGAAACAGAGACGCTATCATTAATTATTTTTATTTTTTATTTTGCTATTTCAGTTGTTCTGAATTCTCTGACAACTGTTACCCTAATTTGACCCGGATAATCAAGTTCATCTTCTATTCGTTTTGCAACTTCTCTTGCTAATCTTTGTGATGCAAGATCGTCAAACATCTCTGCTTGTACTATAATTCTAACTTCTCTACCTGCTTGAACTGCAAAAGATTGCTTGATTCCATCGTAACTGTTAACGATTTCTTCGATTTTTTGTAATCTCTTAATATAGATTTCAAGAGTATCTCTTCTTGCCCCAGGGCGACCTGCTGAGATTGCATCCGCAACTTTTACTAGTACCGCTTCAATTGTTGTTGCAACTACATCATCGTGGTGAGCTTCTATTGCGTGGATTACTTCAGGTTTTTCTCCATAGCGGGCTGCTAATTCAACCCCGAGTTGAATATGAGTACCTTCTTGAGTTTGGTCTACAGCTTTACCTATATCGTGTAGAAGTCCGGCTCTTTTTGCTACTGCAACATTTGCTCCGAGTTCTGCTGCTAACATTCCTGCGATATGTCCTACTTCGAGCGAATGTTTCAAAACATTTTGTCCGTAACTTGTTCTGTAATATAAACGTCCAAGAGTTTTGATTAATTCTTTATTTAAGCCCATAACGCCCATATCTAATGCAGCGTTTTCACCTTCTGTCCAAATTTTCTTTTCTATTTCTTCGTTGGCTTTTTCTACCATCTCTTCAATTCTTACAGGGTGAATTCTGCCATCTACTATTAATTTTTCTAATGCAAGTTTTGCCACTTCTCTGCGTACCGGGTCAAAACTAGATAATACAACAGCTTCCGGTGTATCATCGATAATCAAATCAACTCCGGTTAGAGTTTCTAATGCTCTGATATTTCTTCCTTCTCTTCCGATAATTCTACCTTTCATTTCGTCGTTTGGAAGAGCTACTACTGATACCGTTGTTTCTACAACCTGTTCTATCATACAGCGCTGCATTGTTGTTGATAATATTTCTTTTGACTTTTCAAGGGCGGTTTCTCTTATTTTGGCTTCGTTTTCTCTAACCAAGGTCATTTGCTCTTGTGCCAAGTCGTGTTTTAATTGTTCAAGAAGTGTTGTTTTTGCTTCTTCTACTGTCATCCCTGCTATTCGTTCTAATTCTGATGTCTGTCTTTGTACTATTTCTGCAAGGTAGTCTTCTTTTTCTAATAATTCATCAATTTTCCTCTGAACTTGAAGATCTTTATCTGTGTATTCTTGAATTTTATCTTCAAGCATATCTTCACGTTTTGCAAGTTTTGCTTCTTGCCTTGAAAGCTCTTGTCTTCTCTCTCTTTCTTCTTCGTTCAGTTTTTCTCTGTCATCTTGAAGCTCTTCTATTGCTTTAATTTTTGCTTCTTTAAATAAGATCTTTTCTTTCTCTTCTAAAGCTATACGATCCTTTTCAACGCTCTGGAGAATAGATTTTATCTTGTTGTGCTGTACGAACAACACTGCGACTAAGACCATTACCGCAATAATCGCAAGAATTAATGGAATTCCCATCGAGTATTTACCTTATCCTTTTCTATTTTTTTATAATACACACAACGCTCGATACATCTAACCTATCGAGCTCTTATTTAAACGTAAAATTTAAATAATTATCATTGCATATATTTCCAAAAATATTTTACTACTACATCTGTCTACAGCATAACATAACTAAAGCTTTTTGTATAGTAAATTTTTCAATTTTGATACAAACAGTGGAGAAAATATTTATTTGTTATTTTCAATAATATATGGTAAAATAAAATTATTATACGCTTGTACGGAGAGAATAATTATGGATATAAATGTTTTAAGAAGAGAAAATGATTTAATTGATTTGTTTTGTAAGCTCGCTGAAATTCCTTCACCTTCATTGAAGGAAGCTGATGTTGCTAATTATGTTAAAAATTTATGTGATGAAAATAATATTAATTGTAAGCTTGACGGATATGGTAATGTTTATATAAGCATTCCGGCTACAGATGAGTCTAAGCAGCCGATTTTGTTATCTTCTCATATGGATGTTATAGGAGATGATTCTCCAGTAAAGGTTTATGCTGATGAAGACGGGTTGTTGCATGCAGTCGAGAGGACTCTTGGCGCTGATGATAAGGCCGGAGTTGCAAATGCACTTTATTTCGCTCTTTATCTTGCAAAGTCTGATATTAAGCACGGCGGATTGGAAGTAGTATTTACTCGTGATGAAGAATCCGGTATGTCAGGTATTCATAATTTGGATTTTGGTATGTTGAAATCTAAGTATGTTCTTGTTTTAGACAGTGACAGTTTGGGGCAATTTATGACTTCAGGTGCAAGTTATACGCTTGTTAATATTGATGTTCACTCTTTCAAAGGCGGGCATTCAGGCGTTGATATCGGTGATCCTACGAGAGAAAATGCAGCAAAATTAATTGCTGATTTAATTTCAGAACTTCCTCAAGGTGTATTTTATGCAGATGAAAATGGAGCCGTTGTTACTTCTTGTAACCTTGGCGGTATCTCAGCCGGTAACGTTAATGTTACTAATGTTATTAATACTGATGCAAAGGCTTCTTATTCTATAAGGAGTTCAAGTCGTGAACATGAGGAAGAATTGAAAAATCTTATGATTTTTCAGGTTGATGATTTCAATAAAGAGTATAAAGATCGTGCTGAAGCTAAAATTACTTTTGAAGAACATTTGCCTCCGTTTGAAAAAACTTGGGATAATTATGTTCCTCAAATGTTTGAAGCAGCAGCTAAAGATTGTGGTGTAGAGGCTGAAATCGGACCTTTCCACGCTGGCGCTGAAACTCATATTTATGCAAACAGAACTAATGCAAACGGTGAAAAGTTTATTCCTTTCCTTGTTGGATTAGCTGATGTTCATAATATGCACTCTTGTGAAGAAAATGTTGATTATCAATCTATTATTAAAGGTCAAGAAATTTTAAGAAAATTCTTTGAAGATTTTAATAAGTAATTAATATTTAAGTAAAATATAAAGAAGAAGTCAGAGAATATTCTCCGACTTCTTCTTTTTGTATTAAATATTTATTCTGCTTCTATAATTTTTACACCTGAGCTTGTTCCTAGACTGTAGGCACCTGCTTCTATCATCTTTATTGCGCTTTCCTTGTCTCGAATTCCGCCTGAGGCTTTAACCTTTAGTCCATGTGGGTTGACTGTATCAAACATAAGTTTTACGTCTTCAGCTTTTGCGCCGACTCCGTTTTTAACGAATCCTGTAGAAGTTTTGACAAAATCTGCTCCTGCTTCAACCGCTAGTTCACAGGCTTTTTTAATTTCATCTTTTGTTAGTAAGTCTGTTTCTAAAATTACCTTTAGCGGAATGTCGCCACAAGCTATTTTTACAGCCTTGATGTCTTCTCTTACAAAGTCATAGTTTTTATCTTTTATCCAGGTAACGTTAATTACCATATCAATTTCATCTGCCCCGTCTGCTATAGCACATGAAGCTTCAAAAGCTTTTACTTCAGTTTTGTTTGCTCCAAGTGGGAAGCCTATTACTGTAACTACTTTTACAGAACTGTCTTTTAGCGCTTCTTTTGCAAGTTTTACGTATGCCGGATTTATGCATACCCCTCTAAAATTATATTTCTTTGCCTCTTCAAAAATTCTTTCCAAATCTGCTGTCGTTGCATCTTGTTTGAGGAGAGTGTGTTCGATGTACTCGTTTAAGTTTTTCATTTTATCTTAGCTCCTTTTATATAATATTATTTATAATTTTCTCTGTTAAATCTATTTTATTTAATGTGAAAAAGTGCAGTCCGTCAACATTTGACTTGATTAACTCTTCACATTGTTTGCTTGCATATTCTATTCCAAATATTTTAAGATCTTCTGCTGATAAGGTGTTTAATTTTTCTTCAACTTCTTTTGGTATTGTTATTCTTGCAAGTGATGTCATTTTGTCGATTTGCTTTTGGCTGATTATAGGCATTATTCCAGCTATAATCGGGGTGTTTATCCCTATTTTTCTAACTTTATCTATATATTCATAAAATTTGGTATTATCAAAGAATAATTGTGTAAAGATTGCGTCTGCACCTGCATCAATTTTCTTTTTTAGATTTTTTATATCAGCTTGCAAATTTTCAGATTCTATGTGCCCTTCAGGATATCCAGCGACTCCTACGGAAAGATTGCTTTTATTTTTTATAAATTCTACAAGCTCATTTGCATATTTAAAGTCATTATGTAATAAAGATTTATCCTCAGGAATGTCTCCGCGCAGAGCCAATATGTTTTCAATTCCGTATTCTGTTAGTATTTTGAGGTGGTATGAAACATATTCTTTGGTGCTGCATACGCATGTGAAGTGCGGCATAATGTTAAGCCCGTTTTGTTTTATTGTTTTTACAAATTCTAATGAGTTGTTTGTGCTGCCGGATGCTCCCCAAGTTAGCGATACAAATGCAGGATTCAATGTTTTTGCTTTTGTTAGGCTAGTTACCAAGCCTTGATATTTTTCTTGCTCTTTTGGCGGGAATACTTCAAATGATATTCTTTCTCGGATATCTGTATTTTGGTAAATTTCTCTTAGTTTCATATCAGAATTATACCATACAATGACGATTTGTCTTGATTGTAAAGTTGAAAGGTATAATTGCTTTCTTTTGTATAGCTTTTTTTAAAACCTAATCATTATTCTCTAAATGTTAAAAATCTCCAAAATCTGATTACATTAGAACGAAAATCATTCGGCATAGGAATATCTGCAACCTTATAATATTTTTCGTAATTTTTTATGATATTTTTGGGTAACTCCTTACCCTGTTCAAGAGTTTGGAAAATGAGAGTTAAATAATCGTCCTGTTCTTCTTTGTATAGGATATCTCTGCGTCTTAAATCTTCATCCGCTTCATAATGAATAAGCGCATGAAATGCAGCCTCAATACTTTTGTCATTTGTTCCTGCAGGAAACATTACAACAGCATCTCGAACCGATAATTCTCCAACCAAAACTTTTCGGATTAATTCCGAAACTATAATTCTACACTCTTTGGGATCATCCATTTTATTTTACTAAATCAAATTCATTTTCTACAAATCTGATTAGTTTTGCATAATCAGATTCGAAAAACTGCTCAGCCAATTCGACAACGTTTTCACGAGCCATTTCTTCTTTGTCCATAGCTGCGCTATAGAAGAATTTTTTACCAACTTTGTAACGGACAAGAATACTCTTTGTTGTAAGTCTGTCCATAACCGTTTTAATGGTTGTATAAGCTCGCTCTACACCGTTTGCCGATAAGTCGTCAACAACATCTTGTATAGATATGTCCTTACCACCGTTTGTCGATGCTAATTGCCAAATTGAATTCAAAATGTCTATTTCTAACTTACCACAAGCCATTTTCCCCTACTTTCTTTTTCTAACGTACTACTAACATTGTAACATAAAATTTAAAAAATACAACCCATTGTAAAGTAAGTATTTACAATAGTTTTACTCTATATCCAGCAAATTTTCTTCTTTTTTAAAATTAACTTTTCTTGTTCTTATTTTATCGTTGCGTTTTTTAGTTTTTGCTGAAACTTTTTTATAAGCGTTATCTACTGAAATTTTTGTTAAAGGTTTTTTGTTTCGTCTGTCGTATATTGTTAACCAAAATCTCCTGTTAATATTATCTACTGCAAATGAGATATCACCAATAACTTTGTCTCCAGGTTTGATTTGTTTGAACATCAATTTTGTATCACCAAAAATTGATGGTCTGAATACAGAGTTATAATCGTTTACCAACGCTGTATCCAAGCCTGAGAATGTTTTATCTGACATATTAGATATCATAACGGTTAAAGTTATGGTGTTTACTTCTCCAAACGGATCTTCTTCATGTTTAATATTTGTTATTGTAATGTCTAAACCCGGATATTTCATTTCGTGCTGCATAAGCGCACTATCCTTGTATACAGGGAGCGGAACTGAAGTGTTAATTTTAACTTTTATTTCGTCTCCCGGTGCGATTAGTACACTGTTACCTTTTCTTATCAAGGCTGCGCCAAGTCCGAGAACGCCTCCAAGAGCGGCTCCTCCTGCAAGGGTATATCCTTGCGATGCAATAGCAGCTTCGAGTCCAAGCCAATTAAGAGCCATGAACCCCCCAACTGCTCCGCCTGCAAGGGTGTATCCTAAATCCTGTGCGATAATTTTAGAAGTTTCTGCAACAGGATGTAGTTTTGTTGACATTTTTCCTTCTATTGGGATTTCTCTTCCATCAGGAGTTATCAGGTAATCAAAATCCAAAGAAAGACTTGCTGAGCGACCTAATCTTTTTGCTTCTGTAGTTTTGGAGATTTTCCCGTGAGCAAATGTTCCTTTTGGGATTATTACACCACTTTCACCTTCTACGTCGTTTACGACTTCTGCAAAAAACTCATCGCCTTCTATATTTATATTAGAATCAAGTACTTGAGATACTGTCATGTGTATAACATCGGAGCGTTCCATTTGTTCAACTTTTCCTGTGAATAATTCGCTCTCCAACTCTTGTCTTACTTTATCGCTTTTTTCAGCGTGACCTTCAAACACTGGGTCTGCAAGTACTGACATATTTGTTCCTAAAAACATGACAAGTATTAGTAATGCTAGTAGTCTTTTCATAATAATTCTATTATACTCGCTTAAGAAAAGTTTGCCAAATTTTTAAATTTTTGCTAAACTTATCTTGTTTTGTAGGCGAACTTATGGAGCATATTTATGGAAAAGAAACAAAAACGTTGGTATGATGTCGACCCTGTGTTGAGTAGAGCTATTGCACTTTGGGAAAAGGCTGATGAAGAATTGCAAACTATTTGCGCAGAATATGTTCTGGATAAGTTAAAAGATTTTGATTTTAAAATGACGTTGGAAGATCAATATAATTATATATTGAGACGTTGGTATGATAAAAATATTAAAGTTTCGCACGCAATGGAATATATTAAGCACGCACCTTTTGAATTAAGACACGAACTCGCGCTTGATATAATTGAATATATTGAAAAAATGGAATCTGAAAAATAAAAATTTTGTAAATTTTTTGATTATTACAAAATCTTTGTTACGATAAAAATATGATTAGGGTTTTATTAATATCTCAGAGATCTGAGGTAATTAACAGATACGAAGTTTTAGTAAAAAAGTTCAGATATGATTTTGTTTCTATGTCTGACAGTAGTATGATTGGTGATTATCTTGCAGCGTCAGGTTGCAACTTGATAATTGCCGATACACTTTCTTTAAAAATTGATTTTAAGACTATGTTTAATAAGCTAAAATCGATTATGGAGAAGTCTGCTATTGTTTTTATCGTTCCTATGGATTTTAAAGACAGGGAACTTATGAAGATTGCAAACGGATTTGTTACTGATGATATGAGTGATGAAATGGTTTGCGGTGTTATTTCTATGAATTTGCGAATGCAAGCTTCTCTTGAAAAACTTTCTGACACCAATAAAGATTTGGCAGACAGTAATTACAGATTAAATGCTTTGTACTCAACGAGTTCCCAGTTTGCAGGTACTTTGGATAAAGAAAAATTGATTAATTATATGCTTGAAGGAATGGACAAAGCTTTGAGCTTTTCGCTTACTTCAACGTTGTCTTTTTGTACGGATGAAGAGCCTGTGTTGTTGTTAAATTCATTGTATGAATTGTCTGATGAACTGATAGATGCTTTAAAATTGCGTATGGTGCTTCATTACAAGTCTCTTTTTGAGGACGAAAAATTGCCTTATGAAGTAGATGTAAAAACGCTAAAAGTTAAAAAGTTTGTAAAATATCCTGCCAGCAGATTTAATTTTTCGCTGTTCCAGTTTGATAATATGTTTTCTAAAATAGCTTTGGGTGAAAATTTCTTTGGTTGTGTGGAAATTTTTAAAGAAACTCCGTTTACGACTGAGAATGCAACTTGTTTTCAAACTATAGCTCAGCAAGTTTCGTTGCCGTTAAAGAGTGCAACTTTATATCAGGAATTGAAAGAAACAAACCTTAAGTTAGAGAGGTTAGAGAGACTGAAATCAGAGTTTATATCGATTGTTTCTCACGAATTGAGAACTCCGCTTACTTCAATTAAGAATTCTCTGGATATAATGATAAGTGGCAAATGTGGAGAGGTTACTCCTGCTTATGATAAATTTTTATCGATGGCAAAGAGAAATTCTCAACGATTGTCAGGTATTATAAACGATTTACTTGATTTATCAAAGATTGAAGCAGGAAAGATGGATTATCACTTCAAAAATATGGATATCAATTCGGTTATTGAGTATGTTAAATCAACTCTTTCTGTTTTAGTAAAAGACAAGGGGCTTACATTGATTACTGAGGAAGGCGAAAATTTACCTGAAATCTGCGCTGATTCCCAAAGGTTGGAGCAGGTATTGACTAATTTAGTTTCTAATGCCGTAAAGTTTACGCCGGAAGGAAAGTCGATTACTGTCAAATCAGAATTGGTTAATGCAAAAGATCTCAAGTACAGTGAATGTTTTTCTCCTGTGTTGAGCAAGCTTGAGGGTAATTATATTCAGGTTAGTGTAACCGATGAAGGTATCGGAATTGCAAAAGAAAACCTTCTCCACGTATTTGATAAATTTGCCCAGATAGAAAATTCTCTATCAAGAAAAGTTGGAGGCTCAGGACTTGGTTTGCCTATTGCTCGCCAATTAATTGAAGCTCATAAGGGTGCCATTTGGTGCGAAAGCGAATTGGACAAAGGTACAACCTTTTATTTTGTCGTTCCTGTTGCTGAATACTAAGTATATTAAAATATTAAAGATAAATTTCACGAAAAAAAGCGGTCTTTTCAATGACCGCTTTTTTATTTCACTTGTTTTATATTTGAAATTATATATTTGCAAGCTGTTTCCAATAATCGTGAGCTTGTTCAAATTGATAAGCCATATTAAATAACTTGCTTTCCTGAAGTTGAGGTGCAAGAACTTGAAGCCCAATAGGCATACCATCTTTATCAAATCCAGCCGGGACACTAAGCCCTGGAATACCTGCAAGGTTTGCTGAAATTGTTGCAATATCTGTCAAATACATTTGTAATGGATCAGAAGCTTTTGCACCAAGATCGAATGCTGTGTTCGGGCATGTTGGTGATATTAAAACATCAACTTTCTTGAATGCTTCTCTAAAGTCTTCAGTAACCAAAGCTCTCATTTGTTGAGCTTTTTTGTAGTAAGCATCATAATAACCAGAACTCAAAGCATAAGTACCAAGCATTATACGACGTTTAACTTCAGGGCCGAAGCCTTCAGCTCTTGTTTTTGTATACATTTCAAGAATATTTTTAGCGCCCGGAGTTCTGTATCCGTATCTAACGCCGTCAAATCTTGCCAAGTTTGAGCTGCATTCTGCTGTAGCCAAAATATAGTAAATACCGATTGAATATTTTAATTTAGGTAATGAAATTTCAACAATTTCGCAACCTAATTTCTTATAAGTTTCAATAGCATCTTCCATAGCTTTTGCTACATCATCGGATAAACCTTCAGACATCAATTCTTTAATAACGCCGACTTTCTTTCCTTTGATATCGTCTTTTAATGAAGCTGCATAGTGCTCAACAGGCAAATTCAAAGATGTAGAATCTTTAGGATCGTGGCCTGAAATAACTTCTAAAAGATTAGCAGCATCTTCAACTGAACGTGCAAACGGTCCAATTTGATCCAAAGAAGAAGCAAATGCAATCAACCCGTATCTTGAAACACGTCCGTATGTTGGTTTCATACCTACAATCCCGCAAAAAGATGCAGGAAGTCTGATAGAACCACCTGTGTCGGAACCTAGAGCTAAAGTAGCTTCACAAGAAGCAACACTGGCTGCTGAACCGCCTGAAGATCCTCCAGGAACTTTGTTCAAATTCCAAGGGTTGTGTACTTTTTTGAATGCTGAGTTTTCGTTTGAAGAACCCATTGCGAATTCATCCAAGTTAGCTTTCCCTACGATAGGAATAAGGTTGTCCAATAGTTTTTGTGTAATTGTTGCATTGAAAGGTGAAACAAAGTTCTCTAAGATTTTGCTTGAAGCTGTAGTTTTTGAGCCTACAAGGTTCATGTTATCTTTAAGAGCAAGAGGGATACCTGCAAGAAGCGGTAATTCTTCACCTTTTGCAATTTTTTCGTCAACTTTTTTTGCTGTGTTGAGAGCAGTTTCTTTTGTAAGCGAGTTGAAAGCGCCTAATTTGTCTTCCAAATCGTCAATTCTCTTGAAAGCTGCTTCAGTCAATTCAACAGCAGAAATTTCTTTATTTTTCAAAGCCTTACTTTGTTCAGTAGCTGTTTTTCTCAAAAGCTCGTTCATAATTTCTCCTTAGCTATCTCTATATTTTATATCCTAAGACAAACAATAATCTCTGACAAGTATATGTTAAAACTCTTAGCATCTCTTCATAAATATATTTACAAATTTTAGAATATGTGCAATACTTTAAGTGCAGATATTTGTAACAAATTATTAAAATTGCGCAAAAAAAAATTTTCTTGTGGTTTAGTGCACTTGAAAATGATTATGAAAGTGGAGTGTAGAATATGTTAACAATTCATCCAGGATTAGCAAGTAATGTAAATCGAGTTCCGGCATTCGGAAGGTCAAGTGTTGTTGATGATTATGAGGATAATATTCCTTATGTTGATTATGAGGATGTAACTGATTCCTATGATAATTTTGTAAGAGAAGATAATAGAGATTTTGATATAGATAAAGCAAAATCTGATACAAAAAAAGAATTGGATTTGTGGAAGCAGACAAAGGCCAACGTTGATTCTATTGCAAAGCAAGCCGATATGGTTCCCGGAGTAAAAACAGGAACAAAGATTTTGTCCGGTTTAACCGCGATAGCTATCGGATGGGGCGGCTTAAGATGGGGTACTGTTGGTACTTTAGAAGTTTTATCTAAGATTGGTCAAACCGATTTGATGAAAGCTGTTGGTAAAGGTTTGTCTAATTCTCGCAAATTTGTTGCTAAAAAAGCTTCGGATTTAGGTACGTATGTTTCAGGTAGAAACTGGTATAAGGCAGCAAGTAAAAAAGTAGATGGTTTAGAAAATTCATTCTTGGAATCATCTGTAGGCAAAACTTTATCAGGTTGGAAAACAGCCGTAACAAGCAATGGTATTTATAAAGATGCCGTAAAATACAAAGACAAGACTGTTGATTATTTCAAAAATTTGAATTATAAGCGTGTATTTGTAGAAACTATGGGTGTTGCAGGTGGTGGTACCGCAGCAGTTAATGTTCTGGGTGGAAAGACTATAGATGGTCGCCGTCAGAACGTTGAAGTAGATGAAAACGGCAGATACTTTGTAAACGGTCGAGAAATGCAGTTTGATGAAGGAGATGTTTCAGATGCCGCTTAGTGCAATAGGTCCAAAATTTGTAACATTTACCGGAGAAGCTCCTCAGCGAGACAATGCTGATCGTAAGGAACGTGTAGGTGAAGCTGCAGCAGTAACAGGCGGTGTTGGTGCTGGGTATACAGCTACTCGTGGAGCTGCATTTAAGATGTTTAAGTCAAGCGAAAGGCTTCGCGGTACGATAAACACTTTGGCTGAAGGTGTAAATGTTGTAAACAAACCTTTGAAACAAACCAATTCCCTTTGGAATGCGCTAAAAGTTAATTATCGTCAAATGAGATTAGATATAGCTCAGTGGGCAAAAGCTTCTAAGATGCCTAAGTTCATGAAGGCTGTATTTACAGGTAAATTGGGCGCAGTTCTTGGCGGTGGTGCAGCGGTATTTGTATTTATCTCAGGTGTTTCTGAAGTTTTCAATACTTTCTTAAACAAGTTAAGTACAGTTACCGATAATCCAAACGTATAGAGAATTTTGATATATTAATCTTGAATAATAAGTAAAATCATGCTAGACTCGGGTTATGCATGATTTTATTTTGAAGGAATTGAAGAGCAAGGATATGTTATCGGAACTGAATGCTATTGGTTTTGATAAATCTTATGCTCAGAGGGCTTGTGATAAGTATAATTATAAAAACTTAAAGATATTTGGTCTTTCGGTTGCTCAGGCTAATATATTGAAGCAAACTGCACTGTCGTTTGGTGCTGATTGCGCAACTAACAGAAATGTTATAACAGGTAAATGCGATCAGTCAGATTGTATTTTAGGCGGAAGTGTTTCTCAATTAAGTAAAATTGCTGTTCAGTTAGGGCTTCAGCCGTTTGGTTTAAGATTGTTGGGTAGAGAAATTGAGAGGGTTCTGTCGTTAGAATCTGAAAATTTGACTCAACTTATGGGAATTTTAAATCTGACTCACAATTCTTTTTCTGACGGCGGAGAATATGAAAATTTTGAAGAGGCAGCAACCCAGTTAGTTAAGCTTGTGGAAGACGGTGCTGATATGGTTGATATTGGTGCTGAGTCTACAAAGCCATTTTCAGAGGCCGTTGCGGTTGACGAACAGTTAGCAAAAATTTTGCCTATACTTGATTTTGCAAGAGAAAACAACATTGATGTTCCGATAAGTATAGATACCAGAAGTGCAGAAGTGGCAAGACGTTCTTTAGAAGCTGGTGCTACGGCGATTAATGATGTGTCGGGGCTTGATTATGATTCCGATATGGTAAGAGTAATTGCAGATTTTGAGTGCCCTGTTATTATTCAACACTCTAAGGGGATTCCTGAGACGATGCAAATTAATCCGATATACGGGAATTTGATGGATGAAATCTTTTTGGATTTAAACAGACGTATTGATTATGCTTTATCAAACGGAGTTAAGAAAGAGAATATAATTATCGATCCGGGTATAGGTTTTGGTAAGACCAGAGAACATAATTTTGAAATAATAAGGCGTGTAGAAGAGTTGCGTTCTTTGGGTTGTCCTATAATGCTTGGTATTTCACGCAAAAGTCTTTTGAATATGGCAGATGCGGATAATTACACAAAGGATATTTTTACTGTTGCTCTAAATACTTTGGCTGTAGAGAGAAAAGTCGATATATTAAGAGTTCATAATGTGAAATTGCATAGGCAGCTTTTGAATATGCTTGGTTAGTATAATTTTCGGTGTCTCTTGTCAAGATTTTTTTTAGTGTAATAATGATAGTACTATGCTAGATAGAATTATAGTTAAGGGAGCTAAGGAACATAATTTAAGGGATGTATCTTTGGAAATTCCGAAAAACGAGTTAATTGTTTTTACGGGAGTTTCAGGTTCAGGCAAGTCATCTCTTGCTTTTGATACTATTTTTGCTGAGGGCCAAAGACGTTATATTGAGAGTCTTTCAACTTATGCAAGACAGTTTTTGGGTCAGATGGATAAGCCGGATGTGGATTATATTGACGGTTTATCGCCGGCTATTTCAATAGATCAAAAGTCTACTAGCAATAACCCGCGTTCTACTGTAGGTACGGTTACCGAAATTTATGATTACTTAAGGCTTTTGTATGCAAGAGTCGGGATTCCTTATTGTCCTAATTGCGGGGATGAAATCAGACCTCAGACTATTGATGAGATAGTTAACAGCATACTAAAGCTTGGTGAGGGTGAAAAGATTCAGATTTTGGCGCCTGTTGTTCGTAGTAAAAAAGGTGAATATCAATCTTTATTAGAAGAATTAAGACAGGAAGGCTTTGTTCGTGTTCGAGTTGATGGTGAAATTTATAGCCTTGATGAAGATGAAATTGAACTTGCCAAGACTAAAAAACATAACATTGATGTCGTAGTTGATAGAGTTGTGGTAAAAGAGAGTGCGCAGTCAAGAATTGCGGACAGTATGCAGATTGCACTGAAGAAAGCGGACGGGATTGCAGTAGTTGATGTAGTTTCTCAAAAGAGGGAAGTTGTTTTCAGCGAAAAATTGTCTTGTCCAAAGTGTAATTTGAGTTTTGAAGAGCTTACTCCGAGAATATTTTCATTTAACGCCCCTTATGGTGCTTGTGAGAGATGTTCCGGTTTAGGTGCTGATTTTGTGATAGATCCGGATTTGGTTGTTCCTGACAGAAAAAAATCTTTGAATGAAGGGGCTATTTATCCTTGGTCTAAAACTTCTACGGATTATTATGACGATACGTTAAAGTCTGTTTGCGCTCATTATAAAATCGATATGGACAAGCCTTTTGAAGATTTGCCAAAACATCAGCAAGATATAATTTTATATGGTGGAGATGAACTTGTAACCTTTAGAGTTAAGCGTTTCGGGACTCATCGTTATGAGACAAAATATCATAGATTTACGGGAGTTATTCCATTTTTAGAAAAAAAATACAATGACTCAAACGGTGAATATTGGCGAGAAGAGATTGAAAAATATATGACAATGACTCCTTGCCCTGCTTGTCACGGAGCAAGATTGAAGCCGTTTCCTCTTGCCGTAAAAATTAAAGGTAAAAATATTTATGAATTTACCTTGATGTCAATTGACGAGGAGTTAGAGTTTATTGAGGATTTATACTTAGAACTTGATGAGTATCATATCCAGATTGCAAAGCAGATTCTTGATGAAATTCGAGCTCGATTAAGGTTTATGAAAGATGTTGGCTTAAGTTACTTGAACCTTGCAAGAATGGCGGGAACTCTTTCAGGCGGAGAAGCTCAGAGAATAAGACTTGCAACACAAATAGGAAGCGGTTTGTCAGGTGTGCTTTATGTTTTGGATGAACCTTCTATAGGTTTGCATCAGAGAGATAATGACAGATTAATTAAGACTCTCATCAAGCTTCGCAATCTTGGTAATACCTTGATTGTGGTTGAGCACGACGAAGATACAATGCGTAATGCTGATTATATTGTTGATATTGGGCCAAAAGCCGGTGTGAATGGTGGAAAAGTTGTTGCGCAAGGCTCATTGGAAGATATAATCAAATGCAAAAATTCATTGACTGGCCAATATTTAAGCGGTGAAAGATTTATTCCTGTTCCGGAAAAAGTTCGAGAAGGTAACGGGAAATTTCTTCATGTAAAGAATGCGCATTTAAACAATTTGAAAAATATTGATGTTGATATTCCTTTAGGAAAAATTGTGGTGCTGACAGGCGTTTCAGGTTCAGGAAAGTCAACTTTGATGCAAGACTTAATTTATGAATATGCTCTGCACAAGTTGAGGGGAAATCGTCCAAAACCTCAGGGCGTAGATGAGATTACAGGTTTTGAAAATATAGATAAAATTATTGATATCGACCAATCCCCAATAGGCAGGACTCCTCGATCAAACCCTGCAACTTATACGGATGTTTTCACTCATATTAGAGATTTGTATGCAAAAACTAATGAGGCAAAAGTAAGAGGTTATAAGCCGGGACGATTTAGTTTTAACGTAAAAGGCGGACGTTGTGAGGCTTGTAAGGGTGACGGTGTTAATAAAATCGAGATGAACTTCTTGTCGGATGTTTATGTTAAATGCCCTGTTTGCAAAGGGAAACGTTATAATAGAGAGACTCTTGAGGTTAAATTTAAGGGTAAAACAATTGCAGATGTTTTGGATATGAGTGTAAAGGAAGCTTTAGAGTTTTTTGACAGTATTCCTTCAATTAAAAATAAGCTGAAAACATTGAATGATGTAGGTTTAGATTACATAAAGCTTGGACAGAGCGCCACAACATTATCAGGTGGCGAGGCTCAGAGAATAAAACTTGCGTCTGAATTGAATAAACGTGCGACAGGCAAAACTTTATACTTGCTTGATGAGCCTTCAGTAGGATTGCACTGGTATGATTTAGACAAGCTTATAAAAATTATTCAGCAGCTTGCAGATCAGGGAAATACTATTTTAATTATTGAGCATAATTTGGATTTGATAAAAGTTGCAGATTATATAATAGATTTGGGGCCTGAAGGTGGAAATGCAGGCGGTCAAGTGGTTGCGACAGGGACGCCAAAAGAATTGGCAAAGAATAAAAAGTCAATTACCGGTCAGTATTTGAAGGGTGTTTTATAAAAAAATTAATTGGTGAATATCCCCGAATTTTATATGTAACAAATCTTTAACAAATAGCAAAAAACCAAGTTGACACCCATTTGTGTTTGTAATACTATTGATATGCTTGGAGTATTTTAGTTAACGTCCGAAATATTACCCAGATAGCTAACCAAGCAAGCCTTTAGGGGCGGCTAATTAAGATCCCTGAAGTATGTATAAACATGACAGAAAGAAAAGGAATAAAAATGGCAAGCACAAAAAGACAAAGAATCAGAGTTTGTTTGAAGGCATATGATCACAAATTGATCGACGTATCATCAGACAAAATTGTTGAAACAGCAAAAAGAACAGACGCTAAAGTTGCAGGCCCGATTCCTTTACCTACAAAAAGACGTATATATTGCGTTTTGAGATCACCACACGTAGATAAGAAATCACGTGAACATTTCGAAATGAGAACTCACAAGCGTATTATTGATATATACGAACCAACTCAACAGACAACTGAAGAGTTAAGCAGATTAGATCTTCCAGCCGGTGTAGATATAGAAGTTAAGTTGTAAAACGAAACTTCCTTTTACTCGAGAGCAGTTGAGAGTAAGAGAGTTAAATCGGTACTTTTGAAAATTGAATAAGCATTATGCATAAAATAATGTGAACTGCGACCGGGATGGGGTCGGAAGTGTAAAAGTAAAACTTTTATAGAGCCTCTACCGGACACTCTGAAAAGAGTGGGGTGAAAGTCCCCGATAGGTAAAGTAATTAAGCAAGACGTAGCGCTCGCAAGTGAAAATGCAAACCCGAAACGGGGCGGTATTGTGTTCCGCACCAAGTAAGGTGAGCTAGAAAGGTAAAATATGACACTAGGTGTAATAGGAAAGAAATTAGGAATGACACAAATCTTTGATGAACAAGGTTTGGCAATTCCGGTAACTGTTATCAAGGTAGACGATATCGTTGTAACTCAAGTAAAAACAGTAGAAACTGACGGCTACAACGCAATTCAAGTAGGTACAGTTGCAGCAAAAGAAAAACACTTAACAAAGGCTCAAATTGGACACTTCAAGAAGAACAATTTGGAAAACTTCAGACATCTACAAGAATTCAGAGTTGATAATCCACAAGATTACAAAGTAGGTGACAAGATTGAATTATCAGTTTTGGACAATGTAGAAAAGGTTGACGTAACAGGTAAGTCAATAGGTAAAGGTTTCCAAGGTACAGTAAAGAGATGGAACTTTGGAAGAGGACCTATGGGACACGGTTCAAAGAACCACAGAGAACCTGGTTCAATCGGTGCAGGTACAACACCTAGCCGTGTTATCAAAGGCAAGAGAATGGCAGGTAACATGGGTAACGAAAGAGTTACAATTACAAAATTGAAACTTGTTAAAGTTGATGCTGATAAGAAATTGATTTTAATCAAGGGTTCAGTACCAGGCTGTGAAGGCAGATTGGTAACAATTGTACCAACAAGAACAAAATGGAACTAATTAAAGTTCAATATTTAAAAAAGACAAGGAAAAGTCATAAAAAACCGGCTGGTTCTGCCAAATAAAGCGAAGAGCAAGCGGTAGGCAGTCTTAAACGGACGATATAGAATATAAAGGAAAAACAAAAAATGTCAAAAGAAATATTAAGTTCAAATGGTGAAAAGTTAGGTGAAATTACTTTAGAAAAGAGTGTTTTCGGTGTAGAGCCTAATTTACATGTAATGCATTTAGCATTAAGAAGACAATTAAATAATGCACGTCAAGGATCAGCTTCTGCAAAAACAAGAGCAGAAGTATCAGGCGGCGGAAAGAAACCATGGAAACAAAAAGGAACAGGTCGTGCAAGAGCAGGATCATTACGTTCACCATTGTTTGCAGGTGGTGGTGTAATCTTTGGACCAAAACCAAGAGATTTTTCTTTCTCAATGCCACAAAAAGCTAGAAAATTGGCATTAAAATCAGCATTGTCTTCTAGAGAAGAACAATTGGTAATCGTAAAAGATTTTTCAACAATTACCGAACCAAAAACAAAATTAATGGCTTCGACTTTGAAATCATTAAACTTAAACGGAAAAATTCTTATTGTAGCTGATTTCAGAGCAGCAGAAAATCAATATTTGGAATTAGCAGCAAGAAACATTCCATCAGTTAAATTATTACTTCCTACAAATTTGAACGTAAAAGATTTGTTGGAAGCTGACAGTGTAGTAATGACAGAAGCTGCAGTTAATGATATTACTGAAAGATTAAGCAAATAAGTTGAATCTAATTAATTAAAAGGAAAAGATAAAATGAGTAAAGAAAGAACAAACACTGAAAAATTATATGATGTAATTAAGAAGCCGTTAATTACAGAAAAATCAGTAGCTGCTCAAGCTGAAGGTAAATACACATTTGAAGTATCAAAAGATGCAACAAAGGTAGATATCGCAAAAGCAGTAGAATTAGCTTTTCCGGGAAGAAAAGTTAAGAATGTAAACACAGTTTATATGCCATCTCACGCAAAGAGAATGGGATATAAATTCGGAAGAACAGACAGTTCTAAAAAAGCAATCGTGACAATTGAAGGTGATCCGATTGAAGAAATCGCAGGCGTATAATTAAGTTTATATGCAAGCGACGGGGTGTATGGCATATATCCCAGATGAGACAGAAGCCAAATAAAGGAGAAAAATAATGGCAATTAGAAAAATTAATCCGACATCTCCGGGACAAAGAGGTATGACAAAGAGTGATTATCAAGAAATCACTACATCAACTCCAGAAAAATCTCTGTTGAAGAAATTAAAGAAAACAGCAGGTAGAAATAATACAGGTAGAATTACATGTCGTCACAAGGGCGGCGGTGTAAAAAGAGCATACCGTGTAATCGATTTCAAACGTGAAAAGTTTGGCGTACCGGCAGTAGTAAAGACTGTAGAATATGATCCAAACAGAAACGTAAGAATATCATTGGTATTCTATGCTGACGGTGAAAAGAGATACATTCTGACTCCGGAAGGCTTGAATGTAGGTGATACAATTATAAGCGGTCCAGAAGCTCCTGTACAAACAGGAAACGCAATACCGCTAGAATTAATTCCGTTAGGTACAATGGTTCACAACGTAGAACTAAACCCTGGTCGTGGCGGAGTTATGGTAAGAGCAGCAGGAAACGCAGCTCAAGTAATGGCTAAAGAAGGCAATTATGTTACAATCAAATTACCGTCATCAGAAATGAGAATGGTAAGAAAAGAATGTATGGCAACAATAGGAGTACTTGGTAACTCAGAATTCAAAAACTTATCTTTAGGTAAGGCAGGTAGAAAACGTTACTTAGGAATCAAGCCGACAGTTCGTGGTGTAACAATGAACCCTTGCGATCACCCACACGGTGGTGGTGAAGGTAAGACCGGTCCTGGCGGACACCCTAAGACACCTTGGGGCAAACCAGCACTTGGTTATAAGACTAGAAAAGTCGGTAAAGCTTCTGACAAATTGATTGTAAGAAGAAGAAAAGGTAAATAAACCGTAGCCAGAGGGGTGAAGGTAAACCCTAAACCCCCTCAATAAATAAAGACAAAAAACCAAAAGGAGAAAATATTAATGGCACGTTCATTAAAAAAAGGTCCATACGTAGAAGAAGCTCTACAACAAAAAATTGCTAAAATGAATGCAAATTCAGAAAAGAAAGTAATAAAAACTTGGTCAAGAGCATCAATGATTGTACCTGATATGTTAGGACATACAATTGCTGTTCACAATGGGAAAACTCATGTACCGGTTTATGTAACAGAGCAAATGATTGGACATAAGTTAGGTGAATTTGCACCTACAAGATTGTACAAAGGTCACGCAGGTTCAGCTAAGACTGCAAAAGTGAAATAACAAAAGGAAATAAAAAATGGAAGCTAAAGCAAAACAAACAGATATAAAAATGACAGCAAGAAAATTACGTCGTGTAATCAATGAAGTTCGCGGCAAGAAGGTTCTTGAGGCTCAAGATATGTTACGTTTTATGCCTTATTTTGCAGCAAGAGTAGTTGAAAAGAACTTGAAAGCTGCTGTAGCTAACGCTCAAGAAAAGTTTGGAGTATCACCTGAATCATTAAAGATTTCAGAAATCTATGCAGATGAAAGCCAAACCTTGAGACGTGGTAAACCAAGAGCACAAGGTCGAATTTACAAGAGACTAAAACGTACATCACATCTTACATTAAAAGTTAGTGATAATAAGTAGAAGGTAAAAATAAAGGTATAAAAAATGGGACAAAAAACACATCCAACTGGATTTAGAGTAGGTATTATCAAACCTTGGGAAAGCACTTGGTATGCAAAATTCAAGGAATACCGTACTTTCGTCAAAGAAGATGATAGTATCAGAAAATTCATTAAGAAAAAATTGTATGCTGCTGGCGTATCAAAGATAAAGATTTCAAGAAAGGCACAAAATACAACTATCACAGTAGTAACAGCAAAACCTGGTATAGTAGTAGGTCGTGGTGGACAAGGAATCGATGAATTGAGACAAGAAGTTTCAAAATATATTGGTAAACCGGTAATCATCAATGTAGTAGAAGTTGCCAGAGTAGATGCAGATGCACAATTGGCAGCAGAGAACATCGCACAACAATTAGAAAAACGTGTAGCATTCAGAAGAGCAATGAAGCAACAAATGCAACGTACAATGCGTGCTGGTGTTCAAGGTATCAAAGTTATGGTATCAGGACGTTTAGGCGGAGCTGAAATCGCACGTTCAGAATGGGCAAAAGAAGGAAGAATTCCTCTTCAAACATTAAGAGCAGATGTAGATTACGGATTCACAGAAGCAGATACTATAATGGGTAAAATCGGTGTTAAGGTTTGGATTTTCAAAGGTAATTTAATGCCAGGCGAAAAAGCTGACCAAAACATTAAAGCTAAAACAGGAAAAGAAGGTTCTGAGAAGGGTGCACGTCGTCCTAGAAGAAGAGCCATCGAAACAACTGAAGGCTAATTAGATAATACATTAAGTAAAAATAATTAACAGGAGCAAATAAAATGTTACAGCCTAAAAAAACAAAATACCGCAAAATGATGAAAGGCAGAATGAAAGGACACGAAACTAGAGGAACAAAACTTGAGTTTGGTTCTTACGCATTACAAGCCTTGGAACCTGGCTGGATTACCAGTCGTCAAATCGAGGCTGCACGTCGTGCAATGACTCGTGAAATCAAACGTGGCGGTAACGTTTGGATAAAAATCTTCCCAGATAAACCAATTACAGCGAAACCAGCTGAAACTCGTATGGGTTCAGGAAAAGGTAACTTGGAATATTGGGTAGCGGTAGTTAAGCCGAACAGAATTCTTTTCGAACTTGAATATTTTGATAGAAGTGTAGCTGTAAACGCTTTGGAATTGGCAGCACAAAAATTACCTATCAAAGTTAAAGTAATTGAAAAGGCTAAAATAGAAGCATAATAAAAGGAAAAATAAAATGAAATTAAGTGAAATGCGCGAAAAATCAATAGACGAGTTAAATAGTGCAATTCTTGAGTGGAAACAGCAATTATTAGATTGCAGAATCAAGTTATCTACTCACAAATTAGAAAACACAGCTCTTGTGTCTAAAACAAAGCGCTTAATAGCTCAAGCTAAGACAGTGATAAGTGAAAAGAAAGCTTCATCAGAAGCGGAGGTACAGAATGCCTAAGAAAGAAAAACAAGGAATAGTAGTAAGCAGCAAAATGGACAAGACAATTGTTGTAAAAGTAGCTGATTACGAACCACATCCAAAATACAAAAAGATCATAGAATCAAATAAAAACTACAAAGCACATGACGAACAAAATGTTTGTAACGTAGGCGATGTTGTAAGAATCGTAGAATCAAGACCATTGTCAGGCGACAAGCGTTGGACTTTGTTAGAAGTTGTAGAAAAAGCTCGTTAGTATTGGCTTGGAATATTATATAAAAGTATTCCAAACGTGATGCTGGGCACAGACAACATTACCGGTGAGTAATGAGAGGTCGAAAGTAAGTAAAAAATAAGGAAAAAGAACAATGATACAACAAGAAACAAGACTAGAAGTCGCAGATAACACAGGTGCAAAACAATTGTTATGTATCCGTGTTATGGGAAGCTCAAACAAAAAGTTTGCAGCAGTAGGCGATGAAATAGTTGCAACAGTAAAGGATGCAACTCCTAACCAAGCTGTTAAAAAATCTGAAGTTGTAAGAGCCGTTGTAGTAAGAACTAAAGCAGATATTAAACGTGCAGATGGTTCAGTAATCAGATTTGATGAAAATGCAGCTGTAATTATAAATAAAGACGGCAACCCTCGCGGAACCCGTGTATTTGGTCCGGTAGCCCGCGAATTGAGAGATAAAGGATATATGAAGATCGTTTCTCTCGCACCGGAAGTTATCTAGTCATATCTGACTTTAGCGTGTATGAATTAAAGATATACGATTGAGAATAGAATGAAAGATAAGGATTGCAGGTAGCAATCAATGTGGAAGCAATAAAATATAAAGGATAATATAAAATGGCAAATGATAAGAAAAAAAGCTTGCATGTTAAGACCGGTGACAGGGTTATTGTAACATCAGGCAAGGACAAAGGAAAAATCGGAAACGTTAAGAAAACAAATCCGACAGATTCAACAGTAATTGTTGAAGGCGCAAACATGATAACAAAGGCTCAAAAGCCTCAACCAATGGCTGGTATTCAAGGAGGTTTGATTAAACTTGAAGCTCCTTTGGATTCTTCAAAAGTTATGGTTGTATGTCCGGCTTGCGAAAAACCGACAAGGATCAAACACGATATCGTTGATGGTAAGAAAGTTCGTGTTTGTAAAAAATGTGGTGAACAATTGGATGTGTAAGGTTTGTTCGTGATAGAATAGACATATACATTCGCTAGAATTAAGGAAATACAGAAATGACAAGAACAGAAAGTTTAAAAAAGAAATATGATGAAGAAGTCAAGGCAGCTTTAAAAGAAAAGTTTGGCTACAAAAATGATATGCAAATCCCTAAACTTCATAAAATTGTTATCAATATGGGTGTAGGTGAAGCATCTCACAACTCTAAAATTGCTGAAGCTATTGAAGCTCAATTGACCAAAATCGCTGGACAAAAATGTGTTGTAACAAAAGCTAAGAAGTCTATCGCATCTTATAAGTTAAGAGAAGGTATGCCTGTTGGTGCTATGGCAACACTTAGAGGCGAAAGAATGTATGATTTCTTGCAAAAGTTAATCTGCGTTGTGTTCCCTCGTATTCGTGACTTCAGAGGTATCAGTGCAAAATCTTTTGATGGCCGTGGTAACTATACTTTAGGTTTGAAAGAACAAGCTTTATTCCCTGAAATTACTTATGAAGAAGTTGATCTTGTAAAAGGTATGAACGTTTCAATCATTACAACAGCTGAAACTGATGATGAAGCAAGAGAATTGTTAAGATTAATGGGAATGCCTTTCAAAGGGATGAACTTAAACAAATAACTCGGTACTGGTAAAAAATAATTAAGCAAAACAAAGGAGATATTCATGGCTAAGAAAGCGATGATAGACAAAGAACTGAAAAGAGAAGCTCTTGTTGCTGCGGGAAAATACCCAAAGGTAAGACTTCACAACAGATGCAGTATTTGTGGTAGACCTCACGGTTATCACAGAGACTTCGGTTTGTGCAGAATTTGTCTTCGTAAAATGGCTCACCAAGGTTTATTGCCTGGTGTAACAAAAGCAAGCTGGTAGCGAACTTTTTGGTGACAAATATTGTGCGTAAGCGCACAAATCATATATGTTTTTAAAAGACCGGTATTTTGCCGGTCTTTTTTAGTGAGAAAAATTACCTGTTAATATTACAAAATATTACAAAAATATTGTAAATTGATAAAATAACCTTTATTTGTAAAGTTATGTAAATATTGGTAAAATGGCTAAAACCCAGTTATAATGCCCGATATGATATGATATGATATGATGTGAGGTGAACTATGCCATAAGTGCAAAATTGCGCCGGCGCCTGTTTTTATATAAATACGAGAGTATAAAAACAAAAGGAGCTTTTAATGGTGAACATTAACACATGTAATATCCAAAACAAACAAAATGTTCTTTGGAGTAGACAATTAGCTGACAAATTGGATGCTGCTGATGGGCAAAAGGATGGAAAAATTGATGCTAGTGTTTGGAATAGTTACTTGACATCCATGGGGAGTAATGGAAATAAGATTTCAAACTATATAACAGTAGATAATGCCTCTCGTTCTTTTGATTATTATGCTGCTAAAAAAGATGCCGGGAATAATAGTTGGAAGCAATGGGATGAAACTTTTGATAAATATAGTGGGCAAGAAATGCTCGATAAATCTCAAGATACTTTAAAAAATTTAAAGAATGCTAAAAAGGAGGATGTTGAAGTTTCTGATATGACAGAGCAGCAAAAAAAATATGATTCTAAAGCAGTGACAGCAAAGTGCTATGAATTCAATGGTTCAACGGTTGTTGTTTCAAGAGATGCAAATGGTGAAATTAATAGGATTCAGGTATGCAATGCAGATTCTCCTGATGGTGTCAGTGATGTTTCTTTCAGAGAGAATGGTGTTTTGATTGATTCTGATGGAGATTTTTCTGATAAAAGGCAAATTAATAAAAAACAGCAGAATGATTTAAAAAGCATGTTGCCTGATTGGATTGTCAATGATACTGAAACATCAACACCATCATCTCCCAAAAATGTTTCAGAGGATGAAAAACAACTTAGCTCCCAAAGTTCTAATACAACCAGTGCAAGTTTAGAGGCTAAAATTGAAAAGAGAAGGGAAAAACTCAATAAGCCAGTAATTAATTCATCTTCTCAAACTGAAGTTAAGAACGATTCTGTTGGAAATCAAGTTCAACAAGCAAGTCACTCATCTGTACAATCAAAACCACAAAACATAACTTCAAGTGAACAGGTACAAGCTCCAAAAGTTACTTCCAAACAAAATAGTGAAGTCAAAAAAGAAGAAGTAAATACAGTCGAAAATCAAAAAACAAATGCCCAAACTACTAAACATCACGAAAACGAAGAGTTGTTCTATGACCATACAAATTCTGCTATATATGATAAACCGGAAAATAAGGCATTGTTAGGAGAATATTTACCACTCATAACGAAAGAGGGTAACTCTCAAGCTCTCACTGCTAAAGGATGGCGTAAGGACCATATTGCTGGGGCGTTGAATAATTTACTTTTGCTAAAACCATCGCATGCAATTGTTTCTGATAATAACATTAGAATAGAGAAAAATAATGATAATTCAATAACAGTAATAGATAGTAACGATAATCCAAGTACTCGTATTACATATAATTCAGATGGGTCATATCGTTCTGGGAATGTTTCGATAACTGAGGAGTTTGACTCTCTTGCAAAATTTGTTGATAATTATTTATATGAGACAGCTTTTATGCACGACTACAAAGTTGAATAAATCGAGCTTGAGCGCTACAGTTTTTTATACCACATACTAAATGTTAATTTTTCGTAATTTTTATCTTGCAAATGTGCATGGATTATGTTACTATCAATTTGTCAGACTGTCGGAAGACGCTCCCTTATGTGGAGCAAAGTTAGTTCGATAAGTGACGAGTAGAATGGATACTGCTGAATTGTTCAGTAAGTCCGCAAGAGTAAAGGAATAAAATTATGTCAATGACAGATCCTATAGCAGATATGCTAACTAGAATCAGAAACGCTAACATGGTTTCTCACGAAACTGTTGAAATCCCTTCTTCAAAATTGAAGGTTGAATTAGCTAAGCTATTGAAATCAGAAGGTTTTATCGATGGCTATGAAGTAAAAGAAGATGGTAAATTCAAAGTTTTGGTTGTTACTCTTAAGTATGACGAAAGAAGAAAACCTGTTATCACAAAATTGGAAAGAATTTCTAAACCTGGTTTAAGAAACTATTGTAAAGCTAAAAACCTTCCTAAAGTTTTAGGTGGTTTGGGTATTGCGATTGTTTCAACTAGCAAAGGTCTTTTAACAGACAGAAAAGCTCGTAAAGAAAACATCGGTGGCGAAGTTCTTTGCTACGTATACTAATTTTATATTAGTTTTTGATTTTCGGTGTAATTGGTAGAAAAACCGAAAAAGTTACAAATATACCATAAGGAGAAAATTAAATGTCACGTATTGGTAAAAAACCGGTTGAGATTCCTCAAGGAGTCGAAGTAAAAATAGACGGTCAAGTTGTTACTGCTAAAGGACCTCTTGGAGAAGAAACAGTTACTGTTCGTCCTGAAATCGCAGTTAAGCTTGAAGGTAATCAAATCGTTTTATCTAAAGTTGGCGACACTAGAGAAACTGATGCTTTGTATGGTTTGTTTAGAACTCTTGTAGCAAACGCTGTTAAAGGTGTAAAAGAAGGGTTTGAAAAGAAACTTGAAATCCAAGGTGTTGGTTATCGTGCCAATATGGAAGGTAAAAACCTTAACCTTGCTCTAGGTTATTCTCACCCTGTAATTGTTGAACCACCTGCAGGTATTACAATTTCTGTAGAAGCTAATACAAAAATTACTGTAAAAGGTTCTAACAAACAGTCTGTTGGTGATATTGCTGCTTTCATCAGATCTAAACGTCCACCTGAAGTTTACAAAGGTAAAGGTATTAGATACGAAGGCGAACATATCAGACGTAAGGCTGGTAAAGCTGGTAAGAAATAATAGCCGGAAATGTATCTTTCTGTGGTGTTGTTTATTGAATCTCTGCAGAAAAGTTTTGTCAATTAATTACATTATTAAATTTGTAAGTAGATTGACTGGGCTAAGATTAAATTTAATCTTGATACGTAGCTAATTGCATGTGAAGGGTTAAAAGCCCGCTAAAACAAGTAATGAAAGGAAAGTAAAATGATTAAGACACAAGCTAGAAAACCAAAAGTTCAAAAAAGACACCAGTCTATCAGGGTAAAAATTTCAGGAACTCCTGAATGCCCAAGACTTGCGGTTTACAGAAGCACAAAGCATATTTATGCTCAATTGATTGATGATGTTAACCATGTTACATTGGCTTCAGCATCTTCTATCGATAAGGATTTAAAGGAAAAACTAGCTCACGGTGGTAATATTGATGCTGCTAAGACTATTGGCGAAACTATTGCTAAGAAAGCTCTAAAGGCTGGTATTAGTGAAGTTGTTTTCGACAGAGGCGGCTTCTTATATCACGGTCGTATCCAAGCTTTGGCTGATGCTGCACGTGAAGCAGGTTTGAATTTCTAATTTAAATCGTGCAAATATGTGAAAAGACCTCCACAAAATGGAGGTCTTTTTTGTGTTTAAATAAATATATCTTTCATTTTAAACTTCAACAAGTTGTTTAACTTCTTTACGTTTTACTTTTCTAGTAGCTGTTCGTGGAAGATCTTGTTTTGATACGATTACGTTGACAGGACGTTTGTATGCTGTTAATTGGCGAGATAAAGTCTTTACTTCATCTTTCATAATTTTATCCAGAGTCTCATCATCATATTGGTTAATCATATCTTCTGTAGGAACAACCACTGCTGTAATTTCCTCTGTCCCGTCTTTGTTACCAAAGGTTCTGGTATGTCCGAAAACACACACTTCTTTGAAGTAGGGACTTTTTTCCAGCGTAGCTTCCACCTCTTCTGGGAAAACTTTTTTCCCACCTGATAAAACAATCATATTTTTAATTCTTCCGGTGATAAATATGTGACCGTCTTTATCAAATCTTGCAATATCACCTGTATGCAGCCAGCCGTCTTCATCAATAACTTCTTTGGTTAATTCTGGTTGGTTATGATAACCTTTCATTACAGATGGTCCTTTAACCATTAATTCGTGTGTGTCAGGTGCCAGTTTGGCACTGTAGCTTCTTAGCGGTCTGCCTACAGATGCTATTTCGTGTCTTTTGTCTGTATTTATAGAAATGATTGGGCTTGCTTCAGATAAACCGTACCCTTGGTATACTTTTATTCCTATACGTTCAAAGAATCTTCCTACTTCGACATCTAAAGGTGCTCCACCTGATAGGCAACCGTTAAAGTGTCCTCCAAATTTAGCGTGGATATCTTTAAATAGTAATTTTTTTATTCTTGAGCAAGGTATAAATTTAGCAAAATGATATAGAGTTTTGAAGCGGAGCTGTGCTTTCTTTGGCAGAGCTCGTATATCAGTTTCAATTGTCGTTTTTAGCAATTTCAAAAATGCAGGTACTACTATCATAAAGTTGACTTGTTTAGCTCTCATAATTGCTAAGATATCTTTTGGTTTTAGACTTTGGGTATAGTATACGGAAAATCCCGAATTTAGAAATGTTGCAAACCCAACTGTCATTTCAAATAGGTGATTCATTGGTAGAATCGATAGTATCGTACATTTATCCCAAGGTAAAATCTTATCCAGTGCAACTTTTATATCATCAAGTTGAGATAACATATTTTTAAAAGTTATTTCAACGCCTTTTGGCGCTCCGGTTGTTCCTGATGTATAGATTACAAAGACAGTTTCATTTCCGCTTCTTTTTCTCCATTTAGCGTCGTAATTTTCTGGCAATTCATAAATACTGGTTAAGTCCAAATTGTATGAAGGCTCGTCTATGACCAATATATGCTTAATTGATGGGATATTCTTTTTAAGTTCTTTAGCGGTATCTATATATTTTTGAGAGACAAGTATAACTGTAGGTTGGCAATCAGTAAGAATTGATGTTAATTCGTATCTCGTCAATTTTATATCCAGAGGTACAGCTGTCATTCCGGAAAGGATTGACGCAAACACGCAAGCCCCATATTCCGGTTTTGATTCGGATAGTATAGCGAGCATATCTCCTTTTTGAACTTTAACTTCATCAATCAAATAGGAAGCCAACTTTCTTGAAAGAAGTCCGACACCTCTAAAGGTGAATTCTTTCCAGCCCATTGTGGTTTTTATTCCTAAAGCAACTCTATCTAAATACTTGTTAGTCTTTTCTTCCAACAAAGAAAGGACATTTCTATGTCTACCACTTGTCATACCTACCCCTATTCATATTTATGAAAACGCTATCTTTTCTTTAGCATATTATTAATTGCGGGAAATGTCAAATATGTATAGAAATTTTTGCATAAAAAAAGTGGGTGAAAAAATCACCCACACACAGTCATAGCAATTAAAAACTATTTAGCAATGCTTACATCTTTAAGCATAATAACTTTAATTTCTTCACCAGCTTTAGCATGGTAATTTAGCCCTTTGGTGATTAAACCTGTAGCTAAACCAATACCAGCACCAACCGGAGTACCAATTGCAATACCTGTTCCAACTTTAACAGGATCAGGAATGAATGCAAAACCAACACCGGCACCTGTACCGATTGCACCGCCAGCTACAGTACATAGAGCTACTTTACCTGCAGTCATCCAAGGACCTTCTTTTAACTCGTAGTTTTTGTAGAAAGGTTTAGCAGCCATGCTAACAACTTGTCCGCTTGGTAAAACTGCTTTGTTAATTTGAGCATAAACTCTTGCGTTTTTGTTGAACCATTTTGGAGCTGTAACACTTAATACAGATCCTTCAAATTTAGTTCCTGCTGGGAATAAAACTGTTCCTTCTTCAGTTGCGATGTCTTCATTAGCTACGAATGTAAGAGCATCACCTTCGTTTGCAAGCTCAGATTTGAACTTGTCACCAAAAGCAACGTACATAGCGTTACCTTCTTTGATAATGCTTCTTTGAGAAGTAATTAAAACTTCATCTGTAGGAGCATTTTTTACAGCTTGTAAGTGCTGAGTTCCTAATTCTTTTTCTAAAGCAGCACCAACGTATTCTGATTTAATAAGACCAGCTTTTTCTCTAAGTCTGTACAAGATTACAGCAGCTTCAGCTCTTGATAGAACATCATTTGGTCTTAATTCATTAGGATTTGGGTAGTTTACGTAAATACCGTAATCCAATGTTTTTGCATAAGCTGTTTTAGCCCATGCCGGAACTTCTTTTGCATCTGTGTAATTGTTCAACAATGCTTCATCAGCTTTCATGTCTTTTGTTATGTGGCTAACAATAGACTGAGTTTCAGCTCTTGATAACATTTTTTTAGGTTGGAATGTTTTGTTTGGATAGCCATAAACCAGACCTAATTGTTGAGATCTCAATACATCATCATAATAGTAATCAGATGCTTTTACATCAGTAAAGATATTTTTGATGTTAACGTTCAAGTTGTCATTAGTAAGTAATTTTAATAATGCTTGAACAAAATCAACTCTCTTTACTGCACCTTCAGGGTCAAATTTCCCATCGGTCAAAGTCATAACGTTGTTGTCTACAACGTTGTTGATTTCTTTGGAAGCCCAATAAGTGGAGCTTACATCAGAAATGTTTGCAGCAAACACAGGTACAGTTGCACTTAATGCAACAACCCCAGCCGCAAATAAACCAACTAAAAGTTTTCTCATTTCAACTTCCTCTTTTTTTTTTACTAAACACACCTAGTAAACATTTTCTGTTTGTAGTATATATTAGAAAAGAAGATTTGTAAAGTTATAAAATATTTTCTAATAGGAAGTAAGGAGATAAAAATGGACAATTACACGATGACGAAAATAGTGGCTACACTAGGCCCTTCCAGTAACACTAAAGAAATGATCCATGACTTATTTAAAGCCGGTGTTACTATGTTTAGAATGAATTCATCTCATGGAGATATTGAATTTCACAAGAAAAATCTTGAAATAATCAGAGAAATTGAAAAAGAAGAAGGTACTTTAATCCCTGTTCTTTTAGACTTGCAAGGTCCAAAAATCAGAGTTGGTCAGCTTAAAGAACCTATTGAAATTAAAAAAGGTGAAATTCTTAAGTTTAAACATATGACTGATATGGAAGGAGATATCATCCCTGTAGATTACAAAGGCATGGCTGATGATGTTACTCCTGGTGAAATGATTATGATAGATGACGGTAAAATTCAGCTTGAAGTTCAAAAGACTGAAGACAGAGTCATTTATGCGAAAGTTTTGGGTGACGGACTTTTGAAACCAAGAAAAGGTATTAATATCCCTGGTTCTCAAGGCAGTTTGGCAGTTTTGACAGAAAGAGATAAAAAATTTGTTGAATGGGCTGCTAAAGAAGATATCGATTACTTTGGTTTATCATTTGTTAGAGAAGCAAGCGATGTTGTTGAACTTCGTCAATTATTAGCAAGTCATGGCAACTTCACTGCTAAAATCATATCTAAGATTGAAAAACCTCAAGCTGTTAATAACATTGATGCAATTATTGATGTTTCAGACGGTATTATGGTTGCCAGAGGCGATTTGGGTATTGAAATTTCTACAGAAAAGGTACCTATTGTTCAAAAGACTATCATCAGAAAAGCTAACGTAAAACGTAAGGTTGTTATTGTTGCAACTCAAATGCTTGAGAGCATGATTGACAACCCAATTCCTACACGTGCAGAAACTTCTGACGTAGCAAACGCTATTTTGGATGGTACTGATGCAATTATGTTGTCAGGTGAAACTGCTGCAGGAGCTTATCCTCTTCAAGCTGTTCAGATGATGAAGAAGGTTGCTGATTCTGTTGAAGAATCTCCATTCATGAGAAGAAATAAATTCCCAAGAAAGATGATTGAAGAAGAAAAAGACAGTCAGGCTATGGCAATTGGTATGTCAATTGCTGATATGTCAAAGAAAATGAACGTTAAAGCTGTAATTGCTATGACAGGTTCAGGTTTTACAGCAAGATTCATTTCTGAAGCAAGATTAAGTGTTCCTATTATTGCTTGCTGCCCTTCAAAATGTATTTGTCGTGACATCAAGTTATATAGAGGTGTATTCCCTTATCCAATGGAATACAATGGCGCTATTGATGAACACAGCCTTGATTTGTTAGATCAATTTATCCTAAAACATTGGGATATTCAAAAGGGTGATACTGTTATTATTACAGGTTCAGTTCCTGAACTTCTTGTTGGTGGCACAAACTTCATTAAAATTCACCAAGTTGGTTCACCTAGAAGAAAAGCTGTATAGTTTCAGTTTTTTAAAGTTCAAAAGAGCAGGATATATTTTATCCTGCTCTTTTTTTGTTAAGCTTTGTAACAAAATAACAACTTTGTGAAATTGGGTTTTGAGTATATGCTTTATATATACAACAGAACATAAAATAAACACGAGAGAGCGAGAGAGTATTAAATCCGTTTAAACACAGAGAGAGAAAATTAAATTCCTAATTCCTACCTTCCTAAAAAAAAATTAAGCCCCAAAAATGGGGCTTTTCTTTTATGTTTAAATCATTTCTCCGTTAAGATACCAGGTTTTGCAGTCTGTAATTTTAACGTTTAGAAATTCACCAGTTTTATCAGTATCGCAAGGAATGTGAACGATTTTATTATTTCTGGTTCGGCCTGTTATTATATTTTTGCCTTTGTGGTTTTCAAAACCTTCTATTAATACTTCAAGTTCTCTTCCTATATACTTTTTGTTAGATTTAAGACTGTTTTTTCTAACTTGTTCATTCAGCCTTGCAAGTCTTTCGTTTTTGACATCTTCAGGGATATATTTATCAACCCACTTTGCAGCTACTGTTTTTTCTCTTGGAGAGTATGCTGCGGTATTTGAGTAATCAAGTTCAAACTCGTCAATTGCAGATAGTGTATCTTCAAATTGTTCTTCAGTTTCGCCTGGAAAGCCTGCTATAAAGTCGCTTGTGATAGTTACATCAGGTACCATTGAACGAACTTTTTCCACAATTTTGCCGTAAGTTTCACGATCATAGCGCCTGTTCATCTTTTTTAAGACTTCAGAATTGCCAGATTGCATAGGAATGTGAAAATATTCGCAAACTTTATCCAATTCTTTTGCAGTTTCGATAAGTTCGTCGGTGATATCTGTAGGGTATGATGTTACAAATCTGATGCGGAATTTACCATCTAGTGAATTAAGTTCTCTAAGTAAATCTGCAAGTCTGTATTTTTTATCTTTAAAATCTTTTCCGTAGCTGTCAACATTTTGTCCGAGAAGAGTAATCTCTTTAAATCCTTGGGATAAGGCATCTTTAGCTTCCTTTATAATGATTTCCGGAGCTCTGGAGCGTTCTCTTCCTCTTGTGTAAGGAACAATACAGTAAGTACAGAAGTTGTTACAACCTTCAGTAATCGGAATCCAGGCGTTGACTGATTTTACTCTGTTTATGTCGTAGTCTTTAGCTTTTTCATCTTCTGTTGCGTTTGTTTCTGTACATTCGCAAACTCTTTCTCCGTTGTTGATTTCCTTAATAATATCAGGAAGTGAGTATATTTTATGTGTTCCTAATACAAAGTCTACATAGTGGGCTCTTTTAAAAACCTCTTCAGCCTTTTGTTGGGCGACACAACCACAAAATCCTATTTTTAATTTTGGATTGCGTTCTTTTTTCCATTTGCCCCACGTGCCTATAAGGCTGAAAGCCTTATCTTCGCTAAGTTGTCTGATTGAACAGGTATTTACCATTAATAAATCAGCCTCTTTAGGTTCTTTGGTTTCGTCGTAGCCAAGATGAGATAACATTCCAAGCATTCTTTCCGTATCAGATTTATTCATCTGGCAACCCATTGTTTCTATATATACTTTTGGCATTATTTTTCTTCCTTGCTATTTAATTTCATCTCTTTAATTTTAACATAAAAATGATACATATTTACTAAGACTTTTAGTTAAGAGAGCTTATCCAAGCGGTTATCGTATTAGTTTTGAAAACGATTAATATGTAAATGGAGTCGATATAGGGCTCGTTAGAATTAAGGAGAAACGTATGAAAAGATTTTTAATGTTTTTAGGGATAATATCGTTTTTGGCTATCCCTGCACAAAGTGCATTTTCCTGGGAAATGCAAGATTTAAATCCGCTGCCTTATATGGGTATCGGACCTAATTATACGACATTTAGTATGAATCCGTTTAAGGGTTTTAAAAATTGTAATCCTTGCAAAAGAGTCGAAAAATGCGATAGGTGTGCTAAAATTGAACCGCAACAATGTAATACTTGTCAAAAGGCTTATGTTCAAGAAGTTCCAAGTTGCGGATGCCAAATACGACCGTAATATTAAAAAAGTCCTGTTAATTAAACAGGACTTTTTTTGAAAATTTAGCTATTTACATCTTGAAATTTATAAAAAAATTGTTATAATGTAGATATATATAATATGTTAAATATAAACATATAGCCTATATTGAATTAAGAAATATAAAGATAGTTGTAACAATTGAAGAACACAGATAAGTATTCCGTACTTATCAGAATACTTAGAGTGTAGATACGAGGCTTGTGGAAATGAAAAGATGTGCAATAAATAGCTACAATGAGAGAAAGAAAACCGTAAGAAATAGCATAAAATCGTTGCTGTTGGCGTCATTAGTCGGATGTATGACAATGGGTGTGCAAAATGCCCAAGCCACTACTGTTTCCGAAGTTGATATGAGCGAAAGGCCATTGGGGACTCCAACGTTAGACTATTTGAATAAAAATAACGTCACAGTTACAGATTTGGACAATGAAAATCCTGTATTGGTGCCGCCAAGCTCTTATACTTTGACAAAAGTAGATGCAGCAGGAGATAATACAGTTACTAAATTTGAGTGGAATGAGAGTACACAATCTTTCAATCCTGTATATTATAAGGTGGATTTAAAGCAGAAAGAATTCGG
>CASDRS010000016.1 GCA_949283255.1 uncultured bacterium | reverse complement strand
AGTATTGAAGCGTACAAATGTAAAAGAGTTGAACGTAAACGGAGTAAAGAAGTACGTAATCGAGCTGGATAACGGTAATAGGATAATAGCAGACAGCCCGCAGAAAGTATTGCAATTTTTCCAGAGCAGCTTGTATGCAGAAGTATATGCAAAGAACATGAAGACGAGTGAGCCAAGCAGTGAGCGAGGCGGCGGAAACACAGGAAACAAAGGACCTGCAGGACAGCTGGGAGCAGCAAAAACAGAAGCAGGAACAGAAGTTCCGACCCTTCCTGCAACTCAACAACCTGCAACTTCTAAAGTTAGTTTAGTAACTGAACCAACAATAAATGTTGAGCCTGTTAAAGCTACAGATGCTGTACCATCTCAACAGAATAATGCTGATATCAATATGGCAGAAAAACGTGCTCAATTAAAAGAAAGATTACAGAATTCAGCACAAGCCACTATGTCATATTTTAACGCTCAACTTGAAAAAGTTCAGACCAAAGATGACGCAATTAACCTTGTTGCTTCAATGAAACAAAATGTTGATGGTAAGGTTTCATCGATATTTTCAAAAGAAGATGTTCAAAAAATGTTTGAGCCATACAATGACAATGATATGGCAGGAATAAAACAAATTATAAATGAAATTGCCAAGAATATTACTGATTCCAATATCGCTGGAATTTGTATAAAAAATATTTTAAACAACAAAGTTATTCAAAACACAAAAGATTGGAATACCATTAGTAGATTTTTGAATGACAAGTCTGCTGAAAATACTGAAGATTTAATAGATTGTAGAATTAATGACAGATTTTTGTCTCTTCAAGATGATAAACAAACAAAGCTAATTCAAGACTTATATCAATTGAAAGATGAAACAAACAATCCGCTTCTCAATGTTGATAATATAGCAGTACTTGCAGGACAATTAAAGAATTTATCATTAGAAAACATAAAATATTTATTAAGTACAAAAGATGAAAATGGCAATTTTATTCTAAATTCTAAAAATATGCCAAGTCAAAATATTGATGCATTAAAAGTATTTATCAACAACAAACAGTTATTTACACCTGAAATCGTCAAATATATTGGTAAAGAATTTGAAGCTAAAAATGGATCAAGAATTAACGGTGCAGATTTAATACAAGGTTTGGTTATCGCAAATCCGAACATCACACCTGAAAAATGTCTTGCAGAAATTCAAGACCAAATAAAGAACAAGTTGATTAAAAATCCTGAATTAAAAGAATTGAGTGATAAATTTGAAAATATTGATATTAACAAACAATTAGAGAATATTGAATATACCTTAGAAGGGATTAAGGATGAAAAATTACTCGACTACATACACGGGACATTAAATAAATTAAAAGATAACAATATTGGCAGTGGCCAAGCTAAACAAGAATTAGAAAATGTTCAATCTCTAATTGATGCATACCACATGGTAAATAAAGACTATGTAAATATTTCTAATAACGGAAGTCAGATCCCTTATTATAGACAATTTATACAGTTTATTAGCAAAAAATATCCTGCTCTTACGGAGCGTTTAACCCAAAAAGAAACAACGATAGACAAAGTTATCAAGCTACTGAATGTCGGCAATAGCAGTCGTATTGATGAACTGAAAAAAGATTTTGAACAAGACATGTTATATGGCAAAGTCATCGATTTTTGCAAACAAAATCCAAAAGCTGAAATCAGTGAATATTTATACGAAAAATATTTCGTAGAAAACTCTGATATGCCTAAAAAGTTAAAAGCTCAATGTCTTGACTTAAACAAAAAATATGGAGTTAAAGTTTTCCCATCATCATACACAAAAGAAGCTGATCAAGTTATGAAATATATCGATCAGGAATTGAGTGAATGGAAACGCGTAAGAAAAGACGATGCTGTATTACCGCCTGTAATAGATTTCTTGCTTGATAAAGAAGATTATTTCAATGAAACAAGAGCTTATGGCACCGGCCCTGCAGGCGCTTTTGCAGAAAGTTATACAAATAATTCAATCTCTTTACAAGAAATGTCTCTAGAGAGCGTAAAACACTCCATCAGACATGAAATAATGCATATAAACAAATTACAAAAAAGTAATGAAAAGATTCCAAATGTAATGGCAGTGGATGAAAACGGCAATATAGATTTTGCGAACTGTAAATACCGTGAAGAATTTATTAGAGCCGGAATCAATCCACAACACATTCCATACGCATACAATAATGTTGATGAATTTGCATCAGTTGCACTAGAAGGAGATACAAACCAGTATTCTAAAGAATTTAAAGACTTGCTTATATCTATAGGCGTTCCACAAGAAGCTTTGAATATGGAAGTAATAAACCCAGATATTAAAAAGAATGTTGAATACATCAAGAAACTAGAACAAGACATTCCTGATATATCTTTAGTGGATTATGTATATGGACAGAAGTCAGCTCAAATCGTAGAAGCAGCCCCTGAAAATATGCAAAAAGCTGCAATAAATACACCAAACACAACTCCGGTTGAAGCAGGGGATGCTTACCCTGAAATGGAAGAAACAGTAGCTCCTTTTGCTGAAAGACTTACACAAACTCCTGACATTCAAGATTTAACTAACCCCGAAATCAGACCTGTTATTCTTGAAAATGGAGCATTTAACGACCAAGGTGAATTTGTTTCTGACGGAACATATACAAAAACTGAAACCGGAAATCCTATGGCAAAACAAGAAACCTTTAAACGTTATCAGTCAGGAGATAAAAAACTTGCCAATAACTTTAAGGAATTAAAAACACAAGTTGCAAATTTGTTTGGAGATAAAAAACTTGCACCAGTTATGGAAAAAAGACTAAAGGATTTTGTTGAAAAGCATCAGGAATTATCTGTTAAAGATATATCTGAACTTTTTGCTGATTTTAGTCATGTAACCGAAAATACAAGATTAGATTTTGGATATTTTTATTATACACTTGACCAAATTGAGAATTTAAATAATTTAAAAGCTAATATTAATCAATTTGATAAATTCATAACTTCTATGAAAAATCAAAACAGAAATAAATCAGACATTTTAAATTATATAACTATAGTACTTAATGACAAAAATATACAAAACGGAATTGCATCGGTTGAACCTGAAACTTTTGCAAAGAATTTGGAATATTTTGAGAATATTGAACCAACACTTCAATCGGCATTAGTATATTATGATACAGACTTTTTAATGAAACCTCATGATCAAAAGCTTATTGAAAAGATAAATTTCGTAAATGAATATAACAAATGGGCTTCTGAAGAAGCACAAGATGGATCTGCTATATTAATTAAGAAAAACTTGAAGTATTTTCAAGATATATCTGATAAGGATTTCGAACAATTAAAGAAAAATCTTGAACTGATAAAAAACCTTGTCAAAAATAACGTTACTTCAACTGATATTCAATACAGAATATTGGCTAGTAGCGATTCAAAATATACAGATTTATGCTCAAAAATGAAAGAAGAACTGGGCGAAAATTTTGATTACCAATATTTATATCGTTTCGGAAATGATAATTATAATCTCGAACCAATAATGAAATTAATAAACGCTTTTCCTGAGACTATCAAAAATATGCATGCGTATGAGGTTTATTCACTATGCAATAAATATTATTCTTCAAATGACGAATCTTCTAAACAAAATTTTCTTAATACAATAGAAATAATTAACAAACTACCACAACTTGTATCCGACAATCGTGGAATAAATCAGTATTTACTTAAGGACTTCTTAAATAATCATCAAGTGGAAAATACTGATAAAATAATAGAATTTCTTGACCTTGCAGAACCGCTATTTTTAACAAAAATAAATTCACGTAAACCAAATGATTATTATAGCTCAAGTACCATAGATTTTGACAAATTCTAACATCTTGATCAAATTATTGAATGTGCAAAATTACATAAACAACTTCCTAAAGAATTTTTAGAATATCTAAATTCAGAAAATTCAATGATTTATGCAAACAGATGGTATGCGTATAATAATAGTAATAATAAATATACATTCAAGTATGAAATTCCTACTGAAGACCTTCAGAAGCGAATTGAAGTAATCAATCAGTATAAAGACAAGTTGTCTAATAAAATTTTAGAATATATATATTGTGGCGATATGAGTTTAGACTCTAAAACTTTAAATCTATTATCATCTATTCCGTCTGATTGTGCAGAATTAATGGCTTCATATCATTTCCAATCATTTTTGGAGGAAATTCCTCAAGAAGTTCTAGATAAATTTGTTGGTTATATAAATAAAGCAGATATTTCTAAAGAAACGTTTCAAAGATTTTGCAATAATTTTCATAGTTTGTGTACTTTTTTGAATATATTCGAAAATTTTACCACAGAAGAATTAGAATCAGTAACTTTCCAGAGTATTGCCAATTTAAACAGAGATCTATACCCATCTACTATACAAGATATCAAAAACGGAATTGCAGCTACACCTAAAGCAATAAGAGATTTCATAAAAAAAGATGTAGGTTTTGCCTTTTATGCTGACTGGAAAAAAATAACTAAAGATTCCAACTACCCATCTTTAGTTGCAAGCTTAAGCGGTTTTACAGAAGCCGATTTCCAAAATATCGGTTCAAAAACAATTATCAAATATCTTGAACAAGGTAATTATTCTACAAAAATCTTCAATAAAGAAAATCTTGAATTATGGAAAACTGTTCCGCAAGATATAAAAGATCAACTTGAAGATAAAGCCTTTAATTATTTGACATCTGACTCAAAAATTGATGTTGATATGATAAAAACAAAAGTAGAATACCTTAAAGAAAAAGAGTTGTTTGACAAATTGAGCAGTGAAAATTTATATTTGGTATTAACAAACAAGTCTCCGGAATTTGATAAATATTTAAACGTAATAATTAGCAGTCCAAACTATGATAAAAAGGACATAAATCTTACAATATATAATCTGGAACGCATCCAAGCACAAGAAAAGCCTGATTGGGATTTTGTAAGTGAACTTTCTAACAATCCGAATGTTGACCCAAAAGATATTCCATCATTATTAGCTCCACTTCATGGTACTCCGGGTTCAAGAGCTCAACAAAAAGACTTAGTAAGAAGTTTAATTGCTAATAAAGATGTTGATAATGAGAATATTAACTTATTCACGTCCTCATACAGGCGTTCAAGCGAAAAATCAAAAGTAAATGATGAAAAAGCTATATTAGCGAAAGATTTGCTTCAGAGGGGTGATATTCCACAAGTAGATATTCCGTCATTAATGACATTGGTTAAAGACCAAAGCCCAACAATAGTTAGAAATTTTATAGAAGAATTAATAGATCAAAAGAACTTAAAAGTAGACCAAATTACACAATTATTTAGTGTTCTTTATGGTGGAGCAAATAATGCTCTCAATGAAAAAATTCAATTAATAAGAAATTTCTTATATACGAAAAATGTGGAATTATCGGATGTCGAAAAAATATTAAGATCTTTACAATATATTCCTGACTCAAAAGTTATGAAAGATATCAATATTTTAGTTGAACAAATTTGGAATACATATCCTGAAAAAAATATAGATGATATTGCTCGTTTTTGCGGAGCATATAACATGTCAGAAGAAGCATCTAAGATCAAAACAGAACTGACAAAAGAATTAATAAAGAACCCACGAATTCAGCTAAAAGATATAGGCTTATTATTGTCTTATTGCAACAACGAAAACAGCAAAAATTTTATTTTGAAATCAGTAAATGAACAAAAACTAAACTACTCTGATATTCCAATGATAGCTAATGCAATATCACCTGACAAAAATATGGCTAACACTCAAATAGATTTGATTGATTATATAACTGAAGATAAAAATTATCCAGTGGCAGATATACCTCAATTATTATGGGCAGTAAGTGGCAATAAAGTAATTTCTCCGGAAATTCTTGCAAATAAAATAAAAGGTTTTGTATCTGCAGGAGTTGATACAGACTTGATAATAGATATTTGTAGTAACGCAAATGCAATATCAATTTTTAATGACGATGTTGTTAATATCCTAAAAAGATTAAGAGATAATGGCTCAAATATTAAGGAAATCGTGCAGCTTATTTCAACTGGTGTTATCCCTCTAAAATTACAGGATAGAATAAATACTCTTGTAACTCTTTCTAAGTTTACTCCTGAAGATAAGATAATTTTCAAAAAACAAGGTGTGGATATTAATAATAAAATCACTATGTTGATGAAAATGATAGATAGCAAATATCCGATAGTTGAAACTTCACAAGAAAATGTAGTCAATTTCTTAAAACATATAGGTAATAGTGAAAAGGCAGATGCAACTATTCAAGAGGCTGATTTTACACAATTTGGTAAAACAGGAATAAGACTTCAATATTCTCGTGATGAATTTATTCAAAATATGGATAAAATAATATCTGAAGCAGGCTATAAAACTCAAGAATATTCAACAGAGGACATTGAAATTCCGACACTTAAGTTATCAGAAAAAGATAAAGCCTTAACGGCGCAAAAAATATCAGAATTGTCATTAAATCATCAGTCAGAAACAGTCAATGTTATACTTGGTGATAAAATGTATGAAGGCAAACGTTTTATAGGCACACAAGGCGGATCAAACAAAGCATATTACACTCAAATAGGAGATAAATTATATTACATTAAATATCCTAAAAAAGATAAGCTGGGACAAAGTGTTGAAGAAGTAATTGCTTCACGTCTGTATAGAGCTGCAGGAATAGATTCTCCTAATATGGAATATGTATATGATGAAAACGGCAAAATTATTGGGATGGCAGGCGAATATGTACCACAATTAAGTGAGGAACCATATACCAGAGAACAATTCACAGACGGATTTGCTGTTGATGCTTGGCTTGCTAACTGGGATGCACCTAAAAATGATAATACCCAATATAGAGAAGACGGGGTAATTAAAGTTGATGTCGGTGGTTCCCTACGTTATCGTGCAAAAGGTGAGATGAAAGATTTTACTCAAACTGTAAATGAATTATCAACTCTTATTGAACAAAATTCATCTTTCCTAACAATGACAAAAGATGAATTGATGAATTCTCTACAACACGTAATAAATACCCCAGATGAGGCAATTTATAAAATTATTCAAGAATCTCCGCTTGATGATAACAGTCTTATAAAGACACTAATTAAACGTAAGGAATATATAACAATCTTTGCAAAACAATTAGCGTCACTGGATGAATCTCAATATGCAAATATTTGTGATCTGGTTAATGCAGCTAAAATGAAAACAGCTCAAGAGTTTAAAGAGGATGTGAATATTGCGGAAATGCTTGGTTATGATCGTACAAAAACAGGATTTGAAGGCTTATTAAATACTACAGGTGATAAAGAACAAACGTTAACGGAAGAACAGCAAGACCTTGTTGATAAATTAATCGCAGAGATTAAAAAGTTTACGATAGATAACAGAGTAGCAGATAATCTGCCAATCTCACAGGACTTGAGAGATTTCTTGAACTCAATTCTTAAAGGGATTCCGGAGTTTGCAGCTATTTTTGAAAAACCTCAACACACTAATCAAGCTTATACGCTTGATGTACATATATTAAAAGTATTACAAGATTCTCTGAACGATCCTTTATATAATCAATTGAGCGATACGGGAAAAATAATACTTAAATTTGCGACTTTATTACACGATATTAGCAAGAGATACTTATTAGAAGGCTCTGATAAAGGCCATGCCGCAAAATCAGCAGAGTATGTATATTCTATCCTTGAGAGGTTCAACTTCCCTCAAGAAGTTAAAAACAGAATTATTGCGACTGTAGAAAACCACCACTGGTTTCAAGCATACAATTTGAAAAATATTGGAGAAAAAGAAATTGCGACATTGTGCCGTAATCAAGAAGATTTTCTAATATACCAAATTATGGCAAAAGCTGATTTAAAAAATGTAAACGAGAAATTTTATATGGAAAAAACTCACACTTCTTCTTTCGAAGAGGCAGAAGAAAAATTTGCAGAAGAAATAGCAAGAATTCAGCCTTATGTTGATAAACTTGCCCAATCTCAAGTTGTAATTACATCATCTAAGTTTGTTCAAGTCCCTGAAAGAGTAACTCCATCAGGCAGAGTTCTTCCGGCAAGAGAATTTCCTAAAGAAAAAGTTAATATCAGGGGTGTTGAAACTGAGATACCGGTTCTTAATTTATCTCAAATGGATGAGAACACAAACTTATACCAATACGGATTTGATAATATTACGGTTAAAGATTTAAGATTAAACGTTCACATGGTAAATAATGATAGAATATATCTTGATATCTTTAAGACATTAGCACAAAATCCAATGAATTACTCTGCTCAATCAATATCATTGATTAGTATGGACAATAAATCCACATACTGTAATTTAAAATATGGTCTTGTACTCGCTGTAAGTAACGAGAACGTTTCTCATGCTTATTATGCTAATACGAGTTCCGGAAATAAAAAAGGATTTGAAGACTTTGTTCATGAGATGTTTGAAAAGAACTCTCACAGGACTTTTGTAAAAGATAATTTCAAAAGCCGTATGGCTGAAAAGGGTTATGAATTGAACGATCAAGAATATGCTACTATTGCTAAATACATAGCCAAAAAGGAATATCCTGAAAAACAAATAAAAAGTTTAAAAGTTGGGGATAAAATCTTCCGCAAAGAAGATCTTATAGATGCATTTGTCTACTCAAGAGACCAGATAATTGAACAAAGCAAAATGAAAACTCACGGTTCACACAATGAAATAGTAGCTTTAAACTCAAGAATTGTCGGAGTAATTGCTAAAGAAAACTCTATTAATGATTGCCCAAGCTGGTTACTTGAATTTGCAAAAGATAATAACTTGCTGGTATTTCTTATCGGTAAAGATACTTACTAATCATAACTGATTAAGCAAATAGATTTTGTATCGGATCTTTTAATAAATATTGAATTGGTAAAACTTTTTCGCCATCAGAATTTTTTACCGTAAAATAAGACATTACCTTAGAAGTTTGACCTGCCTTGGAGGCTTTCTTAATCTTTTTTATAGTTACAACACTTTTTTCTTTAGGATAATTCTTTTGAATTTCATTCAAAACATAAATAATACGGTCAGCAGGATTGTGACCCTTATTCAAATGTAAAAGCATAAAATATGGCAGCTCTGATAAAAAGCCGTCATTTTGCAAAGTTTTAGAATTCTTAAACAGAGCTTTTATTTTTTTTAATTCTTTCCTTGTTATTTCGGTATTAACAATTGCTTGTCGAATATTAGACACAAAACGATTTGCAAAATTATCATCAACAGCCATTTTTCTTGCAGAACGTTCTGAGATAACCGTCTTTATTTTCCCGGTTTTATCCTCAACTGAAGTGATAAAATTCAACTGATTATTGTCTAATCTGGGATTAATCGATACCACGGACGGTTCTTTTAAATCTGCTAGATTTCTTACTCGTTTTAAAACAAATTTGATTTGTTTCTTATCTTGTTTATCAAAATAATTATCGAAAAGTAGTCCCTCTCTTACTTTCCCATAATCAATATTTATACGAGCATTAAAAGATATCTGATCCATAATTTAATTATACATAAAAAGGATTAATTATGAATATGCTTTGGGCGAAGTAAGAGCATTTTGGTATTTTCAACCGCTTTCAAGCCGTGTGGAGTTTTTGCCGGCATGACAATCATCTCACCTGCTTGCAGTCTGAAAACCTCTTTCCCTACTGTTATATCAGCGACCCCTTCAATAATTTGAGCGACTTCATCTTTTTCATCAGTGTGAATACTTCTCTCAACTCCGGCCTTAAAAGAGAGCAGAGTAAGAGAACTCTGCTCGTTATCAAAGACAAATTTTTTGTTTATTGTGTCTAAATATTCTATATCTTTTAAATTAATAATCTTCGACATTATCCTAATATTTCCTTCAAGTCCTGCTCCGGTGTTGTTATAGGTTTTATTTTAAACTTTTCAACCAAAATATTCAACACGTTAGGAGAAACAAATGCCGGTAGTGTTGGTCCGAGTTTAATATTTTCAATACCCAAATAAAGTAAAGTCAACAGAATACAAACAGCCTTCTGTTCATACCAAGACAAAACTAAAGATAAAGGTAATTCATTAACCGAACAATTAAACGCTTTTGCAAGTTCAATCGCTACTTTTATTGCAGAATAAGCGTCATTACACTGCCCCATATCAAGGAGTCTCGGAATACCGTTTATCTCACCCAAATCCAAATCATTAAACCTGTATTTTCCGCATGCAAGAGTAAGCACCAAAGTATCTTTTGGAGTTAGTTTTACAAATTCTGTATAATAATTTCTGCCTGTTTTAGCACCATCACAGCCTCCTACAAGGAATATATGTTTCAAATCCCCTGATTTAACAGCTTCAATGACTTTATCAGCTACGGATAATACAGTGTTATGCCCAAATCCTACAGTTAGAACATCTCCACCATTAATACCTGTCATTTTTTGTAATTCTTTGTACCCGCCAAGCTCAAGAGCCTTCTCAATTACCGGAGTGAAATCTTTATCTTCTCCAATATGCTTGCAGTTAGGATATCTTACAACTGATGTGGTGAAAACTCTATCCGCATAACTGTCTTTCACAGGCATAATACAATTTGTCGTAAATAAGATAGGTGCCGGCAAATTATCAAATTCTTTTTGTTGATTTTGCCAAGCTGTCCCGAAATTTCCTTTCAAATGAGGATATTTTTTCAATTCAGGATATGCATGACAAGGTAACATTTCGCCATGAGTATAAATATTTATGCCTTTGTCTTTTGTTTGCTCTAAAAGCAACGCTAAATCATGAAGATCATGACCTGTTACAACAATAAACGGACCTTTTTCTATATTTGTAGAAACTTTTGTCGGAACAGGATTGCCGTAAGTCTCTGTATTAGCTTTATCCAAAAGCTCCATACACTTAAGGTTAATTTCACCTGTTTTTAACACCAAATTAAGAAGCTCGTCTGCGCTCAAATCTTTTGAAATTCCCTGCAAAGCTTCCCAGAAAAATTTATCCACACTTTCATCGCTGTATCCCAAAACTTTTGCGTGATGCGCATAAGCGGCAATACCCTTTAATCCGAATAAAATAAGCGATTTTAAACTTCTTATATCCTCATTACATTCCCAAACAGATTTTATATCAAATTTTTTATCACAAGGTATCTTAGCAGAAATTTCCTCAGTTAATGTTTTGATAGAATCATTATCAAAATTTACGTTAGTTATCGTAGTAAAAAGTGCATCAATTATAAGCTCACTATTAGCTTCTGAATAAGTCGTACAATTTGCAAATTCTATAGTTTTTGATGTCAAATCATCTTGCAAATTTGCGGTATCAGCAGTTTTTCCGCATACGCCTTGAACAGTACACCCTTTGCACTGCGCAGTTTGCTCACATTGAAAACAAAACATTTTATTCATAATTCTATCTCCTTTACTTTACTTTTCTTTTACTTTAATTTATATTAATCACGCAAATAAATATGTTGGAAATCCAACAAAAAGGGAATATGGAAAAATATATCGGGTTATTAAAAAAAAGTGTATTATTTGACGGAATAAAAGAAGAGGAACTATCTGCATTGGTGCATTGTCTAAACGGCAAAATAAAAACATTCGAAAGCGGAGAAACTATTTTCCACGAAGGAACAAAATACAGTGTGTGCGCAATTCTTCTTGATGGCAAAGCTCAAATGGTACAATATGATTATATGGGGAACCGTTCAATATTATCAGAAATTGAACCACTACAGTTGTTTGGTGAATCTTATTCAATAAATAATTGTGAATTCCCAATAAGCATAGAAGCTTCCACCCAAAGCACAATTTTACTAATTAATTCAAAAAACATTTCGACCCCTTGTACTCAGAGCTGTAAATTTCATATACTTTTGATAAATAATCTTCTAAAAATTTTATCGACAAATAATATGAAATTAAACACGAAACTTCAATGCCTGTCAAAACGCACAACCAGAGAAAAACTTTTGAGCTACTTATCTTCGCAATCTCAAAAACACAAATCCGCAGAATTTGAAATTCCTTTTGACAGACAAAGTCTTGCGGATTATCTTTGCGTAGAACGTAGTGCAATGTCCGTTGAAATAAGCAAATTGTGTAAAGATAAAATAATCGAAGCAAGAAAAAACAAGTTTAAATTATTGCAGAACAAAACTTAATCTCAAATATTATTCATAATTATTTGTTATTTTTCTTTTTTAGTACTTTTTCCTGATAATCCTTGTCATACAAAAACTTGGTACCATCCACAAAACTTTGTACAATGGCATTAGCAAAACAACCTCTCGCAGACCAATAGGAAGTATGCGCAATAAAAGCAGAACGTTTTGACCAAATATTTGAATTATTATAAACAACACCTTTTGGATTGTTAAATTTAAAACCGAGAAGTTGTTCCATCTGCTCAATTGTAACATTATCAGCAGAAGGAAATCCCAAAGGATCTTCCCTAAAATTGACCGTCAAGAAATAGAGTCCGTTTTCCATTAAATACTTAAGTAAATATTTATTATAAAACGTCATTTCATAATTTTTATCTGCTAAATCGGAATAAAATAGCGGGAGCGGACTTGCAAAATTAACTATAGCCTTCACTCTGTTAGGCGGAGCACAATACAAATCAGTCATAGCATCAATATTAAGATAATTCTTCTTCAAAACCTCATTATTTTGATTTAAAACAAAATGCCCGTCATTTGCTAAAACTCCCAAATTTCCTTTATCATGCATTAAAGCAGATAGACAAGTATCTTTACGAGGATTATTTTTTACAAATTCAACAAAATCATCATCATTCTTTATTGATGTCAAAAACTTTTCAAGCTTTATGTATGGCAATTTATGGATCATATATTGGTAAGTAACAAAAGTTCCGGCTGAATATCCATACAAAACTACATTTTGATTTTGTTGAGCAAGAGATTTAACCTGATTGTTAAGTTCATCAAGAATAGGAAGCATATTGTGATCTTTTTGCACCCAAATAGCGTCATGCATAAACTGTGTTAAAAGACTTCTCACTTCATAAGCTATAAATGAACTGTATGCTTTGGAAATATTTAATCTTTCTTTTACAAAATCCAAATCTGTTTTGCTATCATAACCCCAAAAGAAAATTTGCGGCTCAGAATTTATAACCAGCTCATTCTCCTTGGCCCATTGTTTAACAGAAGGATTTTTTTCAAATTTTTCTTTAATAACGGGATGAAGCTTGCTTACGCCATTAATATACCAATTTTTCATTTTTTCATCGTTGTTGTTAGAACCATTGATATAAAGGAACGTCAAATTTTCAACAGCAAAGCATTGATTTGCGAAAAGTAAAAGTAATGCAAATAAAACCAAAATCTTTTTCATAATATAAAATTTTAACATAAAAGATAAATTTCAGGGAAAAAGGATTTGCAAAATAAAGCATATAAAAATTTAAACAGACATTCGTGCTAAAATCTTTGTATGAGTATATGCAAAAGTTTTTTACCAAATATAGATAAAAATTCTGAAGTCCTTATATTAGGTTCAATGCCCGGTATAAAATCTCTGAAAGAACAGCAATATTATGCCCACCCTCAAAACAGATTTTGGAAACTTATGGGAAAATGTTGTAATTGCAAAGATTTAGCTCAAAAAATTTATCCCGAAAAATTAAAAATATTGTTAAAAAATAAAATTGCGCTTTGGGATGTAATAGCAACTTGTAATAGGGATGGCAGCTTAGATTCAAACATAGAAAATGAAATTCCGAATGATATTCCAAAACTACTGAAAAAATATAATATTAAAAGAATATGTTTTAATGGAAACAAATCTTATTTGTCGTTTAAAAAATATTTTCCTCAAATATTAGAACAATACAATTGCTACAAACTACCCTCGACAAGTCCTGCGAATGCAAAATATAAACCCGAAGATTTGTATAATGAATGGTCAAAAGCCGTTGTAATTGAATAACTTAATTTTCTATTGCTCTTGGGCTCTTAAATAAAACCATAGCGACATAGCAAAGGATAACGGCTCCAACAAAAACCTCTATAGGGAACCTGAAGAGTAAGTTTTTATCTAAAATCATTGGAATAAGCAAAACAGCCCCTGCAGGAGGGAAGTTAATTCTAACTTTATTAAGAGCGATAAATAAAACACAACATGCCAGCGCCGTACAAATTGAAAGCGGCATATTTAAATAAACATTAAAAAATAATCTGCAAAAACTTCCGATGAAAGCGCTGAAAGTCATCAATCCTGCAATATAAGCGGGCTTTTTTCTTGCAGGACTCTTTGGGTTAGACAATTCCGTAAACATAACAATCAAAGGCGGGGCCAAAAAATAAATCTGATGAGCCTTAAAAGGAATAAGAGCAATTAACCCAAAAACCGTCAATAACTTAGTCCACTTGATAATCTGAAGCTTTAAATCAAAATGACAAGGCACAAATTTATTAACAGGTCTTAGGTGATTTTTTTCCATAATCCACTGGGCAAAAATAATAATCAACGCCATAATCATAACAGCCGCAGGATAAACAAAGCTTGTAGTTTTTAGATAAACAGGCAAAATACAAGCAGAAATGATAGGTACAAAATTAGTCTGACAAGCAGTCAGAATCGAACCGGAAAAAGCGAAACATATACAAACCTGAAGAATAAGCGGCAAAGGGCAATATCTTACGATTAAAACTCCAAACCAAGCCGCAGCAGACATAAGCCAAAATATTCTGCGTTTATTAACCGCCCAAGGCTGCTGTTCAGAAACCCACGCACCAATTGTGAGAGCACAAATTTCAGGGAAAATAATTTCTTTTTCCCCGCTTAACTCAGCCAACCAAACCATGGATATGGCCATAAGCACACCAAACAAATATCGCTCAAATCTAACTGTTTTTAAACCTTTAGTATTCATAATAATAAAACAATAAGAAATATATATTACAAACCTGTCAAATAGTTGATAACATCATCAACATGACCTTTTACTTTAACTTTTCTCCACTCTTTTTCGATATTACCGGACTTGTCCAAAACAAATGTGGAGCGCTCAATACCCATATATTTTCTACCATACATAGATTTTTCTTTCCAAACCCCAAACTGTTCAGCAAGCACGTGCTCAGGATCTGAGAGTAAAACGAAGTTCAAATCTTGTTTTGCTTTAAAGGATTTATGACTTTTGATAGAATCAGGACTAACTCCAACAACAGTAGCATATTTAGTAATACGGTTTATATTATCTCTAAAATCGCACGCTTCCTGAGTACAGCCCGAAGTATTATCTTTAGGATAAAAATACAAAACAATTTTATCAGCCTGAAAATCTTTCAGCTCAAAACTTTTTTCATTTCCATCAATATCAATACCGTCAAATTTCATCTAAAGCTCCTTTTTTCTTAAGAATAACATAAAAATTAAACAAACGTTTTAGAAAATCGGATTAAATCAAATCAGCAATTAAAAGCCAATCATAATCAAAATTTATGCTATAATCAAAATATCTAAAATCGACAAACACATTTTATAATAAATAACTGGAGTATATATGCCACCAATAAAAGAAATCAAAACAATAGAACACATGATATTTTATCAATATGCAAAAATCATGGCAAAAAGTGCTTTCAAATACAAAGACGGGAAAGAAGCTAAGGCAAAAAGTTTTGGTTATATAAGGAATACAGTCCGCAAATTAATCAGCGGAGAGATGAAATGGTCAGATATATCTCGAGAAGATTGGCAATTTGTAGAAGCAGAGAAAAGATGTTTTTATTGCGGTTCAACCGAGGATTTGGAAAGAGAACACATAGTTCCTCGTTGCATAAACATCAGACCGGAATGCAAGACATGTGAAAGAATTTTAGGGATACATAACCAAATTTGGGCTTGCAAAAAATGTAACGGAGCAGGCGGCAAAGGGACAAAAGGATTATACACTTTTTATCACGATATGCATCCCGAAGAGAAGAAATTTCAAGACATTATCGATCCTTTAGTAGAAAAGAAATATCTAAAAACAATTTATCACTGTCACGAATGTAATGGGACATTACATAGTGAAGATTTAGACGGAGACGGAGATATTACAGTCTTGGACATTGATTGTTGCATAAAGCAATAAAAGACATAAGACAATAATATTAGGAATACTAAGGACAAAGATATGAAAATATATAATATATTTTTTAGCCCGACAGGCGGCACAAAAAAGGTAGCAGATATAATTTCGAAAGAATTAAGTCAAGACATAGAAGAAATAGACTTATCAAAAACGCAATTGCAACCTTGTAACTTAAATGGAGATTTAGCAATAATAGCTATGCCATCATTTGGAGGCAGAGCTCCAAAGATTGCAATTGAAAGATTAACCCAGATTAAAGGTAACGGGATAAAAGCCGTTGTCGTAGCCGTATATGGCAATCGAGCATACGAAGACACACTGTTAGAAATAGCAGATGAGGCAACAAAGAACGGATATAAAGTTATAGGTGCAATTTCGGCAGTTGCTGAGCATTCTATTGTCAGGAAATATGCAAAAAACAGACCTGATAATGAAGATGCAGACCAATTAAGAAGTTTTGCAACGAAAATAAAAGAAAAGTTAAACAAATCAGACGAAACAAAACCAAATATTCCGGGCAATCATCCATATAAAGAATTTAATGGGGTAGGTCTAATCCCGAAAACGACAAAGAAGTGTAATAAATGTGGACTGTGCGCCAAAAACTGTCCCGTAGGAGCAATCAATATCAATAACTTATCTGAAATAGATTCTCAAAAATGTATATCTTGTATGCGATGTGTTTATAATTGTCCACAATCCGCAAAAAGAATAAGTAAGATAATTACGTTGTTGGCAGGCTTTGCGATAAGAAAAGCATGTATAGTCAAAAAAGAAAACGAGCTATTTATATAAAAATTACCTGCTTTTATTCAAGCAATCTAAAACACAAAGTTTGCGAAATTATATTATAAAGCTCTCGACGAATTTGTACAAGTTTATGTAATAGTGTTTTATGAATGAGAAAGTTCAATATATATTATGATGTTTATGCTATTATAAAGAGGAATTAGGGAGTGCGTGGAATGTCTTATCAAAGTGAAGCAGAATTAGAGAAGCAATTAATAAACAAGTTGTCTTCTCAGGGGTATAACTATATAAAATTAGAAGATTACAAGGCTCTTGAAAATAATTTTAGGGTACAGCTTAACTACATTAATAAAAACGTCCTTGATGGTGTTGATTTATCCGATAAAGAGTTTGAAAGGATTCTTATTTATCTTAATGGTAAAAATGTTTATCAATCTGCAAAACAACTTAGAGACCAATTCATATTAGATAGAGACAATGGCAAGCAAGTATATATAAACTTTCTTAATGACACCCCCGAGGACAATGTTTATCAGGTAACAAACCAAGTAACCGTTCAAGGCAAATATGTTAATAGGTATGATGTTACTATCTTGATAAACGGTTTACCCCTTGTTCAAATTGAACTTAAAAGGCGTGGGGTAGATATTAACCAAGCTATAAATCAAATAGACAGATATCGACAACACTCTTTTAAAGAGCTATTTAAATATATTCAAATTTTTGTAGTTTCTAATGGTGTTGAGACAAGATATTTCGCCAATACTAACGAGCCCAGAATAATGAAGTCTTTGACTTTTTATTGGACAAGAGAAGATAACGAGCGTATTAACATACTTGAAAACTTCTCTTCTGAATTTTTAGAGAAAAACCGCCTGTTAAAAATGATAACTAAGTATATGGTTATCAATGATACTGATAAATGCCTAATTGTAATGCGACCTTATCAGGTTTATGCAACAGAAGCACTTATAAGACAAGCTCTAAACACTAATTCTAACGGCTATATTTGGCATACAACAGGTTCAGGAAAAACATTAACAAGCTGGAAATGTGCAAACTTGCTAAAGAACGAACCAAGTATAGCAAAAGTTTTCTTTTTGATAGATAGAAAAGACCTTGATACTCAAACGATTGAAGAATTTAACAAATTTGAAAAAGACTGCGTTGATAATACAGACGATACAAAGGTCCTTGTAAAACAAGTTAAAGATCCAAATAAAAAACTTATAGTAACAACTATTCAAAAAATGGCAAAAGCTCTAAATACTCCTAAATATTTAGAGGTAATGAATAAATATAAAAACGATAAAGTTATTTTCATTATAGATGAGTGCCATCGTTCACAATTTGGTGAAATGCATAACCAAATAAAAAGATACTTTGTCAATGCTCAATATTTTGGTTTTACTGGGACTCCTCGTTTTGTAGAGAATAAATCTCAAGACGGCAGAACAACTGCCGATATGTTCCAAAAACTTCTTCATGCATACTTAATTAAAAACGCTATCCACGACCATAATGTTTTGGGATTTTCGATTGAATACATCCAAACTTATGAAGGTGAATACGATGAAAATGATGATACAAAAGTAGAGGGTATTGATACTGAAGAAGTCTTTATGGCTGATGAAAGAATTAGTATGATTGCAAATCATATCATTAATCACCACTCACTAAAGACAAGAAACGGTAAATATACTTCAATTTTTGCGGTTTCATCAATTCCTCAGCTGATAAAATATTATGACACTTTTAAAAAGTTAAAAGATGAGGGCAAACATAATTATAATATCGCAGCTGTGTATTCTTATGGAAGTAACGAGGATTTATCCAATAAAGAAGAACATTCAAGAGATAGCTTAGAAAGAATTATCAAAGATTATAATCAAATGTTTGAAACAAACTTTGATACTAATACTTTTAGTGCTTATAACAAAGATATTTCAAACAGATTAAAGCAAAAGAAAAATCCGCAAATTGACATTCTATTAGTTGTAAACATGTATCTTACAGGTTTTGATTCAAGACCTTTGAATACCTTATATGTTGATAAAAACTTGGATTGGCATAACTTATTGCAAGCATTTTCAAGGACAAACAGGGTTGAAAAAGAGACAAAACCGTTTGGGAACATTGTTTGTTATAGAAACCTTAAAAAGAAAACAGATGATGCTATAAAACTATTCAGCCAAACAGATAAAGCAGAAGAAGTTTTAGTTAAAGATTATGACTATTACAAAGACCAATTTGAACAATACTCAGCTGAGCTTTATAAAATGGCTTCAACTCCTCAAGCTGTAGATGGTTTGATGGATGAAAACGACCAAGCAAAATTTGTCATAGCCTTTAGAGAATTGTCAAAGATACTTTTAATCCTAAAAACCTTTGTTGAATTTAGTTGGGAAGATTTAGAGCTTATAATGACACAACAAAGTTATGAAGATTATAAAAGTAGATATTTAACAATAAATGACAATATAAGAAAAGTAAAACAAGCTGAAAAGGTTTCTATACTTAATGACATAGATTTTTCTATTGAAATTATTCAGACTGATAAAATTAATGTCGCATATATTATGAACCTCTTAAGAAACATTGATTTCACTGACCACGAACAAAAAGAAAAAGATATTAATAATATCTATAAAGAACTTGATAGAAGCGACAACCCAGAATTAAGAAGAAAAGTTGACTTGATTAAACAATTCATAGGTGAAGTTGTTCCAAAAATGTCTGCGAATGATTCAGTGGATGAAGAATATTCAAACTTTGAAACAGCTCAAAGGAATAAGGAAATTGAAGACTTTGCTTCTGAAAACAAACTTGAACCTGATTTTATAAAGAATTCCATAAACGATTATGAATTTACTGAAATTCTGGACAAAGACAAAATCAGAGAAGGAATCACAAGCGATATTCCATACTTCAAGAAAAAATCTTTAGTTGAAAAGATTATGGAATTTATTATCAACAATGTTACTAAATATCAATAGGAGTAGCGATGAGTACAGTACAAATACAAAAGGAACAAAAATCTGAACTGCATACAAAGCTTTGGGAAATGGCAAACGAGCTTCGTGGAAATATGGAGGCTTATGAGTTCAAAAACTACATTTTGGGCTTAATCTTCTATCGCTACTTATCAGAAAGAACTCAAAATTATATTAATGAACTTCTAAAACACGATAATATCACTTATGAAGAGGCTTGGGAAAAAGAAGACTACAAAGAATCCTTGAGCGAAGACTGTTTAGACCATCTTGGATATATCATTGAACCTAAGTATCTGTTTTCATATTTGATTAAAATGATTGCAAAGGGTGAATTTGGTATAGATTATCTTGAAAAAGCTATTTCAGAAATAACAGAATCCACAATCGGACAAGAATCCGAACAAGACTTTGACGGTCTTTGGGAAGATATGGACTTAAAGTCCTCAAAGCTTGGCAAAATGGTAAGCGAAAAATCTAAACTTATAGCTAAAATCTTGAATACTATTAATACAATAGATTTTCACCTTGAAAATATGGAACTCGATGTTCTTGGTGATGCTTATGAATACCTTATCGGTATGTTTGCACAAACTGCAGGCAAAAAAGGCGGAGAATTCTATACTCCTGTTAATATGTCAAAACTTGTTGCAAGACTTGCAACCGTTGGTTTAACAGAAGCAAAAACGGTTTCAGATTGTGCTTGCGGTTCAGGCGGTTTGCTTTTACAAGTTGGTAAATACTGCAAAGTAGGTCAATACTTCGGTCAAGAACTTACAAGCACAACCTACAACCTTGCAAGAATGAATATGTTGCTCCATGGTATAGATTATAAGAAATTTGAAATTCTAAATGTTGATACTCTTGAAAAAGACCAAAATCCTGATAGACAATATACAGTCCAAGTCGCAAACCCGCCTTATTCGACTTCTTGGTCTGCAAATCCTAAGTTTTTGGATGATGATAGATTTTCTGTATATGGAAAACTTGCACCAAAATCCACAGCCGATTTTGCCTTTGTGCAACATATGATTTATCATATGGCAGAAGATGGAAGAATAGCTGTTCTATTGCCTCATGGCGTATTATTTAGAGGTAATGCAGAAGAAACAATAAGAAAACATATTGTTAAAAATATGAATTACTTGGACGCAGTAATCGGGTTGCCTGCAAACTGTTTCCAAGGAACTTCAATCCCAGTATGTTGTTTAATTCTAAAAAGAGAAAGAAACGGCAACAGTGGAAATATTTGTTTCATAGACGCTTCAAAATACTATGTTCAAGGCAAAAACCAAAATTCTATATCTGATGAAGATATTGAAAGAATAGTTTCAGCATACGCTGAACGCAAGGAAATTGAAAAGTTCTGCCATATTGCAACTATGGAAGAAATAGAAGAAAATGACTACAATTTGAATATCCCTCGCTATGTAGATACTTTTGAACCTGAAGCTGAGGTGGATTTACAAGCCGTAAAAGAAAGTATTAAAACCCATAAAACCAATATCCAAAAACTAGAACAAGAAGTCCAAGCCTACTTAGATGAGTTGGGGGTGTAGGATGAACAAAGTAGATAATTTAAAAGATGCATATCTAACATTTCACAAATTTATTTGTGAACAGAAAAGCATTAATCTTAAAGAAGCTCAGACACTAAAAAATAACGTTATAAAAAATTTAGAAGAACCTTTCAAAAGTAGATTTTCCTCTTTAGTATTATTTGAATCCTCTGGAGATATCTTGTGGTCAAATGTAATGATTGCAACTACAATATTCAAAGACCAAATATATAAATTTACAAATATTCCAAAAACAAAAGAGGATATTGAAACTCATAAACTTTTAAAGGCAAGAGAATGTGATGAAGAATTTGAAGCGAGTTTGGCAAATATGATTGTCGGAGATAATGACAAATTCCCATATCGTTCTTCATATTATATAACTCAATTTTTTCAAACTCTTGGATTTGATGAAACTCATGATGGTTCCACTAGGAGGATTTGGGTTGAAAATCTTTTAAAACGCTATCCAATAACTGATATATATAAAATTGTAACTAAAGGTTTGTTTAGAAAACGCTATTTTATAGATGCCAAAAAAGATATTGATATTGCAATAAAAGATTTTGGCAATATGCTAAAATATTGTTATTCGGCTAATGATGTTTGTGATATAAGTTCAGCTTTTGATTTAAACATAAATACTGAACTGCTATTTAGTAGTCAAATTAAATTCCCTGACAAACCATTAAACAGTCTTATTGAAGAGAGTAGAGAAAAATTTATTAAAGGTGATAGACAAGGTGCTGTGGAAAAAATTTGGGATGCACTTGAACGTAGCAAAACAATTTTAAATGATGATAAGAAAAAAGGTGCCAAAAAATTATGCGAATTGTGTGCCGGAGATTTAGATAGTGACATGTTTAATAATGAATATACAACTTTAACAAATATTGGCAACAATTATCAAATAAGACATTTTGAAACAAATAAAAAAGCAATAGAAGACGAAGATACATTGAAATACTTGTATTTTAGAGCTTTTGCACTTGTTAATTATGCTATAAACAAACTTAATTCCCAACAAACAAAACAAGCAGAGGTGCTAGATGACTAAACCGAAATTAAGATTTAAAGATAAAAATGGAAATGCTTATCCTGAGTGGGAAGAAAATTTACTTGGTGATATTGGAGAATTAAGAAACGGTATAGCCAAGGGAAGCGAATTCTTTGGGCATGGACATAAATTTATTAATTTGCAAGATGTTTTTGGCAAAGATTGCTTATATAATGACGACTATGACTTAGTTGAAACAAGTGAAAAAGAACGTCAACTTAATGATTTAAAAAAAGGTGATGTTATTTTTGTACGTTCTTCTGTTAAGCCATCTGGTGTCGGATTACCTTCAGTAGTCATGGAAGACTTAAAAGATACAGTTTTTTCAGGGTTTCTTATACGTTTTAGGGAACATAAATTGTGTTTAAACTTATTATATAAAAGATATTGTTTTATAGTTGATAGTTTTAGAAGAGAAGTTCTGAAAAGAAGTTCTTCAAGTGCTAATACAAATATTAATCAAGATAATTTAGCAAATATTAAATTAAAAATTCCTTGTCTTGAGGAGCAGGAGAAGATTGCGGGATTTTTAAGCAAGGTCGATGATTTGATTAATGAGTGTGAGGGTGAGGTTAAAGACCTTGAAGAACAAAAGAAAGGGCTTATGCAAAAAATCTTTTCTCAACAAATCCGCTTCAAAGACTCCAACAACAACCCCTACCCAGATTGGGAAGAAAAAAAGTTAAAGGATATTGTATCAAAAATAATTGACAATAGAGGAAAAACTCCTCCACTTTCAAAAGAAGGTTATCCTTTACTTGAAATTGCTTCTATGGAAAACAACAGAATAAACTATAATAAAATAGCAAAATATGTAAATGGTGATACATACAAGAGTTTTTTCAGAGGGTATATAGAAAAAGGGGATGTTTTATTTTCTACTGTAGGTTTTTATGCTGGAGAAGTTTCTTATTATAATCAAAAATTAAACTGTGTTATCGCTCAAAATATTGTAGGTCTTAGATTTGACACTAATTCTTCATTATTTATGACATATTTGTTAAGTGAACCTAAAAATAAAAAAAGAATCAAGTCTATAGAAATGAATCAGGCTCAACCAAGCATTAAAGTAACTCAGTTAACAGAATTAAATTTCCTTGTTCCTTGCCTAGAAGAGCAAGAGAAGATAGCAAAAGTATTATCAAAAATGGATGAGCTTATTGAAGAGAAAAAAGCACTTCTTTCTGACTGGCAACAGTTCAAAAAAGGCTTACTCCAACAAATGTTTGTATAAATACCAACTACGATAAACGAAAATATGAGATTGTCTTGACCTACTCGTGTTTAATATATCTAAAATTTTGCGTCAAAGAACTTATGTTATTTTTGCAGAAGCTCTCTGCACTTTGCTCACAGATTGATCGAATCTATCGACACATATTTTTTCAAATAATCACTTAAATCATATTTCCTTTTTAAAGAGTCATAAGTCATTCTGCGGATTTTCCCTGTGATTGGATAATCAATAAATGCTCTATCGTGCAAACCGCCCATTGCCCACAAAATTCCGACATAGCCGTTTGCGGAAGGTGAATCATAAGCATATTTGTCATTCAGATATATTGCAATTTTTAGTGCTTCATCCGGCGAAGCGGTCCATTCTAAAATTTTCTTTGCCCAATACATTCTCAAATACCCGTGAACAATTCCTGCTTTCATTAATTGAATTTGTGTAGCATTCCATAATTTGTCATGCGTTTTTGCATTTTCTAACTGTTCGAGAGAATAAATATATGATCTGATATCATATTTATGATTTTCTAAAGATATTTTTGCCCATGAAGGAACTCCTGAAAAATCTTTAAAATTTTTAGAATACAGACAAAAATTATCCGCCAATTCTTTTCGGATAATCAGTTCTTCTAAAAACGTCTCTTTATTTATATCATCTGCTCTTGATTTTATAACCTCTAGAGCAATTCTTTGACTCGATATAAAACCCAAATTTAAGTATTTCGATAAACCTGATAAAACATTTTTGGAAGTATCATTTTTGTATTCAGCATAATATGGCAATTTATCTTTAATAAAATCTTCTAATACATAATCGGCTTCGACGTTTTCTGTAGCTAAATTCTCAAATTCTGTTAAAAACTGATAAATATTATAATAAATTTTTCGGCGCATAGTTGCAGCAGAATATTCTTGCTTATCTGAAACAAATCTTGCAGGAACAATATTATGTCCGTCAACCTCATATATTTTAAAATCCGCATTTTTTAGATAATTTCTTTTTAAAATCGGGTTAAAATCAAGAATTACCAAGGCTGGTTCCAAGATTTTAATAATTTCAGCCGGAGATTTTTCAATAATTTCAAAATCTAACCCAATTTGTTTAAATTGCTTTTCTGCTTGAGCAATTTGTTTATTGATAAATTTTTGTTTTGGCTGATATGTGTAATTGATTTTGGGATGAATTATTTTTAATGGTAAATTTAATTCCCTGCTTTTTTGAAGTGCAAATTGCAAGGCAAAATTATCTTTGGCTCGAAGTTCCCTTTCACAGAGGTAAATAATTTGACCATCTTTAACCGGTTTATTGTTTAGCACAAAAATCCTTGCAGGATTAATTGTTTGTTCTACTACAAAATCAATCTGAATGTAATTTAAGAGAGTATTTTTAATAATTCTCGGCATTTAAAGATTTTAAAATACCAAATTAAAAAACACATTCGCCAAACTTCCGAGGGATAAATATAATTACTTTGTGACTTAATTCCCGACTAAAAATGCCAAAATCCCCGACACATTATAATAATAAAGTTTGCAAAATAAAAGAGACCTTCAAATGAAAGTCTCTTTTATGGTGGAGAATAGGAGACTCGAACTCCTAACCCCCTGCGTGCAAAGCAGGTGCTCTACCAATTGAGCTAATCCCCCGCACTTGATTTGTTTTGTCCTTACTGTCTTGCAGGACACCACCTCACAGCGGTTACTTTCTTATTGTACATGCTAATTTTTTTTTGTAAAGTCTTTTTTTATATTTTTCTTTCGCTTTTTGTTATATTTATTAACTTTATTCCAAAAAATTGCGCCTTTTTCAGCTCTATTCCAATATTTTGAATATCAATGAAGTATTTATTCCGCCAAAGGCAAAGTTATTGGACATAACTATTTTTGTATCAATCTCACGTCCGCTGCCCTTGATGTAATCCAATTTGCCGCAATTTTCATCCACATTATTCAAATTTAGTGTCGGACAAAACCATTTTTTTCTTGCCATATCTATTGTCATTACAGCTTCTATAGCACCGCACGCCCCCAGAGTATGGCCTGTGTAACTTTTTATGGAACTTATTGGTACTGCTCGCTTGAAAATCTCATACGTTGCGTTGCTCTCTGCTACATCCCCCTGCAAAGTCGCTGTACCGTGGGCGTTTACATAACCGATATCATCAGGTGAAATGTTTGCATCCTTCAACGCCAACTCAAGAGCCGATTTCATCTTTTCCTGATTTGGACTAGTTATATGTGTTCCATCAGTACTTGTGCCAAAGCCGATTACTTCCGCATATATCTTTGCCCCTCTGTTCTTGGCATGCTCATATTCCTCTAAGATTAATGTTCCTGCCCCTTCCCCTATTACCAAACCATCTCTATCTCTGTCAAACGGAGATGGGGTTAATTCCGGAGTAGAATTCTTCTGGCTTGTTGCATAAAGTGTATCAAATATGGCAACTTGTGTAGGGTGAAGTTCATCAGCCCCGCCGGCAATCATCACAGTCGCATAACCATTTTTTATCGCCTCATAAGCATACCCGACCCCCATTGAACCGGAAGTACATGCCGTTGATGTCGGAATAAGGCGCCCCGTGGTTTTGAAATATAACGATATATTTACGGCAGTCGTTTGTGGCATCATTTTTACGTAACTACCAGAAGTTACTGTTTTTACCTCTTTTTCTACCATCATTGAATAAAAATCTATGATACTTTCCAAAGATCCGGTAGAAGAACCATAGCTTACGCCTGTTCTGCCATCTGTTATAATAGAATCCCCTATCAAGCCTGCGTCTGTAAGAGCCTCTTCTGCGCTTGCAACACTCAAAACACCTACACGCCCCATTGTTCGCAAAACTTTGCGCGTATAATGTTGCGGTATCTCAAAATCTTTTGCGGGAGCTGCCAATTTCGTATTTAAACGTGTAAAAACTTCAAATTCAGGCATATACTGAACACAATTTGTTTGCGACAACAATTTTTCAAATGCCGATTCTCTCGTAACCCCGAGAGGACTTATTTGCGACATGCCTGTTACTACTACACGCTTCATTAATACATTCCCCCATTAACAGATATAACTTGGCCCGTAATATAGCCTGCGTCCTCGCTCATAAGGTAATTAACGAGACTTGCAACTTCTTTTCCTGTGCCAAGTCGCTTCATTGGAATAAGTTTTTTCATCTCATCTATCGGCAAATCTTTTGTCATATCGCTTTCGATAACCCCAGGGGCAACACAATTTACGGTAATTTTTCTCTTCGCAAGTTCTAAGGATAACGCCTTTGTGGCACCGATAATTCCTGCTTTTGAAGCACTGTAATTGACTTGTCCGTAATTCCCTCTCAACCCTGATATCGAAGACATTGTAACAATTCTGCCCTTAATTCTGTTCTCAATCATCGGCATTACAATAGGTTTTAATACATTATAAAACCCGCCGAGATTTGTATTCAAAACACTGTCCCAAGCACTATCTTCCATTGCAGGAAATACTGCATCTTTTGCTATGCCGGCATTTAAGACTACGCCATAATATACACCATTTTGCTCAATATCTTTGGAAATAACTTCTCGGCACTCTTCTCTGTTTGAAATATTAAATTGCAAAATTCTGCCCTGAACCCCTAAAGATTTGACTTCTTCAAGAACTTCTTTTGCTTGCTCAATATTTCTATTACAATGCAAAACAATGTCATAACCGTTTTTTGCAAGATATAAAGCTGTTTCTTTTCCGATACCACGACTGGATCCTGTAATTAAAACTTGTTTTCCCATTATCCTAAAACCCCGCTATTCAAAAATTCCGAAGCATCTTGAGGCTGATAAGCATTGACTACAGCACTTGCGCATTCCATATCTTCATTATAAATTAAACATTCAAATGAGACAAGTTCATTATCGCAATAAATTTCCTTAGCGCGGATATTATATTTTTTACCACGTTCAAACTTTTCTATATTCGATTTATACAATCTTGTACCCAACAAAAAGCCTATTTTAGGAGGATTTTCACCGTTCTTAAAATAAGAATAACACGCAATCGTCTGAGCCATAAACTCTATACCCACAAGACTTGATACTCCATCAAGACTTTTTTCATAAAAAAGGTTGTCCTCTCTTATTGTTACGTATGCCGTAATATATCCTTCCTTGAGGTTTATTTCATTAATATCATCAATCAGTATCATTGGGTGATTGTGTGGTAATATGTCTTCCAGATTATATTTCATCTTATTTCCCTAAAATTATAACCGCATTTGTTCCGCCAAATCCGAACGCGTTACACATAACATTTTCTATATTTTGAATATGGCAATTATAATTAACCAAATTCAATTTTGGCAAGTTAAAATCGTATTCCCCATCATAAACATGTGGAGGAAGAGTTTTGCCATATTCAAGTAAGGCACAGCATATAGCGGTTTCAATACTCGCTGCAGCACCAAGGCAGTGGCCTGTAAGTGGTTTAGTTGAACTTATCGGAATATTGGAGCCCAAAACCTTGTATATTGCATTTGCTTCCATCAAATCGTTAGAAACCGTTCCCGTTCCGTGAAGATTTACGTAGTCTATCTCTTCCGGTTTCAGATGTGCTTCATTTAGTGCAATAGTCATTGCATTAGCAGCTTCTATCCCTTGCGGGTCAGGAGTTGCCGCATGGTATGCATCGGAGGTCTCTCCTATTCCTTTTATATTTATACCTTGCCCGTCTTGCTCCAGAATAAATAAAGCAGCACCTTCAGATATATTCATGCCTGAACGATTTTTACTAAAAGGTATAGAACGGGTTTTGGATAAGACTTCCAGCGACTTAAACCCAGCCAGAGGAAATCTTGATTTTTCGTCTGTTCCGCCGGCAATTACGGCATCACAAATGCCATGTTCCATCAATCTTCTTGCAGTAGAAAAAACTTTTATTCCGGAAGAGCAGGCTGTCGATATTCCGCAGTAAAACCCATCCAAATCAAGGTAATCTTTCAAAAATTCGGCAGGATTACTCATTTTTAAATATTCATAATTCCCTGTATCCTCGAAATTATCAATACCTGTGTTAGTTGTTGCAATAACAATACCGATACGCTTTTTACCATATTTTTGGATTAAATCATTAACTTCCTGCTGCATTTGGGTTACACAATGGACAAGCATATTGTTACAACGCAAATCATCTACCGTCGGCAGGCATGATTTTATTTTAAAATCACAAAGCTTGCCCGCTACAATATTTTGGAAGATTTCTTCCAAATTGTCTCCCATATTACAAATAGCGGCAGTTTTAGTAATCTTAATCATTTTACCTCGTTATTGCAGAATTTTTCCAACAATATTATACTTATATTATCATGAAGGAAGTATTTTTTGACATAAAAAAATATTCTTATATAAAAGGAGATAATATAGACGTCTCTTTTATTCCTATGCTTATCAGGAGAAAGTTAGATTTATACGGACGTGCAGCTTTATATACATTGTACAAAGTTTACGATAATGAGAGCAAGGAGCTTGTATTTGCCTCTTGTTACGGAGATGTTGACAGGGTAATAAAGCTTATTAAGCAGCGTCAAACAGATGGGGAAGTTTCTCCATCCGGATTTAGCTCTTCTGTACACAATGCTGCTATAGGGCTTTTTACTCTTCTTGAAAAAAATAAGAAAAGTTATAATTCTATCTCTGCCGGTAAAGAATCTGTTTCTGCAGGACTTCTGGAGAGTATTATGATTGGAGACAGCATTTTTTGTTATTCGGAGAGTCTTGGCGGAGTAGAGAGTGTTGCAATATCTATTGAGCGTAACAATGATGGGGCATTTTGTTTGAGTGAAAATTCAGAAGATTTACCTGCTAAAGACGGATTTGATGATTTAGTGAAATTTTTGGATGGTGAAAGTGATTTGTTTATAAGCCGATTATACACAATTCGGAGATTACCGAAATGAGATTAATCAGGAAAATTTTAGTATTAATCGAGATGTGTATATTTGGTCTTGGAGCCATTACAATAGGATTAGTTATATTCCCGATTTTAGCTTTATTTTTGGATGAAACAAAAAGAAGAAAACACTATGCTGATATTATCCACTGGTCATGGAAATTTTTTATATGGATAATGAAGACAACAAAAATTCTTAATATACATATAAATGGCAATTTGGATGATATTAAGGGAAAAATAGTTGTAGCTTCGCATCCGAGTTTTATAGATATAATCCTTCTTATAGGCCAGATGCCAGATTCACTATGCCTTGCCAAAAAAGAGTTATTAAAAAACCCGTTTATGAGAAATATTGTAAAATCGCTATATATAATAAATGACATTGATACAAACACTTTTACTCATAATGCAACGGAAGCTTTAAAAGAAGGGTACAATATTATAATTTTCCCGACAGGTACAAGGACTCTGCCGGGAGAAGAAATTAAAATTCATAAAGGGGCAGCTCAAATAGCGATAGCTTCAGGAATTAATATAGTGCCAATAAAAATCGAAACGGATTATCCGTTTTTAATCAAAAACAGTTCACCATTCAATGCCGGAGAAAAACCTGTTAATTATTATATTAAAGTTTTACCGGAGATAGTTACTTCAAACTTTGATATTGCAACGATGGGCGAGATAAAAGCTCGTAATCACATATCAGAACAAATAAAAAAATGTATAAATTGACAATGTATCTAAATTAAGTTATAAAATTATTATAGGAATTAAGTGTATGAGATTAGAAGACGAGATAAAAGAATTAATAATAAAATCCTTGGAGCTTGAAGATGTAAAAGCTTCTGATATTCAGGATGATGAACCGCTTTTTGAAGATGGATTGGGACTTGATAGCATTGATGCTCTTGAGCTTGGTATGGCAATCAAGAAGAAATATAATCTTACGTTATCATCTGAAAAAGAGGAAAATTCCGAGTATTTTTATTCGGTCAAAACAATTGCGGATTTAGTAAGGAGTTCCCGAGGTGAGTAAGACTTTTACATATAAAGAAATAATGGATAAATTAACAGAAATCCTTGTTGATGATTTTGAAATCGACAAGTCTCGAGTTGTTCCTGAAGCACATCTTTTTGAGGATTTGGAGTTGGATAGTATTGATGCGGTCGATTTGGCAGTTAAGCTTCAATATTTTACAGACAAAAAAATTCCGCCTGAAAATTTTAAGCGAATTAAAACTGTAGAAGATGTTGCAAAAGCAATTGAAGACCTTTTGAAATGAAATTAAAATACATATTACCGATTTTTGTTACTTTTTTGGTTATTTTGATTTTTCATTATACTCAAGTTGGAGTTGTTAAATTTTATCCTGTATGTGCCAATTTGACGATTTTTTTAGTGTTTCTTACTTCTTCATTTGCCAAAGAAACTGTTATACAAAAGTTTGCAAAAGCACTGGAAGGGCATCAATTAGACGATTTTACAAGAGTTTATACCAGAAATCTCACCTACGTCTGGTGTGTTATTACGTTGATTAACCTTATAATATCTTTGATTACTGTATTTTTACCTGAAAAATGGTGGGCTTTATACAACGGAGTAATTTCCTATATAGCAATTGGAACGGTTTTTGTGGTTGAATATATTATAAGAATAATTTTAAGGAAAAAGTATAGAGGATGATATTAGAAAAATTTTATACTGACAAATACGATAACGATATTTTGTTTATCAATCCTGATATGACTTTTGGTGAATTTAAGAGACATATTTATTTTCAGATAAACGAATTTAAAAAAATGCCGCAGGAAAATGTTGTATTGTTTGGTGAAAATTATTTCGAGTTTGGGGTAAACTTTTTTGCGTCTATATTTGCGAAGAAAAATATTTACCTTATAACAGACAAGTTAAGACTTAAACAATTGGATGTAGATTATATATTACCGCAAAAGACTTCTCTTATTGACGGAAATATTGAGGAAAAGATTGAGGCTAAAAGTGTTGTGATGAACTTTTTTACATCCGGTTCAACCGGAGAGCCAAAATCTATTAAAAAAACTCTTCACAACCTTGAAGTAGAAACGCAATGCGTAATTGATACATTCAACCTTAAGCCTGATTTACTTGTAGCTTCTACAACTCCGTCAACTCATAGTTTTGGGCTGGCTTTTAATTTTCTTTTACCTATTCTGGGGAATTTTAAAATGATTAGGCACAAAATTGATTTCCCCGAACAAATTGATTATGAAGAGAAATATATTCTTATATCAAGTCCCTCTTTTATGGAGAAACTTGCAAAATATGACTTTGAGTTTGAAAAAGCACCGCAATACATATTTTTAGCGGGTGCAAAACTAAAACCTGATATTATGGATTATTTTAAGAAATATTCTGATGTGGTTGATATATACGGAAGTACAGAGACAGGAGATATCGCCTATAAGAGGGGATATGATGAATTTACCTTGTTTGACGGGGTTGCAATTTCAAAGGACGAAGAGGGTAGAATTGTTGTCATGTCAGACTTTTTTCCTGATGATAAAATTATTTTGTCTGATATTATTGAGTTTACGACAGATACAACCTTTGTTATCAAAAAGCGTTCTGACAGATTTGTGAAAATTGTTGAAAAAAGGGTTTCTTTGGATGAAATCGAAAACTATCTGAAACAACATGAAAAGGTAAGAGATTGTTATTGCATGTTATGTGATGACAAATTTTGCTGTGCCGTTGTAACGGATGATATTTCGCTTGATGGGAAAGCTTTGAAAAATTATTTGTTAAAGTATAGCGAGATAGTTCCTAAAAGATGGCGATTTTTAGACGAAATCCCGAAAACTACCAGTGGCAAAATCGACAAAACTAAGTTAAGACAAATTTTCGGGATGAATTTATCGTTACCGTTTGTTGTTTCAAGAAAGACAAATCAACAAGAAGTATTTATCAACCTCGTTTTCAAAAACAGTTGTAATTTTTTCAGAGGGCACTTTGATGTAATGCCGATATTACCAGGGGTAGTACAGCTTTATTATGCAAAATTCTTTGCGGATGAAGTTTTTCATACAGAGCTTTCTACCGAAAAAGTTAAAAAAGTTAAGTTTTCTAATATAATCAAGCCTGATCAGGAAGTTACGCTAAAAATTAGCAATAGCGAAAATTCTATGGAGTTTAGCTATCTGGGTAATGACAAGGTATATTCTTCGGGTATATTTATAAAATAAACAAAATTTGAGGTGAAAAATGAAAATAGAGTCTGAAACTTATATAACAGTACAATTTTATGATCTTGATCCGATGAATGTAGTTTGGCATGGAAATTATATCAAGTATCTTGAAACTGCAAGATGCGATTTGCTTTCTAAAATCGGATATGATTATGACAATATGAGAGAAGATGGGGTTGCTTATCCTGTTGCGACAATGGAATTGAAGTATATAAAACCTTGCATTTTTCAGCAAAAATTAAAAGTCGTAGCATCTATTGAAGAAATTGAACCTTGCCTTATCATAAAGTACACTATTTTTGATGCTGAAACAGGTGAAAAGCTTTTTAAAGCAAAGACTATGCAAATTTGTGTTAATGTTGCAACTAAAGAAAGTGTTTATTCTGCACCGAAGGGTTTGAAAGAAAAGCTTGCTTGTTGTAATCTTTAGTTATGAAAAAATTTATTGGGATAATTTTAAGTATATTTGTAGGCAGTGCCGTTTTTGCCGTCGAGAGTATTTATCAACATCCGACAAATATTAAAAATGTCCAAATGCCTTATTATTCAAAAGTTGCCTGTAAATTTAGCCAGACCAAAACAATCCCAAATTCAAAAGCTTATATCCAATCAGGCGGAAATTTTAGAATGGATATAAAAAACGGGGTTATATTTGATACTCTGTATCCCGTAAAATCCACCACCGCATATACTACCGAACAGAGCAAGCGCGTTAGCGATATTATCCTTGCGATTTCGCATAAGGACTACTCTTATATAAACAAAAATTTTGATTCTTATTATTTAAAAACTCAATCAGGCTGGAAATTGGCTCTCAAGCCTAAAAAGTCATCCAAAATCAGTAATGTAATGGGGTCTATCATAATAGACGGCAACAAATATATTGATAAACTTGAAATAAACACTGTTAAAAGCGGAAGTACTAAAATAAACTTTACAGAATGCAGATAGTATGAAGAATTTGTTGAGAATTTTATATATATTATTTTTTATAATTGCCGGCATGTGGGTTTTCACACATCCGATAAAAACCGAGACAAATCTTTTGAGAGCAGTATTTTCTAACTCCACAGCAGATGAACTTGTTGTCAAATTGAGCGGACGTTATTCATCAAAAATTAATGTCTTGATTGAGTCGGAAAACCCTGACAATGTCAGTGAAACCGAAGAAAAATTTTATAATTTGATAGACAAAAATTCGTTTAAAATTCAGGATTTTAATTTTTCCAAAATCCTAGAAACATACAAAAAATATAATCAGAATTTGCTTTCTGCTCCGACTTACAAACTACTTTCCAACAAGAATTTTGATAAAGTCGAAGAACAAGCTTACGCAAGACTTTATGATCCTTTTGGGATTATGTTAATTCCGATAAATGAAGATCCATTTCTACTGTTTACCGATTACATGAAATCTCTCGGGAATGATAATTTAGATTTGATTAAATATAATGACAAATACTATAAAATTTTGTCACTTGATGTAAAGAATGAAATTTCATTATCTCCTGAGCTTGTAAATAACAAAATAAAAACTCTTGTTGAAGCTCAAAACCAATTAAGTAATGAAAATGCAACCGTATATTTGACCGGAACTCCGATACACTCTTATTTTGCAAGCTCCAGATCAATGATTGAAATAAATATAATATGTCTTTTATCTTCTATTTTTATCATAGGACTTTGCTATTATTATTTTAGAAATCTTAAACTCCTGCTGCCGATAGCTATAAGCTTGATTGCCGGTATAATTGCAGGGTATTTAATGTGCTCCCTCATTTTCCCGTCAATCCATGTTTTGACATTTGTGTTTTCGACAACTCTTATCGGGATATGTATTGATTATTCGCTCCATTATTTTATTGAAGGCGATATAAACAAAATTTTCAAAAGCCTTACGGTCAGCATGCTGACAACGGTGAGCGCTTTTGGAATTTTACTATTTTCCGGTGTAGAATTTTTAAAACAAATTTCTGTGTATACAATGAGTGGTTTGTTTGCGGTTTATTCAATGGTTGTATTGTTTTACCCATTTTTGAAATACAAAGTTCAGACGCATGCAATTAATTTTCAATTCCCGCAAAAATTCAGAAAATTGTTTATAATTGCCATTGCCGTAATTTCTTTATTTGGTCTGTGTTTTATCAAATTTAACGATGACATAAGAAATATGTATGTACCTTCAAAGAAACTTATGGCGAGTGAAAAATTATTTAATTCAGTAAACGGCGGAAGTAAAAAGACTTCTTTTGCAGTTGTGAACGGTAAAGATTTGCAAGACGTTTTGCAAAAAGAAGAGAAAATTGCGCTTGGACTTGAATCTAATAAATATCAAGCCATTAGCAAGTTTATACCATCCATCGAAAGACAAAAGAAAAATTTTGAACTGAGACAGGAACTCTATCAGGCAAAATTAAATACCTACGGAACGTTTCTTTCTGCGCAAGATAAAGAATATCTCTTTAATGAAAAATTGCCTAAGGAATTTTTAAGTTACAACCAACTTCCAATATTTGAAGAATTTTTACTGGATAAAAATACTTCTTTGATGGTTCTTTATGATTTTAACAATCCAAAATTGATTACGGATAATGGCGCAAAATATGTCGATGTCAGTCGTGATGTTTCTGCAAAAATAAGTCATTGCAGAGTATCGTGCTTGAAAATGTTGTTACCTATTTTGGTTTTACTTTTTGGGCTTTTGGCATTTATATATAAACCTAAGACAGCCGCAAAAATTATTATACCGTCCGTTGTTGCAGCACTTTTTGCCATTGGATTGGTAACAATTACAGGAAGCGAAATTAATCTATTCCACGTGCTTGCAATATTTTTAATTATCGGATTTGGGCTCGATTATTCCGTATTTAGAGCAAGTGGGATAAAATCATCGGCAGATGCGGTTTTGTTGTCTTGTATGACAAGTATTTTTTCATTTTTGCTTTTGGCATGCACAAGCTTCAAGCTAATAAGTTCGCTCGGTTTTATTTTATCAGTCGGGCTTGCTGTTTCTTACATGACAAGTCTTTTATTCAACTATGATGAGGAGAATTTGTCATGAAATGGTATCAGCTGAAAGAACAAGCCGCAGGAGAAAAACGACTTTTATGCCTTTGGTTTATATATAGGATGTTTGGGGAACAAAGCGTAAGGTTTTTGGTATTTTTTATAACTTTATTTGCTTTCATTGGCGCCAAAGAGCCTAAAAGATGTTCGAAAAAATATCTTTCTATAATCGGTATAAAACCAACATTTTGGAATAGTTTCAGACACTTTTTGGCTTACTCAAATTCTCTTGTAGACAGAATGGAAGTTTTTGCAGGAAAATATAATTCAAAAAAAATTGTCTTTGATAGTGAAGATGACAAAAAAATGATGGATGAGGATTTAAAAAACGGAGCCTTTTTCATTTGTTCTCACCTCGGAAATATTGATATTATGAGAGCATTTTTATTTGACGAACCTGACAAGCATGTTAATGTATTTTTATCTAAAGAGCAGTGCAAAATTTTTAACAACTTTATTCACAGGCTGGAAGTTCCGACAAATGCCACAATGCACCCTGTAGAAGATGTTTCGGTCGAAACTTCGATAGAAATTAAAGACAAAATTTCTAACGGTGAAATAGTTATTATGGCAGGAGACAGGATTTCCAAACACAGCACTAATTGCAGAGTAAAATTCTTGGGGCATAATATACAAATACCGCTTGGCACATTCAGGTTTGCGCAATTGATGGAATGCCCTATATATTTTGTCTGCGCTTTGAATGAGGAAAACGGTTATAGAATTTATTTGAAAAAATTTGTCGGCACTGGCAAGAAAAATGAAGTCATAGAAAAAATGCAGCTTGAATATATTCAATTCTTAGAAAAGCTTGTAAAAGCCTATCCTTTCCAGTTTTTCCATTTTTATGATTTTTTTGAGTAAAAATTTTTTTTATTGTAACATACTGGTATGGAGATTTATTATATAAATTCGGAAGAATTTTTAAAGATTCATGACACAGAATTTTTACGCAGCTACGCCGAAGGGAAAGAATTCAAATCAGTAAAAAGATTTGTACAATATACAATAGGGCGCTACCTTGTAAAGACCGTTGCCAAAGAAAAATTTAATCTTTCCGATACCTCAATAACAATTAAAAACGATAAACCTGAATTTTCTAACGGGCATGTCAAATTTAGTATATCTCACAGCGGAAAATATATAATGGCAGCTTTTGATGATACAGATTGCGGGCTGGATATTGAAGAGATGAAGCCCCGAGATATTCTTGCGCTTTCAAAACGTTATGAAAAAAACTTTGCCTCACTCGAAGATTTTTACACCTTCTGGACGCAATATGAAGCTGAAATTAAGCTTCAACAGCCTGTAAAAGATTCTTATTCAACTGTTTTCAGGAACAATTTTATGCTAACAGTAGTTTCTGCAGGCTCTATTTCTTCAGCGCCATCTTGTACAAATTATCTCGACGCTTAATAATATCAGGATTTTGTAGATAATCCTCATATTTGCATTTAGCATTTATATACCCTTGAGGTGAAATCTCAATAATTCTGTCAGCAACCGTTTGGATAAATTGATAATCTTGGGATGTAAAAAGAATTGTCCCGTTGTAATCAATCAGAGCATTATTTAGCGCCGTAATAGATTCCAAATCCAAATGATTTGTAGGTTCATCGAATATCATAACATTGGATTCTTCAATCATCATTTTTGCAAGAATACAACGGACTTTTTCACCGCCCGATAAAACGTTAACAGGCTTTTCGGCATCATCACCGGAAAATAACATTCTTCCCAAATAGCCTCGCAAGAAGTTGATATGCTGGTCAGGAGAATATTGTCCGAGCCATTCTATTATTGTTTTGTTTGAGTCAAAATAAAAATTGTTATCTTTCGGGAAATAAGATACGGTAGCTGTTACACCCCACTTTACACTTCCCGAATCCGGTTCAGCTTTACCTGCCAATATTTCAAACAAAGTAGAGATAATAAGCGGATCTTTTGCAATAAACGCAATTTTCTCACCCTGAACAACCTCTAATCGGAAATTTTTAAATGAAAGATTTCCGTCAATAGATTTTGTGAGCCCTTCTACAGTCAAGACATCTCTGCCGGGAATTTTTTGGTAATTAAATCTTATACGAGGATATTGTCTTGAAGACGGCTTTATCTCTTCAAGAGATAATTTGTCGAGCATATTTTTTCTGGAAGTAGCCTGCTTCGCTTTTGAAGCATTCGCACTAAACCTTGCAATGAAAGCTTTCAACTCTTCCATTTTTTCTTCAGTCTTTTTGTTCTGTTCTTCTTTTTGTTTTCTAATTAACTGGCTTGCTTGAGACCAAAAAGAATAATTTCCTGTATAAAGTTGAATATTCTTATAATCAATATCCGCAATATGCGTACAAATAGTATCTAAAAACTGTCTGTCGTGAGATACAACAATAACAAGATTTGGAAAATCGATTAAGAAATCTTCTAACCAACGGATAGTGTTAATATCAAGGTGGTTTGTAGGTTCATCCAAAAGCAAAATATCAGGATTGCCAAACAAAGCTTGAGCTAAAAGTACACGAACCTTTTGACTGCCGTCTAAATCTTTCATAAGACTGTTATGCAATTCATCCGGAATCTCCAACTCAGAAAGCAACGAAGCTGCCATTGATTCGGCTTGCCAGCCGTCCAACTCGGCAAATTCTTCCTCTAAATGCGCAGCCTTAATCCCGTCTTCATCATTAAAATCAGGCTTAGCATATAATCTGTCGCGCTCTTTCATCAAGTCATAAAGCTTTTTATGCCCCATAATCACAGTATCGAGAACACTATATTCATCAAATTCAAAGTGGTTTTGTTTTAATACTGCAATACGCTGACCTTTACTAATAGAAACTTCTCCGGAAGTCGGTTCGATTTCTCCAGATAAAACTTTTAAAAGAGTGCTTTTCCCGGCTCCGTTCGCGCCTATGACTCCATAGCAGTTGCCTGGGACAAATTTTATTGATACATTCTCAAAAAGAGTCTGAGAACCAAATCTCAAGGTCAGTTTATTAGTTGTTATCATAATTTTCCTTATTCTCTCTAGGTTTGTTCCAATTCGGATGATAATATACTTTTACCATTCTGTCTTTTTTTACTCTGGCATGCCCGCCTTTAATAAAGTTGGTTAGCGAACCACTAGGCGGAAGTATTGTCAGGGCCCACTTTAGCGGAAACACCCATAAACTTCTGTCCTGTCCTCTGATTTCTACAGTATCAGTAATCAAATGAGGATCAATATCGCTAAATTCAAAATCGCTAAAAATTATACTTGCAGGAATTCCGTTCATACCGCTTCTGATAATCAACCCGACTTTTGCAGGAACTATCGTATGCCTTTTTATTATAACTCTCCCCTTATAATGAACATCCGAAATAACTCTGAATTTTACAGGCTCATTTTCATAAACATCATTTTCGGATTTTATTGCATCCATAATAGCAAGTTTTATCTCAACTTTATCTGTATCTTCGTAGTTATAATTAAGATTAGCTTCAGGTTTTTTGCACGGTTGATTGACTAATATTGTATCAACAATCTCATCGTGAAGAATTTCTTCCGAAAAGACAGGCATCGTAAGCAAACATAATCCTAAAACTATTCCTAAAAATCTATTCATACTTAATCTTTTCCTTTGAACCTGTTTCTAAGTGTTTTTTAAGCATTCTTCTGTTTTCTTGTGAAGTTAACAAAAAATTCTGATAATATTCATTATTAAGATAAGTATTATTTACAAGAAAATACGGATATTTTTTGACGATATATTCATAAATAATCGCCAGCCTTTTAGATGTAAGATTTTTGTTAGATACAAAATCAAACCTTCTCTGCGGGCATGTTTTGTTGATAAAAGTAATCAATCCCAAAGGATTGTATCCTGCATTAACCATCATATCTACAGCCAGCTTATCTGCTATAATCTCATATTTTTTAGGAGAGGCCATAATCTGTATAGAGTTTAACTCTCCGGAAAATTCTCCGTCATAAGATTTTGATACCAAAACAATATCGCGAGCCAAAAATGCCGCAATTTCATCATCGCTGTCAGTATATTTATATGTACCGTTGTACATAACGACATTTCGACTTGTTAAAGTCTTATCATATTTTAATTTAGATTTTTTCTCTGCCTTGTTATAAACAAAAACTACTCTGTTTGGAATTTTATTGGCATTTAAAATACGTGTTCCAATAGAATTAATCTTATTTTGGATAGTTTGTTCTTTAGCAATTTCTTCTTCATTAACGGTTTCTTCCGCAAATACTGATGATGTACAAGTCAACATCATCAAAAGCACAATAATTATTATCTTCTTCATATTAAATTTCCACTTCTCCACTTATATAATAACATGTTCAAACTTTGAAAATTTATCAGATAATAATTCGTTACAAAAATTTACTGCAATTTAATAAAAGGCCTTCGTCCGATTTTGTCGTATGTTTTGAGTATAATGAAAATAATAAGAGAGTTTTAAGGAGTGAAATATGGCAAAAATTACACCTAACGTAAGACAGCAGGAATGTATAGACACTATTGACGGGAAAGTTATGGTACTTGCAGGCCCCGGAACCGGAAAGACTTTTACCGTAATACAAAGAATTAAGTCTATGCTGGAAAAAGGTATAAAGCCTGAAACTATTTTGTGCTTAACGTTTTCAGACGCTGCTGCAGGTGAGATGAGAGAAAGACTTATCCGAGAAATGGGAGTTCTTGCATCTGCCGTAGATATCTATACTTATCACTCATTTTGTAATGATGTCATTAAGCAAAATCCGACTCAATTCAATTTGTCGGCAAATGTAAAATTGATATCTGATACGAATGCTATTCAGCTTATGAAAGAAACTATTGACGAAGTAAAACCTGAATATTTTGTTGCGCCGAGAGCTGACAAATACCATTTTGTCAAAGATTTCTTAAATTATATTCCTAAGCTGAAATCTCTCAGAATTGATAAGGAGACATATCTTTCAAATATCGAAACAAACCCTTCACTTCTTCCTCGCATAAAAGAGTTGGAAAGTGAAATTTACGAAAGAGAACAGGCTGGCAAAACACAAAATAAAACTCGCTACAATGAGATTGAAAAAATTAAAACTAATATTGAAAAAGCAAAAGAACTCTGGAATATCTACGAAGTTTATGCAACCAAAATGTTTCAGGAAAATTATATAGACTTTTCGGATATGATAAACTTTGTACTTGACCAATTTGAATCCGACAATGCCTTTTTAAAGGAAATTGCAGGCCAATATAAATATTTCCTTGTAGATGAATATCAGGATACAAATTCATTGCAAAACGCTATTATTTTTAATCTTCTTGATGGGGTAGAAGAGCAAAATATCTTTGTCGTAGGTGATGATGACCAGATTATATATGGGTTTCAGGGAGCAAAGAGTGATAATATTGAAAACTTCTTAACCCGCTTCCCTGATACAAAAGTTATTTGTCTTGAAGAAAATAACCGCTCTGCCCAAAATATTCTTGATTTAAGTTACAAAGTAATCTCACAGGATACAACAAGACTTGAAAATAATGAGTTATTTAAAAATTACAATATCTCCAAAAAACTGACCGCTAAAAACGAAAAGATTAAAGCCAAAGAACAAAAAATTCGCAGATGGCAATTTGGAGATTTGATGCAAGAATACAATCACATCGTAGATGATATTGACAATCTTATAAAAACCAATTGTCCTAAAAATGATGACGGCGAAAACCAGTTATCTCAAATTGCTATCATTTCAAAAAAACGAACAGAGCTTTCACGACTGGCAGAGCTTCTTGAAGGGAAAAACATTCCATACCAAATAGATGAAGGCAAAAGTATTTTTGAAATACGCTCATCTATACTAATTTATTTTTATTTAAAAGCTATCTTTAATCCGTCATTATATAGTGACAAACTTTTTGGACTCTTACTCGCAGAACCTTTTGATATTGATTTTGACGATTACAAAGTTTTGTTTAAAGAAGGAAAAACCAACAGAAAAGATTTTATAACTAATATGCGCAAAGGGGATAAGTGGAAAAACCCTGATAAAATCAACAATTTTCTAAAAATATATGACGAGTTGAAAGAATATTCTTCAACAAATAATCTTAGAAGAACTATCATTGAAATAATCAACCGCACAGGCATATTAGAATTCTTTATGAAATCCGAAAATAACAGATCAGAAAACATTTTGGGCATAAAGAAAATTCTTGATGAAGCCACAGAATTATCCTCCAATAATCCGACTGTCGGAATAAGTGATTTTCTTGAATACTTGGATTCGACACTTGAAAACGAAATAGAAATAACTATAGATAAAAACTCCATGACAAGAAATGCCGTTCAGCTTGTAACTTATCACGGTTCAAAAGGAAGGGAATTTGAATATGTCTATCTTCCAAACCTCACATCAAGAGTATGGGAAGATTTCAGAATGCCAGGAGAATATAAGTTTATAACAGACATTCCTTTGTCAAAAGAAGAAGCGTCAATTAAAAAAGATACAGAATTATTAAAACTTCTATTTGTAGGGATAACCCGTGCAAAATACGGGCTTACATTATCTTTTGCAGACAATGACGGAGATAAAGCTCAACAGATTACTAAATTTATTGCAAATGTAGACGATTTTGATTTTGAAAAAGAACAATTTGAATACAATGACGATGAATTTACGAAAGAATTTGTACGCTCTATTTCAAAAGAAGCCTTGAACAACAGAAAAGTACTTGAAGATGAAATTAAGGAACAGGTTAAAAAGATAGTTCTTTCACCATCAAGATTAAATGACTACCTAAAATGTCCGAGAAGATTTTTCTATATCAAAGTAATGGGTATAGATATAGAAGACAAAGAATGGGATAACGCAAACTTTGGTACGGTAATGCATGCGGTATTTGAGACTTCCGTAAGAAAAGCCAAAAAAGAAGGTAAATATCCTGCGTATGAAGAAGTTATCACAATGTTTAAGAAAATGATGGATGATGAAGCCTTCTCTTCGGAAGCTAAAAAAGAAATGTTCTTAAAACGAGGAGAAAATGCCCTGAGAAGTTATTATCCGCATTTTGTAGAAACTTCTCCGAGTAAAATCGAGAATATAGAAATGACTCTGGATGCCGTACAAGTCGGAGACGATTTTATCTCAGGCAAAATTGACCGTATAGAAGTAAATAACGACGGCACTTATGAACTTTACGATTATAAAACAGGAAAACCTGTCAGCGAGTCAAAAGTTGCTCCCGGAGAAGAAAAAGAAGGGTATTATAACCAATTGTGTTTTTATAAATACGCTTTTGAAAAATTAACAGGCAAAAAAGTTTCTAAAACAGGTCTGATTTATGTAGAAGATTGCAGCAAAAATGTATATAAATCACTTACACAAGAAGATAGCGACTATATCGAAAATAAAATCAAAGAAGTCTACCAAAATATCAAGTCACTAAACTTCGATGCAGTATGTGATGAAAAAAGTGATACTTGCAAATACTGTGAATACAAGCAATTATGTCATCTTGATATTATCTAGAAGTTTGAATGAACAATTACTTTGCCGGGTTTATTATTTGTAACCCTCGCAAAATCTTCGCCAAATTGTGCAAATTGTTCTTCGGAACATACAATCTTACCTGTAACTGTCTTTAATGATGGCGGGAATTTTCTTAGAGTTGAGGCAAATAGAGGGTTTTTATGATCAAGAATGAGATCGCCGTTAATTTTTTCAACATTTTGAAGCATAAGATCTTCATCTATTCCCAACATTGAATATGGAATTGAAATTCCGCTATTCTGACTTACATTATAGCTTGGCTTGTATGTTGCAATTTCAAATTTGCCGTCTTCAAGTTTATCAACTTTCTTTGACATAAATTTCAAAATTCCGTAATCGTCACCATCTTTAATTGCTTTTTCAAGAGTTTTGCCCAAAGTTTCATCATATTCGACAAGTTTTTCTGCAATCATAATTTGCTGCAAAGCCTTTGGCCCTTCCGGAACGATGTCGGAATTACATTTTAATCCGTGAGATTTTATAAATTCTTTGATATTTTCCAACTCACTTGTAGGTATAATATTGTTGTTTTCAATACCTTGTATTTGGTCTATTTTACCTTTACTGCAAGCCATACCTATCAATGGGTTCCATTGATTTCCGCCTTTACGTTCAAGGTAAATATAAAAATCTCCATCTTCCAGTGCTGCTTCTGCCTTATCAACACTTGAACGTGTGCACCAGTTTCTGGAGCTTAAAATTTCTAATGTAGAAATGCTGTCTGCTTTACTTTCAGGTGCACTTTTAATTGATGGGATTTTTACCCATACAGATGTATTATCTGACAATCCTTTTTTTTCAAGCAAAATATCTCTTAATCTGTGAGTATACATTTCCAAGAAAGAAGGTCTTGCACATCTTACGGCTCTATCAAGCGGGTCAATTTTGTCAAATCCGACAATAGTTTTATACAATGCTGTTGCATCAAACGGAACAGGAATATGTCTGTTATTGCTTTTTAATTCACTGTTTACTGCATTCCAGATTACAAAGCGAAGTGATTTATTCTGCTTTATATGCTCAACAAGTTTTGGTATCTGTGCTGCAGACTCCTCTGATTGAGGAGCTTCAAGAAATTTTTGCCACTGTTGTAAACGGGAAGCTCTTGCATCATTGATTTTGTCTGTGGAAAATACTCTTACATCTTCCGGAATATACGGTTTCCAGTGAATTTTTTCAGGATTACTTGTTGTATAAGGTCCATAAACCTTATTCAATGAAAATAATTTGTTTATCGCTGTTTGAATATTAGTAGCTGACAACATACTACCATCTACCTGATACTTCTTATTCTTACTCAAAATATCAGCAGCAAGATAGTCAAATACTGATTTATAATGTGATGGTGCTGACATACCTGTAAATGATACAGTATCATGCTGTAGGGGTGCTAAATTTCCGCCAAACTTATGCGGAATACTATTGTTAAATTTATAATTTATCGGGGTATTGTATCTATAATTACTTATTGCTGAAAGCATTTGTAAAATCCTTTCATTGTATAAACTTGACCATATGCAAAAATCAAAAACCACGTAAAATAAAAATTTTGCATGAAATTTTATTCTGCTTTTACATTTCGTAATATTTTAAAAAAAATATATACGACCGTTTTTGACGCATGCAAAAGTTATTTTTTAAATGTAAACAGAAAGGAGATAAAAATGAACAAAGTAGAGAGAATTGAGAGAGAATTTGTTAGAGCATTAAGGATGTATCCTATGAGTGATGAATTATACAATGATTACGCTATGTTTTTATACAGACACAAAAATGATTACAATACGGCAATCAAATTGTTACAGAAGGCACTTCGTATTAATCCTCAAAGTAAAATATACAGATACAATTACAGCAAGATTATAAATAGCACAAAAGCAAGATTTACAAATTACCATAATTTTTTGGTCTTTTTAATTTTCGGAATAATGGTATGGCTTGGATTTAACGGGTACAACAATTTGATGAATATGGCATCATTATTTTTGTTGGCACAGATAATAATGAATTATCAGAAAAATATGTATAGAAAAGAAAAATCCGTTTTATGGTAAAATATCATAGAGGAGGATAAGTGTTTTATGGAAACAAAACCGAGATATTCAAGGGTTTCAGACATAATAGATTTAATGACATTTATCCTCTCAAAGGTTCAGGGCGTAACGATTACTGAAATCATGGAACGATATAACGTATCAAGGCGAACTGCAGAAAGAATGAGAGACAGTTTGTTAAATATTTTCCCTGATTTTGAAGAATTAGATTATGTCCAAGATGATTGCAAGCACTGGGGATTTACAAACAGAGCATACAGCAAGCTTGTTTCATTCAATCCTGATGAAATTGCAAATCTCGAGCAGATAAAAGAAATTCTTAATAACTCGAAATCCTTGAAAACTTTAGATAAAACCATAGAAAAATTAAAAGCACTAATTGAAAAACACCATACATCTATGGAGGATGAAATCGAAATGCTTTTACATACGGAAGGTTTTGCAATCCGGCAAAAACCTAACTACAACATAGACATAAACACTCTGACAATAATTAGAGAAGCAATCCAAAATTCAAATATCATAACGGGTATTTATCACGACAAAAAACGTGAACTGAAACCTCTTGGCGTAATTTACGGTGAAAAAACATATCTTGTAGCCAAAGAGGACGCAAAAGGCAGTGAAATTTACAATTATATTTTACACAAACTGAAAGATGTAAAAATTACCGAGCAAAAGTTTGATAGAGAAAACTTTGATCTGGAAGAACACTCAAAAAAATCTTTTGGGGTATATCAAGGTGAAATTATGGACGTGAAGCTTTTATTTTCACCTAATGTTGCTGAAGATATTATATGTTATAATTTCCATCCTACCCAAAAAATTGTTCCTCAAGAGGACGGAAGCGTTTTTGTAAATTTTCAGGCAAGCGGACCTTTAGAAATCATTTGGCACCTGTTTAAGTGGGGCAAAGACGTAAAAATTTTAGCTCCGGAAAAGTTGAAGGAAACTTACAGAGAATATATAAACTCAATTGATTTAAGCTGAAAGCTTTGCCAATCTGTCATTGATTTCGTTCAATAAATTTTCGTCTTGAGCTTCTGTTGCGAACTTTTGAGCTTTGTTTAAGAGTCCTCTTGCTTTTTTATTACTGTTAAAATCAATCATAATATCTGCAGCACTTACGTAATTTTGAGCTGTTTTTAGAGGGGAATTAGCATCTGAATAATTTTTAACAGCTTCAGAATAAGCCTTTAGAGCTTCCTGTGGTTCGCCAAATTTTTCATAAGCTCTACCAAGGCTTGAAGCCACAAAACCTTTAACTTTTGAATTATCAGTTTCGCCTGCAATATCTTGAGCCGTTGTCAAATATTCAAACGCATCATCTTCATACATATCAGAAAATATATTGCCCATTCTTGTAAGTGAAGTTGACTGAGCTGCAAGGTTTTCACTCTCGCCTGCATATCCTACTGATACAAAATAGTGATCCATAGCAGGTTCAATTTGGTTTACGTTATCGTAAATTTGAGCCATGGAGTAATGCGCTTTTGTTTTTATATTGTTATCGGTTGTACCCTCAAGAGATTTGTGATAACTTTTCAAGGCTTGAGCTGCATAATCATAGTCGTCATAAATTTTGCCTATTTCAAAGAAGATTTTTGATTTTGTTTCTGTATCTCCAACTTCATCGGCACGAGAAAGCGCTTTTTGGAAAGTTTTTATTGCCTTTTGCGGTTCATTTGCATAGGCAAGTTTTTTAGATTGAAGGAACAGAGACTTCAATTCAGAATCCTGAGGAACAAAAACTTTTGTAGTTGACTCCGTAACGGTTTCTTCTTTAGGGGTCTCTATTTCTTGAGAAGCCCCTTCAGCAACAGCTTGAGCCTCTTCCTGAGCAGGCTGTTGAACTTTAGACGCCTTGTCTGTTGAGCCTTCAGGGAATTTTACTAAAAATTGAGGGTTTATATCATTTTCATCATATTTAAAGTTGATATTATCCAGATTGAATAAAGATTCAACCCAATTTTCAACGACTTTGGAATCTTTGTTAAGAGTGTTTGAAATATAACCGTCAAGAATAGATGAGGCATTTTTCAAATTTGATTTGATAAGCTTTGGATTAGGATTTTCTTTAGCTACCTGCTTATCAATAAGTTCTAGGTACCCGTCAACTTCTTCCTGCAAATCTTCAGGGGTACCTATAGCTAATGCTGTGTTTCTGAAATCTTTTAAAATTTGCGCAATATTTATAGACGGATTGCGTCTTTCAGACATTTGCTGGGCTACGGCTTGTGTTTGATGAGCCTGTGCATTTTGGTAAAGTTCTCTTTGCCAAGGTTGAGCTTGAACCTGATTTTCAGAACTTCTTACAAATCCGTCGTGATTATTTTCAATATAATTAAGCCCTCTGCTTCTGGCATTTTGATTGGCTTGTTCTTCACGTTGCGCTTCACGAGCAGCAGATTTGGCATCATCGTCTTGTTTCTTTTTAACAAGACTTCTGTTGTCTTTTGCAAGATATGGTCGTTGATAAATACTACTAAGATTCAACCCCATTTTGTCTGACTACCTCTGATTACTACTACTCTTACGGTACAACTATATAATAAATTAGCGTTTCCGTACTCATACTTTTGTATGAATTCTACACAAAATATTTAAGGATTTTTTTTTAAAAGTCATGCCTTTGTATCTCTTAATAATCTTTACTAATTTATTTTTTTTGAATATAATTTGAAGTGGGTGAGGAAATTGAGAGGTGACTGATGAATTTAGAACATATTAAAAAAACAGATCCTGTTATTGCAGAACAGATTGAGTTGGAATTGAAACGCCAACAAGAAACAATAGAACTTATTGCAAGCGAAAATATCACCTCGCAAGCTGTTATGGAAGCTGCCGGCAGTGTTTTGACAAACAAGTACGCTGAAGGTAAACCTCACAAAAGATTTTACAATGGTTGTGAACACGTCGATGTAATCGAAGAAATTTGCCAAAAGAGAGCCTGTGAACTTTTCCACATGGACCATGCAAATGTTCAGCCTCACAGCGGAGCTCAGGCAAATATGGCTGTGTTTATGTATGCGCTAAAACCGGGAGATAATGTTTTAGGAATGGATTTGTCAAACGGTGGTCACTTATCACACGGTTCGCCGGTTAACTTTTCAGGCCTTTATTTTAATGTAAAAAGTTACGGAGTAGACGAAAACGGAAATATCGATTACGATAACGTAAGACAAATGGCGCTTGAACATAAGCCTAAGTTGATAATTTGCGGCGCAAGCAATTATTCAAAAATTATCGATTTTAAAAAGTTTAGAGAAATAGCAGACGAAGTTGGAGCTCTTCTTTTAGCTGATATTGCTCATATTGCAGGGCTTGTCGTTGCAGGACTTCACCCGTCACCTGCACCTTATGCAGATTTTGTGACAACAACAACTCACAAATCTCTAAGAGGACCAAGAGGCGGAATTATTATGTGCAAAGAAGAGCACGCTATGGGTATTGATAAAGCTGTTTTCCCTGGAATGCAGGGCGGACCTTTAGAACACATTATTGCGGCCAAGGCAGTTGCTTTACATGAAGCTTCACAACCTGAATTCAAAGAGTATGCCGCACAAATTATTAAAAATGCAAAAGCGTTGGCTCAAGGTCTAATGGACGAAGGTTTGGATATTGTCGGCGGAATGACTGAAAATCACCTTATGACTTTGGACTTGAGAAGAACAGGCAAGACAGGAAAAGATATGGCAAATGTATTGGAACGTGTCGGAATTACGGCAAATAAAAATACAGTTCCGAATGATCCGCAAAGCCCGTTTGTTACAAGTGGTATAAGACTTGGTACTCCTGCCGTTACAACTCGCGGATTTAAAGAAGATGATATGGTAGAAGTTGCAAAAATTATTGCAGGCGCGATTTATGCTTGCGATAATGAACAAGGTTTAAAGAATTTGAGAGAAAGATCTTTGAAACTTTGCAAAAAATATCCGCTATATGAATAGCAAAAAAGGAATAAATTGAGATGATTATTAAATTAACACATGCACATATTTTGGGAACGATTATAGCTTACATGTTCGGCGTATTTTTAGTACCGCTTGTAATTAGCTTTTCAAAGAAAGAGGGATTGGTTGATGTTCCAAATGAGAGAAAAATTCATACCAAACCGATTTCCAGAATAGGCGGTGTGGCTATATGGTTAAGCTCTATGCTTACATTTTTGTGTCTTGTGTTTATGAGTTATTATCCTGAAGGCAGCCTCTTATCAGGTATCTTGCTCGGTAGTTCTTTAATGTTCTTACTCGGGTTGGTTGATGATATATACAATCTCCCTGCAAAGTTTAAGCTATTTTTGCAGATTTCCATTGCAACACTAGTATATTTGCTCGGAGTACAAATAAATTCTGTACCGTTTTTCGGCGGAATGAATTTAGGTTTTTGGTCATATCCTATTACTATTCTATGGATTGTAGGTATCAGTAATGCTTTGAACTTTATAGATGGCGTTGATGGGCTTGCGGGATCTGTTACCACTATCAACTCTGTAACCTTAGCTATTATTGCTCTTGCTATGGTTCCGCCAAATCCTATTATTGCACTAATCGGATTTATTCTTGCAGGTTCTATGCTCGCATTTCTTACATACAATTTCAACCCTGCAAAAATCTTTATGGGCGATAGCGGAGCATTGTTCTCAGGATTTTTGCTTGCAACAATATCTATTACAGGTGTTATGAAAGCAGCTACTGTAGCAATATTATTACCGTTTGTCGTACTTGCTGTCCCGATTATGGATATTACTTATTCCAGTTTGAGAAGAATTTTGAAGGGACAATCTCCTTTTGTTGCAGATGCTGAGCACATACATCACAAGCTTCTGCATGCCGGATTTTCTCAAAAGAAAACTGTTGTAATTCTCACATCTTGCGCTATTATTGCAGGTGCTTTTGCAACATTATTTATGGGTGAAAATACTATTAAACACTACTTCTTAGTTATATTTGCCGTTGTTATTATAATGTTGTTACTAAACTTTATAAAGGTCTTGACAAAAAAATAATGATGTGTTAAAATTCATACGGATTTGATTACTCAGTTTTATGTAATTATTTAGGGTTAATTATTTAAAATATTTAAGTGCAGGTCCACCCATATGTATTACGATTAAGATTCTTTAGTGTGAGTCTTAATGAGAGAGTATATGTGGACATATTTAGAAAGGAAATTAGTTAAGTAAGGGTTTATTAACTATGAGTATAAATGCTATTGATTCACAGGAAACCAGATCACCATTTGGGTTAATTGCAAAAGGTTCAGTTGTAGGCGGAGTAATGGGTTACGCTGCTAAGCACATGCTACCTCTTAATGAAAGTGAAATGGACGACGAATTTAAAGGTGCCATGGCTATTATTAGAGAACAGTCTAATAAGGCAAAAGCAAGTGCTATTGATATTATCAGAAATATTAAAGATAAATCTCTGGCGCAAGATACATTTATTAAGATGGTAGACGCTGAAGGTACTGCCGGTAAAAAGGCTGTAAATATGCGCAAAGTTATTAGAGATGCTAACCTTAACCACGGAGATATGGTTGAGCTAAAAGGTATTATTGCCAGCGTAAACGAAAGAGCTGCTGACATGTTCAAACGTTGCGTAAAAGGATTTAAGAGTGCAGTTAAAGATAAAAGAGTTACACCTGCTTATATTGCCGGTGGAGCTGTTTTAGGGTTCTTTGTAGGACTCGGACAAAGCATTTTCAGATCTTCATCAAACAACAATGTAGCATAGGGATATTAGAGAATGTAAACAAAAAGCCATTGTAATATATACAATGGCTTTTTTTCATATAAGATTTTCAAAAACTTATTTTTACTTAAACATCTTGGAGCGTTCTTCTTTTATTGATTTTATTAAGGCCTCATAATCTCCTGAGGTTAACTCTCCAACGGATTTGTATAATCTCAAAATGGCATCTTGAATATTTTTATGGTTCATATACACCATATCTTTTGCCATTTCCTCATTAGACAACGCAAGCCTTGTCATATCCCGAAAACCGCTGGCTGCCATTTTTAAAGCAAGCGGATTTTCTCTTGCGGCAAGAAAAAGCGCCTGAGAAACCAACATTGGCATGTGAGATATCATCGCAGCAGCCTCATCATGTTTTTGAGGAGTTGTAAACAGAGGTTTTGCACCCAGCTGTTTAATTATACTGACAAGTTTGTTTACAGGTTCTTCAGGTGTTGTTTTGAATGGAGTAAGAACCCACGTTGCGCCGTTAAATAATCCTTCAAAAGAATTTTCAAATCCTTTATTTTCTGTTCCTGCCATTGGGTGTGATGGTATAAAAATATATGGATGATACTTTTTGCAAACAAATTCTTTTAAACTGCAAACATCAGTTACTATAACATTTTGAGGCAAAATCTTTTCCAATTCATCAAGAACTTCGAGAGTTTTATTCATTGCCGAACATACAAAAACTATCTCACAATCTTTTAAAACGTCATAGCTTTTATAAATTCTATCTCCGCTCTGTGATTTCGAAACGCCTACAACATCATAACCCAATCGAGTTAAGTCCTTAAAAATAGAACCACCGATTAGGCCCAATCCGATAACACCAATTTTCATATTCTTACCTCGTATAAACTCTTGGCAAACGAACTTTCAAACGGCAAGTCAATTCATAATTTATAGTGTTTAATATCCTTGCCCACTCATCAATAGAGTTATCCTCATCCAACAGTGTAATAACATCACCGATTTCTGCTTTTACACCTGTTATATCAAACATCATCTGATCCATAGTGATATTCCCGACTTGAGGAACTTTTTGTCCGTTTAAAACGCCATAAATTTTGTTTGAAAGACCTCTTGAAACTCCATCCGCATATCCGATAGGAATAGTTGCAATAGTACGAGTTCCCTTTGCGCGATAGGTAAAACCATAACTTACGCCTTCATGATCTTTCACATCGTGGATATGAACAATTCGACCTTTTAATGAAATAACCTGTTTCAAATTAGGGCGAAAACCTTTGTTATCATTTGGCATATCTGTATACAAACCATATAACGCAATCCCGACACGACGCATATTTGATAGAGGAATATCATAACACATAGTACCAACAGTATTTTGGATATGCAATAACAAACCTGTTGTATCAATATTTGAGATAACATTATTCCATCTGTCGATTTGGATTTGTGTTTTTTCTCTGTCTTCGGCAACAGCAAGATGGGTAAATATACCCTTAAGATCTACGAAATCGCTCGATTGAACTTTTTTGATAAAATCAATGGCTCTATCATAACCGATCCCAATTCTGTTCATGCCTGTATCAATTTTTACGTGAACCTTAGGTTTTTGTCCTGTTCTAAGGTAAGCCTGATGACAAGCTTCTAAATGAGCGTCAGAAAAAACAGGAATGGATATATCTTCCTGAACTGCAGTTTCTACTGCCCAAACAGGAACCGCTCCCAAAACAAGAATTTCGCAATTGATTTTAGCATTTCGTAAATCCACACCCTCATCAATTGACGCAACACCTAGCATATCAAAGCCTGAAACCAAAAGCGTCGGAGCAAGCATCACTGAACCGTGTCCATAAGAATCTGCTTTTACAACAGCAAGCAACTTTGTATCAGAAGGAACATTCTTTCTGATTTCTTTTGCGTTGTGTGCCAAATTTCCTATATTAATTTCTACCCAAGAGTCTCTATGTATATTTAAATTTGTTTGTCTAACGTTTTTCATAAGACCTTAATTATATAACACAATAAATATTCCTGCAAGTAAAAATCCTAATCAATTGACATTTTAGATGAAAACTCGGCAACAATTCTGGCTACATCAGATCCGCCGATACAAACTTCCAAAATAAGGCCGCTTTGGATAAAGACGGTTTCACTAAATTCCATATTATCAACATCGATTATCTGGAATTCAATAAAATCTGAACCTACATAGCGAAGTTTGCCATATTCACCACCTGTAGCCCAACGGATAAACATGAATTGTTGTTCGTATTGTTTTAATTTCTCTGTTAATCTCATATAACCTCGCCCTACAATATTATTTTAATTGATTTTGAATATAAGTCAACTCATTATATATTTAATTCATCACATAAGTTAACCGTATCGGAATCTTTAATATCTACCTGCTCAATTTTTTCGTCCAAACGATTAAGCGCGCTCTTTACGCTATTAGAAGAAATTTCCATCTCTATTTTATTATTATCACGAGTTCCTATTGCCCTAAAACCTAATTTTGCATATTTTGGCTCAGTAGGATAAGGACCATCTGTAATTGCATCAAGTTTGATTTTGTTTGCTTTTGCTTTTGAAAATTCTTCAAACATCATTTTGAATAAAGTTTGACCTGCGAGGTTTACCTTCTTGCCAAATTCTACAGGCCAAGTACATATACAATCCAAGTCAAAGATTTTTTTGCCGGGTTTGAATGTTATAATCCCGCAAGGACTTCCGTTTTTGGCTACAACAAATGTTCGTCTGTCAGGGTTTTCGGCTTTGTCTGTAGCGATTTCCAGCATTTCATGCCATCTCTTATACTCGTCATTACCTAGCCCAGGCATAAGTTTCTTCATATCTGTTCGCTCACAAAGTTGACGTAAAAAATGTTTATCTTTATGAGAAAGACTATATACATCAAGCTTTGTCAGTGTGCCGTTTATCGTATTGCTGGCCTGCGCCACTCTTAGCGCTTGAAAATTCGGGGTATATGGTTTATTGGGAGTAATGTACATTTTTACTGCTTCCTTCCAAGCAGATTAAATTACAAAAATTTTATTAATTGCTTTATTTTGCTATTTTATTAATATTCTTTAAGCTTAGAGATTACAAAATCCAATGCACCTTGTTGTGCTTCAAATACGGTCTTACAATCCTGACAAGCCTTATTATAAAAGTCTTTATCAGAAAGAAGTTTATCCATATAATTCTTAAGTTCTTCAGGAGTTTTTACAATCTTTCCTGCATCGGTTTTGTCTAACGTCCAATATATGTCTTTAAAATTATGAATAGATGGTCCGGTTATGGTTGGTTTGTCATATACGGTTGCTTCAAGAGGATTGTGACCTCCTGTTTTGTTAAAACTTCCGCCGATAAATGCAAACTCACATATAGAGTACATCTTACCCAATTCTCCGAGGGTATCAAGCAAAATTAAATCATATTCGTTAAATTTGTCATCTCTTGAGCGTAACCCATAATTGAAACCCATCCGCTTTGCTAAACTCTCTACATCAGGGATCCGTTTCGGATGACGCGGTGCAAGAAGAAGTTTGATATCAGAATGCTTTTCTTTTAATTCCTTGAAAGTTTTTAAAACTATCTCGTCTTCACCGGAGTGAGTACTTCCTGCAATTATTACTCTATAACCCTGTTGACCCATTTGGATATCTGCATCTTTTCTCTTTACATCAAACTTGAGATTACCCATTACCTCAACTTTATTTTCAGATGCACCTATCTCAATATATTTTTTTCTGTCATCTTCACTTTGAGTATATATTGCAGTAAAATTCTCAAAAACTTTTTTAAAGAAGAACTTCACTTTCTCGTATGACTTAAATGTTGAATCAGAAATTCTGCCGTTTATAATAAATATTGGAATACTTCTTTCATTACAAGCGTATGCAAAATATGGCCATATCTCTGTTTCTGCTATCAAAACAATTGATGGCTTTATTGTATCCAAAAATTTGTTTACGCAAAACGGTATATCATAAGGGAAATATGTTATAAAATCTGCAATTTCAGCATATTTTTTCTGCGCAATTTCCTGTCCTGTTTTTGTTCCCGTCGTTACAACAAGCTTTTTGTGCGGGAATGTTTTTTTAAGCTGTTTTGCCAAATTTTCAAGCGCAATTACTTCTCCGACAGATACACCGTGAAGCATTATTATATCTTCTTCACCCAATTCAGGCATATCAATAAAACCTAATTTTTCTTTTATACCTGCGTTGGATTTGCCGATAATCTTTCTGGCACCCAAAACAAATGGCATCCCTACAATAAAAACAACTGTTGATAAAATTCCATATAAAAACATAACATGTTTATTATATTATAAAATTTCAATCTTGAAAAGTTTGTTACTATTCGAGAAGATTTCCGTCTTTATCAAATAACATTCTTACAGCATTATCTTTTGAGCCGTTTTCGATATACATTTCCATATATCCGTCTTTTGAATATTGAGCGTATTTCTCGGAATCATTTTTATTATCTACGACTCTGACTTCAACTGTACCATTATCTACATAAGTTGTATCTTTTTCGATACCGTTTCCTAAATCTTCTTTTATTGTGTAATGACCGTTTTTGTCAGAGCATTCAGGCTTGTGATAAAGTATAGCTTTTTTGTGGTCTGCATCTAAATTATCATCAATTGATTCAAGATCTCCATTTAAATCAAATAAGTATGTAATTTCTCCGCCTTTATCATTCTTTACCTTGATTGATTGCAATGCACCGTTTGAATATGTTTCTTTTTCACCTTCAAACGTTTTTGGATCACCGTTAATATCATATTTTTCTGCAGGTTTCAGATTTTCATCATTAAATGGATCTTTGCCTGTTTTATTCTCGGTCGGTTTCTTTACTTCCTTTACTGTTTCTGTCGGAATACCTTTATCATATCTTACTGTTTCGGAGTAATATTCCGCTTTTTTCTCAGTTTCAACGCTTGTTATATTCCCGTCGTTATCATATTTCGTTATTTTTGTTACACCGTCTTTTGGCTTTTCTTCACATATCATAAGTGTATTTCTGTCATTGATATAGTGTTTTTTACTACCGTCTTCATTATGTACGGTTTCTTCAATTACTTCCGGTTTGCCTTGATAATATGTTGTCAGTTTTTTAACATCATCTGAATTTGGATAAAATTCGTAAATCTCTGTTAAGAATGTACTAGGTAACACTCCTTCTTTGATTTCATTAAAGTTTTCTTGAACTCTTATCTTTTTACCGGTTTTATTATCGGTTGTAATTATCTTCCTGATTGCATCTTCAGGTGCTTGAACATCCATTATATATGTGGTTGTCGTCTCAGGAGTTTTGTCTACAATCGCATATAAGTTTCCATGTGCTGTTTTAATTCTGTCGCCTTTTAGAACTTTTATTGCTTCCGGCTGCAATACTGTCGGAATTGACGGTTGTAAATTTTTAAGAGTTTCTAAATCTTTTTTATCTGCTTTTTCAGGCTTTTTTATCGCAGCTTGGTTATAAACTGCAAGAACGTCTGCACCATTTGCCTTAGGTGCTTCCGCATTATTATTTTCAACCGGCTTTTTATCCGTTTTCACTTGATTTAACAAATTTGTATTAACATTACCTGCAACAGGACTTAAACCAACTGGATTAATCATACGTATCTTCCTTCTTTTATCTAACCTACATAATTAGATAAAAACACAAACAATATTTTTATTGCCTATTTATTAAGAAACGTAATTGTTAAACCAATTATCTCTGCCCGTTAAAAGCTTGCAATCCAAGATATTTGGCAGATGCACCAAGCTCCTGCTCTATTCTGATAAGCTGATTGTATTTCGCTGTCCTGTCAGAACGAGATGCTGAACCTGTTTTTATTTGACCGCAATTTGTCGCAACTGCCAAATCTGCTATAAATGTATCCTCTGTTTCTCCTGAACGGTGAGATACAATGGATGTGTATCCGCCTGCGCTTGCTGCAGCTATTGCGTCCAAGGTTTCCGATAATGTGCCTATTTGATTAACTTTTATCAATATCGAATTGGCAACATGTCTTCTTATACCTTCTGCTAACCTTCTGGTATTGGTTACAAAAAGATCGTCTCCAACCAACTGACATCTGTTACCCAACTTCTGTGTAAGCATAGTCCATCCGTCCCAGTCTTGTTCTGCCATACCGTCTTCTATTGAAATAATCGGATACTTATCTACCCATTTTGTCAAAAATTCGGTCATTTCTTCGTTGTTTAAAACTTTATTTTCTCCAGCAAGAGTGTATTTCCCCTCTTCATAAAACTCGGAAGATGCAACATCTAAGCAGATTTTTACCTGCTCTGTGTCATAGCCGGCTTTTTCTATCGCTTCAAGAATAACTTCTATACCTTCCTCATTAGATTTAAGGTTCGGCGCAAATCCGCCTTCATCTCCAACTGACGTTACGAGTCCTCGCCCTTTTAATACACTTTTTAATGTATGGAAGATTTCAGAACCCATTCTTATTGCTTCTTGAAAATTGTATGCCCCTACAGGTGCTATCATAAATTCTTGAAAATCTATATTATTATCAGCATGTGCACCGCCGTTTATAATATTCATCATAGGTACCGGAAGAATACTTGCATTCAATCCGCCTAAATATCTGTATAAAGGAATTTTGTGTGCTAAAGATGCAGCTTTTGCACAAGCAAGAGATACCCCCAATATCGCGTTTGCTCCTAATTTTGATTTGTTATCTGTCCCGTCAATTTCTATCATCAAATTATCGATTTGCTGCTGGTTGGAAGCGTCTTCTCCAATAAGCTCAGGAGCTATAACATTATTTACATTATTGACTGCTTTTGTTACCCCTTTACCTAAATAATAATTTTCGTCTCCGTCTCTAAGTTCCAATGCCTCGAAAATTCCAGTTGATGCACCTGAAGGCACTGCGGCTCTGCCGATTATCCCTCCGGATAATTTTACCTCAGCTTCAACTGTAGGATTTCCTCGAGAATCCAATATTTGACGTGCCGTAATATCTTCGATAAAAGTTGATAACATATAAACTCTCCTCTGTTAATACCATTAGTTATGCCGCCATTGTGAAATAAAAATTTTATTCCGTCAATAGTTAAATATTACGATATTTTTTCATTAAAAAACTATAAGTAAAACCACAAAATTATTCTTGCATATTTCGCAACTAAAATTACAAGATAACTAAATACAAAATCATACAAAACTTTGATACCGCTCTGTGCTGCAATCCAGCCTGTAACAAATCCCCAGCCGGCATGTTTGATATATGCAAGTAACATCATATATATTATCCCTATCAGGTGAATTGTTAATACCCCTACAAATACAGCTTTTGCAACATTTTTGTATGAATAATCTTTCTTTAAAATTGTACCGACAAGAAATACTGCAGGTAAATATGCAAAAATATACCCGAAACTATATTCAAATATGTATCTCCAGCCTCCACCTAAAGCAAATACCGGAACGAAAAATAATCCTGCTATTATGTACAATAAAATACTTATGCTACCTAATTTGCGACCTAGCAACCCTACTATAAACATTATTATAGGAATTTGCGGTATATACTTTATTGAAAATATAAAATCACTCATTTTTGTAGGTTCGCCCATCCAAAATTTCATAGGGATTATCATGTGAGTTATATTTAACTGTAAAAAAGTTGCCACTACTATTAAAAATGAGCAAAAGAACATTAACATTATACTGCCAATGCCTATATGTATTCCCCTTTTCTTTTTCTTATTGTCTCTTGTTTTTACCTTTTGTACTCGTGATTTTTTTACTTGAACGTTCTTATGATTTGTATGAACTTTTGGTTTTGAAGGGGTTTTTTCTTGCTCTTCTCTATTTTGTGATTCTTCACTCATTTATCGTTACAACCTTTTTAAGATTTTCAATATTTTTATTGTATATAGTTTTAAATTTATCGTAAAATATGTTTTCTGTCCACATTATTAACGCATCTTCATTATTGTCTTGATAATATCCTTTTCTTTTACCCAAAGACTTAAATCCATATTTTTTATACAAATTTATTGCTTTTTCATTGGATACTCGGACTTCGAGTGTAATATATTTAACTCCGTGCTCATAACAATTTTCGATAACCGTATGCAGTAAAGATTCACCAATTTTGCGTCTTCGAAAATCGGGTTTTACTGATATATTTGTGATATGGGCTTCCTCTAAAATTTGCCATGTACCTGTATAACCAACTAAAGTACCTTCATCATTAAAAGCACAAAAATAATATGCCAAATCATTTGACAATTCATTATAAAACGACTCTTTTGACCAGTGATGAGAACCGTAAGATTCCTCCTCTATCCCGATAACAGCATCAATATCGGTCTGTTTCATTGGTCTTATTGTTAAATTTATATGAGATGCGTCCATAAAAAAATCTTAGCACGACGCATTAATGAATGCAACGAACTTTATACATCTTCAAGATTGTATGAAAGGCTGTTTGCAGCTTGCTTAATCTTGTCAAAAACTTCAGGAGATTGCAATTCTTTTAAAATATCATCTTTGTTGCCGGTTGCAATTATACGCTCTGCTTTATATGGAAGAGGCAGTCTGTATGCAACAACCGTAAGGTTACGAATTTTTTCATGACCTTGAATTGTTTTTGGCGGTTTTGCAATTTTTAACATAAAATCTGTCGCTGATAGCGATTTGTCAGGATTGGCAAACTGCTCATACACCGGTGTAAATTCTCCATACTCAGGCACTTCTCGCTCTGCGCGAGCCAGTAATTTTTTGGTATAAAGATCTATACAACTGTCAAGTGTTTTTTCTTCTTTATTCACTCTTTTTATTCCTTTAAAATTTGTTCTATGTATTTGGTCGGTGTTAATCTCTTTCATATTAAACCTCTTTTTTATTTTATAACATATTTAACTAAAATACCAGCCTTATTCGCCAAGTTCTTTGTACATCTGTTCCAATACCTTAAGTCGTTTTGAAACTGTCGGATTTGAAATAAATTGATCCACTTGACTGCTCAACAAATCAGTAAGTTCATAACTATAATTTGCAGATTTGTCATTACCTGCAACATGGAGCATTTGACATATTGCTTCTTGTACTATTGATAGAAAATCTTTTTCTTTTAATACTTTTCTATCTATGAATAGACCCTTATATTCACCGTTTTCAATTTTTGCATGAATTGGAGGACAGTTTGAATCAGCTGCGTTAAATACATATTCATTTACGCTTGAAATATTTTTTGGCATTACTCCATAGTTATCGTTTTCTAAAAAGATTTCAGCGGCCTTTCTGATAAGTTTCAGTTTTTTATCTTCAACTTCTGTAGGTTGTACAGAATGAAGTTTATGTGTTTGTGCATACAATTGTTCTGCCGAAGGTGCCATTGTGGACCAAAATTGTGATGCAAACTTATATCCTTCTTTTTGGAAATATTCAATTTGTTCTGAAGGTGTCTCCGCACTTAAAGTAACAATTTTAGGAAGTTCTTTAGGACTTAAGTGTCTGTGAATTGCCTCACTCAGCAACCCGTTTGCGAAAACATATTCTAATGAAGAAGAACCCCAAGGATTAGTTATCATATCATCTCTCGGATTTGTCGTAGCCCAAATATCTTCTAAAGATGCTAGCGCCTGCATAAGCTCATCATTTGTCATTGTTGCAGCATATCTTTGTGCCAATAAAGTTATATCAGTTTTATCTAATCCGATACGATCACATCCTGTAGACAATTTATATTCCTGGTTGCCATTCAATTCTTTTATCGCTGGATAGTTTGGAAGTTTTTTAAATACTATACAAAGTTTCTGCGGTAAGTTCTTGAAATCGTTATTGATTTCATACTTCTGACCAAGATAAACTGTCGTATCATCAGAACTGTCAAGATGTTTGAAACCAAAGTATTCATTTTCATATTCAAAATTATGGAAATTTTCATTATTCGGATGATAGAAATAATCTTTTGCATTTAAGATTTCTTCTGCAAGAGCAGCGTCTTGTGTAGTAAATTCTACATAGTTTCCTTTTACCGGTTTAGAAGCTTTAGTAAGAGTTTGTACAACATCATCTCCAGCAATACGTCCGTTTTGTCGACCAAATGTGAGTTGCCATTCACCGCAACCGTATTTTACGCTATCAGAACCCTTTGCCAAAAGTGAACTTGCTATTATTCTTGTTCCTTCACCAAAGTTACCCAAATCTTCAACAAGATAAGGCTTTGTGCTGGAGCCGATTCGTTTAAGATGCTCGTATGAATAATTTCCGAGACCTTCAATTCTTATTTTATATCCGTCAGCAGTCTTATCAACTTTGAAGGTTACTCCTTCAAGAGTATGTCCGTTGCCATCATAAAAGTTCTGAATTAAATCTCTCGCAATTTTAAAATTGCTCCAGTTGATAGCTTCTGCATATCTAATTTTGATTTTTGCATTTTCAGTTTGACCAAGCTCAGAAACATCTTCCGGTAAAATTACAGGATTTTCAGAGTTTGTAGGGTTTAATCCGCCTGCGTTTGGAACAGTTAAGTGAACCGAACCTGTCTTTTGCAGTGTTGACATAAGTTCTGATGTTGTCGGTAACGGAGTAATATCAGTATGCGGAATGTCAGGTAATGGCTTATATTCTACCTTAGGTCCGATTCTCCAATCCATTAAGTCTGTAGCATTATTCTGCGCATCAGCAGGATTTGCTTCGCTATATTCTACATATTCGGTCGGTGTTGAAATTTCTGCTGTTGTTTGCTGTTTATAAGCTTTTGTATCAAATTTTGGCAAGGTCATTTGCGAATCAATTCCATTATATAATTTTGCCAAGTATTTAATTTTAGCAAGAGCTTCAGGATTATTTGTTAATATTTGCAGAATATTTGTTTCTATATCTTTGAGCGCATTTGTAAATTCAGTGGAAACATCCCCGCCTTTCTTGTGAGACATTTCATGTAACCAAGTTGCTAAAAGATCAACAAACTTATCTGTATAAAGTGAAGATTCTTTTATCCAGTGACCTTTGTATACACCATATTTTACAATAGCTTCAGCACGCTCGTTCGGGCTGCCGCCTTCACTATATACAAATTTTGGAGTATTAACTTCATCCTCTCTTATTAAATCGGCTTTATCTTTTGGAAGACATTGCTGAATTACACGAACAGCTTCATTTAGGATTTGAATTCTTTGTGATTCAATTTCGTTAGGAGTTTTAACTTGTTTATGTTTTTCATTCAGCTTGCTGAAATTTTTCAAACCAATAAATTGCAATTCATTCATATCTACAACTTTATAGCCCATAAGTTCTGCCATCTGCCTATCTTCTGCTGAAGCTTTACTGCTCATGAAAACATATTTTTTAGCTAGAAAGTCTAATTTTATTGAACTGCTTTCAGCGGCGGAAATTAATCCATCCACAATAGCATTTTCCTGTGCAGATCTTGCTATTGAAGGTTTTGACCAAACCGGCTCAAGAGAAGATATTAATTTTCCCAATTCTTCTTTTGGCATAGTTCTTGCATATTTTGATACAAGTTGCTGAATATCAGTATTACTTAATTGACCCCTGTCTCTGTCTACATTCAAAGAATATTTGTTATGGGTTTTGTATACTAATTCAGGGTCATCAGGATTTTTCTTGAATACTATTGAAAATCCGTTAACAGAATTATTTATACCTTGACTTGTTTCATATCTTTGAACAACATAGATATTACCTTTTTCACCTTTAGGTAAAATCTTTATTCCGAAAAATTCGTTTTCATAATCAAAGTTTTGGAAATCTGGGTTATAAGGGTGCTCAAAATAGTCTCTGGCGTTGATGATTTCTTTTACTACATGTGGATTTGAAACAGTAAATTCTACAAATGTTCCGTCAACATTTTTATCATTTTTAGTAAGAGTTTGTGTCATATGGGCTTTGTCCACATTATCCTCTGAACGCTTAAAGGTCATATCCCATTCGCCACTTGCAAATTTGACATATTTAACTCCTGCTCTTGTAAGTAAACTTAGAGCAGCAATTTTGGCTCCTTCACCAAATTGACGTCCCAGTTTTGTAGGATCAACATCACCGGAGCCTGCTCCTAATGCGTCTAAATATCCATAGTCATAAGTTCCTTTACCTGATATGCGAACTTTGTATTTTGTGCCGACTTTTTGAACATCAATAGTTACACCTTCAAGAGTTCCGCCATGACCGTTATAGAAATTCTGCATTAAATCTCTGGCAATTTTTGCATCACTCCAGTTTCTCTTTATACCATATTGAAGTTCATAACCTGCATCTTCCTCAACACCGAGTCTTGATATATCTTCACTATGGATATGATTATCACCTGTTTTTGGTTTCATGTTGCCTTCATTTGGAATTTCTATTTTTAAAGGAATTCCTTTTTCAAGATTGTCAAAAATTTCCGTAAAAGAAGGAACGTTTAGAGTTTTTAGTTGAGTTTTTGGTGTATTTAATGCTTCAAACGGCAGCATATTTTCGGTTGCAGTGCTCGAAGCTGTAAGACCTGAACTTGTTGGATCAAGCGTATAGGCTGATTCCGGCTCATAAGGGAGTGGTTTTGATATTTGTTGTTGTACATTTTTTTTGTAGATAGCAAATTCAACTGCTTGTATTGATTTTCCACTTTTTACCAAATTTAGGATTTGATCTTTGCTTCCAGAGTTATCTCTGCGAAGATTTATAAGTTTCGTTAAATCTTCACAAGAATAGCCTTGTTCTCCGGCAGCTTTTATTAGTTCAATATTTTTATTATTGATTCTGTATGCTTCATTTTCATATTTAATAATTAAGTCAAGATTTTCTTTTACAAATTCTATTGGTCGTTTTTTGTTTATATCGATTATTGATGCTATATTATCAGAAGATTTTATTTCATTATTTTTATAACGTTTATAGACTTCTTTTGCAATGTTCAGATTTTCCGGTACAATATTTGCAACTTGAAAAATTTTGTTAGTTAAAGGCATTGTTTCATCATTTTCTATCATCTTATAATAGTCTAATCTTGCATCAACAACTTCCGGAGTAAGGTGTAGAAAAATTTCTCCTGACAGAGGTTCATTAAATATTTCAGGATTTTTTGCAAGCGCATTATATAATTTTTTTAAAGATTCTGTAGAATTTGGTTTTGCGTATTCTGCAATCCAAACAATGTCTTCATTACTATATTGAGAATTTTCTTTTAAATATTCAAAGATTTGTTTAAAATCTTTTAAATTATTTTGATTTACGTGTTCAATAATATCCGCAGTACCACCGAATGTTATTTTTACGTTGTTAGTTTCTAAAAATTTGTATGCTTCAATAACTGCTTTAAAATCTTCGATATTGCTAATATTATTTATTCTACCAAGATAATATGATACTGAGCTCCCAATATCCTGTTTTAATTTAGATGAAAAATCATCTTTTAAATCCTGAAATTCTTGAGGAGAAATATTTTCTCTGGCAGCCTTTTCAGCTAAAACATCCAAAGGATTTTCTTCTACTTTATCCAGATATTTCTTTTTAAGATATTCTCCTGCATCTTTATTATAAGAAGATATGTAGTCCAAGAATCCGTCTCTTAATGCCGTATCAATATCACCGCCAGTCTTGATTTTTGGCCATAATTCATTTGTCACATCTGTTGATAATTTTTGATTTGTCAAGAAATTGTCAGCTTGAGATAATGCCCAAACAAATTTTGCATTTGGAGAACCTTTGCGTAATTCACTCTGAATTGTTCGTAAAATATTTACATCTGCTAAGTCCTTAATATTGTCTTGCAACTCAGTAATTTTAAAACCTTTAATATCCTTAAAAATATCGGATTTTTGTGCTATTAAATTTGCAAGACTTTGATCCAGCGATTCAACATTTACATTTTTTGCAATAGCTTCGTTGTATGTACGTAATGCTGTCGCTTCATCAATATCGCCATTTTTAAGCTTTTCTGAAATTTCATGCAACGCAATTAAGTTGTCTGCACTTAATCTTTCATCAAACTTGTAGCCGTTGCCATAATCCGCGAGTTTTGGTGCAGTACTCTCAAATCCAAGTTCTAATTTTCTGAAATGGTTGTAAGTATCTTTCCAATAACGATTATATTCTTTATAAACATCTTCATCCATTTTATCTTTAGATAATAATCCCTTGATAGGATCATACAAACACGCAAGTTCCGGATGTTGACCTGTAATATTTTTTCCGGTTCTTAAATCATAGATTATATGTTCACCTTCCGCAGCTACATCAACAAGAAGTCCTCTAAATTGCCATTCCATAATCTTGCCATCTTTTGTTACAAAATTCATTTGTAACGCAGGATACCCTGAAGGTTGAGCTTTCGTTGTCGGTTTATAACCTTGGGCTTTCATCTTTTCATAGTTAGGATCTGACTTATCAATTTTTGCAACATAATCAATCATTATTCCTCGTTCGGCTGCAAATTGTTGAATATCAGCTAACTGAGCCTCTGTAACATAAGGAGTTCCATCATCTGCTACATAGTTACTTATTCTCATAATAGAAGGAGCATTACCATCTTTGACTTGTTTCTCAATAACACGTTTTAACATATTAACAGCTTGTTGAGACTGCAATTCAGCAGCTTTCATTAATGCACCTTGCTTGTCGCCCGCATCATACAATGCTTTAACTTCAGGTTGATTTCTAAAATCTCCTGATGCAACTTTTGTTCTGGCACCAAAAGCATCACGAACATCTTTAACCGCATCCTCAACAGTTGCTTGAGGGTGATCTATCATATAGTTTGCAATTTTATCGTATAAACTTTGCTCACTCTTTAATCTTGCGCTCGTTTTGCCTGATGCATCAAGCTGGTCAAAATTATTATCTGCTAAAAATTGTCTAAATACCGGCTCAGCTTCTTTGTATTCTTTTTGAATTTCATGTACTACCTGCCAAATTTCTTCTACAGGTAAGTCTTCAGGTTTGCGCTTTTCTTTTACTTTTGGTGTTTTAACATCTTTTACAACTGGAGGTTGTGTTGAAACATTTTGTACATCATTAAGTTGTGATAAATTTAATGACTTAAGAGCCACATTGTACATCTTAACCAATTCGGTTCTTTCAGCTCCTTTTGGCATTGCATTTATTGCATCTCTCAATAATATAAAGTCTTCTCTTGAGGATGCACTCTCTATTCTGCTTCTTATATCCGTATTCTCACCC
>CASDRS010000015.1 GCA_949283255.1 uncultured bacterium | reverse complement strand
TTCAGCCCTGATGGACGGTTTTTCATATCCTGTAAAGAATCAAAACTTAAAAGCAAAAGTAAGATACACTGTAGATAAAATGGGGCGGTTAAGAAACTATGAACTGGTTGAAAGTTCAGGAAATACCTCCTTTGACAATGCTGTATTAAAATTTCTGGATAACAGACAGAATTATACAGTGATGTATCTCCCGAATCTGCAAACTGAAACTTATACAGATACCGTAACGTTTAGAAGTAAATAAACAAGAGCAGTTTCACTGCTCTTGTTCTAACTATTTGCAATTCCGCTATTTCGCAATAAGTCTTACCTCCTCAAACTTCTTCTGCATAGTCGGATTATTCTTCGTAAGTTTCTTTATTGTTAAGTCTTCCGCCTTGTTATTCGCTAACCTCAAATTATTTTCAGAAGATAACAATGCTTCTTTAGTTTTCTGCAAGCGTTCTATAGTCTTATCAATCTCATCAATAGCAATTTTAAACTTCTTACTTGCCTGCTCATAATTCTTTGAAAATTTATCTTTAAAATCGTTCATGGCTGCTTCAAAGTTTGCAACGTCTATATTCTGAGCTCTTACAAGGGCAAGTTCCTTCCTGTATTCTAAAGAGTTCAACGCAGCATTTCTTAAAACAGTGATTATAGGTATAAAAAACTGCGGTCTTATTACATACATTTTTTCGTAATAATGAGACATTTCAACAATTCCGTTGTTATACAAGTCATTCTCAGGTTCCAGCATTGAAACAAGAACCGCATATTCACATTTCTTTTCACGTCTGTCTTTATCCAACTCTTTTAAGAAATCCGTATTTTTCTTCTTTGTAGAAGTTGTATCAGCTTCGTTTTTCATCTCAAACATTATCGAGATAAATTCATTACCGTCAGAATCATAATCACGGTAGATATAATCACCTTTGCTGCCAGACTTAACCTCATTATCTTTTTCAAAATAAGCTGCTTTAAACCCTGTAGCACGTAATTTTTCAAACTCCATTTCACAGTGCTGTTCCAGACTTTCTCCTACCATTTTTGTAGATAATTTCAGTTTGTAATCCTTTAAGCGTTCAATTTCGTCATTCTTGAATTTTATCTCTGTTTCATATTTTTCTTTAAGACCTTGTTCACGTAATTTATACTCCTTTTCAGCCAGTTCACTTTCATTAGTAATCTTTAAAATAAACTTTTCCTGAGCAGAAAGTTTATTATTCATATCCACTACAATATTTGCAATTTCACGCTCTTTGTCTTTATTGAAAGTTTCTAACCTGTATTTAAGTTCATTAACTTCGTTATCTTTTTCCGAAATAATTTTATTAATTTCAGCCTGCTTTGCTATTTGAGCGGATTTTATTTCTGATTTTAATTGTATTATTTCAGCTCTTTTAGCACTTATTTCTTCGTCAAATGTTTTTCCCATTTCAAGTTTGGTAGATAAAAGCAGGTTCTGTTTATCTTTTTCAAATTGTGCTTCTTTGTCTTTTAAGTCTTTTTGAAATTCTTTATCTCTAACCTGTTTTACTATAGCAGTATAAAGAGTTTCGTCTACCTGGAAAATTTCTCCGCATTTGGGGCATTTAATTTCGTTGTTCATTTTTTCATCCTTTCGTTTTCTTTGTGTCAACTGTTAGGTACCTAGATGACTTAAGAAAATGAAAAGAAAAAATTTGCCTAGGTGCTGAAATGATGAAAAATAGGCTAAAACCGAGCATTGTTAACCGTTCTAACCTATTTAGTGGAATTTGCTATATAAGTCCCAATTAATTACATACCTATACTATGATTATAATTGAATATATTTTTACAAGAGACCTTACCACTCCAACCAATATCAGAACAATGCAAATAATCCATATTAGCTCTGTCAATAACCCAAGCAGTACAACCTAAACCTGAAGTTTTGTGCAAACATTCCTCCTCAAAAGACGTTTCCGTATCGCTAGACAAACCCGCAGGATAAATTCCATTTTTTACGATATAAAATTTAAAAACATCATATCCCATTATATTAGGCCTACGTTCACCATTTATATCGATATACATTTCGGCACAAACTTTCTTTAATGCGCCCATATTACCAAAATCAGCATCGCAATCAGCACTTAAAACTCTAAAAGCATATAAAGTACCGTCAGCAATTCTAAATGTTGCAAAAGAAGTATCCGAACCAAAATTCAAACCTGTAGAAGTTCCATCAAGCTTTATAATTTCAGCATTTGGCCAACATCCGCCATTAGCCTGGCAATCTTTAGATACAATAAAATATTCCGAAATCTTGTCTTGTATCGAAATTGCCCCAGAAGGATCCCCCTCTTGTCGTAAATTCCAATAATTTGGGGTATTATTTACAACAATAGTACGTTGAAAAGCTTGTGATACATTTGAATAAGCCTTTTTTAACCTTGAAACCATTTCTTTTTCTCTGCTATTTGCCAGAATCATAGGCATAGTCATTGCAGCAACTATCCCAATTATTCCTAAGGTTATAAGCACCTCAGAAAGTGTAAACGCTTTTTTCATCATCACTCCAATTTTTTATGATTATAACATATTTTTTTTAATGTTGCAAGATTATCCGACTTAAAAACATCCTACTGATTTAATTTTCTATTATATCACTTATACTGACCACATAAAAAAGGAGGAAGATATGTCAAAACCTATATCAAAATCAATATTAAAAGTAGCAGAAAAATCAGGTTCAAATAGAATTGTCGTATTTACAAACTACTTAAAAATAGACGGAAATATTTACACAAAAGAAGGAAGATGCGAAGAATGCCACGAAGATATTTTATCCCTGACAAATGTTCTTGTATGCAGGCTAAACGATTACTGCACCTGCGAAGACGACAAATGCGAATGCCACGATTATGTATGCTTCAAATATGACTGGCTAAATATAAACCTTGACAGCATAGTCGCATACAGTATTTTAAAAGATTAACCACTACTACAAAAATAAAACTCTGAATTATAATTCAGAGTTTTTTATCTAATGTAAAACTTTATATTTATCACCGGTCATGAATTAAAATTATAATAAATCGAAGAACTAACCCTAAACATTTTTAATTGGAGGGTGAAAAGAAGAGAAAAGGGAGGATAATTTTACATGAGAGGTAAATTTAATGATTATAAGAATTTTGATAATAGCTTTGCTGTTCGGACTAAACTTGAATATGCCAATAGAGAAAGTTTACGCAGGTCAGCTGATACCTGACGAAGAAATAAATATAACGGTATATGAAAGAATAAATCCAGCAATAGTATCGATAGATGCGGAACTTGATGACGGAGTATCCGCCGGAACAGGATGTATCGTAAGCTCTGACGGACTAATCTTGACAGGTTCGCACGTAATAGAAGGCTGTAATTCAGTTGAAGTCACCATGTTTAACGGTCAAGTTTACAAAGCGGAAATAATTTCCAAAATGGGTAAAAACAAAGATCTAGCTCTTTTAAAAATCTCCCCGAAACATCCTCTGCAAACAATTAAATTTGGAGACTCGGGAAAAATAAAAGTAGGGCAAAAAGTTCTTGCCATAGGTAATCCGTTTGGATTTTCAGGAACTTTAACCCAAGGTATAATCTCAAGAATAGACAAAACAAAAGGCAGAATTCAAACAGATGCCGCAATAAACCCAGGCTGTTCAGGCGGACCGCTGCTTAATTCTTCAGGCGAAGTTATCGGAATAAATCAGTCAATATACAACCCTGATAATAATATATCCAATATTGGAATAGGTTTTGCTATACCTATAAATGATGCAAAACAATTTATTCAACTGGCAAAAGTTAGCAAAAAATAACACCTCAAATAAACACTCACTCCAACCAAAACTTGTCTTGACGTTATTCAATATAAGTGCAATAATACGGATATGAGTGAAAAGGTTAGTTTAACGGCGCAAAACCGCCTTATAATTTCCGGGTTATTGTTAAGTACAATATTAATTATTGCAATCGCAATATTTGCAATATTTAACATCCAAAAAAAGCTCAATGAAGGCTACCAAAATTTTGGGCAAATAATTTCAAAAGCTCTCGCAATTGAGAGTGTTGAAGTAATCAAAGACCTTCCGCAAAAAAATATTAAAAATACACTTATGGCTCATTCAAACACGCTTTTGATGGGACATAGCGATATTGTTTTAATAGAATTCCGCGACAATAACGGCAACCTAATCTATTCAACCAGAGAACCTGAAACCAAGGCTAAAAAAGCAAGCATTATGGTGACCTCTCCCCTCATAATTCCGGGAGACAACAAAAATTACGGTTCTGTTACAGTAGGATTATCAGGCAGAATAATTTCTCAAATAACCTCCACAACAAGAGCTTCATTATTATTCGTATTTGCGGTTGCGTGGCTGGTTTTTGCTTTTGTAATCCTTATAAACACTTACCTAATAACCAGAGAACTTAGAATTTTACAAAACGGTGTTAAGAAAATTTCAACAGGAGAATTCGGATACAAAATTGAAAGCAAAGACGTTAGTACAGAAGTAGAAGATTTGTTTAATTCATTTAACGATATGTCTAACAGACTTCATATATATGAAGAACAAAACATTGACAGAATAATGTTTGAAAGAAACAAGTTTGAATCCGTACTTATGAATATTGCAAACGGGGTTGTCGTATGCGACGAAGATGATAATGTAGTTTTGATAAACAGCCACGCTCAAACACTTTTGGAAGTTACAGAAGACCAGCTTTTAAATACTAAAATTCAAAACTACATAGACACTTCAGAAAACTACTGTTTCAAAGACAAAATCGAACAATTTAAAGATACCCCGCTGGAAATCATAGAGAAAAAACCTATAGAATTTAATATCAAAGTCGATAATAAAGTAATCAAATCAATAATATCTCCAATGTTTATGAGAAACAAAGATTACGTAGGCTACATTATTGTACTCATAGATATGACAAAAGAAGCTGAAATGGATCAAATGAGAGCAAACTTCATCTCGAATGTTTCACACGAACTAAGAACTCCGGTAACAGTACTAAGAAGTTATATCGATACATTATACAATTACGGCAACGAATTTGACTATGACACTCAAAAAGAGTTTATAGGAACAATCAATCAGGAAATAATAAGACTTCAAGGTATGGTAAACGATATTCTGGACTTTTCTAGAATGGAATCAAACGCGCCTATGGAAAAAGCACTCAACAGCATTGTAGAGGTTGTTGAAAATTGTGTAAATCAAGTTGAAGTACTGACAAAAGAACATAACCTTACAATATCCGTACATAAAGATGACAATATCCCTGAATTTATGTTCAATTATAATGGTATCGAAAGGGCCTTAACGAACTTTTTATCAAATGCCATAAAATACTCACCTGACAACTCTACAATAGATGTCTGCATCAAAAATCTGCCTCAAACAAACGAGGTGGAAGTTACGGTAACAGACCGCGGTTGCGGAATTGCACCGGAACACCAAAAGAAAATTTTCGACAGATTTTATAGAGTAGAAAACAATACACATACAGTAAAAGGAACAGGTTTGGGCTTACATCTGGTTAAAACAACCATTGAAAAATACCACCAAGGCAAGGTTTTTGTAAAATCAGAAGTAGGCAAAGGTTCTACGTTTGGATTTATCTTACCTGTTAACGTGGAAGTTGAAAGCGAAAAAGTTATGTAAAAAGGTTGTTAATGCAACTCAAAAAGTTAGCACAAAACATCACTAGACTTTTTCATTATATAAACAAAAAAACTTTCACATTATGCATAAAAGGAACTAAAGCAGTCTCCTTTCCCTGCAAAAAATTTACAATGCAATACGAAGCTCAATATCTCACATAATTAATCAAACAATGCATTAATCTTATCAACAATCTCTTGCGGATCTATTTCATTCGTCACTTTATTAATATTCTGCGCATTCTGATATAATTTTGCTGCTTCGATTTTATCTCCAGTAATTGTTATTGCTCTTGCAAGATTAAATTGCGCAAGAGCGTAATTCGGGTTGCACATAATAGACTTTTTAAATAATTCAATAGCTTTCTGAACTCGCCCCAAATCATCAAGATAAATTACGCCGAGATTATTATATGCGATATCATAATTTTCATCATACTCAATCGCCAATTCATACTCTTTTATAGCCTCATCCAAATCTCCGTTACCCCAATACAAAAAGCCGAGATTACAATGAATTTTTGCATTCTTTGGCTGTAAATCAAGAGCATTTCTATAAACTGCTAAAGCATTATTAAAATCTTCTTTATCATAAAATGCGCTACCAAGATTTATATAAATATCAATATCTTCTGGCGTTTGCAAATATGCACTCTGGTAAGATGATATAGCCGCATCCAAATCATGTTTAGATTCCTGAAAAACAAAACCTAAAGTCTGATTGATAACACTTGTCCACTCTTTTTTCGGGTTAAGAGTAACAGCTGTTTGATAATGTGAAATTGCTCCATCTATATCGCCTTTAATAAAAAGAATATTTGCCAAGTTAGAATGAACATCAGCAATATTTGGCATAATCTTTATAAGCTTTTCATAAACATCCACCGCGCTATCATAATCACCCAACTCTTCATACGCAGAAGCTAAATGTCTGTATGCAGCAATATTCAAGCAATCTAACCAAATAGCCATCTTATACTCAGTAATCGCATCCTCAAACCTGCCGAGCGAACAATAAATATCGCCCAACAGACCATACAAAGGAATAAATCCGGGAGCCTTATCTATAGCATCAATATAGACCTGAATAGCCTCTTCTACACCTTTAGAATTAACAAGCCAAATTCCTTTTATCCACGTAGGAACAAACCTTAAATATGAAATAGCTCTGCAAACATTTTTAATTGCTCTTGCATCAAACGGCAAAGTTAATAAGGATAAAATATATTCAAACTTTGATTTAACACTCATCTTAAAAGATTTTACCGATGATACACTATACAAATTTGAAAGCAAAAAATGCGCGCACGAATTAGAGAAAGGACTATATTTAATTGCATTTTTAGCATTTATGGCAGCTTCAAGAAATCTTGACTTTTTGGTATAAGTTTCTGCAAGCAAATAATATGCCTTAGCAAGCTTTGGATCCTTCTCTATAGCATTATCAAAATAATTAATTGCTTTGTCCAAATCACCTTTATAATAATGAGCCTGCCCTATTTTAAAATATATTTCAGCAGAATCAATATAAGTTTCGAGCGCTCTCTGGTATTCAGTAATCGCCTCATCTATATACTGGCAAGAATTGTAAATATCAAGGTGCCAAGCAAGATACAAATCACCCAGTCTCAAATGCAAATCTGCATTTGTAGGATCTTCCTGCAAGCCAATCTGGCACAACTCAATAGCACATTTTACATTACCAGTCTTGTACTCTTTATTAATCTTTTTCTCTAATTGTTTCGTGTTATTCATAATATTATAAATTTTTCTTGACAATCGAACCAACAATGTTCATACTAAAAACATTGTAAATAACTTTTGCCCAAAAAGCAAGTCATTTAAATAGTGTAAAAGGAGTAAAAATGAAAGACAAGAAGATTTATTTTGTAGATGTAACCAACAGAGACGGAGTACAAACATCAAGATTAGGGCTTGCAAAACTGCAAAAAACCATTATTAACTTAATGCTTGATGATATGGGAATAACACAATCAGAGTTTGGTTTTCCTACAACAAAGCACGAAATAAATTACCTGAACGGAAATTTAGAGCTTGTCAAAAGAAACGTAATCTCAACGACAAAACTTTCAGGCTGGATGAGAGCGATGGCCGAAGATGTTGAATTGTCTTTCAAAAACGTACCACAATTAAAGAATTGCAATTTATCTCAATCTACGTCAGAACAAATGATTAACGGCAAATATCAGGGCAAAAAGACATTTGACGACATTTTAGGAATGACAGCAGACGCCGTTAAATGCGCAGTATCAAAAGGCGCTGAAATTATCGGCGTCAACGCAGAAGACGCATCTAGAAGCGACATTGACTTTTTGATAAAATTTGCAAAAATTGCAAAGAAAAACGGTGCAACCCGATTCAGATATTGTGACACTCTTGGATTTGAAGATCCAAAAACTTCATACGACAGGGTATACAAAATCGCAAGAGAAACAGGTATGCCAATAGAATTGCATTTTCATAACGACTTAGGCATGGCAGTCGGCTGTTCTATAATGGGTGCAAAAGCTGCAATAGACGCAGGGGTTGATGCTTATATAAACACTGCAATAAACGGAATGGGTGAAAGAGCAGGAAATGCAGACTTGGTATCATGCCTGCTGGCAGTTTTAAAATCTGCAGGATTTAGAAACGAATATCACATAGATCCTAACATTGATTTAAGTAAAGCTTGGCAACTTGCAAAATACACCTCCTACGCCTTTGGGGTACCTATTCCGATAAACCAGCCTGCAGTAGGTGACAATGCATTTGCTCACGAATCAGGAATACACGCAGACGGAGCATTAAAAGACAGAAGAAACTATGAACTTTATGACTTTGAAGAGTTAGGAAGAGGCGAACCTGAAATCATTGAAACAGGAAGAATGATTACAACAGGTGAATACGGCGGAATTAAAGGATTCAGGAACGTATACGATAACCTTGAAATAGAATTTAAAGACGAACACGAAGCAAGAAACATTCTTGAACTTGCACGTTACGCAAACGTACATACTCAAAAACCTTTGACATCAAGCGAATTGAGATTTATATATTATTACCCGGATATAGCAGCTCAAATAATGACAGTACAGCCATACTACGATCCGCAAGGTGCTATAAAGGAAAGAGTTGAGGCCAAATTGCTTACAAAACCTCATAGAATTATTTAAAGAAAACAGCCTAATAGATACAATGCGAGTCGCCCCCGTAGCTGTTAGTCATATTGAGAGTTAGCAAAGTAACAGATACAGCGTCACACAACGCATATTTTGCCTGCTCACTTTGTAAGGAGGGATGGCTCTTTATTCAGGATATTCTTAATAATTTTTTCGGCTTCTTTTTTAGAAAAATTTTCTTCTATAAACATATGTGATAAAGCAGAAATATCATTAAGTTTTTGACAGTCCTTATACAGATTTATAACAGCATTCGCAAACTCTTTTTCCGTATTAGCAATTTGGATAATACCGGAAGTATTATTCACGCCCTCGGCACCTATGTCTGTTGTTATAACAGGTACCTTATTTTGTATTGCCTCAATTATCTTTCCTTTAACTCCGGCACCATAACGCAAAGGCACGACTGCCATCCTCACTGTAGAGTACAATACGTCCAGCTAATCATCAGAAATATATCCGGTAACTATAACATTTCTGCCGGCATATTTTTTTATTTTTTCCGTTGGATTTGAACCGGCAATATAAAATTTAATATCAGGATAAGCTGCACACACCTGTGGAAAAATATTATCCATAAACCACACAACTGCATCAATATTAGGTATATGTCCGTAGCCTCCGACAAATACAAACCCCTGCCTGTCTTCTGCGTTATATTTTATTTTATCAGAAAGAGAATCATATAAATACAAAGGAACTTGATATGCCTGAATATTAGGGTTATAAGATTTTACAATATCAATTTCTTGTTTTGAAAAATACAGAACAGTATCTGCAATTCCCCAAATTTTCTGCTCAAGATTTTTCATTTCAATAATTTCTCTTTGTGAATATTTATTTTTATCCCCAAAATTTACCCCGCGCTTCAATCTCAAATAATGTATATCGTGTCCTTGGTATATAAGTTTTTGCATGTTAGGACAATAGATTTTGCACAATGGATAAAAAACTTCCCATACTTCAGGTCTGTTTATAAATACATAATCAATATAGGCACCATATTTTTTTAACCAGTTGTCTATATTGTTATATGGAATTATTTCAATATTTGCGGAGGTAAGCAAGTCTTCATAAGGCTTTAACCCTCCTGAAAATCCTTTACCTGCGTATTTTACGTTATATCCAAGCGATACCAAAAATTTAATATACTGAAAGGATGAGCGGTTACCACAGTTTGTATCAGGTCTTAATATCCAGTCATCACAAAATAAAATCACTTTTTTATTTTGGCTTCTGTCCCTGGCAAAAAAGTTGTCTGATTCGTTAAAAGAATGTGACACCAGAATATCTTTCCACTTTTCATAAAACTTCTTTTTATTTTTTGCACTCATTCCAAATTTAGCATCTTTATGAGAGATAGATTCATAATGTATAACTTCTGATAAAGGCTGATATATAACCTTATAACCTAGTTTATGGATAGAAAAACATAAATCAGTATCTTCATAATATCCAGGTACAAAATTTGTATCAAAACCTCCACCCAGCATATCCAAAATATCTCGTCTTACAAGCAGACTTGCTCCGCAAGAATAATCGACTTCTTTTTGATAATTATATTCATATTTGTCCGGATCGTCATTACACCCGTACGAGCAAGTCCGTGCTGTTTGATACACAATACTCCCTGCACTCTGAAGTCTGCCATTTTCATATAGCAATTTTGAGCCAACAGCTCCTGTTTTCTCATCTGACTTAAAAATATCTATTAAACTAGTCAAAGCATTTTCTTTAACTATGGTGTCATTATTCAAGAACCATACATACACGCCTTTTGCATGTTTTAATGCATTATTACAATTCAACAGAAAGCCTGAATTATGTTCAGTTTTTATTACTCTGATATTACCTATTCTTTTACTAATATATCTTGTTTTATCACTGCTGCAATCATCAGCAATAATAACTTCATAAGGAATATCTTTTATAGTATTTTTTATTGACCACAAACAGTTAATAGTATATTGATACTGGTTATAACAAGGAATTAATATTGTTACAAGCGGGTTATCAAATTTTGGCATATCAAATTTGTCTTTAATATGCTGCAAATTGTCTTTTCTTTTAAATTTTATTTTTGCACCGCAAACAGTAACAAGTTTATGCGATCTGTCATTGGTGTTTCCTACAGAAAAAACTTTTGATAACCTTAACTTCATTTATGACTCCTTTATAATAATATTATTTCTCTTCAAGTGCTTCTTTTGTAGCTCGTAAATATGCATATCCATAACGCTGATCAGGCTCAAGATGCGCCCCTTCAGCCCATTCATTCCAGGCATTTATAAAGACAAACTGTTCAGTTTTTGACTTATTTTCTTTTGTCCAGTTAATAATATCTTTTAGCCAAATTTTATAATTTGCCGGATTGCTCTGCATAATTTGGGCACCATTGTAGCACTTTCTCGGAGTATTATCCCAATTAGGAAAACATCCTTTAAAAAGTTTCGTATTTGTATCAAAAATATAGTCCTTGTTTGCAATATAACTTGCAACATCAAAACATTTTCCACTGAATTTAGGATTCATAAATTTTACATTACGTTCTCTTGCCGGCTCTCCCCACCAGGTCTCCAAGCCATGCGGAAAAAACTCCAGCATAGAATTTAAGTTATATTTATCCGTAACCTCTTTCATATTTCCGAAATCATAAACACCTTTTACCACAGACATTATGTATAAATCGTCAAATCCATTTTCTTTTGCAATTTCACGTATACGTTTGTTGAATGACATATAATTATCATAAGGATAATCTGCCAGATTATAAATTACAAGAAGCGGCTTGTTATCAATTTTTATATACCTTTCATCATTCATATAAGGCAGAATATCGTCCATAAATTTTTCGGCATCTCCATCTAACAGCTGCTGGCGGTGAAGGGTTTCGCCATATTCTCCGTTATCCCAGAGCATAGTCCAATCCTCATTTGCCCAAAACATGAAAAAAGGCATATCTAAAGATTTATCTGCTAAAAATTTTTGTATAGGCTTTTCCATAATCTTTTTTCCGGAATACCAGTAATAATAGAAACAAAACCCGTATATACCGTACTGTTTTGCAAGCTCAATCTGCCGTTTAAAAGTGTTTGGAGTTTCCAAATTATAGTATCCGACATCTATCGGAATATGCGGCTGCCAATGTCCGATAAATTGCGGCTGAGTTTTGGAAGTATTTGACCATTCACTAAATCCCCGTCCAAACCATTTTATATTTTCCTCAAAATCGTGAAATTGCGGGAGATAATATGCAATCAGTTTTACATCATCGTCTTTGAATACATGTTTGTCCTCAACTGGTTTTACAAAATTAGATCTGTCTAACTGGGAATTCAAAACATAATCAATATATTCGGCAGTTTCATTATTTTTCTGCGTTATATTAAACTTCTCTAAAAGATTTAACATTCAATTTCTCCATATTATTGTTATTGTAAATTTGTTTGATTGTACTATAGATAATTTCAGGGTTCATATCCTCCAAAATTACCCCATTTGAATATTGTGATACCTGCTCTGCCTGTCCTCCAAAGCCAAAACATAACACCGGCAGGTCTGTCATTATAGCTTCTTGTGCAGTATAACAAAAAGTTTCGTCCCACACTGACGGAATAAATATCATATCAATTTGATGTTGTTTAAGAATTGACGGTAATTCTGTCCGGTCATATTCTCCCAATATTTTTATTAATTTGCTGTCAGAACGGTTTCCATAATAACTACCTATCACATAAATGCTGATATCACATATATTATTATGTTCTGCGTAATCTATTATTGCATCAATTATACTGCTGCCTTTATGCCTAAATATTTTCCCTATTATTCCAATATGTATGGAATGTTTGAATGGAAGAAATTCATGCGGCTTAACGACTATTTTGTTTTTGATAGAAGGATAAATATCTTCCAATATTATCTTGGAAGAATTTGAAAAACATATGATTTCATCAACAGTGTTTGTAAAAAGGTTCAGCCATTTTTCACGCCATTTTGCTAATGGAATATGATTTTTTATGTCGTCTGTTGCTAGTCTTGAATCTATTGAACACTCAAAGCATTTGTTAAATTCCTTACGTTTACAGTGCCCTTTGCATCTGAGATAACCGTCTTTAAGAAGAACATAATCCGGACAAATACAATAGTAATCATGTAAACAATATAATATTTTTGAATAAGACTTAGATTTTTTATAATCCGCTAGTGCTTTAAAAATTCTATCAATGGAAGGATAGCCTACAATATTACTTAAGATAATTCTGTCTAGTCCAAATTTAGTAACCTGATTAAATACATTTTCAATATCCTTATCAAAAATTGAAAAGTTACGGCAAGCTCCATTTAGTGTAATACGATAACAATTGTAATCAATTATATATTGCAGCCTTACTATGACTTCTGTTTTATCAAGTTTTCTAACCTGATTCCAAAAATATTTGTCACACCCGCCTCCGTATGAATGGTCAATAAATAATGTAATTTTCTTATATTTTTTGGTGTAATTACATAAATCGGCATACAACTTATTATTATCAGACGTACATATTTCTGAATTAATATACTCTTTCGGCGGTATTCTATGTTTTATTTTTAATCCGGCAATTTTAAATTCCTGAGAATACCAATAATTGTCGACTCGAGTAGTGTAAGAAAACATATTATCCAAAAATGATTGTTTCTGAGAATTGTCAGACATATTAAATTTCCTTGTTTAGTACTTTTACATCGTACAAAATAAATCAAACTTGTCAACATATCACATATAATTTCAAAAAAATTGTTATCCAGCAGATAGTTAATTATGTTAATTTTTTGATGTTAATAAAAAAAGAGGAATAAAATATGACTCTCAAAAAAAATCTAGGCGCACAAATAAGAAAATTAAGAAAATATAGAAAATATACTCAGGAACAATTTGCCGAAATGGTTGGCATAGATACAAAAAACATCAGCAAAATTGGAAACGGCATCAATTATCCCAGTGCACAGACATTGTCAGCTATTGCAAAAGCTCTTGAGGTTGAAGAATATGAATTGTTCCTTTTTAAAAATAAAATTTCCTATGAAGTCATGAAAAAAACTGTTATCCAGGCAATGGATGATAAACAAAATATACTTTATCTGTATAAAATAATTAATACATAGGACTTGTTATTTTTATTATAAAATTCTCAAATCCTGTCATACATATAAACCAGATCTCTATTTGCAAGAAGATAACCTTTATCATATTAGAAGATTTGTTCAGCCTAGCCACCAATATTAAATTATTTTTATAAAGGTAACCTATGAAATCTTCAATAACACAGGCACCCTTATACTTAACCAATATTTCGATAACTGCAACATTAATAGTATTTTATAAACACAGTTGAAACTTTTACCCCGAAAAAACGGCGTCAAAAGTTTCAATTTTCTTAATATTTATAGAAATACACCATAGTTTGTTGTAGGATAAATAAAGAGTTGATATAGGGAAAGAGGTAAATATGGCAATAAGATTTGATGCCGGAGAAGTTGTTACCGCAATGGTAACACCATTTGATTCAAAGAGAGAAATAGACTTTGATAAAGCGGAAGAGCTTACTAACCATCTTGTAGAACACGGCAGTGATGCTTTGTTGGTAGCAGGAACGACAGGTGAGGGTCCTACACTTACACACGAAGAAGAATTTGAACTACTGAGCACAATCAAACGTGCAAACGAAAACAGAGCAAAAATCATTATGAATGCAGGTTCAAATTGCACACAAACTGCTATCAGATCAGCAAAATGGGCCGAGAAAGAAGAAGTTGACGCAATATTGTCAGTAGTTCCATACTACAACAAACCATCTCAAGCAGGTATGATTGCACACTTTTCTGCAATAGCTGAAAGTACATCACTTCCAATAATAATTTACAACATTCCAGGAAGAACTGGTGTAAATATGGCACCTGCAACCGCAGCAAAACTTGCTGACAAATATGATAATATTGTAGGTATCAAACAAAGTTATGCTGATATGGACGCTGTAACTGAGCTAAAAATGCTTTGTCCTGAAGATTTTGTAATATATTCAGGCGACGACAGCTTGACACTTCCAATGCTATCAATTGGTGCTCACGGTGTAATTTCCGTAACATCGCACATACTTGGAACCGAATTGAAATCTATGATTAGAAATTATAAGACAGGAGATGCAAAGGCTGCATTAAATATGCACAGAAAACTCTATCCTGCATTCAAAAAATTATTTATGGCACCAAATCCGGTACCGGTAAAAGCAGCACTAGCTCATTTAGGAATAATAGAAGATTATGTAAGGCGACCTCTTGTAGAACTCACGATAGATGAGAAAGAGGATTTATTTAAGATTATTGACAGATATACAATTGATTAGCCTACTCGCATAATCAAATTTCTATTAAATTTTGGATAAAATAAAAACAATAAAAAAACAATATAAATAAAGGGGAAACAAAGTGAAAAACAAAATTATCTTGTTTTGGGCAATCGTATTGATAGTTATAGCATCAATAGTAACGATTTGCGTAAAACCGACAAAATTGGGACTTGATCTGGTAGGTGGTTCCAGACTTGTCATCGAAGCTGAAACGACAAAAAATATTACGACAATTACACCTGACGTAATGAGTCGTCTACAATTTGCAATCGAAAACCGTGTAAACAAACTCGGTGTTGCAGAAACAGTTGTTCAACAAGTAGGTGACAAAAGACTTTTAATCGAAATTCCGAACGTTACAGACTTAAAGGAAGCAAAAGCTTTCTTAGGTGAGACTGCACAATTGGTATTTAAAAAGGAAGCAGTCGGACCTAATGGAGAACAAACTTGGGAAGATGTAGGACTTACCGGACAAGATTTATCAAAATCAACTTTAAGTACAGACTCTTCAGGTCAATGGGTTGTATCCTTAGAGTTCAATGCTGAAGGTTCAAAGAAGTTTGCAGAATTAACAAAGAATCTTGTAGGCAAACAGATGGCAATATTCTTTGATGGCGAACTTCAATCAGCACCTGTTATCAGAGAGCCTATATATGGCGGAAAAGCTCAAATTTCAGGTGGAGACAGCGGATTTGAATATGCTGAAGCTGAAAGAATGGTTAACTTGCTAAACGCAGGTGCACTTCCAGTTCCTGCTAAAATCGTTGAAGAAAACACTGTAGGACCTACATTGGGTGCTGACAGTATTGCAAAATCTAAATTGGCAGGAGCTTTAGGCTTAGGATTTGTAATGTTGTTTATGGTGCTTGTATATAGATTACCTGGTTTAATCGCAGACATAGCACTTATTATCTACAGTTTAATTCTATTTGCATTATTCAAAGCTATTCCTGTAACACTAACATTAGCAGGTATTGCCGGATTTATCCTTTCTATCGGTATGGCGGTCGATGCAAATATCTTGATATTTGAGAGAATGAAAGAGGAATTAAAAGCCGGAAGAAATCTATTTACGGCAATTAATTCAGGTTTTGACCGTGCATTCACTAGTATTTTTGACTCAAATATGACAACAATCATCACAAGTATTATTCTATATATGCTTGGGTCAAGCATTGTAAAGGGGTTTGCATTAACCCTAGCAATAGGTGTTGTAGTTTCAATGTTTAGTGCAATCACAATTACAAAGAACTTTATGCACTTAATATTTGGAACAGGGGAATTAAAATACCCTGCATTATTCGGGTTGAAGGCGTCTGAAATCGGCAAAGCTTATGAAGCAAAAGAAACTAAACGTGAAAATGCGCGCTTTGGTATTTTAGACTAAGGAAATAAGAGGTAAAAAATGACAACAGATAATACAATAACATCAAGACACCTTATAAACATTGTAAAATATAGAGTTGTATGGCTATGTATTACGGCAATGCTATTATTACCTGGAGTAATCGGTTTAATATGGGCAGGAATCCATAATCCTAATCATATTCCTTTAAAAGTAGGTATTGATTATACCGGTGGTACTATTTTGCAATATGGTGTTAAAGAAAATATTTCAAATGATGCATTAGGCAAAATAAGAGTTAATTTGGAAAACATAGGGTTGGAAAATCCAAATATCCAAATTATCCACGCAAATGCGGACAATCAAAAAGAAAATAAAGATATTAAAAATATTATTTCAATCAGAACTAAATTTATCGGACAGGAAACATCTACTGTAAATCAAATCACAAGTACTTTATCAAAAGATTACCAAAACCCTGATTTGATATCAGTAAGTTCAGTCGGTCCGACATTAGGGAAAGAGTTATTTAAAAACTCTCTAATTGCAGTTGGCTTAGCATTTTTGGGTATTACAATTTACCTGACAATCAGATTTAAGTTTGATTATGCCTTAGCTGCAATCCTCGGAATTGCGCACGACGTACTGTTTGTAGTTGGTGTATTTGCTCTGCTTGGAATATTTTACAATGTTCAGGTTGACGGCTTATTCATCACCGCAATTCTTACGGTAGTAGGCTTCTCGGTACACGATACAATCGTTGTATTCGATAGAGTTAGAGAAAACTTGAGATATTATTCAAAGAAAATGACATTCGGAGAAATTATGAATGCATCTGTTAACCAAACACTTGCAAGAAGTATCAATACTTCATTGACAATTTTGATTACATTACTTGCATTATATTTCTTTGGTGGTGTAACAACAAAAGATTTCGTTTTAGCAATGATTTTAGGTATTGCAATCGGAACTTGGTCAAGTATTTTCTTCTGCTCAGTACTTGTAGAATTCTGGGAAGATAAAAAATCAAAGAAGGCAGCTGCATAATATAAATTACAGCTAGTTTAATAAAACAAAAACGGCTCCTAAAATAGGAGCCGTTTTTAATAAATAATAGATTTGATACCTTACTTGCATCTACAGGTAGGACTCTGCGAACCGTCAGCACAGATAAAATAACCATTACTTCCGCAAGATGCAACACCGCCATGATGCGAACAGCATCCGCGCTGGTTATTAATTTCTACTCCGGAGTTGATGAAAGAATAAGCAGCCCCGCCAAATAAAACAAAAATTGAAACAATTACTAAGATCTTTTTCATAATTTCTCCTTTAAAATCTTAGTAAATCATACAAGATTATATCAATCAATTAGCCTGATGGCTAAATTTGTCAAAGAACTTGTCAAATTCACGTCTTGGAGAATTTTTAATCAATTTGAAAATATCATAATTACGCAACTGCGCAACTACCCTGCTATCCAAATCTTGAGTTTCAGCGGACAACAATCTAAATTTCATTTCATTAAAATAAGATTCTCTTAAATTTATCGGGCAATGCGCATAATTTTTAAAGAATGAGTTGTATTTGTATTGAAACAGAGCATACTTATAATCTTCATAAAGCCCATAAGACATAACATGTTGTTCTACAAGATCAACAACTTTAAAAATATCAAAAACTTTTGGTACAACTTCTACAGAAGCACTTCCTTCAACATTTTGTCTGTATCTGTAAAAGATTTCATCATTAATTATAATAGAAGATGCTGCTAAAAATGACTCAATACAAAATGGCATATCCTCATATTTTAACCCCGGAGGGAATTTAATATTTTTTGATTTTAAAAATTCTCGCCTGTATATTTTATTCATTACGGCGAAATTTCTGGTAAAAGGTTTTTGACAATCATCAAAAACATGAATTGTATATTTAGATTCATGTTTGTTCCAATCGGAAATCTCAAAGTAATTTATAGGGAATATATCATTACCCTGAGCCATATAAGCACAACCGTTAAAAACATATATATCTATATCACGATTAAGCTTATTCAAATCATCGACAAAAGTCTGATAAAGATTTAACAAAATCCAATCATCAGCATCAACAAATGCAATATAATCGCCACTTGCATGTTCCATCCCCGCATTTCTTGCGCAAGCCGCACCGGCTCTTTCCTGAGTATAAACAGAAATACGAGAATCAAGACCCTTATATTCCTCTAGGATTTCGACACTGCCATCGTCAGAACCATCATCAATACATATTATCTCAAGATTGCCATAGGTTTGTAATCTGATAGAATCCAGACATTTTCTCAAATATTTACGACTGTTATAAACAGGAACAATTACGGATATCTTAGGTTCTATCATGATATTGCACCTCAAATGGAGTATTACAGAATGTCGTATAATCAACAGAATTCAATAATTGAAAACGCTTTGCACAAGCTTGTTCTGCCGGAGTATAAGAATCATCCTCATACAGCTTATAATTAATATCTTTATGTAAACCTTTCAACTTATTGAAAAACTCTTCTCTAAATTCAGGGCTCAACAAATGGAATTTATGGAAGTAATCATACATCATAAGAGCATAAACTGCAGATTTATACTTATCCCAATACCCTGAATCTTTCAATATATTTTCAACCCTATTATAAGCCTCAATAATATCAAAGACTTTCTTATCCTTGGTAGCCATAATAGAATCAGAACGAACATTATAAAAATATAACGGCTCACTCAAATATGTAATTCTCTTAGCCCTTGTATAAATTTCAGCCCAGAAAGGAACATCCTCATAAATCATACCGTTTACAAAACTAATATTATTATCCTTTATAAGACTCATTTTATACAATTTAGTCCACGCAGAAACAGGAACCAGCTTATATGATAAACTACCCATTTTATCAATAGAAAACGGTTTATCTTTATAATAATCCTTAAATTCTTTTATTGTAGCCAAAGTTAGTCCGTCACGAAGCGGAGACTTCCACAAGTAATCAAAAACAACCAAATCAGAATTATTCTTAACGGCATTTTTGCATAAATTTTCTACAGCACAAGAGGCAATATAATCATCCGAATCAACGAATAAAACATATTCGCCCTCAGCAACTTCTAAACCGGCATTTCTGGCAGAAGAGAGCCCGCCGTTTTCTTTAGTTATAATCTTAATTCTGGAATCAAATTTCCCATACTGTTCCAAAATAATACCTGATTTGTCCGTCGAACCGTCATTAACACAAATAATCTCAAGATTATCGTATGTCTGTGAAATAACTGTATCAAGACATCTTGCAAGATAATTTTCTACATTATAAATCGGTACAATAACCGAAACTTTCTCTTCCATAAAATTAGTGTACTATCACCCGACGAAATAAGTCAAGTACCAAAAAGGCAGACATATAAAATATGTCTGCCTTAAAGTTATTAAATACTAAATTAACAATTATTCTTTAGTATATTCTGCATCAATTACATCATCATCTTTCTTGTCGTTAGAAGAAGATGCGCTTTCAGTATTTGCAGTGTTTTGGTTAGCTTGTTCTTCTTTTTGTACAGCTTCATAAGCCTTTTGTGAAATACTGAACATAGTTTGTTGCAATTCATCAGATAACTTCTTCAACTCATCAGTTGGTTTATTTTCATCCAAAGCCTTTTGAAGAGCTGCTTTTTGTTCATCCAACTTAGACTTATCAGCTGCATCAATCTTACCTTCAAAATCTTTAACGATTCTGTCAGCAGATCCGATCAAGCTTGTAGCATTGTTCTTAATTTCAGCTTCTTCTTTTTTCTTCTTATCTTCAGCAGCGTTAGCTTCAGCTTCCTTAACCATCTTATCGATATCAGCTTCAGACAAGTTAGAAGAATTTGTAATTGTAATTTTCTGTTCTTTGTTAGTAGCCTTATCCTTAGCAGAAACATTTACAATACCGTTAGCATCGATATCAAATGTAACTTCGATTTGAGGCAATCCTCTCATTGCAGGTGGGATACCGTCTAATCTGAACATACCAAGAGATTTGTTATCCTTAGCCATAGGTCTTTCACCTTGAAGTACGTGGATATCAACAGCTGTCTGGTTATTTTCAGCAGTTGAGAATACTTGAGACTTAGAAACAGGGATTGTAGTGTTTCTTGGAACCAACGGAGTCATAACGCCACCCAAAGTTTCAATACCTAATGTCAAAGGTGTTACATCCAACAATACGATATCTTTAACTTCACCAGCTAATACACCGGCTTGAATAGCAGCACCAACAGCAACAACTTCATCAGGGTTTACTGACTGGTTAGGTTCTTTACCTGTGTATTCTTTAACCAATTGTTGAACTGCAGGGATACGAGAAGAACCACCAACCAATACAACTTCGTTGATGTCATCTTTTGTAACACCGGCGTCTTTCAATGCAGTTTCAACAGGAACTTTACATCTGTTCAACAAGTCACGGCTCAAATCTTCAAACTTAGCTCTTGTTAAAGATAATTCTAAGTGTTTAGGACCGTTTGCATCAGCAGTGATGAATGGTAAGTTAATGCTTGTTTCCAATACAGAAGACAATTCGATTTTAGCTTTTTCTGCAGCTTCTTTAACACGTTGCATAGCTTGTTTATCATTTCTTAAATCAATACCTTCTTGTTTTTGGAATTCATCACACATCCAATCCATAATCTTCTGGTCGAAATCATCACCACCTAAGTGAGTATCACCTGATGTTGAAAGAACTTCGTGAACACCATCACCGATTTCAAGGATAGATACATCAAATGTACCACCACCTAAGTCGAATACAAGAACTTTTTCGCTCTTTTCTTTTTCAAGCCCGTAAGCCAAAGCAGCAGCTGTAGGTTCGTTTACGATACGAAGAACATCCAAACCTGCGATTCTGCCGGCATCTTTTGTAGCTTGTCTTTGAGCATCGTTAAAATATGCCGGAACTGTAATTACGGCAGAAGTAACTTTTTCACCCAAATAATTAGAAGCATCATCTGCTAATTTTCTTAAGATCATAGCAGAAATTTCTTGTGGTGTATAATCCTTTCCATCAATATTTACTTTATAATCTTCGCCCATATGTCTCTTAATAGAAGCGATAGTTTTATCAGGGTTTAAGATAGCCTGACGTTTAGCCAACTGACCAACCAATCTTTCGCCTGTTTTTGAAAAACCAACAATAGAAGGAGTTGTACGAGAGCCTTCAGCGTTGGCAATAACGGTAGGTTTACCACCTTCCATAACAGCGACTACTGAGTTTGTTGTACCCAAGTCGATACCAATTGTCTTTGCCATAATTAATTATCTCCTTTTTAACTTAATTACATGCTTATTACTTTTCTATATTATTGTTATAACACCCTTTTCAAGAATCATTAAAAAAATAAACAAAAAATTAATAATTTATCCTGCTGAAATAATAAACTATTTATCGTAAAAACAAGCTCCAATATGGTAAAAAAACAACACAAAACCTAATGAGAAATTATTTGCAAAAGCTCTTCATAAGAATCTACAACACAAACTCCATCAGCAATTCCAAGCTTATCAGGAGTAACATCTAATGCTGTTACATTCTCTTTTACAGCAAAAACCTTTATTCCACGCTCAACAGCAGCCAAAACAGCGGCAGACCCGACAGAATTATAAGGGATAACAACATAATCAACATCATCAACCGAAACTCCGTCAGACTTTGTAATTTTTGGAGCGTTATCAAGCCCAAGAAGAACACAAGGCAAAAATGTCGGAGTAATATACTCAGACGCAGACTTGGGATCAACAATATCAGGATAAATTTGATAATCAGAAAATGCAGGAGCATGTGCACAAGGAACATTTAGCTCCTGAGAAATATAATGAGACAATATAGCCTCAACCCCACCAACAGGATCAGTTCCAAAGCCGTTTGCATAATCTTCATTGACAGCCTCCGGATCTTCAAACATACAAACAATCGCAATTGCCTCACAACCGTCATACAACAAAGATTTAGAAGCTTTGAGCAGCGTTTTTGGGTTTAAAACCTCTCCGTTTGACACACCGTTTTTATCAAGAACAAACTCTACACCAACAGGTTCTTCAGTCAAAATATATTTTTTGATATCAATTCCATAGACAGTTTTAACAGCATTTATAGTATTTATATGAACATTTATCACATCCTGAGGGATAGCATTATCAAATACAACTCCAATTTTGTTTCCAAAAGATTGCTCTAAGTTAAAACAACCCTTCATAAACTCATCAAGAATATACCCCTCAACATATAACATATTGTCATTTATTCCCGAAAATCCGCCGGCGTTTACAACGTTAGGATTAACAATTAGTTTTGAGACTTTTGAAAATCTTCTTGCCCAACCCGCAGCATCGCCTGCATACCCGCCTACTGAGGCGCCTATACCTGTCGGAACAATAAATACACCTAATTTTTGATTATTTATGCTCATACTTTTATATTACAACAAAAAAGCGGGATAAAACCCGCTTTTAAGTAAATCTGCATATTCAATTGTCTTACTATCCTTGTGATGCACCTCCGTATGTAAAATCATTCTTAATATTAGTAGATAACAATTTTTGCCAAGATGACTCATACTGAGAAATTATGTTCAATCTTGTTTCATAATTATTTTTATCTGTTTCAAGTTCTGATTCCCAAGACTGAATATTTGCAAGATCAAATTCATGCTCTTTCAATAATTGCTCCATAACCTCCTGATATTCGTCTTGTAATTCTGCATTACCATTGTACTGGTAATAATAATACCTTTCTTTCTGGTTATATTTATCTTGAAGTTCTGCTTCTTCTCTGGCAGCAGCAGTCATGTTAAACATAACATCAGACAATTTGTTGTTAATCATAGCTTTTTGCTTCGTATACATTAATAATGTTTCTTGAATGTTTGAAATAGCCATAACTCTCGCCTCTCTTAATTTTAGTTCTCTTACATATATAAAAACATTTTGATTTAGTCGATTTCAAAGGCTAGTCATTTCGTTACATTTGTTTACAATTGTGAAATAAGCATTATTATGCTAAAATTCGGATATAGGAGAGAAATATGAATACTAAAACTTTTAGATTAAGTAATAACACAGAAGTCTTTTATAAAAGAAACGAAAACACCCCAAGGATAGCACTTTGCTTCAACGTTAGAAGCAATCAAGCTGAAACTATACCGGGTGTAGAAGGAATGATGGCCAGATTATTTATGCAAGGTACAAAGAATCGTTCTGCAGAACAAATTGCAGACGAATTGGATGCCAATGCCATAGAATTTGCAACAGATGCAAGAGCTGATTATATCAGATTAAAATTTATCTGCTTAAACGAAGATTTCAGCAAAGCCATAGAAATTATGGAAGATATTGTTAAAAATTCAACATTTGAAGACTTTGACAAAGAACTTGAAAAAATGAAAGGCGAAATAATAGCAGAGTTGGATTCACCAAGAGCAAAGGTCGTTGACAACTACTACAACACTCTTTTTGAAAATCACCCATATGGCAACACCAACTCAAAGATTTTGGAAAACATTAGTAAAATCACTAAATCCGGAGTTTTAGAGACATATAATTCTTTCCTGAACAACAGCAAAAAAGTAATAACCATTGTCGGTGATATTGATCCTAAAAAGGCTGAAACTGAAATAAATAAAGCATTTGGAGATTTGCCGGAATCAATAGAAGTGGAGCAAACCACACAAAAACCAGAATTAAAAGAGAATAAATACAAAGAAATAATAAAACCAGATGCAAATCAAGCCCACATAATAAAAGGTTGGCTAACTGAAACTGCATCAGAAGAAGACTATCCGGCTTTATTGTTATTAAATATAATACTTGGAGCCTCAGGACTTTCTTCCAGACTATTTTTAGAACTTAGAGACAAGAAGGGACTTGCTTACGTTGTAAGAAGCTGCTATGAAACATACAAACAATGTGCGGATTTTTACATATATATTGCAACAGAGCCAAAAAATATCGAAGTTTCGTTAAAAGGGTTTGATGAAGAAATTGATAAAATTAAAAATATACCTGTCAGCGAAGAAGAATTATCAAATGCCAAAAACAATCTTATGGGCAAATGGGCGTTTTCGCAAGAAACAAACAACAATCAAGCAGCCCTATACGCAAACTACGGTATACTAGGATTGGGCTTTGATTTTAACACTCAAACAAAAAAACGTATAAAAGAAGTAACCCCTGAACAAATCCAAAAATGTGCACAGAAATATTTCAGCGGCTACTCCGTTACTTCAATTCTTAAGCCATAAGCCCTATCCTGTCAGGCAATACGTTAAAAAACATAATCCATGGATAATATAATCTGAGGGATTGTGTTTTGAAACGACTAATTTTACTGATATCAGCCTTTATAATACTTGAGCAAATTGCAATTTCAGCTCAGCAAGTCAACGTATACATGAACGTAAACTTTGATGCCAGAGCTGCATTCATTACTGCAAAATTCAAAGAAACACTACCCCTGAACCCAACTGAGGTCATGTACACAAAAGTTCCAAGAGGGCTGATTGTAAGCATTCCGGAAGAAAAATTTTTCCAAAAAGGTTCCACACAATTAACAGATGAGGGAAAAACCCTGTTACAAGCAATAGGTGTAATCCTAAAAAGCTTCACAAACAAATGCGCAATAGAAAGTCACACAGAAGAACCATTAGATAAATCAACAGGCTACAAAGAAGATTGGGAAATAAGCATTCACAGAGCAAATGTCCTAACTCGCTACCTCATCACCTGCTGTAAAATCGAAACGCTAAGACTTTACCCTATAGGTTTTGGAAATACAATGCCTTTTAATGATAATGTTTCTTCGCAAAAATTTCCAAACAACAGAGTTGATTTTGTAATCTTCGATTACTACGTAAGAAGATAGCCCGCCAGTAGAATGAAAAAGTTTTGCAGAGCGAATATTATCTTATAGCGAAAGGAGCAAAAAATGACTCAAAAATTGGAAATGTACCACTGCAAAATATGTGGAAATTTAGTACAAGTCATTCTAGACGGTGTAGGCGAACTTGTATGCTGCGGACAGCCGATGGAATTGGTAAAACCAAATATAACAGAAGAAGTCAAAACAGAATACCATATTCCGGTCTATAAAATGACAGAAAACAATCAAACAATAATACAAGTAGGCAAAGAACCACACCCGATGACAGGAGAACATCACATATCATTTATAGAAAGAGTTTCTAAAGATAACAAGCACGTATGCCTTCAATATCTTGAAGCAAACGAAGAGCCTAAAATGTTACTTGATAAAAAATGTGATGAAGAAAAAGCTCTGGCATTCTGCAATTTACACGGATTATGGGAGGGTAAAAGTGATTAATAAAAAAGTAGAGGACATATTAAATGCACAAATTAATAAGGAATTCTATTCCGCTTATTTGTATCTTGCTATGTCTGCTCATTTTGACGAAATTGGTCTTAAAGGATTTTCTCATTGGACAAAAGTTCAAGCTAAAGAAGAAGTAGACCACGGAATGATATTATTCAACTACGTAATAGAACGAGACGGAAACGTCGACTTAAGACAAATCGAATCACCAACAAGAACATTTGAAAATCCTACACAAATATTTGAAATGATACTCGAACACGAAAAGAAAGTAACTTCAGGAATAAACAGCATAGCAGAACTTTCCGAAAGTGAATGCGATGTAGCAACAAGACACTTTATAAATTGGTACATAACGGAACAAGTAGAAGAAGAAGCCAATGTTTTGGATGTATTAAAGAAATTAAAGATGTTTGGAACAGACTCGCAAATTCTTTATCACATAGACAAAGAACTAAACAAAAGAGAATATAAACCACACTGTAATAAAGACTAAAAAAGATAAGGGTAGCCACAATAGACTACCCTTATTTTTCAAAAAAAATGTAAAAATTTATTAATATTGTAGCAAAATAATTTATTTAGGGGATTTAATATATCATTAAATTTTCTATACTTAACACGTAGGTAGAATAAGTAAATTTTGGGGGCTTGTATATTCAAGTTTCCAAAACAGAGGTTAAAGAATCATGGTCGATAACAGGTCAGCAGGATTTTTCGGAATCGGCGGCGCTTTCAATTTCAAGAGCGGCGATATATCCGGCACGGCTGCCCGTACCCAAGACGATAAAATGGGGCAGGGAGGCGAATATTTTGCCCAGCAGAAAAATGAAGAAGAAAACCCTGAACAAGATTCTGAAAAATACACAGACAGAAGTGCTGTACTGCGTGCTACGTTAAATTCTCTTGCAATGATGAATGTTGCAAATGTTATTAATGCTAAAAAAATTGAAGCTAAAAAACAAGAAGAGCTTTTAAATACTCAAAAACTTTTAAAGAAAAAACACGAGGAATTACTACATGGAAGTATTAATAGTAGTGAGGATTTAAACCATAAACCTTCTGATGAAGATGATATCGAAGATATTGTTGACTAAGCAAAAACGCTTGTTGTAATAGCTTTTGAATCGTCTGAATTGTCTTCTTTTTTAGAGCCTCCCATCAAAAGTTCGCCGTGATAAAAAGGATTTGATCCGTTTTTATCTTTTGAAGTTTCTTGGCTTACGATACCGTTGAAAGCTGTAACAGGAGTTGATTGTTCTTTTACAGTAATCTCATTTACCGCAACTGTCATTTTGCCTTCAACATTTTTTTGTACATTCTGTGCAGCCATAGAATTCAAATATTGAATTGACTTTAGTGTATTTTGATTTAATTGAACTTGAAGTCCGGAATTTGTAAGGGCAATCTGCTTTGCTGTAGCTGAATCAACTTTTCCGCTATACAAATCAACCCCCAAGTCTCTTTGTTGGAAAAAGTTTCTGGCATTGTCAACGTTATATTGAGCATTTTTCTGACTTGCACGCTTCAATATAGACTGAGACACTTGTTGCAAAGTAGCTCTGTCAATGCTTAATCCCATATTATTCAATTGTTCATAAACACTTATTGCCATCAGCTATATCCCTTTTTCAATTTCCTTATGTAATACATGTCGTCAATTTTCACGAAAACTTTAGGGTTTTGACTTTAAAGTTTACATAACTTTACATTTGTTCAGAAAAAGGGCAATTATTTAAACATTCAATACTTTATATATACAGAGTAAAATCGGAGAGTATAAATATGGTCGATTGGGCTAACCTAAACAAAAATCTTAGCTATATAAGTGACGGACTCCAGTTCGGATTGGATTTGATGCGTCCTAAAAAGGAAGGCGAAACAATTGGCGACAAAGTCACTACAGCAGGGATAAATCTTTTTGGTAATGCAGCAGCAACACAGAACGCTGCAGAACTAAGAGAACACACAGGCAGCAACCTTGGATATGTTGCCAAAAGTGTTGCGGGCGATAATGCTCAACAAGCTTTATTTAATACAATGCAAGCAAGCTTATTTACGCACCAAACCAATATGATGTTTGGTGGTTGCTACGGCCCAATGATGGGCGGTTGCTACGGCCCAATGGCCGGAGGATACTACGCTGGAGGTATGTGGGATACACTAATGCCTGGAGGAGCCTGGGGGCCGGGATTCTGTGCACCAAGTTTTCCTGGCAGTTCAACATTCCAAAGCAGTTTTTTTAGAAACGGCTGGTTTGGATAAATAAAAAAAAGCGGAATTTTATTAATTCCGCTTTTTTTATATCTAAATTTGAATTATCATAAATAAAATTATATATCTCTGTGACCTGTGTACAATTGATGGTCAACATTAGCTGTTCTTTGGTTAGTTCTCAATTTTCCGCGTACAAGATTATAAGAAGCAACACCCAAAGCTGCAACACCTGCAAGCAAATTACCTTTCCAACCGATACTTTTTGCAGGATGTTTAAGAGTTTCTACAATAGAACCACCTTCTTTAAAGGCTGCAGGGATAGCTTTTGTCGCCCATTTATAGGCTGCAACGGCTGTTCCTGTCACAAAACCATAAGCAATAGCTTTTATAGTAGCCTGTGTCATTTCAGAAGTAGAGACAAAGAACTTCGCAATATCAGAAAAAACACCTCTTAGAGGAGAAACTTTTTGTTTTTCTATTGGAGAAGCCTGAACATTAGGCATTTCAGGTCTGACAGCTTCAGAACCCAAATCAGCATCTGAAACATAACTTTGTCTGCGAGATTGAAAACTTACAGTCGGATTAAAAGTAATCGCCATATTTCACACTCCTGATCTACATACATATACATTAAAACTCTTAAAAAAAATTTTTGCGAAAAAATTTTAAAAATGTTACATTTTGTTATACAATACAGCTATGATTACATTTGACAGTCTTACGCTAAAAGCATTTGTAGAAGAAAATCGAATATTTTTTGAAAACGCAAGAATACAAAAAATACAACAGCCGACAAGAAGAGATTTTCTCTTCTATATTCGCAACAACGGGGAAATGAGAAAATTTTACGTAAACATTAACCCGCAAATACATCACATCTGCTTTATCGAAAAAGATACAGAAACAAGACGGCATATCGAAATTCCGAAAAAACCGCCAATGTTTTGTATGCTTTTGCGCAAGTACCTGGAAAACGCAAAAATTTGTAAAATCAACCAACCGCAATACGAAAGAATTTTAGAAATATATGTAGAAACGTATAACGAAATCAATGAGAAAATCTATTTATGTCTGGCAATAGAACTTATGGGCAAGCATTCAAATGTCGTATTATACAATGATGACACCAACGTTATTATAGGCTGCGCACATAATGTTGGGGCAGAGAAGAGCCAAGTAAGAGAAATGGCAGGGACTCTACCATACACTTACCCGCCAAAACAAAACAAAACAGACATTATAAACTATAATGGTGAGATTGATTTTGAAAACTTGAATAGGGATTTTTACTGGTTCTCAAAATCTTTTGCAAAACAGTGTGAAGGGAAGAATTTACAAGATTTAAAAAACTTTGTTCAACTAAAAGGAATATGTCCCGTAATTTCAAAAGATTACGCACAGTTCAGCCTGTTTAAAGAGTTAATCCCTGACGGAATTTGTCAAAAAAGCGTTAATCAAATGATAGATAATTACTACACATACTGGCAAGAAACGGAATTATTTAACAATTTAAAAACACACCTTTTGACATTAACTCGCCAAAAGCTAAAACGTACCAAAAATTCTCTTAAGAAGATGGAAGCACAATTAAAGCAAGAAGAGAACTGCGATAAATATAGGCTTTACGGAGATTTGATTATGGCAAATCTTTATCAAAACCAAGATTACACCAAAAAAATCGAAGTATTTGACTATGAAAACAATAAAATGCAAACAATAGAACTTGACGAGACAAAAACCTTAAAAGAGAATGCAAACAAATTTTATAAACAATACAATAAAGGGAAAACGACATCCCAAAAGCTTGGAGAAATGCACACAAATCTGTCACAAACCGCAGAATATCAAGCCCAAATAGAATATTCAATACAAAGTGCAAAAACATACGAAGATTTGATGGAAATCATGCCGGAAGTATTGGAAGAAGCCCCTAAATGCGAAAAAAAACACAGTGCAATAGAACCTGAAAAAATCATAGACGGAGAGTTCACAATATACATCGGCAAGAATAATAAACAAAATGACTATATAGTCTCAAAACTGGCAAAAGACAACGACTTATGGTTTCACACACGAGACTGCGCAGGCTCTCACGTACTCCTAAAGGGGCCTAACCCGAGCAATGAAGAGATACTTAAGTGTGCAAAACTAGCAAAAACATACTCTTCAGGCGCGAACTCGACGAAAGTGGGAGTAATCTATACAAAAAGCAAATACTTAAAGAAACCGCCAAAAGCGAACTTGGGCTATGTGACATATAGCGGAGAAAAAGAAATTGTCATAGATTAAAAAAAAAAAAGCGGAAACTAAAACCAGTCTCCGCTCTGAAGATAGCTCTGCAGATTATCTGCAAAGCTCTTCAACTTTTAGAGTTAAAAACTCTAACTGTGTTGTTTGAGAAAGTTGTTGTTGAGTCAACTTGTCAATAGTTTTGGCCATATCCTTGACCTGCCTTTCAAGTAGTACTCTTTTTTCTTTTTCGACTAAATTTTTATCTTTGATTTTTAACTGCAAACTCATAAACTTAATCACCTTATGATTCTTAATATTTTCTAATGAAATTTAACTATTTTACATTTAAATATTGTCTAATAGATTTTACTTTTTCCTTTAATTTTGTCCGTTTCGATTTATAATGTTTTTTGGTGCTACCAAAAGTTATACAAGATAACAACTTGTAACGATAATAATTAAAAAATATTTTACGTCGCGAAATAAGATTACTAAGAATACGCTTATCTGCAATATTTGGATTTTGCACATTTGCAAAAATAATTTCTTCATAAAATGGAGTTTGTCTAGCATATTTCCAAAACTCCTCAGCAAACTCTTCCTCAGGAGAATTCCAAGGCTTGACCGATGATGTATAGTGGATTATACTAGGATTCGCATAAGATTTCCAATAATCATCTTTAAACTTTCCTTCAAAAAGATTGAAATCTTTTTTTCTAAATATTGGAACATGCCATTGAAAATTCCACCTCCAAGACACATATTTTACTTGATTTTGAAATAACATATTTAAAATATCTTGATCTGGATACATTAATGAAGGAATATTTAAAGTATTTTTTACATCTTCAAGATAGCTATTTACGCTTATTTGCTTAATATTGAACATCAAGATCCCTGAATTAAAATAACATTGAGGCTCATTAAGTTTTAAAACATTTTTAAAATGATAAAATCTATACTTATCAAAATTAATAACTGGGGAGATTGCATCTAAAACAGCTAAAAGACTATTATTTTCAAATTCAACATCAAAAAGTTCATCCACAGAACTATTGAAAATAATATCGGAATCACAGTATAAGACTTTACTATAATTGCGCATTAATAATGGAATAAATATACGATAATACATACTTATACTCCAATACATACGACTCTTTAAATTAAACCCAATTAAGGACTGATTAATATATTCTTGAATATTAACAAATCTCAAACTAAAATTTTCTGGGATCATTTTTTCTATCAACTTTTTACTTCGCTCACTCGCATCAGAATTAATAACAACAATGTCATACTTATATTCAGGTGACGAATTTTTAATTAAAGAATAGAGTGCAACACAAAAATATTTAAAATAATTTTTATCTGGAGCAAAAACAATAGCTCTAGCATTATCGTCATCAAATACTGGATAGATTTGCCAGTCATCATCTTTTTCAAAATTGTGACGAATAGGGTAAAGAGCTGATAAAAATATTTTAAGATTCTTTCTATCTTCTGAAACAGCATTTTCATCATCATTAATACACATAAGTACTGGATTATGAACAGAAATAGCATTCTTCATTTTATCTTGTTGCATAATTGGTAAATATATATTTTCCAACTCTTTCTTTTTAGAATTTATACGAATATCAACCTTTTTTAATTTTGCATATTTTTTTGCTAACATATACAGTGACACTATATGCCTTTGAACAGAATTTGTAGTGCGAAATTTCTTATAATATACCGCCTTAAATTGTTCTAAAAATTCATTTTTACACTCTAAAAAATAACTTTTTCTATATGCGTCAATATTATGCGAAGGTTCATATTTGTATTCTTTACCGAACTTAGTTTTTATTAGCTGTATCGAATATTCAATATTCTGTAAATATAAATTTGAATTTCTCTCTTCCGTTGTCCACTTTTGCTTTACCAGTCTCACTATGGGTTTTCCATTCTTATCAAAAAAATAATCAGGAGTAACTGGACGATTTATAAACATATCATCATTCGAATACAAAAAATATTCTGATAATTCTGGAATATTACAGATACATGCTTCTATAGCTTCGGAATTAAATGTAGGTAAAGCATCCTGCGGCAATATTTGTGAATGTGGAATTATTTTAATTTTAGAATAATCTAAATTCAACCAATCTGGGACCTGACCATTAGTAACAATATAAATTTTATTTATCCAAGGTGCATTCGTTAATACTGAGCGTATGGAGTACTTCAATTCATGATTATTAAAAAACCTACAATCCCTAAACCCACCACGAGAAGAAAGCCCAAATTCTAAGGACTTCCACTTTAACATTTCAGCTTTCCAGTCCTCATCGTCGCTATTTACCCATAAATAAACAAGATCAATTGGTTCATTAAACTTATATCTTTTATTTTTGTATAACCACATTATTAAACAACTCTCCTCTTAAAATAAATTTGCAACCCCATAATAGTTAATATTTTACTTGTTTTATCAAATGAATTTTTTATAGAAAAAATTTGTTGTAAAAAATATCTAAATCTATAATTTTTCAAATATTTGTAAGATGGCAAATTACGTAGCTGGTCAACAGAATACCAGTCTTCCAGATATTTTATAAACAACATTGCATCTGAAAAATCTTTTCTATGATTTTGAGATATTTTTAAATATCCAATAGCAGCACTTAAAAAATTTTCAACAACTTGTAGCTGAAAACTCATATCCTGTGCTAAAAAGGAAGTTTTTTCCCGCAAAACTTTAAACGCAGCGGTATCATGTTCTATACAGTTTGAATTATGGGTACACGAATCTTTATGGATTCTGTATACATACAACAATTCATTTATTATACAATATTTTGGATGTTCAAAATATAAACTTAAACAAAATACAATATCCTCTGCAGTGACTAAACTCTCAACAAATTTTTGATTTTTTTGACGCAGATAATCTGCCCTGTATATTTTGTCCCAACAATACACTTGTAATTCAAAATAATTATCATAACCTGAGGCAAAAATTTCCTTTTGTTTTAAAGCTGTCAAACCCAATCGCAAATCAGAATTATTCAAATCATAATTACTAAAAATGCCAATATCTGCTCCACATGACACAACGGAATCATAAGCCTTTTGACAAGCTGTCTCAATATAATAATCATCACCATCAAGAAACATTATATATTCACCGGAAGCCACCTCAAGCCCTATATTTCTTGCAGCTGCGACCCCTTTATTTTCTTGATTAATTAATAATATACGACTATCACCACTTGCATACCTTTGTAATATTTCAGATGAACTGTCTGTAGATCCGTCATTCACACAAATTATCTCTATATCTTTTAATGTTTGGTTAACTACACTATCCAAACACTGCTCTAAATACATTTCTGCATTATACACAGGTATGATTACAGACACCTTTGGGTTATTCATTTTGTTTCTATCCATTAATTCCAACAATATTCAAAAATAATAGTCAAACTCTTTACATATTCATGTCATGAAATAACATGCTTGTCAATTGCAATATGTCAATTAATAACATTATTACTTTGTAAAAAAAACAGGTAAAATATAATTAAGTATTATGAAAGAAGAAGATTTAAAGAAAATTTTTGGGAAAAGAGTTCGTCTCATCAGAAAAGAACGAAATCTTACGCAAGAGCAATTATCAGAAATGACTGATATGGATCCTCAGCATTTTTGCAAGCTGGAAAACGGGACTCATTTTCCATCACCTAAAAATCTTGTAAAAATTGCGAATGCTCTTAATGTAGATATTTTCGACTTATTCACACCAACATCAAAAAACAAAACTTTAGATAAAATATTTATACAAGCAAAAGCTCTAACTGATGAAGAGCTTGAGTTTGTACTTAATACTATTTACTCGCTTTTGAAACTTCGTAAAACCTAAGTTTACGCCAAAATACCTGAATCCAAAATTTTCTGAACTTCGTCATTCATAATCTTATGAATTTCCGCAACACTCATAGTGCCGTCAATTGATTTGAAATTATAAACAGATTTCATATTATTATATTCATCGAGACATTTCTGCTGGTAAATCTTAAAACTCTTATAAAAATCTGTAGAAAATCCGACATCTCGACCACTCTCATAATAATTCAAACCTGTTGTGCCGATAATACGCTTCAACAAAACTTCTACAGGCATATCCAAATAAAAAATCAAATCAGGCTCAGGAGCATAATCATAAAGATTTTTAACCCAATTTATATCCTGTCCTCTTACAACATCACGAGCAAGAGCAGTATAATAATATCTATCCAAAAGCACAATAAAACCGGACTTTAGCGCTGGGATAATCTGGTTTTCCAGCCTATCCGCAAAATCAGCAGCATACAAAAGGCTATATGTGGTTGCGTTCAAAAGATTTCGCTCCTTCGCATCATCAATAACCTTTGCAATCAAACGAGAAGTCTTCCACTCAGAAACCATAACTCCATAAGATTTATCTTGAATTGAACGTTTCAAAAGTTCCAACTGAGTTGACTTTCCTGAGCCGTCAGTTCCCTCAATAACGACCAAAAGGCCTTCATATCCGCTTTTTGTTTTATACTTTCTTACCATCTTGCACCTAAATTTCTATACCTTTAGCACGTAAAATATCACAAAGCATCTCTCGTATTTTAACCTGTTTGGAATGGATAGAATCCGTAGCATCTAACTGAACAAGCCCGTACTCTTTTACCATTTTTTGATATTCACGTATTACACGACCTTGAAAAATCATATAACTTTCATAAGGATCGTTGCTCAGTTTCAAATCCATACCTGCCTCATAAAATTTCGGAGTACGGTTAAAACAAATTCTTTCCATCGAAATTTTTGGGTCTATATCAAAATAAATTGCCAAATCAGGCTTTATCGCAAAATCATAAACATTTCTGACCCAATTCGGATCTACACCTCTTGCAACATCTCTTGCAAAAGCCGTATAAGCATATCTGTCAGCCAAAACGATAAATCCGGCTTTCAATGCAGGAGCTATAACCTGCTTCATCCTGTCCGCAAAATCTACAGCGTGTAACAAAGAAAATGTTCTTGGAGACAACAAATTCTTTTTCTTAGCGAGCTTTGTTGTCTGCGAAATCAACTCGGATGAATTCCATTCCGTAAAAATTACATCCTGTCCGTTGTTTTTCAGCCAATCACGCAACAAGGCAAGCTGAGTAGATTTTCCTGACCCGTCAATACCTTCTACACAAACCAATGTGCCTTTCAGATTATGTTTTTCAGTTAATTTTGACAATTTATGCCCCTTTTTTTTCTAATTTTGCAACACTAATCTTTCCGAATTTTGCAGAAAGATTATCTATCAGATGTATAAAATAAAGTTCAGGCTCCAAATCCTTCTGATCAAGATCAATGATAGCACCCCAGTCGCTTCTGCCATGGTGAGCCGCAATCATCTTCGCAACTTCTTTAAATCCCTGCATCATACATATTGAAAATCCATACTGCGAATGCGTTAACCATTCTTTTCTGAAATTTTCATCATAATCTATCAGGCCTGTTTCCAAATCGACAGTATACTCATATATTTTACCTATATCATGCAAAATACACGCCGCATAAATATTATCCTTATTAAAGTTATACTCGGAAAGTTCCATATTAGCTTCCGCATACTGCAAGCATTCCAACAAGTGAACCATAAGCCCGCCTATATAATTGTGATGCATCACCTTTGCGGCAGGCATAACCTTAATCTTGTCTTTATGTTCAGTAAAGTAGCGCATTATGAAAGAATTCAACTTCTCATCAGAAATTTTGTTTATGTAATCAACAAGAGCCTCATAATAAACTTCTCTCTCAGCCTCGTCCAATCCTGTCTTTGCTTCCTTTATCAGCTCCAATGCAGATACAAGACAGTTATTGAATTTTTCATTAAACGAAGCTGATACAAGCCTTACAATATTTCCGGTTCTGAATATCTTGCTATCAAAACGGTTGAGAGTCTCTTCCCACAACACACAATTCAAAACCGAATCATCCTCAAGGTTTTTCAATTGAAGTTTTCCCATCTTAGTTCCGGCCTTGGTATCACCTATAGAAAAAGTTACCACTTCATAATTTACATCTGTGCTAAACATAATCTTCCTTTACTAATTCCTGCTTCGATCTACAAGTTTTTTATCATTATTCCATTTGAACGATGAACGAATCTCACTTCCGACCTTTTCTATCAAATGAGACGCATTTTCTTCTCTCAAAGCATTAAACTTCTTGCAGCCTGACTTCATCTCAGACAAAAATTCATCAGCAAAAGCTCCTGATTGAATATCTTTTAACAAATCTTTCATCGCCTGACGAGACTGTTCTCCGATAACCTTAGGACCTCTAGTCATATCACCGTACTCAGCAGTATTTGAAATAGAATATCTCATATCAGCCAAACCGCCTTGGTTAATCAAATCAACAAGAAGCTTCATCTCGTGCAACACTTCAAAATAAGCCATATAAGGAGAATATCCGGCATCAACCAAAACTTCAAAACCAGTCTTTATCAACGCAGAAACACCACCGCATATAACAGCCTGTTCACCAAACAAATCAGTCTCAGTTTCTTCTCTAAAAGTAGTCTCAATAATTCCGGCTCTTCCGGCTCCGATTGCTGATGCATAAGACAATGCAAGTTCCTTAGCATCTCCTGATGGATTTGAATATACCGCAATAAGGCAAGGTACGCCTCTGCCTATTTGATATTCGCTTCTTACGGTATGTCCCGGTCCCTTAGGCGCTACCATAATTACGTTAACACCCTCAGGTGCAACAATTTTTTTGTAATGAATATTAAATCCGTGAGAAAACATCAAATATTGACCTTTTCTCATATAAGGTGCAATTTGTTTTTCATAAACTTCAGCCTGAATTTCATCAGGGATCAATATTTGTACAACATCAGCCCATTTTACGGCATCTTCTATGCACATTGTACGGAAGCCATAATCTCGAGCCTTAACATCAGATTGTCCACCCAATCTCAAGCCCAAAACCACATCACATCCTGAATCTTTTAGGTTTGTAGATTGTCCGTAACCTTGTGAACCAAATCCTATTATCGCAATTTTTTTTGTTTTAATTAAATCTGTATCAATATCCTTATCAAGATATATTTTTAATTTATCCATAATACACCTCACATATCCGTCCAGTAATCCTATCACAAAGATAAACCATCGTCAAATAAAAAAACAATACCCCTAATTACACGCCAATATTGATAAGCGCAAGTAAATTCATTAGATTGTAATCTATAATTTTGATAATAATTGAGGAATAATTTCAAATGCATCTCCGACCATTCCATAATCGCAGATATCAAATATCGGAGCATTTTTATCTGTATTTATTGCAATAATTTTTGTTGCAGAATTCATACCGATAGTATGCTGTAAAGCACCAGAAATTCCGCAAGCAATATATAACTTAGGACTAACTGTTTTGCCTGTTTGACCTACCTGTACATCTTTTGAGGCCAAACCCATTTCAACCGCTACCCTTGATGCCGCAACAGTCCCGCCCAATTTGTCAGCAAGTTTTTTTAGGAGCGCAAAACCTTCCTCGTTTTTCATCCCCTTACCGCCAGCAACAATTATGTCAGCACTATCAAGAGTATTTATTTCAGCTACAGCTTTTTTCGTATAATCCAAAACCTCAATTTTAGACTCAAAACCTGCCAAATCTACAGACAACTTTATAAAAGCTGTATCCTTTGTAACGTTTTCAACCGTAGGCTTAAACACCTTAGGACGAACAGTTGCCATCTGAGGATATTTTTTACATAAAATTGTCGCCATCAACTGTCCGCCAAAAGTCGGACGAGTAGCAGCAAGCTGACCTTTTTCATTAATATCCAAAGCCGTACAATCAGCAGTCAATCCAGTTCCCAGAGCAGTAGAAATTCTCGGAGTCAAATCTCGACCTTGACAAGTTGCACCAATTAACATTATCTCAGGGTCAATCTGTCTTACCGCCTGAATAGCAGCTTCTGCGAACAAATCATTTTTGTAAACCCCGAAACGCTCATCTACAACATAAAAAACTTTGTCAAAACCGCAATTTCGAAATGCTTCCTTATAAGAATTAATTAAATCAGGTCTTATGATTAAAAGTGCCATCACAGGAGTATTATCAAGCTTTGCAGATAATTCTAAAGCCTTGCTGGAAAGTTCAAAAACTACAGTGTGAATATACTCATCAGCACTAATTTCAGAATAAATTAAAATTCCCTTACTCACAAAGACCTCCACAAACCTTAATCTGATGAGCCAAATCATCACAAGATGTCAAAAATTCACACTCAACCTGCTTTTGAGGAGCTCGGAAAGCTTTGCTTACATAAGTAGGAGACCCCTTTAAACCTGCCTGCTCGACACCCAAATCTATATCATCAATTCCGTATCTTTCAATTTTGGCAGCCTGACCTCTCGCAATTCCGTTTATAGTAGCTCTTGTAGGTTCAAAATCATTATCCAAAACACAAATAAGTGCAGGCAATTTTACTCTAACCGTTTCAACTCCGCAATCAAGCTCCCTTACAAGCAGCACACTACCCTCAGAATACTCCAAAATTTCTTTTACATAAGTAACCTGAGGAATCCCCAAGAAATTTGCAATACTCGGACCCGTTTGTGCAGTATCTCCATCAACAGCAAACTGACCGCATACAATCAAATCATAATCCGAAATCTTAGATTCAATAGCACTTGCTATAGTTTTGCCAGTTGCGTAAGTATCGGCTCCAGCAAACTTTTTATCGCAAAGCAAAACTCCATTGTCTGCACCAAGTGCAATAAATTTTCTAAGCATTTCTTCAGCCTGCCCCGGTCCCATCGTAAGCGCAGTTATACTGACATTTCCATATTTATTTTTTAAACGCAAAGCGGACTCAAAAGCATAAACATCATAAGGATTAGTTATACTTTCCAGCCCTTCACGTTGAATAGTGTTATTCTCAGTCCATTTTATATCAGATGTATCAGGGACCTGTTTAACACATAAAACTATTTTCATATTAAAAACTCATACCAAAATTAAATACGTTTTTTAGGAATTTGTTTTAAATTTGCATCAAGCAATGCATTAAAGCCCATAATATATACAGAACATTTCTTGATGGTAGGAATATACCAGCCGCAACGTTCCTGAGTGCAAACCATATCTACATCAGAACCTGCACTCATTAGAGGGCAAAACGGAATTTCTTTTTTGTCAATAATCGCCATATCTTCTCCTTTATTTAACATTTGCTTGCTTTAGCAAATTACAATTTTCATCTCTTTTTCTTTCCTGATCTTTATAAATTCTTGTACGATTTATAACTTCGTCAAAATCAATCTTGTGTGCATCAAAATCAGGACCGTCAACACAAGCAAACTTAACTTCACCGCCTACGGTAACTCGGCAAGCACCGCACATTCCGGTACCGTCAACCATAATCGGATTCATGCTTGCTTCAGTATAAATATTTTTATCACGAGTTAAATCAGCCACTGCTCTCATCATTGGCATAGGACCGACAGCAATAGCATAGTCTATTTTTTCACGATTAATCAATTTTTCTAAAACACCTGTTACAAAGCCTTTTTCGCCCATAGAACCGTCATCAGTCGTAATAAACAGCTCATCACAAGCATCTTTCATTTTATCAGCCCAGAAAATCAGATCCTTATTTCTGGCACCCATAACCATATAAACCTTATTACCTGCTTCTTTAAAAGCTTTTGCAATCAAATAGCAAGGTGCAGCGCCATATCCGCCAGCCAAACAAACAACAGTACCATATTTTTTGATATCAGTAGGCTTTCCAAGCGGCCCAACGACATCAGCAATTTCATCTCCGACATTAAGTGCAGCAAGCTCCTTTGTAGAATAACCTACTGCCATAAATACTATTGTTAAAGCTCCGGTTTCTTTGTCCACATCAGCAATAGTAAGCGGAACTCTTTCGCCATTTTTATCAGCTCTAAATATAATAAACTGCCCCGCTTTTGCATTTCTAACAACATAAGGAGCATCAATTGTCATCTCATATTGATTAGGACAAATTTCCTTCTTTGCAAGAATTTTGTAACCCATCTTTCCCTCATCTCTTTCCTATAAAAATATTATAGTTTAAAACCACAAAATTAGCAACCCTGCAAAAAAGCAATTGTATTTAGTCCACTTGCAAATCCAGCGTGCTTTTAATATAATTTTTGTATTGAAAATTTTACGGAAGGTGAGATATGAGTAAATATTTATTGGAAATCGGAACGGAAGAATTACCTTATAAATTCATACCCCAAGCTATTATTCAGCTAAAAAACGGGTTTAAAACATTTTTTGAAACAAATAAAGTTGCGTATGATGATGTAAAAGTATATGCTACCCCTAGACGTTTGGCAGTAATCGTTTCAGGGCTGGTTGATAAAAGCTCTGATGAAGAAAAAGTCATCAAAGGACCTATCGCAACGATAGCTTATGATGCAGACGGCAAACTTACAAAAGCCGGAGAAGGGTTTATAAGAAAAAATAACATCACTCCAGAAGATTTGTATATCGAAGACAACTATGTGCATGCAAAAATTGTCATAAAAGGTAAATCTATTGTTGAACTATTACAAGAAAACGTTCCGTCAATAGTATTAAAACTTCAAGGCTCTCACTTTATGAGATGGGGCTACAACGATACAAAATTTTCACGTCCTATCAGATGGATTGTATCAATCCTTGACAGAGAAGAAGTTAAGATAAAAATTATAGACAAAGAATCTTCAAACGTATCACGCGGACACAGATTTGCACAACAAAACGTTATTATAGGCAACCCTGATGATTATGTTGAAATCATGAGAAATTGCTGCGTTATCGTTGATCAGGATGAACGCCGTCAAATTATTATTGACAAAGCAAAAGAAGAAGCTGATAAATTAGGTGCAGTGCCATATTACACAGATGATTTACTGGAAGAAGTTACATTCATTACTGAATATCCTGTTCCGGTTGTTTGCGAATTTGACCCTAAATATTTGGAAATTCCTGAAGAGGTTGTTGTGACAGTTATGGCTGTTCACCAAAGATATTTTGCTCTTCATAAAGACGGCAAATTGATAAACAAATTCATCACAATGACAAACTACATAGGAGATGAATTTGCTAACATAAAAGCTGGTAATGTCAGAGTTATTAAAGCCAGACTCGATGATGCAGTATTCTTCTTCAACGAAGATACGAAAAAACCTCTTGAAGAATACGTTAAAGATCTAAACGGTATAACATTCCAAAAAGGGATGGGTTCAATGTATGATAAAACAAAGCGTATAATTGAACTTTCAAAATTGATTGCAAAATCTCTTAACGTTACATCTCCTACAATTGAGAGAACAGCACTGCTTTGCAAAGCTGATTTAACAACTCAATTAGTATTTGAATTTACTGAACTTCAAGGCTTTATCGGTGCTGATTATGCTCGAGTATCAGGCGAAGACAAGAGAGTTTGCGAAGGGATTAAAGAACATTACTTCCCACTTAATGCAGAAAGCGAAATTGCTAAAAGCATTGAAGGGCAGATTGTTGGTATCGCAGACAAGATAGATACGATATCTGCTGTATTTGCAGAAGGCAAAAAACCGACAGGTTCCTCAGACCCTCTAGGTGTAAGAAGAGCTGCTTTAGGTATTATAAGAACAATTTTAGATGCAAATCTTAAAATTAATTTAAATGAGCTTATCATCCGCGCTCTAATGTTCCTTCCAAATAAAGACAGAGAAGGTAGTCTTATAAACAAAATTACTGATACAATAAGCGCCAGTATGGATAAATTAACAGGTAAAACACTTCAAGAAATTACAGATTTTATGGAACAAAGGCTGATAATTTACTTATCAGATAAATATCCTAAGAACGTTCTTGAAGCTTGTGCATCAACAGGAAGCGCTTTAGCTGATATTGTCGATTACGTAAAACGAGTAGAAGTAGTAAAAACAATTGACAACCAAGCTCTAATTGAATGCGCAAACAGAGTTGCAAGAATTTTGAAAGAAGATTCTAAAAAGACTGTTGATAAAGACTTATTCAAAGACAGCTCTGAAAAGATGTTACTAGACCAAATTAATACAATCAAAGATACAGACAATTATAAAGAATATCTGGACTCCTTGATAGCTATTAATCCTTCTGTTGAAAAATTCTTTGAAGACGTTCTTGTCATGGATAAGGATGAAAAAGTTAAGGAAAACAGGTTGGCACTCTTAACAATGTTAAAGAAAAAGTACGAAAAGCTTGCAGATTTTTCTAAGCTATAATTGGTTTTTAGACCTTTGTAAACTTTCGTAAACATTCAATGTAAAAAAGTAAATTATTTTTTTCAGGATACTTTACAATAGTGTAAGATGCAGTAATCAAAAGGTAGAGGTAGATATGTTGAACCGTTTGAAAAACTTAAAAATAGTAAAAAAATTAAATGAAGCTATCAGCCCGAAACTAAGATGGCTAAATTATGCGAATCATACGGTTGATAAAAAATCTACCGATTACATAAAAACTATAAGCGGAGTTGAAGAACTCCAAGTAACTTCTGACGAACAAAGGCTGGAAGCAATGGTCAGAGAACAATTAAAGGAAGAATTCCCGAATATCGAGAATATGAAATCCTATGAACTTCTTGTTGATGCAGTGATGCATAACATAAAGAAAAAACAGCTTCAAGCCGAAGATAACCTTGATATTGAATAGGCTATCAAACATATTATATTAAAAAAGAAGCACCATTGAAAAATGGTGCTTCTTTATATTTTAGTTATTAAAAACAAGAATATACAGTACCAACATCAGGAGACCAATAAATGGACAACCAAGAACCTCCTGCATTTCTACAATCTTCAGATGTAGTACAAGCACTCTTATTTTCTGAAGAACACTCCGGTGTTACATCTGCCAACTCGCTGGACACATCATATAATTGCCCGCCATCACCTTGGAAACGGAATTTTAAAAGATCCTTTACGGCTATATTCGGATTATTTTTACCGTTTACATCAACTACTACATCAAAACTGGCATAATTTTCATCAGGAATTACTCCAAATATCATACCGTCTCCTGTTGTAAACATATATGGTACATCATCCCACTTAAATAAGGATGGATCTTCTTTCCCTACAACAGCATACTCATCTGGCATCGTATCAGGGGTCAATCCGTTTGTACTGTCATTTACTATCGAAAATGCATCCTTATGTTCTCGTGATACACATTCTTTATCTGACATATCATTACACTTTGTTAAGAACGGCAAATTTGCTACATCAAATATCTCGTAATGTGCCATCATCAATTTATATCCGTTTGCAACAACATTTTTGGCCTTTTTAGCTTGAGCCTCAAGTATCAATTCCTGAACCTTCGTTTGCAACATTGGCATTGTCAACGCGGCTACAACACCTATTATCCCAAGTGTTATTAAGACTTCTGCCAATGTAAATGCGGTATATTCTTTTCTCTCAACCGGAGCAAATATGTCATCATAAGAAATACTAACTCCATTAGAGATTAAATTTGAGTCACAGCTATTCTCTTTATGTAACAAATTTAATTTCAACACTAATTCTCTCCTCTATATGTTCCATATTATCAATCAAAATATTAACATAAAAAGTCTTTCTATACAACAATTCAAAGCCTATAACAACGATTCATATTCTATAAGATTAGCTGAATGAATAGCTAAACTCTTCTTGAATATTTTGAGATAATCTTTGCTTACAAGATTTATATTCAGCTTCAATCATCTCTAATTGAATTTGATATTGCTGCATTTCATGATCTAATTTTTCTTCTAACAATTTTAATTTAGCTTGACGCTGTTGTAAAGTTTTCATAACAGGTGACTCAGGATCATAATCAGTTCCAACTTTTATCAAATCATTACAGGAATGAGTAAGACCCATTTTAGTCATCGTAATTTGTTGAATCTTAAATTGGAGATCTAATTTTTCACCTTGCAGTTGATGTAATCTGATTGTGTCTGTAATAACACCCATTTTCTACTTCCTTTATCTGGTTTCGTTCAGGTTATTCCCTTTCAAAAAGCTATGTTGGTTATTCTCTGCAATCAACTGTTCCATTTTCTGAAACTGATGTCTGTGATAGTTTAAACGATATTGAGCCATTTTCAATTTCTTTTTCATAGTCAAAAAATCTTTTAAACCTTCCAGTATAGAATTAGCCAATGCCTTAAGCGGGCTTTTCCTTATTATGAAATTCTTTGAATATATCAAGAAATCTACTATTCTTTTTATATTCATCTCCAAAGTATCTCGAAGCATTCTTGGTATTCCACTCCTATAACACTTTAGATCTACATGTATATAAAAACAAATCTTACATAAATATTGCTTGTTTATTTAAAATTTCTTAACATGTCTTAACCTAAAATGTTCTTAGTACTATCGACATCCTGAAATGAAAATTTCACATCAGTTCCATTATTTTTTATCGGATAATTTCCATTAAACTTTAACGAATTCAAAGGATGAGAGAAAATTGTGCAATAAAATGTTACAAATTTATTACACCAATTAAACACAATATTATCTCTCAACAATTTATCAAATATAATCCTGAAATAAGTTCTTCTATCCATATTATCTTACAAGTTTTGAATAGCTTTAGAATCACCATCAATAGACTCTTTAAGCATTTTCTTAACTACATCCCCCTGTGTATCAAGCATTTTACAAACAGTTTCGATATTTCTTACTTTATTTGAAAGAATAGTATCAGCATTTGCAGTAATATTGCCGGTAACTCTCTGATAAGCAGACAAAGCAGCCGAAGTAGTACCCTGCATCAAGTTACCCATAACCAAAGCAGGCAGACCATATTCACCCAAATAAGGCGCTGCTGACTGCATAATACCGCCCCATCCGGAAATAATACTTGCCAAAGGCAAGACAATATTCTTACCAACAAAACCATAACCGTTAGCAGCACCAACACCATAGGCAGCAGCACTAGCAATATCAGCCAGCCCGCCAACACTTGATGCATAACCTGTAGCCACGCCTGATGTAGAATATCCGCTGTCAGTACCCCAGCCAAACATAGTCGCAGCTCCACCGGTGTATATTCCGTCAGACCAAGAGATAGGAGCCGCACCGCTCGGAAATCCTGAATAATTGTATAATGAATTTACACCATAAGCAGAACCTCCATTCAAAGATGAATAATAAGAAGTTCCTGGAATATTCATTGACTCTGAACTGCCGAAAACAGTAGCATAAGATGAAGGAGCCAGTAAACTTGCCATTCTATATAGGAAACTACCTGTAGTTCCCCAACCGGTACCGGCACCTGAACCTGATACAGTTAAATCTCTCAACTTATCATAAGTCTCCCACAACTGGGCTTTTGCATCAGAGCTTGCGCTACCGAATTTGTTTGCTATTACTAAATAACTGTCGTTTTTATATGACATATTTACCTCTGACTCTTTTTACTTACATACTATACATCTTATTCAAAAGTCTTGAATGTAGATTCAATGTTCTTTTCAATAACTTTCTTTACTGCTTCCATTTCAGTTTGCAAAGCGTCCTGCTCCGTATCAAGCTGTCTCAATCTAAGCTCAAGAGTTCTGTCTTGCTCTTGGATTTTTTCTGTCTTAGCATTGATATCTGCAATCCTCTTTTCATAAACCTGCATATCATAATTGTATTGGTTCATTGCATCATCATATGCATTCTGATCTGTTTCGGTTTGAGTCTTCACAGCATAAGTAGCTGATGAATCCTCATATCTGATTGATTGAATACGACCATCTTCATTAATATCTACAATAGCTTTCTGTTGTTGTGAAATCTTTGTATTAATATCTTGCGCTGTATAATAAGTCAATTTATCTTGATTTTCAGAAGGAGTAGACTGATCAGGACCGCTTATTGCTGTCTTTTGCAAATCTGACAAACAAGCGAATCTTGTCTGACCTTGATATTCCCAAGTATAAATATCATCTTCATCAGCTAACGCAAAATCCGAAGTTGGCCAATCTTTACAAATTTGTTCATAAGCAGCCTTAAGTGTAGAATCTGATGGATCATATTTTTTCACGTACGCAGTACCGATACTCTTTGGAATATCTGCCTGAACATAATAATCATCAGCATCGCTATCGCCAGCTAATGATGAACCTGTAGTAAAATGAACAGTACCATCTTCACCAGTATAAGTGTACAAATCATCTTTCAATTTTGCAAAATCAGGATAATTTTCCGAAATCTTCAAATAAGCATCCTTTTGCTCTTCATCAGTTTCATCGTATTTATTAACAGGTGTACCGTCAATTGAATAGTTTCCTGCGCCATCATCAGTAATGGTATCTCTCGGGATAGTACCCTTAGCACCTGTCGTACCCATTACAACCTGTGGATTTGTCAATCGGCTCTGAACCCCTGTGAAAACATCTGCATAGTGATAGTGGGTTATCATATAATTGTAACCATCCGGATCATCTATTAACTGAGACATATCTTCAATTTCTTCAGTAACTGTTCCATCGGTATATGAATATTTTACGGTTGTATAATCTTGCGTACTTGGAGCTGTCGGAACTTCCAAAGCAAGCAGCTCATTAAAAGTGTTTGCACTTTGATTTGCCAGTGCCGTACGAGCCTGATTTATCTGTTGTCCTTCATATTCAACGTTTGTTTTTCTTGCCGTAAGACCTAAATATCTTGCTTGTGAAGCTGCCATACCCATAGGCTTCTCTCCTCTTTATGCCACTTAAACTACTACTCATTATTTGTTATAATTATTATTTTCCAAAAGTCAACATACTAAATGGAAATTTTACTAATCTTATTATACGGCAATACTCACCGTTTTATTTAATCCAAATTCTAAATTTCATACATATATATTAGATATAAAACTCAATTTCGTATAAATACAGCAAAAGAAAGACCAACCATAAATCTGATTGGTCTTCTAATTCCAGTTGTAACCATTCTATTCTTATTCTTCAGCAGAATCTGCGGAAGGTTCATTTACTGTCAAAGCAATACGCTTGTCAGTAGGATTAAATTTTAAAATATAAGTCATAATCTTATCACCTACTTGCAAGATATTACCATCACGGTTTTGAAGTTCAACAACTTCATTGTGAGGAAGAAGAGCTTCAACTCCAGGGAACACTTCAACAAATGCGCCAAAATGTTTAATTCTGGTAATTGTACCCTCTACCTTGTCACCTTCTTTAATCTGCTTTTCTGCTTCCAACCACGGATCCGGCTCAAGATTTTTCAAACTTAATGAAACACGCTGTTTTTCATGATCAACAGCTATTACTTCAACGTCAATCTTGTCACCGACTTTTAATATATCAGTCGGATGATCAATCCATCTCCAAGATAGTTGAGACAAAGGAAGCAATCCGTCAATACCGCCAAGGTCAACAAATGCGCCAAAATCAGTGATTCTAACAACATCGCCCTTTACGATTTGACCAGGCTCAATTTGAGCAAATACATTTTTTCTTGCTTCTACGGCACTGTCTTCATATACCTTTTTATTTGAAAGAATAAAGTTGTTCTGTTGACTGTCTAATGTCAAAATCTTCAACTCTATCTTTGAACCAACTTCTAAGTCTGTCTCTTTTGTTCTTAATTGAGAAGAAGGAACAAAACCTCTTACACCCGAAATCTCAACAAGAATACCACCCTTAACAATTCCGGAAATTGTACCCAAAATAGTTTCATCGGCAGCTTTTGCCTTTTCAAGTTCTTTCCAAGCATAAGCGAAGTCAACTTTCTTTTTAGACAGAAGGAATTTACCATCTTCGTCTTCTTCTCTTATGATAAGAAATTCATATTCCTTACCTTTTTCAAACTTATCTTCTACTTTTTCATCCTTTTCAACTGCTTCTCTGGTAGGGACAACAGCGATTGTTTTCGCACCAATATCGACCATAACCCCTTGACCATCGAAACCGCACACAATACCTTTTACAAGGTCACCTTTCTGAAACTTGTAATCGTACTGCTTTAGCAGTTCTTCAAAATCTAACTCTTTTGATGTCATTTTTACTCCATTGTCTAAGACATTATCTGATAAACTTGCTATTATAATAACAGAGCTTTGTCAACTTGTAAAGGTTTTGCAACCTTTCTTAACATTACTTAAAGCTTGCTGATATAAAACTCTTTAATACATCAACACCCGGCTCAACAAGTTGTTCCAACTTGTCAAAAATTCTAGCCATTTCCTCAGCCACGTGCTCTGGAGCTCCTGTAGCACCGCGACCTTCTTTTACTCGGCCACTTCTTACAATAAAACAATCTACCGCATTGTTGTTCCAAAGAACTTTGGCTGTTGACTTATCCCTGAGAGGAAGACTCATCAGCCTTTTATTTTGCTTAACAGCCATTTCTACAAAATTCCAGCCGGCCTTTTGAACTGACATATATTACTCCTTTGCTACTTTTACAAATACATTAAAGCAGGACATACACTTATTTGCGTATTATCCTGCTTTAATTAATATATTTTTTACATTTCTTAAGACTTCAAAGAAGCTATCAATTCGTTTATAGCATTCTCTTGAACTTCAATTTCGCATATTCTGTTTTTAGTCTGCTCAATCAATTCTTTTGGAGCATTCGCTACAAACTTAGGATTGTTAATTCGACCTTCAAGAGACTTCTTTTCTCCTGTAAGCTTTGCCAATTTCTTTTCTTGACGTTTAATCTCTTCGTTGAAATCTATTAAATTTTCAAGACTCAAAACTATCTTTGAAGCTGATACAACAGCCGTTGCAGTCCTCTTAGGAACTGGTTTTGAATCATCAGCATAAGAAATCCCGTCAACTTTAGCCAAGCGTCTTATGTATGACTCAATTTCTTCAAATACAGGTTTTTCAGATTCTTCAGCACGAATTTCAATATTTATCTTCAATGAAGTTGAGATGTTGAAACTTTGGCGAACATTTCTTAAAGACTTAATTGTTTCAAAGACAAGTTCCATTTCTCTTGCTTCCTTAGGGAAAACTAATTTTTCCGAATAAACAGGATAATCCGCAACGATTAACGCAGTAGCCTTTTCATTATCAGAATGAGGAAGCAGCTGCCATACACGTTCTGTAATATGAGGCATTATCGGGTGTAACAATCTTAAAGACATATCCAATACATACCTTAGAACTCTTTGTGTATTAAGCTTCAAACTATCATCTGCAAGCTGAATTTTTGCAATTTCTACATACCAATCGCAATAAGAATTCCAGAAGAAATCATACAAAACGTGAGCTGTCTCACCAATACGATAATCCTTAATATTCTCATTAATCTCTTTAGCTGTAGAATTAAGCTTATCTAAAATCCACTTATCAGCGATAGTAAGATTATCAAAGTCAATATCTTTACCATCAACTCCATCAAGGTTCATAAGAACAAATCTTGAAGCGTTCCAAATTTTATTTGCAAAATTACGTCCATATTCAAATCTCTCATCACTTATCTTGATATCTTGACCGCCGTATGTGCAAAGAGAAGTCATCGTAAATCTCAAAGCATCACAGCCGTATTTGTCAATAATCTTAACCGGATCAATAGTATTACCCTTAGATTTTGACATCTTTTGACCTTTTTCATCTCTTATAAGCCCGTGAATATAAACCGTTGAAAACGGAGCCTTACCGGTAAATTCCAGCCCCATAGTAATCATTCTTGCTACCCAGAAGAAGATAATATCAAATCCTGTAACAAGAGTCGTTGTAGGATAGAATTTTTTGAAATCATCACTTTTCATATTAGGGAATCCCATAGTAGAGAATGGCCACAAGCCTGATGAAAACCAAGTATCCAAAACATCGCTATCCTGTACATAATTTTCAGGATCAGGATTTTCCTTAGCTACAACCATCTCACCTGTTTTCTTATGGTAGTAAGCAGGAATCTGATGTCCCCACCACAACTGACGGGAAATACACCAATCGCGAATATTTTCCATCCAATTCAAATAATTCTTTTCCCAACGTTCAGGAACAAACTTAATTCTTCCGTCTTTTACAGCGGCAATAGCTTCCTTAGCAAGAGGTTCCATCTTAACAAACCACTGTTCTGAAAGAAGCGGTTCAATTGTAGTTCCGCAACGCTGACATTTACCGACATTATGCTCATGATCTCTTGTTCTTAACAAGAAGTTTTCATAAGAAAGCATTCCGATAATTTTTTCTCTCGCTTCGTACCTGTCTAAACCGTGTAGAGATGGAGGAACTTCTCCGCAAGCCTTCATCTTACCATTTTCATCAATAACCCAAATAGGTTTAAGACCATGGCGTTTTCCAACCTCGAAATCGTTCGGATCGTGAGCCGGAGTAATCTTAACGGCACCGGTACCGAAGTTTTTATCAACATATTCATCCGCAATAATAGGAATTTCTCTTCCTGAAAGAGGGATAACAACAGTTTTACCAACCAACTCAGAATATTTATGATCAGAAGGATTAACCGCAATTGCAACATCACCAAAGATTGTCTCAGGACGGGTAGTTGCAACAATAATAGCACCTGCCTCACCTTTTAGCGGATAAGAAATTTCCCACATATGGCCTTGTTCTGTAACATACTCGGTTTCAACATCAGAAATAGCACTGTTACAACGAGGGCACCAGTTTACAATATATTTACCTTTATAAATAAGCCCCTTTTCATAAAGTCTTACAAAAACTTCTTTTACAGCATCAGAACATCCTTTATCAAAGGTAAATCTTTCTCTTGAACGGTCAAAAGATGCACCAAGTCGCTTACATTGGTCCAAAATAGCAGACTTATGCTCATTTGCCCACTTCCAAGTTTCTTCAAGAAATTTTTCACGTCCCAAATCGTAACGGGTCAAGCCTTTTGCTCTCAATTGTTTTTCTACAACGTTTTGAGTAGCAATACCGGCGTGGTCTGTACCAGGAAGCCACAAAGTTTCATACCCTGACATTCTGTGGTAACGGATTAAGATATCCTGCAAAGTCTCGTCAAGAGCATGCCCCATGTGCAAAACCCCAGTTACGTTTGGCGGAGGGATTACAATGGAATAAGCCGGCTTTGGACTTTTCGCGTCAGCCCTAAAATAATTTCCATCTTCCCAAAACTTATATATCTCAGCTTCAGTTTCTTTTGCATCATAAACTGTAGGTAAATCCTCATATTTAATCTTTGTATTTGTCATAAAATCCCTCTTTTTTTAAAATCTTATGACAAAAAAATAGCACAAAAACAGAAATAATTAAATAAAATTCCTATTTCGGACTTAACATATCAATAATTTAAGCTTTATCAGCTCTTATAAGGAGGGTCCAACCTGTTAGCTCTACCAAGTCCAAACCCTTCTCTTAAAACTTGATAAGCACCATACAAAGCAATACCGAGCGCCGAAGCTCTTGGAATAACCTTTCCTTTTCCAAACAGAGCAAGACCGCCCAAAGTTAACGGAACTACGTTATACAAAAGCATAGAACCGAATCCTTTTAAATAACCCAATAAGGAATTTATAGGAACAAAGAAATTATTTTCCAATTGAAAATCAAATATCTTTTTCTTCACAGCACTCATAACCGTACTTGGCTGTTCCAAATATAGAGTATTTTGGAAAGCATCACATACTCTGTCTGCTTCTTTTTGTTGCGAATATTGATCTGCCTTCAACTTTGCCAAAACATGAGCGTCATAAACTGAGGCGCCAATTGCCGCAACCCCTGTCGCTTTTACTAATCCACTTACTGCTGTTGATCCTATTGCTGATATAACACTCATAATAACACACCCTATTTTGTATCTTGTTTCTTATCTTGTTTTGGTTTATCTGTTACTTCCACTTCTTTTTCTACAGTTTTGCCTGCCATTTTTAACAGGGCACTTGTTGCCTGTACTGAATCTTGTCCGTAACCTTCTTTTGAAGTTTGCATCTTCTTCAATACATTTACAGTATAATCATTACCTAAAACCGTTCTGGAATCAATCAAGCTCAAAGCTATTGCTCTAATTGTCTGGGACGGATCCTGCAACATTTTATTTACAAGAGCTGTAAGAGCCGGATCATCCTTTCTCGATGAGTCTTCAGTTAATCTGTTAACTACTTCTTTTGCACCCATCAAACGAACTTCAGTATCTTGACTGTTCAAGTAATTTTCAAGAGTTTTTATATAATCATCTGTTAACTCTACAACTTTTCGTTTTTCTGTTTTCTTAGAGTCTTCACTGCCTTTTGCATCTGATTTTTGCGCATTATCACCGGATTGAGGAGCATTCTGGTTTTCACCTTTTCCGTCTACAACACCTGCTTGTGGTCCTTTATTTGCATCTTGAGCTTGAGGGTTTACTCCATCCTTGACGAAACTTCCTTCAGCAGGTTTTTGACCGTTGGCGGCTTGCTCTGAAGGTAATGGGGTTGCAGGATAATATACTCCGTTTTGATCATACTGACCGCCTTGTGGAGCATTATTCATTTGATTTGGTTGCCCGTAAGGATTTTGTGGAACAAAAGTTCCTTGAGGATAATTTCCGGTTGTATAATAATTTGCAGGATAACATCCGCCCTGAGTTCCCGATGAGTATGCCGAAGCGGTTTGAGTTGGATATACATAACCGTCAGGAGTTCCTACCATAGGGTTAAATATTTGAATATTTACACCTGCATAATTCGGATTTTGTGCCCCAAGTGACGGAGCCGGAGCATTAAGCGGCGGTGCTGTTACATAAGGCTGTGATTGCTGATATGCTTGCGGCTGAACCTGACTAACCCCTGGAGCTTGAACTGCTGCAGGTTTTGGTATCTGTCCTTGAGTTATTGAATTCTGCATAATAATACAAACCTTTTAACTACCTAATATATTAAAGTTTTAAATATTAAATAAATTGCGCTAAATTCTAAAATTTTAAGAAATATTAACATTTTTTGTTAAAATAAGGAAACAAGTCTATAATAGGAGTCATGGGTAGTTACGAAGAAAATTATTTAAAAAAACGTCCTCAAAGTCTCTGCAAAATGTGTGGTAAATGTTGTCGAGTTGTAACAAACACAAAATACACTTACGACGAGATAAAAAAGCTTGCCAGAGAAGGAAATGAATTTGCAAAAGATTTTATAAAAATTTTTGAACCATACCCGTCAATTGAAGCTGCAAGAGCAGTAGATGCAGGAATTGTTGATAACATTATTGAACATTTAAAAAGTGACAACAATTATGACGAAAACAGTATAACTTTCTACAAATGTAAATACCTGCTTGACAATAATAAGTGCTCAATATATGAAGAACGCCCGACTTTATGTATTCACTGCCCATCAAGCGGATGGGTTGTAACGCCTCCTGGATGTGGTTTTGAAGGCTGGTTATTCCTTCAAAGAGAAGAAGATAAGCACAAAGTCAGAAGAGCAAAAGAAGAATTTCTGGAACTTCAACTTTTAAAAAAGAAAACCAAAGATCCGCAAATACTTGCAAAAATCGAATCTGTTGAAAAGAAAATTCAGCATACCATTGATATCTTCAAAGCTTACGGCTCTGAAAATTGGTAATAATTAAGCTTTTGATTGCGATTCTGCTTTATCAAACATATTACGATAAAAATCTGTATTGATATTAAGCTTATCACCAATATCCAAAAGCATTTGAGCAAAACGTTTTTCACTGGAACGTTTTGATTTTTGACTCAACTCAATAATTTCTCCGATACGGTGATAAATTCTTGTATAGTAAGTATTTTGAGCTTCCGAAATATCAATTTCAAGTTCCAATTTTTCAACATAATCAAATAATTCTAACAGAACATCTGCCTGCTGAACTTCAAGACTATATGCCAAACGGGAAATATTTTGTTCAATTTTCTTCGCAAAAATCTTATTTGCCTGAGATTTATCTAACTTGATACCGATAGTACGAGCTTCAAAGTTAATTCCGACAATTTCCTGAACTACAGAAGCATCAACAAAACCGCCTGAACCAATTATCAAATCATTAAACTTCTTGCTCAGAGCATACCTTGCTGCAATCTTAAATTCTTCAGGAACTGCCAAGCCAAGATTTTGCATGTGATATATCGAGCCCTTGCCTTCTTCATACATATCCTGATAATTCTGAGCAAATTTTTCCATCTTACCTTTAAGAAGAATTTGAAGAATTTTTCTTCTTTCTTCGATAAATATGTCTTTCAAAGTAAAATATTCAGTACCAAAATTCTCATCCAAAGCCCTGATAATTTCTGTTAAAGGATTTAACATAAATATTTTACTTAAAGATTGTTTTAATTTAGTATATTCATCCTCGTCAGAATACTCTTTGATTGCACAATGGAAGTCTCCACCGGAATACTGCATCAGAGCAAATACAAGCTTAGATCTTTGGAGAGTAATTCTTGATTGGACTTCTATATGACCTATTATCAAAGACGAATTACCCTTTTGAACTCGCTGATAATCTTCTCTTTTTACTATATAGCAATAAACATTTTCTTCGTCTTCAAAATCCTGATACAAAGACGATATAGCCCACAAACTTGCAATTTGCTTCAAACCTACAACTGAAGGTCTTACAAATTTTTCGTATATATCACGTCCATTTCCAAATTCAGGAATATTACTCTTTGCTTCTGATAGAATTTCCAAAAATTTAGACTCTATATTTTTCTTAGTAAATTTAGCAGCCAATTGCATAGCTCGAGCCGCATACTTCATAATCTGAACGGTTTCTATACCGGATATTTCAGAGAAGAACCATCCGCAACTTGTATACATAAGCATAGCCTGACGCTGAATTTCCAACAATTCCATAGCTCTAACTTTATCTTCTTCAGACAAATTAGGATAAAAATTTTCTTTCTGGAATTTTTCGACATTAATTCTGCTTCTGTCTAATATTACATTAATGTAATTATTTCTAACTTTCCATACATCTTCGAAATATTTTACACCTTCTTTTTCAAACACCTTGATAAGCTCGTCACGCAAATAATCAAGAGCATCTCTAAGCGGTTTTCTCCATTTCTGATTCCACCCCGGATGTCCGCCGGTTGAACAACCGCAATCCTCTTTCCAACGACCTACACCGTGGAAACAACTCCAAGAAGATGCCTGTTTTATATCAACTTCATAATCACTTCTGTATTTTTCAAGATACTCGGCATAATTAGTAATCTTAAACCCTTCGGCTTCAGCCTTAAACTTCAAAACATACGCAAGCGCCATATCACCAAATTTAGTATGGTGCCCGTAACTTTCGCCATCCGTTGCGATATGAACCAACTGAGGATAATCTCTTAAATCGGAAATACCCTCTTTTAATCTTTTTATAAATTTATTTCCGTCTTTCAAAAGCTCATCAAAAGCCACCGACTGAGAAATTGCCCCATCATAAAAGAACAAATCAATAAATTTTCCTGGAGCTGATTTAATATAATACCTATATGATCTTGCAGGATCAATATTACCCCAGCTTACATCCTGCCAATTGTTTGAACCTTCCTTACGGCATTTTAAAGCCTGATAAGGAGAAAGTATTGTAAACTTTATTCCATTTTCTACACAAATTCTAAGCGTATCATCATCCACTGCAGTTTCAGCAAGCCAAATTCCTTCAGGTTTTCTGCCAAATCTTGTCTCAAAATCGGTAACACCCCATTTTACCTGAGTTTCTTTATCATGAGTATTTGCAAGAGGCATAATCATATGGTTATAAACCTGAGCAATAGCATTACCATGCCCGCTATGATCAGCACGGCTGTCTATATCAGCTTTGATAATCCTTTCGTAAGTATGAGGAGCAAATTTTTCCATCCAAGACAACAGTGTAGGACCGAAGTTAAAGCTCATATACTGGTAATTATCAACAACATCTAAAATTCTATTACGGCTGTCAACGACCTTTGAAACAGAGTTCGGATTATAACATTCTTTGTTAATTCTTTCATTCCAATCGTGAAACGGTTTTGCACTGTCTTGAAGTTCAATTGCTTCAAGCCAAGGATTTTCACGTGGCGGCTGGTAAAAGTGACCGTGAACCGTCAGAAAAACTTCTTTTGTATTTTTTTTATTTTCCGTTTCAGCCATTTCTCAACTCCATCTCAATAACTATTTATTTTCAGGTTTTGGTGTAGATTTTAGAACAGTAAATTTATCTACATCCATCCACGCATCACCGAGAGCAGTAGAGAAAACTCGTCCGCAAACCTCAATTTCGTCACCTGAATTCAAATCTATATGTTTTTCAGCTTCTGTTCTGTTTAAGAATATTTTCAACTCTGAAAGAGGAATATCGTGATCTTTCACATCATCTCTTTGGATAAGGAAAGAAATGTATTTTTCAGAGCTTCTGAAAGCAGGTTTATAATCCAAACCGAGCGTTGCGAATTTATCAAATTTTGCTTTAAATTTCACATTCTTACCCAAATATTTTTTAGGGTTAGCAACAATCGCCAAAGGTAAAACATATTCATAAACCTTACCGTTATTAGCAGCAATTGAAGCCGTTGTCTTTGGCACTAATGCCGCATCAACAGCGGATATAGTTTTATATGGGTCTATAGTAATATTTTGAGCAATAGACAAACCGCCCAATCCAAACATTACAGTTAATATTAAAATTGATTTAACAACACTCATTTTTTTCATAATAAAAAGCCTACCTCTTCATTCTACAAAAATATATTAGCACAATAAATATATTTTTGTAACTACCCGATTAAATAATTTTATTTTTGTGATATGATAACAGCATAAAAATAAGAAATTATAGAGGATAATAAATGAGTTTAACAGTATATTTAGGGATTGATGTCGGATCTGTAACGACAAAACTTGCACTGGTTGATGAAAATGGGAAGTATGTTGACAGTTACATGCTTAGAACTTCAGGAAAGCCGGTTCTTGCAGTACAACAGGGCTTAAAAGAATTATATAAGAAAAAGCTTACAGATTATACAGTAATGGGTGTCGGAACAACAGGTTCAGGCAGAAATTTGGCAGGAGCTTTAGTTGGAGCCGATATTATAAAAAACGAGATTACGGCACACGCAGTAGCGGCAAGTACAAATGTTCCTGGAGTTCAAACAATACTTGAAATAGGCGGACAAGACAGTAAGATTATTATTTTAAGAGATGGTATTGTAACAGACTTTGCAATGAACACAGTTTGCGCAGCCGGAACAGGAAGTTTCTTAGACCAGCAGGCAAATCGTCTGAATGTTCCTATTGAAATTTTTGGGGAAACGGCACTAAAATCAACAAACCCTGCAAGAATTGCAGGTCGTTGCGGAGTTTTTGCAGAAAGCGACCTTATCCATAAACAACAACTGGGCTATCCTGTTGAAGACTTGCTATACGGACTTTGTCAGGCTCTTGTAAGAAATTATCTGAGCAACCTTGCACTTGGTAAGGAATTGTTACCAATAATTACTTTCCAAGGCGGAGTTGCAACGAATTCAGGTATGGTAAAAGCTTTTGAAGAAGCTTTGGGCCAAAAAGTTGTAGTTCCAGAAAACCACCAAACAATGGGAGCTATCGGAGCAGCATTGTTGGCTATGGAAAATCATCAATACACAGAAGCCAATACAAAATTCAAAGGTTGGGAAGTCGGCGATATGCATTTCCACTCAATCACTTGTGATTGTAACGGATGCTCTAACAATTGTGAAGTAATCACTATCCTTGAAGGAGAAGGTGAAGTTCCTCATTATGATAAAATCAAAGATATCAAAGGTAATATTATCGCCAGATGGGGCGGAACCTGCGGAAGATGGGATATTTCATAAATCAAGTTTAAAAAGCGGAATATTTATTCCGCTTTTTTTATGCTAAAATACTTATTATGGTAGATTTGGATCATACAATAAAAACTTTACGAAAAGAATATAGAGAGATTTTCTTAAAATCAGCGGAAGAAATAAAATCGAAGGTTGATGAAATAAAACCTAAAGATTTTAACGGAGAAATTTTTGATAAATACGAAAAAGATTCTCTTGGCGCAAAATGGCAGCAAGAAACCGTTAAACTTCTAACGGGTGATATTTCAAAAGAAATATACCGCAAACTCAATGAAATATTAGCTTACCGCAAGAATTTTCATTGTGTAGGATGTGCGACTTGCTGTAATCTCGCTTGCAGCGAATTTTCACCCGAAGAATTAAGACAAAAAGCCGATAACGGAGACAATTTTGCACAACAGTTTTTAAGCGTCTTTATTCCATACGAAAGTAAAGAAGAAGCCCGCAAAGTTTACCCTGAATATATAGAACTTCTTGAAAAGAACAAAGAGTATGATGTGTATTTCTACCACTGTCCAAAATTGACAGAAGATAAGAAATGCTCAGACTACGAAAACAGACCTCAAATATGCAGAGATTTCCCTGATAATCCGCTGAGTATTCTGCCTTCATCTTGCGGATATAAACAATGGAAAGAAGAAGTCGAGCCAGTCGCACTAATGCTTCATTCTATGGTAGAAATTATTGATTTTTACGTCGCAAAAATAAACAAATTAAGTTAATAAAAATTTCTTATTGTAGAAACCATTTCAGCATGCAATAATTAAATTATGGAAATTTTATCAGGCTTAACGCAATCAGAAATAGAAAAAATTACGGATGAACTAAAAGCATCCAAATTTCGAGCACGCCAAATTCATAACTGGATATATTTAAAATCTGTATCTTCAATTGACGAAATGACAGACCTGTCAGTAAAATTCCGAGAAGAATTGAAACAGATAGCAACAGTATCCGAAACAAAAATTAAAGTAAAACAGGTAAGCTCAGACGGAACAATAAAATACCTGTTAGAATATCCTGATGGCGAATGCGTTGAGACAGTGCTTATGCGATTTGACAACCGTGCAAATCTCACAGCCTGCGTAAGTTCACAAGTAGGGTGCGCTGTTAACTGCTCGTTTTGCGCTACAGGCAAAAGAGGATTTATCAGAAATTTAACCTACAAAGAAATAATAGAACAAGTTTTAACAATCCAAAGAGATACAGGTTTAAAAGTTACAAACGTTGTATTTATGGGTCAGGGAGAACCCCTTTTAAATCTTGACCAAGTTCTAAAAGCGATGGAAATATTTAACGAAGATTTTCAAATAGGTGCAAGAAGGCTAACAGTATCAACCAGCGGAATAATTCCTCAGATATACAAGCTTGCGGACTTAAACTTGCAATCAACTCTTGCAATATCGCTTCACGCACCAAACCACGCTATAAGAAGTAAATTAATGCAAATTGAAAATAAATACAATATGGATGAGCTTAAAAAAGCTTTAAAATATTACGTAAACCAAACTGGCAGAAGGATTACGATAGAATATCTTCTTATTAAAGGACTTAATGACACAGTGGAAGCAGCTAAAGAGCTTGCTCATTATCTTCACGATATTAAGTGCAATATTAATTTAATCCCATACAATCCGACAGCACAGAATGATTACAAAAGACCTGATAACAAATCAATTATGCAATTCAAATATTTACTTGAACATTCAGGCAAAAAAGTCACAGTTCGTCTGGAGAGAGGAGCAGATATTGACGCTGCTTGCGGGCAGTTAAAAGGGAAAGTTGATTAATCAAACATTCTCTCTGCTCGACGAGTAGGCAATACATAAACTTTTCCTATTATTTTTTTTAGATTGCCGTTATCTTTTTTAATATACAAGTCGAAATTTCCATACCCTACAGCTGCAGGAGTAATTCTAAGCCTGTCCATATCGATATATGAGACTTTACTCAAATTAAAATCTTTATCAGGCTGGTTATACAAAAGAGTGTCGTGAATATCCGTGGCAACAAGTCTGACACCAGCCTTTTGCAACTCGGATGCCGTCAGTTTCGAATAATTATTATCACTTTCCATATCTCTTAATGGAGTAAAAAAGTCAAATTTACTTTGCCCAGAACAGCCAACCAAAGTCTTTACACTCGGATTTGAAGCCCCTTTGTACATCATATAATATTTTATCCCGTCAATCTTTACCATAAAAGGGTCACAACTGGAATGTGAGACAAAATTACCGGTCGGGATTCCACCATAAAAATAAGGAACCCCCTGCTGAATAGTATAATATCTGCTTTCAGCGCTCACCATTTGAGCAGCTAACAAAAAAACAGAAAATATTAATGCAAACTTTTTCATTTTTACCTCATTTACAGTAACGTAACGATATTACTATAAAAAAAGTTCAATAAAAAACTGATTTATAAAGACTTTACACCACTAAGATACAAAAAAATCCCCTCTTAGAAAGAGGGGATTTTAAACTTAAGCTTTTGCAAAAGAATCACAGCTTCTTGATTTTATTTCTTCTTCTATCTTTGAAATAAAATCATCAACAGTGAATGTACCGATTTGTCCGATACCTCTTGCTCTTACAGCAACAGAATCAGACTCGATTTCCTTATCGCCGATTACGCAAACATAAGGAATCTTCTTATCTTGCAGACTTTCTCTGATTTTATAATTCATACTTTCAGATCTGTCATCAAGATGAGCCCTAATTCCGGCATCACGCATCTTCTTATAAACCTTTTCGGCAAACTCAGTATGCTTGTCATTGCTGATAGGAACAATAGCAACCTGAGTTGGAGCAAGCCAAGTAGGGAAAGCTCCTGCGTAATGTTCGATTAAAATACCATGGAATCTTTCCATAGATCCGAAGATTACACGGTGCAACATAACAGGAGTCTTCATCTGTCCGTCTTTATCCTGATATTTAATATCAAATCTTTCAGGAAGATTGAAGTCTAACTGGATAGTAGCACACTGCCAAGTTCTACCGATAGCATCTTTTACCTTGAAATCAATTTTAGGACCATAAAAAGCTCCGTCACCTTCGTTAATATCATATTTCATACCACGCTTGTCCATAGCTTCTTTTAGACCAGCTTCGGCTCTGTCCCAATTTTCAATTTCACCAACATAACTTTCAGGACGTGTTGAAAGTTCAACCTCAAAATCCATCTTGAAAATCTTCATAGTGTCTGCGACAAAGTCAATAATTTCATTAATTTCATCAACTAACTGCTCTGGCGTACAGAAAATATGAGCATCATCTTGAGTAAAGCCTTGAACACGTGTCAAACCAGACAAAGCTCCTGATTTTTCTTTTCTGTAAACAGTACCCAATTCGGCCATTCTTAAAGGTAAAGAACGATATGAGTATCTGTTTGCCTGATATATTAATATATGGAAAGGACAATTCATTGGCTTTAATATAAATTGATCATCACTATCATCATCCTTTTGAATAAAGAACATATTTTCTTTATAGTGATCTGCGTGTCCTGAAATTTCCCACAACTTAGATTTTGCAATATGAGGAGTGTTTACTATCACATAACCACGTTTTCTGTGTTCAGTTCTCCAGTAATTTTCAATTTCCTCTCTGACAATTGCAAGGTTAGGATGCCACAAAACAAGCCCTCCGCCAAGTTCTTCTCTTGTAGAGAACAAATCAAGTTTTGCACCTAATTTTCTATGATCACGCTTCTCAGCTTCTTCCAAGAAATGAAGATAATCTGCCAAATCTTCTTTTGTCCAGAAAACAGTTGCATATATACGTTGTAACATCTTATTCTTTTCATTACCACGCCAATAAGCACCTGCAACCTTTAACAATTTTAAAGCATTACCCTTAATATAAGATGTATTAGGGATGTGAGGTCCTGCACAAAGGTCATTAAACAATACATTTCCATCTTTATCTTTTGTTAAATATAAAGTAGGATTGTCGTTTCTGTGCTCTTCCAATAATTCAGCCTTGTAAATTTCGCCCTCACGCTTGAACTCTGCAATCTGAGCATCAACATCTTTAATCTCATATTTTTCAAATGTGAGATTCTGCTTAATTATGTTTTTCATTTCTTCTTCAATCTTTTCAAGGTCATCATGCGTAAAAGCATGCCCGTCAGTTAAATCGAAGTCATAATAAAAACCGGTGTCAGTAGCAGGTCCGATAGCCAACTTTGCTGACGGAAACAGCTTCTGAACAGCCTGTGCCATAATGTGAGATGTTGAGTGTCTCAACACATGAAGAGTTTCATTGTTTTTTTCCATTTTTTAATCCTTTCATATCCTTCTGCGATGCGTGAATACTCAAATAACAACATATATATAAGTATTGCCTTCGCTACTACGAGCAACCTGCTATCTTAATCCATAAGCCTCTCACGAACTAAAAAACAGGAACGGCATACGCACCTTGGGGCGGATCCCCCTAACTGTACAAGTAAGGTTATACCACCCATAAAAAGCAAATACAAGCATTAAAAAATGATATTTAAAAATAAATTCTAATTTTCTGAGTGGGTCGTTTTCTGCATCCTAATGGTCTCTTTTAGTGTTTATTATTTAGGAGTTTATATGTTTTTGGGGTTAATGAATCTATTTATATTTAGTGTTTCGACTACACTTAAATCTTATGTACTTATTATGGCATAGAACATTTTAAATGTCAATAAATTGTTTTAATTAATTTTTTTTGAGTACCAAAAATGCCCTATATAGTGTAGGTTTTACACTTTACAAAACTTAACATTACGTTTTTGTTCGACAAAAGTTGGGCATGATATATACAAGAAAAATCCACATAGATATATTAACTTTTGTTAACAGTCAGCATGCCGATTAGGCAATTTTCTATATATTATATACTTTATATATATAAGATATACAATAGGATTATGAAGGAAGAACAATGGGCTACGAAGATCAACAAGCTATAGGCGCAATAGGACGTGTCAGATACACGGATGCAGGTGATGTCTCAAGCGCATATAATACAAGTAAAATCAGCATGCCAAACTATGATAACAGAACTTTTGGGATGGCTAACGTAGCTATGAAAGTTAACGATGCCCTTGGTGTTTCAAAAGGCATGGACGGTATCATCAAAAATTATGATATTGTACAAGATTACAACAAAGGCGGTATGAGCAGATTTTTCGGATATAATACCCCACAAAATGTTTCATTCTTTTCAATAGGATAGGAGCCAAAATGTTTCAGCTAAACGGAATTACAATGCAACCAAAAATAGGAAGTGATTTTATCACCCAATACGGTGATTCAAATTCTGCTACCGCTGCGACAACAATGGCAAACGTAACAAACCCTGCTGCACAAAATTACAATATTGATAAAGTTACTGCTAATACAGATTCTGCAAATATTGCACACAACTTAGCAAAATATGATACTGCACAGCCGACAATACTTCCTCCAACCGCAACAAAATCTTGGATAGGTTAGATTGTAGATTAAGATTTATTAAGCACTTTTATCAAATTTAGCAATTCTGAATTTTCATCCTTCTTAAATGGGATATGATAAACAATATTTCATTTAATCCTAATTTATATTGCTACAGCTCAAAAACGAAAGCCAAAGCTCCAAACTTCACAGGGAACTACGTTGAAACCCTGACGCATACCAACATTGGCAGTTGTCTTGAAGGATACATCGGAAAAGTTCGCGTAAGACGAGGTTCTGACGGCAAAGAATGTTTTTTAAATGTATTTAAAAGATACATAGGTCAAAATGCCGAAAACTATTCTATTAAAAATGATAATGGTGATCTTATCGGAGAAGCAAACATCATAATCAAAAAATATTTACCCGGAACATACGACCACATACAATACCAATCTGATCCAAGTCATGTTTATGTAGACACACTTAGAAACTACTCAAAACCGGGAACACCATATTACAAACAAGGGCTTGAATATATGAAAGATATCGGCACTCGTCTTTTACAAATTGCGCAAAGACGAAGTGATGAGGCTATGTGCGTAGGAAACATTAAACTAATTGCCAAAAATGAATCTAAAAACTGGTATAAAAATGTTATAGGAATGATAGAAGAATTCCCTGAAGAAAACTTCCACTTGAAATTCAGAATTTCTAATCCTAACAGCCTTATACTACCTCCAAACAGCAAGGAACCGTTATCAAGACTTCAGGGCGGCTTATAAATTCTTCTGATGTAAATCTGTTCCACCAGTCTTTATCAAATTATATTTGTCAGCGATTTTTTCAACGTGGTGAGCAGTACGGAATTTTATTATTCCTCTATGCCTTTTATAAGGATAATAAACCTCAACGCCGTCTAAGCCGTATGATATCAGCTTTTTAATAAATCTATCCAAACTTAGAGCCCAACAACAAGCAGGATGCGCTAATACAGCAATACCGCCTGCATTATGAATTGCTGTTATTAATTTTTTTATATCTCTTCGTGAAAATATTCTAACAATATCAGCTTCAGTTTCCTTTTTCGTCTTAGCACAAAATTGTTGTAATTCTTGATTATGTACATCAATCCCATACCCCAGCAAATGCATAAAAACATATCCGCACCACACATCAAATTCAACAGCAGGAATTACAATATCCTCATTTAATATATTTGTCTTAAGGTAAGCGTCAACTGTATTATGATCACATATTGCGATTTTTTTATAACCAAGCTTCTTTGCCTGCGAAACTATATCTTCTGCATCCGCAAGTCCATCTGAGAAAGTTGTATGAATATGCAAATTCACACGTTTTTGGGTAAAATCATCACCGGTAAAATTTTGTATAATTTCTTTATAATTAGTCATTGTTTTTTTAACTTTATTTGTAATAAAATAATTATACAATAAAAAACCTTCAAAGGGAGACATTATGGCAAAAATAAAAGTTGAAAACAATATGATATGGGTAGTGCTTGCAGCAATAAGAATGTACAGCGCAAACTTTCTTAAATTCTGTGCATATATGGCATTCCCTGTACTTGGTCAAGTATTGGGACTTGGGTTGGTTTTTGGTTTAGCTGGACTATACACATATTACCTGCCTGATTTGGCTTTAAAATTCGACTTATTAAAAGATATGTCCACAATTGTGCTTTCTATAATCGTAATTGTTGTTCCGGGGTTATTAATTTTTATGAAAGCTTTTTGGGATTATCTTGTAGCTTACGGAGCCATAAACTCAATAACAGAAGGATTTTTAACATCAGGTAAGATTTACGATTTTCCTGCTCATAACGAGACAATTACCAGAAGATCAATTTCTTATGTAGCACTTTGGCTTTTATACTCACTATTTTGGCTAATCGCATTTATTCCGTTTTTCTGGGTTGTCGGAGCATTTTTCTTCATATACTTTATATTAATATTCCAAGTTTTCTCGTTTGAACCGGATGTTTCTCCTGCAGGATGCTTCAAAAGAAGTTTTGAAATAATCCGCGGAAACAGTATAAGAACTCTTTTAATATTAGTTGCAATCGGAGTTGTAACAATGTTATTTATCCAAGGAGTTTCCGTAATATTTGATTTTGTAAGATTGACTGGTTTGCTATCAAGCTTTTTTGAATCATCATTAGTCAATTATGTACCTATTGATAATATTAACGATATAATGCTAAGGATAAATTCATCTTTTGACCTTATCACACCTACAAAAGTTGCGAACTTTTTTGTCTATCAAATCGTTACATTTATAGTGGCAGGTATAACACTTCCACTGAGAAGTATTTGTTGGGCCTTGTGGTACAAAGCACTTACAGAAAACACTTCTTCTTCAACTGGCAGAAGAAAAAGAAAGCAACTGGATCCTGAAATTATTGATAGGGCAACAAGACAATACAGGGATTAAAAATGTTTATCTGTAAAAACTGCAAATCGGTTGACAAATTCGAGTTGATGTTCTCACCCGAATATCAAGGAGAAAGAAAATTTGAACAAACTTACAACAAGAAAAATGAATTGCAAATCTCAGTTGACGGCTACACATTCATACCTGATTTACAATTTATGAATGAACACGCCGTTTGCAGATATTGCGGACAGATTTATATGTGGGATTACGATTATAAGGAATAAAAGGAAATGCGAAAAAACAGAAAAAACGATGAATTAAGAGAAATAAAATTCACAAAAGACTTTACAAAACATGCACTGGGCTCTGTGCTGGTTGAATTTGGAGACACAAAAGTAATAACTACAGCCTCTGTTGAAGAAGGAAAACCAAAATGGATGGATAAAGAAGACCCGAGAGGCTGGGTTACTGCGGAATATTCACTTTTACCGTCATCAACAAACACAAGATGCCAAAGAGAACGTACCAAAATTTCAGGAAGAACTCAGGAAATTCAAAGACTTATTGGAAGAAGCCTAAGAGCTTGCGTTGACTTAGAAAAAATGCCTGACATTACAATAACAATAGATGCTGATGTAATCCAAGCCGATGGCGGCACAAGAACAGCAAGCATTTGCGGTGGTTTTCTAGCATTAAAAATTGCAGTGGAAAAACTCCTAAAAAATGGTAAACTAAAAGAAAACCCAATTATAGAACCCGTAGCAGCAATTTCTGCTGGAATAGTTGAGGATGAAGTAAGATTAGACTTGAATTATGAGGAAGATTCTCATGCAAGAGTTGACAGCAACGTCGTTTTAACTAAGAGCGGAAAAATTATTGAATTCCAAACAACTGCAGAAGGAGAACCTTACACTTTTGATAAAATGATTGAAATATTTAACGTTGCAAAGAGCGGAATTGAAAAAATAATAAAATTATACGACCTTGTATAGTATAATAAAGATAATAAAGAGTTAGAGAAAGGAGAAAATATGAAAAAGTTACTAGCAATCTCAATGGTATTTTCAGTAATGTGCGCGTCTGCCGTATACGCTGCAACAACTACTACAGAAACAACAACTACAGGTACAACTTTTACTGAACAATTTCTACAAAAACACACTCAAAAACTAATTGATGCAGAAAAGAAATTACAAGAAAAGCAACAAGCGCAAGCTGAACAACAAAAAGCTAATCAGGAAGCTTGGGAACAAAAAAAACTTGAGCTTCAAAAACAACACGAAGAAAATGTAAACGCTTGGGAACAGAAAAAACAAGAATGGGCAAAACAACAAGAAGAAAAACAAGCGGAAAATGAAAAGAACAAAAAAGAGATGCAGCAAAAATTAGAAAAGAAGAAACAAGCTTGGAAAGAATTACTTTCTGAGTAAATAAAAAGGAGAAAATGAATGAAAAAAGCGTTAGTAGTATTGATGGCAGCTGCCGTAATGTCTATCGGTGCAGTACAAGCTGCGACATCAGAAGGTCCTGTTACCAGATGGTTAAACAAAACCACTGCTAAAGTATCCAAAAATGAGCAAACTGCAGCTCAGAAAGCACAAGCAAGAAAACAGAAAGCTGAAAAGAAAAAAGCTGAAGCAAGACGCAAAAAAGCTGAAAGAGAAAGAAAACTTGCTATCAAAAAAGCTGAAAGGGAAAAGAGACAAGCTGCACGCAAGAAAAAGATTGAAACCAAGAAAAAACAATGGAAAGACTTGTTTTCTAACGATTAAAACTGTTTTCAGCAAAAAGGATGGGACTTATATAAAAGTCCCATCTTTTTTATTATCTACTTATAAATATCTTGAATATTTTCTATCCCGCCCTTTTCAACAGGCAAACAATACGTAATATTTGAGTGAAAATAATATGCTCCACCTGAATTTTTCATAATCAAAATCGTAAACAGATCTTGCCCAGGCGTATTAGGCTCTTTCATACCATTCACATCAACTGCAAAAAATGGGGCTCTTTTTCCGTTTTCCGTATTATATACGATGATATTACTGTCATTATCCATTACAAACACATCATCATGTTTGTTAATCATCTCTTCTGAAAACCCAAGACAATTACTACTTGTCGTATAAGACTTATACACAGGAACACAATTTTCAGCCAGAGCATCATTCTGACAATATTTTTTCACTTTCAAATTTTCCACAAAATGTTTGTAAAATTTTTCACACCCAGAGACATCAGATTCACCTGTACTTGAATAATAGCAACCTATATCACCCGACATTTCGTTCACTGTATACTGCAACGCCTTTGAATAAAGAGTATAAATATTTCTAAATTGATTTTTAGTCTCTTTAAGCTTTATCGCACTAATAGCGCGAAAAGTTCCGATAGCTACAACAACACAAAACAAACAAATTAAAAATACTAAACGCTTCATTAAACAACTTCCATTGGTTCTACTACGAAATCCATAATATACGGTTCATTTTTTGCAAAAGCCTTATCTAAGCCGGCTTTAATATCTTCTTTTTTATCAACTCTCAAGGCATTTATCCCATAAGCTTCCGCCAGCTTCAAAAAATCAGGGTTAGAAATCTTAGTCTGAGAATACCTGCCACCAAAGCCCTTTTGCTGCAACTGACGAACCATTCCAAGATAACCGTTGTTCAAAATAAACACCTTAACAGGTAAATTATAATCCATAACGGTAGCAAGCTCCTGCTCATTCATCTGAAAAGACCCGTCACCTGCAATACATATAACAGGTTTACCGCCCAAAGCGACCGAAGCTCCAATTGCAGCAGGAAATCCAAAGCCCATAGTTCCAGAGCCGCCGGATGTCAAAAATCTTCCACCCTTATTAAATTCATAATTTTGAGCAGTCCACAACTGATGCTGTCCAACTTCCGTCGTTACTACAATATCCATATCTTTTGTATAATTATAAACTTCCTGTATAACTTCAAAAGAATGTAACTTGTCTGATATTTTTTTATTAGGGATATTTAACTTTCTATAACCCTCTGCTTCTTCTAGCCAAGCATTATGTAACGGCTTATATTCTCTGCACTCAAGCTCATTTAACATCTTATCAAGCACAGCTTTTACATCTCCGACAACAGAATAATATGCCGGAATATTTCTTGAAATCTCATTCTTATTTATATCAATCTGAATAAATTTCCTCTCCAACTCGCCATTTGGAAAACAACAAGTAATTCTGTCATTAAATCTTGCACCCAACGATAAAATCAAATCAGATTGTCTCAATACCTGATTAGCCGAAACTTTTCCAAATATTCCAACCATCCCAAAATAATTTTTATCTTCCTGAGGATAACTTCCTAATCCCATCATTGTTGAAACAATCGGAATATTTAATTTTTTCACAAACTCATACAATTCCTTCTCGGCTCCCGAAGAAATAACTCCGCCACCTGATACAATAACAGGATGTTTTGCCTGAATTATTTCATTAAGAACAGTTGAAACATTCCCCTCAAAACTTGAAGATTCCCCGTCAACTATCTCCTCAACTTGAGGATATTCACAAGTCTGAGTAAAAATATTTTTTGCTAAATCGACAACAACAGGACCTTTTTTACCTTCCATAGCAACTTGAAAAGCCCGAACAAGAGTACTTTCAAGATTATCAACAGACGTTACCTGAAAATTTGCCTTCGTGCATGATTTTGTGATATCAATAATATTTACTTCCTGAAAAGCATCTTTACCAATAAGATTTGCAAAAACTTGACCTGTCAAAACAACAACAGGATAACCGTCAAGATAAGCATTCGCAAGCCCTGATATCGTATTAGCCGCCCCAGGGCCGGAAGTAACAAGGACTACCCCACACTTTCCTGAAACTCTGGCATACCCTTCTGCAGCATGAACCGCAGCCTGTTCGTGCCTTACCAAATAATGCTTTATATCTTTTTGATTATTCAGTTCATCATATATACTTAAAACTATTCCTCCGGGATAACCGAAGATACTATCCGTCCCTAAACGCTTTAGGGTCTCGACAATAATCTTTGCACCCGTTAATGTTTTTGTTTTTTCAATATTTATAACTGACATTTCAAACCCCTGTTTTTGCAGGTCACCACTTTTTTATTATACACCTATTTTTCAGGCATTAAAATTGATAGAACCGAATTATTTACATTCAAATATTTTCTGATTGTATCATTCAAATCTTCAACCGTAATAGATTCTAGATCCTTCAAATACTCTTCAATAAGCTTCAAATCATCACATACCGTTGTATAATAACCGATTGTCTCGCCTATCTCAGACACTGTTTCTGCAGAATAAGCAAATCTGGACTTAATCTTTTTCTTAGCCTTCAATACTTCAGCCTTACTTATAGGATTATCAAGCAATCCACTCAATTCTTTTTCTACAAGTTCTATAGCATAATCTATTTTTTCAGGTTTGCAATTAGCCTGAACAAAGAAGTTATTTCCGTCCTTGAACTGATAATGCTCAGAACTTATGACGTTAAATACAGGTTCCTTAATTTTTTCGACAAGGTTTTGATATAATCTTGAGCTTGTACCGTCTCCAAAGATTATACTTATCATATCCAAGCAAATAGTACCCTTGATATCACAAGCTTTAGGACCTAACCATCCGTACATAAAATATGCTGTATTAACATGGGCTGTACTTGATATAACTTTTTTCTCCTGAACAGGTGTATCAATTTCATTCACACGTCTTGGAGAATTCTTTCTACCTTTAAAATCAAATTCCTTAACAACCTTATTTAAGATTTCTTCACTGTCAAAATCTCCGACAACAATAGTCGTCATATTAGCAGGAGTATAGAAAGTTTGATAATAATTCATAATATCATCTCGTGTAACCTGTGAAATTATCTCAGGAGTACCGATAACATCACGTTTATAAGGATGTTTTGTGTACATATTATAATTACAAGCGTTATAAATCTTTGTCCAATTCTGATCTTTCCTCATACGAATTTCTTCGATAACAACGTGACGTTCACGTTTGTCGGTAACTGTTGTATCATTCAGATCAAATGGCGCACCTATTTCTTCTTCCGGCAAAATAGGATCCAACATCATATCAGCGTGCAATTCTATTGCCAAATTCATATCTTTATTATTTTCACCTTTAGGCAATGTTACATAATAGAAAGTATAATCCTTCCAAGTTGCAGCATTTACGATTGCCCCTTTTGCCTCTAAAGTTCTGTCAAAATATCCTGCAGGATGCTTATGTGTTCCCTTAAACATCAAATGTTCAAGGAAATGAGAAATCCCGTTAATCCTGTCATCTTCATTAATAGAACCTGTCTTGACCCAAGTACTAACGTTTGCCATATCACCTTCTTTATGCGCAAGAACTATCGTATGGCCGTTTTCTCTCACATATACTTCTACATCCTTCGTTAAAAACGGATATTTTACTAAACTTTTTTCCATAAATTTACCTCTTCAAGGATATTATAACTTAAACACATAGATTTCCCAATTCCCGTTAGAAAAATTATTAACAAGCTTAGCATATTTTTCTAAACCTGTAATCATATAATTAAGATATTTTTTAAAAGCCAACAAGGAACTAACCCAAAATCGACATATAAAAATTAACAATATTTTCTTATAAAATTCATACCCAAATTATACATAAAATACAAAATTTATGCTATAATTAATATATGGATATGATTAATCGTTTGGAACATAAGGTAGTGGTTTCTGTGCAGGCAATGCCAAGCGAGCCGTTGTATTTAGAAAAATGCATGGTCGCAATGATGAAGTCTGTAATAAAAGGTGGCGCAGGAGCGTTGAGAGTTGCCGGCGTCAGAGACGTAAAAAATGCAAAACATCTTTTTGATGTACCTGTAATCGGGATTACAAAACCTGATATTATCCCGAAAAATTGGCAGGAAATTGTATATATCACACCTACGCTAAAAGAAGTTATTTCACTTGTCGACGCAGGCGCAGACATAATTGCGTTTGACGGAACTATGCGTCAAAGAGAAGGGGGCTGTACTCTTTCAGAAATCATCAAATATATCAGAATTAATAAAAGAGTTTCTATGGCTGACGTTTCGACTGTAGAAGAAGGTGTTAATGCAGCAAAATTAGGCGCAAACATCTTATCTACTACACTTTCAGGCTACACTATGGAATCCAAAAACGTTTCACAGGATGGCCCTGATTTTAAATTATTAGAAGCCTTGGTTAAAGAAACAGACAAGCCTGTAGTACTAGAAGGCAGAATATGGGAGCCTTGGCAAGTTGATAAAGCATTTGAACTTGGTGCACACTGTGTTGTAATAGGTTCTGCAATTACAAGACCGCAGCTGATAACCAAAAGATTTGTACAACGAGGTAATTAAGAACTTTTATGAAAATCAAACTGATGTCGCGATATGACGTATTCAAAAATTTTCTTAAAATTTTAGAAAACCACAATAAAAATTCGGAGCAAATCGGAAAAGTATCGAACAATACAGTTAAAACGCAAATAAAACCTATGCCAAAAGACACATTTATAAAAAGTAAAGACAACAAATAAGGACAATAAATAATGAAGAAAGCACTAACTTTAGATATTGGCGGAACAAAAATTTATAACACAATAATCAACGAAAAGGGAGAGATAATTTCAACAATAGAAAAACATTCTACTCCGAAAACATTTGAAGGTATAAAAAGTGTATTTCAAGAAATTATCGCAAAATACGAAGACGAAGTTGACATAATAGCGTTTTCAACCTGCGGAGCTGTAAACAAAACAAATGATAAAATTTTAGGTTCAACAGGAAACATCGCTAAAGGTTATCCGAACATGGATTTCAAATCTCTAAGTAAAAAGCCTGTATTTGTTGAGAATGATGCAAACTGCGCAGCTTGGGCTGAACATATAATCGGCGCATCAAAAAATAAAGCCTATTCAGTTATGCTAACTTTAGGAACAGGCGTAGGCGGAGGAATAATTTTAGATAACAAATTATACAAAGGGAAAAGCGGAGCAGCAGGAGAGATGCATTTCAAGATGACCAGAGAAAATGAAAGAAATTGTACCTGCGGAAGCTGGGGATGTTTTGAAGCTTACGCTTCAGGAACAGGGCTCAAAAAAACAGCGGAAGAACTTTCTAAAAATTCTGAAATTACAACTTATGACGTTATTGACGGATTAAAAAATAAAGATCAGCTTATGACAAAAATTTTCAACCGTTGGCAAGAAGATATTTTAAACGGGATTATCGGGTTGTCGAACATATTTGACCCTGATGTCGTTGTATTATCAGGCTCAATGGCAGAATTTGTAGATACAGATTATCTTACAAAGAGAGTTAACGAAGAGATAGTCACATCACCGACAAAGGTTGTAAAAGCAGAAGCCGGAAATTATTCAGGAATGATTGGAGCCGGACTTTTAGCTTTAGGGGTAGTTGAATAGTGGGAAAATCAAAAAAAAGAAGCCTGCATTTGGGAATAAATGACAGAGTAACAAATTTATCAAGAGAAGACGCTATTTTGACAGCCATAGAATATCTGAAACATCGCAGCAAAAGGAATGAAGCCTGCAATCTCATAACTTTATTCGGACTGTCTGCAGAAGAACTGCTAGAAGCAGGAGCCAGCTACGAAACTGTAATGAGTTTACAAGGAATTGTACAATATTAAAAAAGAGACCGATTTTAAAATCGGTCTCTTTTCTTATGTCTCATTTTACTTTGATAATATTATATCAGTCAATTTTTCAACTGCCTCTTCCGGTTTAAGAGTTAAAACCTCTCCGGTTTCACGAACTTTGTACTCAACAAGCCCGTCATTAATAGTTTTTCCGACAGTTACACGGAACGGGAATCCGATTAAATCAGCATCCTTAAACTTAACCCCTGCACGTTCATCTCTGTCATCAAGAACAACTTCTACACCTGCAGATAAAAGCTTTTCATACATTTCACCCGCAACCTTCATCTGAAGCTCATCTTTAATATTAACAGGAACAATAACAACGTGATAAGGTGCAATAGAAATAGGCCATTTTATACCGTGTTCATCATGGTGTGCCTCAACAGCAGCCGCAGCCGTTCTTGAAATTCCAATACCATAACAACCCATAATATAAGGTTGCGCCTTACCGTTTTCATCAAGATAAAAAGCCTTCATCGGTTTTGAATACTTAGTTCCAAGCTGGAAGATATTTCCGACCTCGATACCCTTTGTAACCTTTAAAGGACGTCCACATTGAGGGCACAACTCTCCTGCCTCAACAAGTCTTATATCAACATAATTTTCTATTGCAGGAATGTCAGACAAATTAGCTCCAACAAGGTGCCTATCTGTTTTGTTAATTCCGACAACAAAATTCTTCATATCACGAACAGTCTCATCAGCAATAATTGTAATTCCATCCATACCGTTCGGACCTATAAATCCAGGAACAGCATCGAAACCTTTATCTGCCATAAGTTCGGCAATCTCTGCAGATGATGCAATCCTGATTTCAACACCACCTACAGCATTCATCAATTTAGTTTCTTCAACGGCTTTATCTGCTCTTATTAAAGCCAAAACTGGCTTTTTATCAACAATATAAACCAAAGTTTTTAAAATAAGAGTAGACGGAATATTTAAGAATTTTGACAATTCTTCAATTGAATGAGTGTTTGGAGTATCAATAACTTCTGTTTTTGTAAAATATTTAGCACCGTCAACTTCAGCCGGCAAAAGTTTTGATACCGCATGGTTTGAATTTGCGGAATAATCACAGTCATCGCAATAGAAAACATCATTTTCACCCGCATCAGTATCAGTTATAACCATAAACTCATGGCTTACGCTGCCACCTATAGCACCTGAATCAGACTGAACCATCTTAGTCGGCAAACCGCAACGGTTAAAAATATTTGTATAAGCTTTCGCCATATTTTCATATTCTTTATTCAAACCTTCCTGAGATGTATCAAAGCTGTATGCATCCTTCATAATAAATTCACGGCCTCTTAACAAACCGTATCTCGGACGAACTTCATCTCTAAATTTTGATTGAATTTGATACAAATTTACAGGTAACTGTTTGTATGATTTCAAGACATCACGAGCAAGCGCAGTGATGATTTCTTCGTGAGTCGGCCCAAGGCACATTACTCTATCATGCCTGTCCTTTAAACGCATAAGCTCTCTGCCGTATGCATCCCATCTGCCTGATTCTTCCCAAAGTTCCTTTGGCTGAACAAACGGCATAAGCAATTCCTGAGCTCCTGCCTTATCCATCTCGTCTCTAACAATATTTTCAATCTTCTTTAGAACTCTCCACATAAGAGGCATATAATTGTACACCCCGCTTGTAAGCTTCTTTATATATCCGGCACGTGCAAGCATCTTATGAGAAACTACTTCAGCATCAGAAGGGAACTCTCTTAATGTCTGCACAAACATTTTAGACATCTTCATAGTAAAAACTTCCTTATATCTCTTTTAATATCACTGGTTAAATATTATCATGCTAAAAAAAATAATAAAAGCATAAATAACAACGGGCATTTTAAAATATAAACTTATAAAAAACTAATTTGAAGGTTTTCTCTTTTGATTTTTAGAAGATTTGCCCTGCTTATTCTGTTTCCCGCCACGAGCATTATTCTGATGTCCGCCGCCTGAATATGATGTTTGAATACGTTTTACGCTATACACGTCAGGAATTGCCTGAATACAATTAATAACTTTTTTAAGAGTTTCGACATTATCCAACTCCATACCGAGCTCAATAATACCAATCTTATTGTTTTTAGATTTTACATTAGCGTAAGTAATATTTGTATTGTTATCAGAAACAGCAGCTATAATATCTTTTAACAAGCCCATTTTCTCACCCGTTTCAATACGGATTGTAGTTGTATAGGTTTTGTTTGTATTATCGCCTGACCAATGAATATCCATCAACCTTTCAGGCTGAATATTTTCAAGGGTTTTACAATCAATTCTGTGAACCGTAACCCCTTTAGAGCGAGTAACAACACCAACTATAGGCTCTCCTGGAATTGGAGAACAACATTTTGCAAACGAATATAACAATCCTTCCAAACCGACAATATCTTTTTCAGATTTTTTACGGTTAGAAGAATGAAAATTACCTTCATGACTTTTCGGCTGAGGCTTTCTCAATTTGTTCAAAATCTTATTTACAGTAGTTTCACCATACCCGAGAGCTGCAAAAAGGTCTTCAGAACTTTGATAATTCATTTGCTTGGCAACTTTTTCAAACTCGCCCTGTTTTACGTAATCATCAAAAACAGTCTTAGTAAGTTCGTGCTCGAGATTAGCTTTTCCGACTTCAATATGGCTTTCTCTGTTATTTTTCTTAAACCACTGCTTAATTTTTGAAGATGCCTGCTTAGTCACAACAAAATTTAACCAATCAAGACGAGGGGCAGGAGTTTTAGAAGTCAAAATTTCAACTATATCACCGTTATTAAGTTTCGTATCCAGCTGAGCAATACGCCCGTTTATAAGCGCCCCAACAGTTCTGTGTCCTACATCAGAGTGAATACGATAAGCAAAATCCACAGGAGTTGCATTAATCGGCAAATCGAATACATCACCGTTTGGTGTAAACGCAAAAACCTGATCCGAAAACAAATCCAATTTTACGGAATTAACAAAATCTTCAGCGGAAGTTGTATCCTTACCATACTCAACCATTTTGCGCATCCAAGAAAACTGCATATCCGCAGGATTGTTTGCTTTTTGTGAACCTTTTTCTTTATATCTCCAATGCGCCGCAACACCATATTCGGCAACTTCATGCATCTCCCAAGTTCTAATCTGAACTTCCAAAGGTTTCGAACGAGGCCCGATAACCGAAGTGTGCAAGGACTGATACATATTGCCTTTTGGCATAGCTATATAGTCTTTAAATCTTCCCGGAATAGGTTTAAATTGAGAGTGAATAAGCCCCAAAACCTCATAACATTCTTTTTCCGTATCAACAATTACACGTACTGCCGTAATATCATACAAATCATGGAAAGCAATATTTAAACGCTTCATCTTCGCATAAATACTGTAATAATGTTTAGCTCTACCCGTAATCTGAGCATTAATTCCGTTTTTCTTTACATCTTTAGAAATCTGGTCAATCAAAAGTTGAACTGTCATCTCTCTTTCAGCTTTTGTTTGCGACACAAGCTGTGCAATTTCAAAATACTTATCAGGTTCCAAATATCTTAAAGATAAATCCTCTAACTCAGCCTTAATTTTCCCGATACCTAAACGATTAGCAAGCGGAGCAAAAATATCTAAAGTTTCACGAGCAATTTTTTGCTGTTTTTGAGCTGCCATAAAATTAAGCGTTCGCATATTATGAAGCCTGTCCGCCAACTTCAAAAATATAACCCTGATATCGTTTGCCATTGCAATAAACAGTCTGCGGAAATTTTCGGCTTGACGCTCTTCTTTAGATTTAAACTGCAATTTACCAAGCTTTGTTACACCCTGAACAAGAGACAAGACATCTTTTCCAAATCTTTCTTCAATAGCTTCAGGCTTCGTGTCTGTATCTTCTAAAACATCATGCAAAAAAGCAGCCATCAAAGTATGAGAATCGGCTTTCAAATCAACCAGAATTTTTGCAACTTCGACTGGGTGTATTATATAAGGTTCTTCAGAAATTCTGTATTGACCTTCGTGAAGCCGCTTTGCAAATTCAAATGCCTCTTCAATCTTATCTATTTCCTCTTTATCACGATGCTGCGCAATAAGAGTTTGTTTTATTTCTTCAAAAAGCGGTTTTTCTGACATGATATAATTATAATAATGATATAACATGCTATTTTCAAGAGAAATCGCCAAATTTCATACAGAAAGATTACCAAAATGCTAAAAAAAGTAGAAGAAGGCTTGCTGCTAACCGTAAAAATAGCTCCAAATGCAAGCAAAAACGAAATAATAAAAGATGAAACCGGAATAAAAATAAAGCTTACGGCACAACCGATTGAAGGCAAGGCAAATAAAGCTCTTATCGAATTTTTGTCCAAACGCTTTAAGATACCAAAAACATCCATCCAAATTTTAAAGGGTGAAACATCAAAGGAAAAGACTTTGTTGATTAAAATTATTGATAATGATAAAATATCTCTTATACACGAGATTTTGGATTAAAGAAAGGAGTTAGATATGAAAAAAACACTGACACTGTTGTTAGTAGGACTTCTTGTATTATGCGGACTTTCAGCATCAGCTTTTGGAAAGAAAAAAGCAGATCTTGAAATCTTACCGACAATGGAGTCTAAATCCGGAGCTGTAAATCAGGTTTGGGTCGGCACATTCCAATTGGTATGGAATGATTTAATTAACGAAATTCTAAAACAACCTGTAGAATTTAAAGGCTACAAATCAGAAATGGCTAAAGAGTTGAATAAACAAGCCTTCACGGTAGAAGACTTATCAGAAAATGCCTACTACAAAAAATGGGGGCTGACTTCTCCTGAATTAAAAACTGAAATTGAACAAGGTATAATGGAAAAATTCAATGAAAAGAGTGCTATTCTTGATGGATTTGACTGGACTCCAGGAGACGGTAAATACATCCTTTATGCAATGCTCAAAAAAGACTTTGAATACTTGCAGCCGTTTGACAAATTAAAAGCAGACAAATTCAAAGGCAGCAAAGGTAAAGTTCAATACTTTGGTATAGACAAGAAAACTAAAGGCGATGTAAGAGATACAGTTCAAGTTTTGTTCTACAACAACAAAAAAGATTTTGCACTTGCAATCAAAACAAGACAAAATGATACTGTATATCTTTACAGAACAGATGATGAAAAAACTTTGGATAAACTATACCTTGATATGATGAAAAAATACAGAATATCAACAAGCAATCCGAGATTTACACAATCAGATGAATTCAAAGCTCCAAATATTGATTTCAAATCAGAACGAGCTTTCGAAGAATTATGCCACAAACAGATAAAAGATTCGGATTTGATTATTGATAAGGCAATCGAGACAGTAGAATTCAAAATGGATAATGAAGGCGTAAAACTAAAATCAGAAGCAGGAATTGCAACAATGAAATCAATGCTTGAGCCTAAGACAGAAACAAGAAAATTCTACTTTAACGATGATTACGTAATCTTCTTGCAAGAAAAAGACAAACCATATTTTGCATTAAGAGTAACAGATGCAAAAAAATTGCAAAAATAAACATTTAAAAGCAATAAAAGGAAAAAGGGTTGCGGAAGCGCAGCCCTTTTGTTATATTTAAATAAAATTGAAAGAGGGGAAAATGGCAAAAGTTAAATCAAAATGGATATGTCAGGAATGCGGTTATGAAACTGCCGGATATTTAGGGAAATGTCCTGAATGCGGAAGCTGGGGTTCCTTAGTTGAAGAAGTCCAATTTGATTCAAAAATGCCAAACGCAGCAGCCAACGAATTTGTTAACACAGAAAAACCGACACTTCTAAAAGACATAACAATAGGCAAGGAAGTTAGAATAAGTACAAACATATCAGAGTTTGACAGGATTTTGGGCGGCGGATTTGTACAAGGTTCTCTCACACTGTTGGCAGGAGACCCAGGGATTGGGAAATCTACAATCACCCTCCAAACTTGCGGTGAACTTTGCAAATCCGGCAAGAAAGTTCTCTACGTTTCAGCCGAAGAAAGTGCCTCTCAACTAAAATTGAGAGCAGAAAGATTAGGTATCAATTCGGACAATTTGTATATTTATCCGCAAACAAATATGGAAAATATAAAATCCCAAATTGAAGAACTAAGCCCTGAATTTGTAATTGTAGACAGTATTCAGGCAATATATTCAAACAACGTAGCAAGCTCAGCAGGGAGCGTATCCCAGATAAGAGAATGTACAAACATTTTAATGCATATAGCAAAAAGCAAAAATATAACAACAATAGTCATAGGCCATGTAACAAAAGACGGTAATATAGCAGGGCCAAAAGTTCTTGAGCACATGGTAGACACGGTCATATATTTTGAAGGCGACAAATACAAATCCTACAGAATGCTCCGCTCGATGAAAAATCGTTTTGGAAACACTTCGGAAGTAGGCATTTTTGATATGCAGGCTGACGGATTACACGAAATAAAAAACCCGAATGAATTATTTATGAATGAGCGCTCTCAACTAGCAACACCGGGAAGCGCAATTATAGTAACAAACGAAGGAACAAGGCCGCTAATGGTAGAAATTCAGGCTCTTGTTGGAACAACTTCCTATGCTTCTCCAAGAAGAGTTACCAATGGAGTAGACTTGAGCAGATTACACCAAATCCTCGCGGTATTAGAGAAAAGAGTCGGCTTAGACCTTTCCAAACAAGATGTCTACGTAAACGTTATGGGCGGAATTGACGTAGATGAACCAAGCGCAGACTTAGGTATCGCACTGGCAATTGCAACTTGCGCAAGAGATGTAGTCGTAGATCCGCAGACGGTGATTATTGGAGAAATAGGATTGTCAGGAGAAATCCATCCTGTCAATAATATTGACAGAAGACTCAATGAAGCGGTCGCAGCAGGATTTAAAAAAGCAATAATCCCTGACGCAAATAAAATATCTAATGACATAAAGAATATTGAAATAGTAAAAGTTAAACGCATTATTGATGCAATAACATCTTGTGTCTCAGCAGGATAAAATTATCTTGCTCTCAAAGATTTTTTAATTTTTTCAATACCTTTTCTCATTTCATCACGTTTTTGACGTTCAAATTTTACAAGGACTTTTTTCTTGGTATCTTCTTTAGAATCCTTCTGCTGAAGTTTTTCGCCATAACTTAACAGAGTTTGTTTTCCGGCTTCAATTACTGTATTCGTAATAACAGTTTTTAACTGTTCTTTGGCAGCGTTTTTAGCAAATTCAGCAGCCATTTGTTCAGTAATCTTTTTAGATAATTCTTTCATAGATTCTTCAATACCCTGAGTTGCAGCCTGTGAAGTAACTTGCTGAGTTAAAGCTTTTACAGATTCTTGAAGACTATCAACCGTTGCACCTTGAGCTACTGCAGGAACTGCACTTTCTGCAGCTGCGGCTCCGGTATCTTTCGCAACTTCAGCACCTGCATCTTTAACAACTTCAGTACCTGCATCTTTGACAGCCTCGGCCCCTGCATCTTTAACGACTTCAGTACCTGCATCTTTGACGACTTCAGAACCGGTATCTTTTGCAATTTCAGCGCCGGCACCTTCAACAAGATTTGTTCCGACATTTTCTCCGGCTGCAGCTGCGCCTTCGGAAGCTACAGCATTTCCTGTTGCCTCACCTGCGCTTTCAGCGCCTGCTTTTGCACTTTCTTTAACACCTTCTGTTGCTGCTGCACTTGTCGGAGGAGTACTTGCAAAGCTCAACGCTGCAGCTCCGATATTGATTGCGGCACCGAGCAAATTACCTTGAGCAACATTTATAGCGGCATTGGTTACGTATGTTGCAATCTCACCATATTTACCAACAGTAAACATTACAAGTCCTGCCGCATAGCCCCACAATGTCATCATTAAGCCCATGCCTGCAAGTTTTGTAGCCGTAAAGACTTTTCCGATGTCAGAAATAGTCTTGGTTAATTTCTGATTATCCTTAATTTCTTGTTCTTTTTCTTTTTGTTCATCTACTGCAATTTTATATTTTGCATTTGCAGCACGAGTAATTGCTCTATCAGCCTTTATAGTTTTAGCTTCAAGTACATTAATTGTTCTGCCGTTTGATGTAACTCTTAAACCAAGCTGTTGAGATTGTTGAGCAATTGTACCCAACATAGCAACTTTACCTTGAATTTCAATACTTGTATTACTATTATTAGATGTTCCGGAATTACCACCTGTTACGGCCCCAGTAGAATTCATTGTTTTTGTAACAGGAGTTTGAGCGTTATTATTATTCATATTACCGCCCAATGACTGTATTGCCTGAATTTCACCCTCTGCCTGTGACATAAGCTCAACAATTTGAGAATTTGCCAAAGTATTCTCTGTTGTTAACGCCTTAATTTGAGCTTGAGTTCTTCTCATAGTAAGAGTGTTTTTCTTTATATCTTGATCAGCTTTCTTTTTATCATCAACAGCTTCTTTATCAGCCTTCTTTGCATCCTTTGCTTGGTCTTCTGCTGTTTTACCTTTATTTTCAACATCATCAACATCATCTTGAGAAGCTTTTTCTTCTTTACCTTTTTGTGTTTTAGTTCCGCTGTTTGAGGTTCCATTTGCGGAGTCTGCTTGACCGTTTTGACCATTTTGTCCGTTCTGACCGTTTTGAGCATTCTTGGCATTTTGCGCATTCAATAATTGTTGAAATTCTTGAGTCAACGGTGAAACTTTTGCGTTATTATCATTCATCGTATCTGACAATTGAGCAGAATAAGTTGATGCAAAGTTTTTAAGTCCTGAAGAGAAGGCGAACATTCTTCTTGCGGTTTTTGCTTGTCCTGCCAAAGCCTCTGCGCTATCAATAACATCTCTTCCGACAGATTCACCGGATTTGCCATATAACAAATCTTTCAAGCCATCTTTCTTTAACATTAAACGAGCCGGCATATTTTGACGTTCAACATGTTCAAGAGCATACGCCTTACCTGCCTCAGCAGCAGTTTCAGCATAAGTAATGCTATCATTACTTAAGGTTAAACCGCTTTCAACTGAAGATGAAAACTCATTTAAAACATTTACTTTAGTTTGCATTTCAACAGCAATAGATCCATCTTGAGAATCAAGAATAGCACTGAGTCTCTGATATTCGGCAATATCAGCATCAGTAAGTCCATTGCCTCCGCGAACTTTATCCATTAATTTTTCTAAATCTTTAAACGCTGCATTGAATACTACAGTACTTTTTATCGTGTCTTTCAGTCTGGAATTTTCCAATCCTTTGACTTCATCTCTCAACACAGCAACTGTATCAGTCTTAGTCTGCAATTCGGCAGATTTTGAAGAACATCCTGTTAAATATTCTCTAACAGCCGCCTCTTCAGGATCCATCTCACCTGTATTATCAGTATTCGCAGTATCATCTGTAGCTGCACCCTGAACAGCTTCTGTATCGGTTGTTCCTTGAGCGTCAGTCGTACCTTCAGCATTTTCGGTAGGCGCAGTCTCTGTCGCTGCTGTCGTAGCTGTTGTGCCGGCTTGAACTCCGTCAGCTTGGGCTGTCTGATTAGGATTATTAGTAATTTGAGTCTCTGCAGGCGCAGCTGCACCTGTCACAACAACTGTATCTTCAGGATTATTAATAACCGCTGCAGCTACATCAGCTTCTTTCTGAGTAGTTGCTGTATTTTTATTATTATTTACAATATCATTTTGTTCCGGTTCAGGATTTGTTATATCTATAACACCCTCTTCTTCAGCCTTTTGAATATCTTGAACCTTTTCATTGTCTATTGTTTGAGGGTTTTCATTTGTCGGATTTTCTTCTGTAGTATTCTCTTCTTGTGGAGCATTGCTCGACATATTAGGTTTGCTACTTGCATCAGCAACTCCGACAAAGCTATCCCTTATCGTACCAATCCGCTTGATCGTTTCACCTGCTATTGTCGCATTTGAATTTAACTTGATTTGCAAATCTTCCGAATCAAAGTTCAATTTTACACCAATCATGCCTGAAGTTGATGCTATACCCATACCTTGAGCTGCATAAGCATAAGCCTCCATCATACCAAAAGTATTTAAGCCTGAACCTGACGTATTAGAATATGAATGTCTTTTTCCACCTTCAGCTTCAGCAAATGGCAAACTTAAACTTTCAAGAGTTCGGCTTATTTCTTTGTTGACATCAATTATAGTGTTAACTTCATTCATCTGAGTTAACAAATCCCTAATATCAGCTTCTACATTTTCTGATTGAGCAATTAACTCCTGACCCTGAGTATTCAGAATGGTACCCAATTCTTTGTATCTGCGAAGCTCTTCATCTGATAGAGTATCTCCGCCTTGAGCTTTTCTGTCAAGAGTTTTAAATTCTTGAGATAATTTATTTATCTTATCAATTGTCAATTTTTGATCATCTTCCAAGTCGCTTTGAGCAGACTCCAAATCTCTCCCCTGTTCTTGAAGTTCATTACTCTTTTCTTGCAACAAATCTTCTTGCTGCTCAGCCTTTGAAGCAAATTTTTGAAGTTTTTTCTGTTGCCCGACACGAGTTGTATCATCAGTATCCAACTCAAGATTACTTACTGTATTGCTATCGGAGGATGCTGTAGTCTCAATTTCGTAAGAAGTGGTATCCGTATCAGCCATACCGTTAGCCCAGTCCAAAATCTCTTGAGGAACATAAACCCCGTCTTCTGCCATTCCAAGAATTTCATCATACGTAAACTGATCCCAAATAGGATCAATAGGCCTGCCGTCAGCTGTTGCATAAGTTGCTATAGTGCTGGTAACCTGTTCAACTATTCCTTTTCTAATCATTGCACGCGCAATATTATAAAGGTCATCATCACTGCAATCTTTATATTTGTCACTATCCTTTAAATTTGTCACAAGGGTATTGATTTTTTCTTCCAAAGACTTAACCTTCCCCGGGTCATTAGGATCCGCCGGAGTAGTATAATAAGCCGCTTTTAATTTTTCAGTTAACTGTTCAATACCCATAAGGGATTTACCTTTCTTTCCTATTTATTCCTTCTAATAGACGGAATAAAAGCAAAAAAGCTTTAGCATAATCTTGAATATGTTAACTAATTGTTACAAAAAGAGACCCCCTTATTTTGGAGGTCTCTTTTACATTTCAACTTTAAAATTACATATGCTTTTCAATATTAGAAATAATTGAAGACTTAGGCATCAAACCTACAAGTCTTTCAACAGCCTTACCGTTTTTGAAAACTAGCAAACTAGGCAAACCACTTATCGCATAATCTTTAGCTGTCTTTAAATTTTCATCAGTGTTAACTTTAACAAACTTAACTTTATCACCGAATTCATTGGCAACTTCATCCAAAACGGGTCCGAGTTTTCTGCAAGGTCCGCACCAAGTCGCCCAAAAATCAACAACTACAGGTTTATCACAATTTAAAACTTCAGCCTCGAAGTTTGCATCATTAATATCAATAGCACTAGACATAAGTTCACTCCTTATATTAAATTTCCTGAGACAATTCTACCACAGAAAATTTTTTTGTGCTATTATCTGATTAGAATACGATAGGATATGAAAATGGCAAGAAAAAAAGTAATTGAAATTGTCCTGGATACAGAAACAACAGGACTTGATTATACCAAAGAGAGAATGGTTGAATTTGCAGCAGTAAGGCTGGAAAACGGAAAAATTAAGGGAGAGTTTCAAACTCTTATTAACCCTAAACAACATATAAGGAAATCAAGCATTGCAATCCATGGAATTACATCGGATATGGTTCAAGACGCACCAACTGAAGAAGAAGCAATGCCTAAGATAATGGAATTCATTCAGGATTATCCTATTGTAGCGCACAACGCAATATTTGATTACACGTTTTTGAATGAAGCAAGCAAAAGAGTCTTCGGCCACGAAATATCAAATCCGCGAATTGACTCTCAACAAATGTTTAAAGAAATCTATCCTGATTTAGAATCACACGGACTTGAAGCATTAACTGAAAAATTCAATGTTCCGCTAACAAATCATCATAGAGCTATGGCAGATACTATGGGACTTGCACTTGCATACCCTAAATTAAAAAAATTATATTTACAAAAATATGATTGGGAATGCAAACAACTGGAAAATATCGAATACTTATTCGAAAGATATTTAAGAATCCAACAAACAGTAACAACACTACAATCAGAACTGCAGGATTTAAAATCAGTATTTAAACTATACTTTGAGCAGGGCGGCAAACCTATAGTTTCACAATCCGGCGAGACTCTCGTTTATAACTCTAAGCAAACTTTTGGTTACGATTTTCACCAAATAAAAGATGTGCTGGAAGAAGTTGGAGCTTTTGAAAAAGCTGTAAAAGTTAATACCGGATTTATAGACAGACTTGTTTGCGGTTGCAGACTTGATGAAGAGAAACGAGAATTGATAAAGGATGCCCGTCAGGAAATTAACGAGACAAGAAACATCCAAATTATTAAAGCAGGGAAGTAATAATGTCAAATAAATTTATAGAATTCTTTAAGGAACCTCCTTTCGCGGAGCCAATTAAAGATGAAGGGAAAGTAAAAAAATTATATTCGGAATTTCGATGGAGAATTTTTTACTCAAGTTTTATTGCTTATGTAGTATTCCACCTTTGCAGAAAAAATATAGCAGTGGCACTGCCAGCAATGGGTGAAGCATTACACTTATCAAATACGGAACTCGGTTTATTGGGTTCAACACTATACGTAACGTACGGAATTGGGAAATTTATAAACGGAGTTATAGCAGATAAGGCAAATGTTCGAACATTTTTGCCTACGGCTCTTATATTATCCGCAATATGCAATATCTGCTTTGTATTAAGTGCACTTTTTATTACTCCTGGTCATATAAGTTTCTTCGGACTGCCTTCAGCAACAATTTTATTATGGCTTTTGGCATTTTTCTGGGGAGCAAACGGATGGTTTCAATCTTGCGGATTTCCACCGGTTGCAAAGAGTCTTTCATACTGGTTTTCAAATTCCGAAAGAGGGACAAAGTGGTCATTATGGTCTACCTCGCACCAGATAGGGGTATTCTCAGCTGTAACATTATCAGGTATAGTTATCGAAAAATTCGGTTGGATGGGAGCTTTCTATGTGCCGGCCGTAATATGTATAATAACTGGCTTGTGGTTATACAACAGATTAAGAGACAAACCGCAAACAATGGGACTTCCTGACATAGAAAAATACAATAATGAACCTGTAAAACAAGATTGCGAGGAAGGTGAAACCGATAATAGAACATATTTTCAAATATTTAAGGAACACATTCTATGCAATCCGGTTATTTGGATGTTGGCAATAGCTTATATATTTGTATATATTATAAGATTTGGAACCGAAGATTGGCTGGTAAAATATTTGGTTGAAGTAAAAGGCAATCCTCTTACATTAGCCAGCACAAAACTAAGTTCACTGGCATTAGTTGGAGCCATGGGTGCTATTTTTGCCGGTGTAATTTCGGATAAAATATATAAAGGAAACAGAACCCCTATTAATATAGTATTTCTTATATGCTTAATAATGAGTTTACTTGCGTTTGCAGCAAATCCTGCATCAAACCACATTATGGATTATGTATACGCTGCAATGATAGGTGTATTTACCGCAGGTCCACAAATGCTAATAGGCGGATTATGCGCAGTAGAAAGCAGTTCTAAAAAAGTAGCATCAGCCTCAATAGGATTTACCGGAGTATTTGGTTATATTGGAGCGGCACTTTCATCAGGTGGAACAGGATATGTTGTAGATAAATTCGGATGGAACGGAGCAATTGCATTCTGGATGATATCAACAATGATTTGCGTTGTAATTTGTACAATTCTTTTAATCTACGAAAAGATTAGAAAAAAGTGCAAAGCATAATTTTAATAAATAATAAATACTAAAAGACGATTTAAAAATCGTCTTTTTTTGTATGTAAAAAATATCAAATAGCCCGAGTGAATAAGCCCTTGCGGTAATGTTTATCAGAGCAAATAAAGTACATAATCAGGTATAAGTTTGTTTTTTAAGCTTTTTTTCGGGTATTTGGTAAAAAACCCGCCACAACACAAGGAGGTAAAAATGACAATTAAAAAACTAACTGTGGCAGCTGCAATTGCCGTTGGAATAGCAACGTGTTCCTTGAATCAAGCAATGGCAGCTTGCCCATGCACACAGCAGCCGACAGCACAACAGCCGTGTGCGGAAGCTTTACCTGTAGTAACAGGTCCGGCTTGTCCATGTACCAAAACGCCTACATGTGACAACTGCAAAAAATCATTTGATGAATGTGACTGCGAAAAAGCAGAACCGTGCGACGATCCTTGCAAACAGGATCCTTGCGAAAAAAAGAAAAGTGACTGCGGATGCGAAAATGAAAATCTAGGTTGCGATGCACCTGCAGTTCCATCTTGTGCAGTATGTCCAGGGACAGGAAAACCTGACAGAAAAGACATGAAGCAGGTATATGGTTATCCAAATGCCATATACGGTGCAAACAACTACATGGGAGAACCAGCAAACTCAATTCTTTCAACAGAAACAGGCACCCAAGGTGCAGCTCCGACAATGTCAGCTTCAACAAATGGGGTAACAGTTTCCTCACAAGGACAAGTTACGGGAGCCGCAACACAAATGCCATGTCTTGGAGAAGACCCTACCCGTCATAACGGTATCCCTATTGAAAGAAACGAGAGAATAATGGACGGTAACAACTGTCCTGTAGATATTCAAACAGAAAATTCAATGCAAGCAGTAAAAAAGACATTAGTCCCTTTTGATATGAAAGCTGCAATGGGAGGAACTCCGGTAGGTGCAGCAGCTTCAACTACAGGCTGTATGTTCCCTGACGTACCAAACGGATATTGGGCAGCTTGTGACATAGACAAACTTGCAATGAATAACGTAGTAGTAGGTTATCCTGACGGAATGTTCAAACCTGGCAGAGATATCACTCGTGCCGAATTCGCAACAATGCTAGTAAAAGGCTTCAATCTTGACGACTGCGGTATGCCGCAAAAAGCATTATTCAAAGATGTTCCACAAAACAACTGGGCAAATGCCGCAATTGCAAAAGCCGTAGATGAAGATTTATTGGCAGGATATCCAAACGGCAAATTTGAACCTAACCACAAGGTTACACGTGCCGAAGCTCTTACTTCTATCGCAAAAGGTATGACTTGCGATATTGATGAATGCAGAGCAAATGAAATCTTGTCAAAATACGCAGACGGAAACACTGTCCCTGGATGGGCAAGAATTCCGGTAGCAAAATCATTGGAAAACGGTGCATTAAAAGATTCACCTAATCCGAATATGATTTTCCCTAACAGAGAAGCATCTCGTGCAGATATCGCATCAATGATGCAAACAATTCGTGTAGCATTAGGCTATGACACAAATCCAAAAACAGCTAATGAAATGTGTCCAGTATGTCCAACAGACAAACAAGCCTTTGTTGAAAACGAAGAAATCGTAAAAATCCCTACATTAAAAGTAAAAATGATAGACCAAATTACAGCAAAATCATCTCACGTAGGTCAGTACTTCAGAGCAAACACTCTTGAAGACATAACAATCAACGGTGTAACATTCCCTTGCGGTTCAACCGTAACAGGTCAAGTTGTTGAAGTTATCAGACCATCAGGCTGTGATAAGGGTGCAATTAAATTATCATTTACAAGCATCAAGAATGGTGATTGCAAAGCTAACTTACCAAAACAAATATTGCAAGCACAAGTTAACAAATCAAAACAAGTTAACCCTGTTGCAAGACTTGTTGAAGCTCCATTCACATGGGCAGGTTCACTTGTTGGTATCGTAGGTAGAACCGCAGGTGGCGCTATCGCTAACCTTGGTAACGCTGTTGAAAACGTATCTAACGATGCAGGTTACATGTTAGGTCACGTATTCCAAGGCGAATTTGGTGCAGCAGCAAGAAACCTTGGAGATGGTTTGTGGGAAACTGTTAAGGCTCCTGTAGACATCACAAGAACAGCAATCTCTGGTACTGTTGGCTTATTCCAAACTACAGGCGACGAATTTGCTTACCTTGTTGACCCTAAGGGATACAAAATCTCTGCAGTTAACCCTAGAGAACACGTTACTATTGCCTTCGGTTGTAATGAGTAATCCAGCCGACACAAATAGTCATTCGTACGCCGCAAAAGCCGCTTCTTTAACAAGAGGCGGTTTTTGCTTATTGTTTATAAATTTATAAAATAATCGCAATAAAAAAGGCGATTCTTAAAAATCGCCTAATAACCAGATTTTACACTATATAAGTGTTCAGAAAGGAAGTCTGTTTTATTGTCCTCTAGTCTCCTAAATTTATTTGAGAGAATTGGACAATTTTGTTTTTACCACGCTTTTTAGCATTATAAAGAGCGTGCTCTGCGTATCTGATAATTGTATTAACATCCTCATCAACATTTTCAAGACAAGGATATGTTGAAATACCGCCTGATATAGTAATAGGATGTCTTTCTTCTTCACCTGCAGGAATAAATTCCATCTTTTCAATATCACGTCTGAAACGTTCTGCAAAAAGATATGCATTTTCTTCAGAAGTGTTTGGAAGAATTAATAAAAATTCCTCATCACCATATCTTGTCAAAATATCTTCTTTACGGATAAGCTGCTTCAATTTATCAGCTATAGAACGAAGAAGCACATCTCCCCAATCATATCCGTAAATATCATTAACAACCTTAAAGAAATCTAAGTCAAACAACAAGCAAGAAAGCTTTGTTCCATAACGTTTTGCACGAGACATTTCCTGTTCAAGACGTTCATGCAAATATTTTCTGTTATGTAGCCCTGTTAGCTCATCAGTAGTAGAAACCTGATTTAGCTTATCTCTCAACTCTTTAATCTTTAACAAAGATTTTGCACGAATAACAAGTTCATCTTTATCAACAGGAGTCTTAATCAAATCATAAGTCACAGCACGAACAACTGTACCCTTAAACGGTTCACCGATAAAGAGTACAGGAGACTTAAACTTCGTTACCATCAAAACATCTTTGATATTCGGGACATCTTCAATAACTAAAAGACCTGCGTTAAGAGTTTCATATTCTCTCAATTTCGCAGCATCTTCAATTCTAACATTAGTATCATCAATAGTAGCTAAAACATCAGCCAAATCTGATACTTTCTTAGTTGTGTAAACAATTATATTTTTCATATTTTACCTTCTTAAACTCTTCTTATATTTGAATTTTAGCACAACACATTAAAGGGTACAATTTGTAACAAATTATTAACAAATCGAAAAGAAGCCTAAAGTTTAGAAAAAAACATGCCGTATAAAAAAACATCAGAGAAAGAAATGAAAGGACGGATCGAAACTTATGGGAATGGCTGCATCACAAGCTAGACTGCTGAGTATTACAGCGAGATTGACCGATAATGAAAATTCCGGTCAAAGCATTTCATATTCAAAAATTCGTCTTGCTAATCAAACTGAAGAAGTAAATAAGGATTACTTGAATGCGTTAAAAGCTACAAAGTTAACTGTATTAACAGGCTTTAACGGTTCAGAAGAAGTTTACACAGACATTTCATACGGCTTGATGACAGGTTACAACACTGTTGCCGCAGGGACACAATATGTAGTTACAGATAAGAAAGGAAAAGTTTTAGTAACATCAAAACTTGCAGATGCATTTGAAAAAGGAAACGGAGATTACAACAAATTTCTTGCTGCATTGGGATATTCTCAAACAGATATCACAATCAAGAAAGACAGCACAACTGCAACAGATCAGGAAAAAGCGAAGGCCTATCAACAAATTCACGAGGCTTGGGACCAGTATTTGACATCAGTAGGACTTCACATTGGTGAAGATGAAGAGCACGGTTTGGACTTTGGTTACACATCATTTAGTAATGCATCTTTTGACGGATACCCGACCTATACTGTTACAGACCTTACAACCGGAGAAAAAACAACAAAAGCTCTCAACTACGAAGGTACAACTCAAGAACAGAGAGATTTTTATGACTATGCCGCATCATTAACTGAGGCATACTATGGAACATCAAATTCAGGTTCTGCATTAAAAACGGCAGAAGATCCTGACAATGTCGGCTACATCAATTACTTAAAGAACATTTTCCAAAAAATGTCCTCAGCTGGCTATTACGTAGAAGATGACGAAACCAAAACGATTAAAGACAACACTTGGTTTGAACAAGAATTAAAAGACGGCAACTTGCAGTTAGAATACTATTCTGCAGTTGAACAAAAATTCGTATCCACATCAATTGATTCAGATTCAGCAATTCAAGAGGTTACGGATGAAAGAGAAATTGCACTTGTTGAACAAGAGTACCAAATGAAACTGGATGATTTGGAACAAAAAGACAACAAGTATGACCTTGAATTAAGAAAGCTTGATACAGAACACAGTGCATTACAGACAGAATACGATGCATTGAAAACAGTAATTGATAAGAACGTTGAAAGTTCGTTCAAGACTTTCTCATAAAGATTTATTTTTTGATTCCTTTTCCTTTTATTTCCTTATTTACAAAAATATTTGTAACTTTTCCCCTACCGCTTTCTAAGAAGGCGGTTTTTCTTTTTTATGGTAAAATTATCTAAGTAAAGACAAGGAGAGAAGTTATGAAAGCTGTAGTATTTGATGAAGGTTTAAAACTTGATAACAACTACCCAAAACCGGTTCCGAAAAAAGGAGAAGCTCTTATAAGAGTAACTTTGGCAGGAATTTGTAACACTGATTACGAAATAACAAAAGGTTATATGGGATATAAAGGAATACTCGGACACGAGGCTGTCGGAGTAGTAGAAGAAATAAACGATGAAGACCAATCTTTATTAGGCAAAAGAGTTGTCGCAGAAATCAGTTATGGCTGTAAAAAACCTGACTGTCCATATTGCGCAGAAAAATTATATCGTCATTGTCCTGACAGACACACCCTCGGAATTTGGAGAAAAGACGGCTGTTTTGCAGAATATTTTACAATGCCTTTGGAAGTTTTATTTGAGGTGCCAGATAATGTTCCGGATGAACAGGCAGTATTTGTAGAACCTCTTGCTGCAGCTTGTGAGATAACAGAACAACTTCACATAAAACCTTTTGAAAAAGTCATTGTACTTGGAGACGGCAAATTAGGATTAATCACAGCACTGACACTAAATGCGCAAAATATTGATGTAATGCTTGTTGGCAAACATCAAAACAAACTTGATATAGCAAAAGCACAAGGCGTTGAAACTTGTCTTTTGAACGATTTGAAAGTTGAAAAAACCTATGATGTAGTTGTAGAAGCTACAGGCTCAATCTCAGGATTTGAAACTGCATTAGCCTTAACAAAGCCACGCGGTGTACTTGTTTTAAAAAGCACAGTTGCAGCATCAAAAGAATTCAATCTCGCACCGATTGTTATCGATGAGATAACAGTACTTGGCTCAAGATGCGGACAATTTCCTGCAGCATTGAGACTTTTAAAATCAGAAAGAATAGACTTTTCACCGCTAATCTCAGCAACGTACAGCGTTGATGATGCAATCGAAGGATTTGAGAAGAACAAAGAAAAAGAAACTTTAAAAGTACTATTAAACTTTAAAAAGTCTTAACAGTAGTATTGCAAAAAGATTTTTTTTGTTTAAAATAAAGGTACTCACATCCTCGAGTACGGCACCGTCATTAAGTGCCAAAGATAGGAAAGGTAAAACGAAAATGGCAAATATTAAATCTGCTAAAAAAAGAGTACTTATAGCTGAAAGAAACAGAGTTAGAAACGTAGCTTTCAAAACATCTATTAAAACTGCATTGAAGAAAGTATTAGAACTTGCTAAGGGTGAAGATGCTGAAGCATTAAATGCAGCTATTTCAAGAGCATATCAATTATGCGACAAAGCTGTAAGTAAAGGTGTTTTGCACAAAAACACAGCAGCAAGAAAAAAATCAAGACTTGTTCTTGCAGTAAAAAGAATCCAAGCTGCAAAATAAGCTTGACGCCAAAATTAAAAAGCGGACTTTCAAGTTTTGAAAGCCCGCTTTTTATATTTAATCAACAACATAATTTAACTTTACAAGTAAATGATTTGCAGTCTTAATAACAAACAACAAACCTACAATAATTATCAACGTTAAAACCCCAGAAATTTTAAAAAATAAGCCATCCTTTTTACTCATAAAAACCTCAAAATTCAATTTAACATCTCGCAATATTTGTATCATATATTATAACAATTGTCAAATGTGTATAACACAATTACGTATAGTGAGAATAAATGCTAAATTAAAAATATGCAAAAAACTACAAGAGAACAAAAAGCTAAATATTGGAAAGCACAAATTGACAGTATTATAAGATATGAGAAAGGCTCCAGCCAGTCTAAACTAATTCAGGAACTGGCAAAAGAATACGGTTGGACTCCGAACCGAGCAAGTTTTTCATCCAGACTAAATAGAGGAACCATTACACTGGTTGAGCTATCCGAAATTTTAGAATTATACGGCAAAAAACCTCCAAAATTGTACGAACAATAAAGGCAAATTACAACAAACACTGAACATTTTATGTTTATGCTATAATAAACTTACTATGGAAAAGAAGAGAAAAATAAGCATTATAGGCTCAACCGGATCTATCGGTACACAAGCCCTGGAAGTTATAGAAAAGCTTCAAGATAAATTTGAAATAATAGCACTTGCCGGAGGAAATAACACAGAGTTATTGACCAAACAGGCTGAAAAATTTCATCCTAAATACATATATGCAGCAAAACCAATCTCAGTTGCAGGGGTAAAAACCCTAAACAGTTTGGATGAAATAGCTCAAAATAAAGAAAATGATATTATACTTGTAGCGTGTTCCGGCAAAATAGGTCTAAAACCTACATTAAAAGCAATCGAGAACGGTATTGATATAGCACTTGCAAACAAAGAGACTCTTGTTATGGCAGGAGACATTGTTATGCAAAAAGCAAAAGAATGCAATGTCAAAATAATTCCCGTTGACAGCGAACACTGCGCAATCCATCAGTGCATAAAAGATATTTCACAAGTTGATAAGCTTATTATTACCGCAAGCGGCGGGCCTTTTTTACACAAAACTGTTGAAGAAATGAAAAACGCAACCGTTACGGAAACATTACACCATCCGAGATGGAATATGGGTAAAAAAATTACGGTTGATAGTGCAACTCTTATGAATAAAGGGTTGGAAATTATCGAAGCGCACCATCTTTTCGGATTTGATTATGACAATATAGAAGTAGTTGTTCATCCGCAAAGCATCGTACACTCGGCAATTGAATACAAAGACGGCAGTGTTATTGCACAGTTGGGACTTCCTAGCATGCATATTCCGATACAATACGCAATAACTTACCCTGAAAGATTTGAGGGGATTAAATCACACAGCTTTAGTTTTGCCGAAATTGCAAGATTAGACTTCGAAAAACCTGATTTTGAGAAATTTCCTACAGTAAAATTGGCATATCATGCGGGCAGACTCGGAGGAACTGCAACAGCCTGTCTTAATGCAGCAAATGAAGAAGCTGTTTTTGCATTTTTAGACGGAAAGATTAAACTTTACCAAATATATGAAATTACAAAAACTATGCTTGAAGAGCACAAGTTGATAAAATCTCCGACTATTGACGAGATATTTGAAGTTGACGCAATTACAAGAGAAAAAACGAAAAAGCTTATTGCCTCCATCAATTAAATGAGGCATATCAACAGCTCCGGTGCTATTATAAAAAGGAATGTTATTACACTGGAGGATTGAAAAGTGCAACTTACAGAACATATGCAATATATTATTCACTCTGCCAAGACAATAGCCTACGCAAGAGACTATAAGTTTGTAGAGCCGGAACACGTAATGCTTGCGCTTTTTATGGATGAGAACGATTTGCCGAAACTGTTTTTAAAAAACATCGGACTCGACAATCCTCGATTAATAAGAGATTTTAACAACAGTATCCCGCGAAACAACGGGATGAGAAGCAAATATACAGACACCCCGCTATCGCCTGCTACAATAAAGTTACTTGAAGATGCAGAAAAAGAAGGCCTAAAATTTAAAGATGAAGTTGTAGGAATTGAATACGTTCTGATGGCACTATTCAAATCAAACAACCCGACAATGAAATACATTTTTGGACAATACAGCATAAACATGTACGAATTGTACCAAAAAATGAAGGATGAAGTCGGTAATATAGAACGAGTTGATATAATCGATGGCAAACCGGTGAGCCACGGAACAAATTCGAAAAAAACAACTCCACAAACTGACACCGGAAAAGATAACGGTGACAAAAACGAAAAAGAACAAAGCGCACTGGAAAAATTCACAACAGACCTGACGGAAGTTGCGAAAAAGAACAAACTGGATCCTGTAATAGGCAGAGATGACGAAATCCGTCGAGTTATTCAAATATTGAACAGGCGCTCAAAGAACAATCCTGTAATTGTCGGCGAGCCAGGGGTCGGGAAAACTGCTGTAATTGAAGGTTTGGCGCAAAGAATAGTATCAGGCGATGTACCTGAAAGCTTGAAAAACGATAAAATTTTATCACTTGATTTGGGTGCACTTCTTGCCGGAGCATCTTATAGGGGTGAATTTGAAGACAGACTGAAAAATGTTCTTAAAGAAATAGAAGCAAAATCCGATGATTTAATGCTTTTCATAGACGAAATCCATACAATAATGGGAATGGGAGCATCAGAAGGTTCAGTCGATGCAGGGAACCTTTTAAAACCAATGCTCGCAAGAGGTAATGTTCGCGTAATCGGTGCAACAACTCTTGATGAATACAAAAAATACATTGAAAAAGACAAAGCCCTCGAACGCCGTTTTCAACCTGTAATAGTGGATGAACCTTCTATAGATACGGCAATCAGTATCTTAAGAGGACTAAAAAACAATTATGAAGTATTCCACGGAATAAAAATTCTTGATGAAGCCATAGTTCAAGCCGTAAAGCTTTCGGACAGATACATATCGGACAGATATCTGCCTGATAAAGCAATAGACCTTATAGATGAAGCAGCATCGTCACTTAGAATGAACATCGACACAATGCCGGAAGACATAGACATCTATACCAGAGAAAAACTTCAACTCGAATTAGAAAGAAACAATTTACAAGAAGAACATACAAAAGAAGCTGATTTAAAAATAGTAAAAATTTCAAAAAAAATAGATACCCTTAGTGCAAAAATAGATAAACTGAAGGCACAATGGGAGCAAGAAAAGAAAGTTTTACAATCAATAACAACAGTAAAAAAGAATATTGAAATTTTAAAGGCTCAAATCCAAATTACACAGAAAAAAGGAGAACTCACAACCTCCTTGGAAGAGAAATACAAGGAAATGCTTGCAATGGAAGACAAGCTTAAGAAGCTCCAATCAGACAAATCTAAAAAACATCTGTTAAAAGAATATCTAGATGCCGACGATATTTCCGAAATTGTTGCAAAATGGACGGGAATACCTACAACCAAACTTGTAGAAAATGAATCCGAAAAACTTTTGCAAATGGAAGATTATTTACATAAAAGACTTATCGGACAAGATGAAGCAGTTAAAAAACTTGCAAACGCAATACGTCTTTCACGCTCAGGCTTACGTGATAACAAAAGACCAATAGGTTCATTCTTGTTTTTAGGCCCGACAGGTGTAGGAAAAACAGAACTTGCAAAGACACTTGCGGAATTTTTGTTCAATGACGAAGATGCACTTATTCGAATAGATATGAGTGAATTTATGGAAAAACAATCCATATCAAGATTAACAGGAACAACCGCAGGATATGTCGGATACGAAGAGGGCGGGCAACTAACAGAAGCTGTCAGACGCAAACCTTATTCGGTTGTATTGTTTGATGAAATAGAAAAAGCTCACTCAGATATTTTTAACATAATGCTTCAGATGTTTGACGACGGCAGATTGACTGACGGGCAGGGCAAACTAATAGACTTTAAAAATACAGTTATAATTATGACAAGTAATATTGGAAGTGAAATATTACTGAATGATTCTATTCCGTTTGAAGAAAGACAAAAAGAAGTTAATAATCTTCTGAAAACAAAATTCAAACCTGAATTTATAAACAGAATTGATGAAATAATCTCATTCAAACCGCTAAGTGAAGAAGATTTAACAAAGATTGTCGACATCCAAACCGCATCACTGAAAAAACGGGTAGAAGAACAAGGTATGGAATTTGAAATCAGTAATGAGGCAAAGAGCTTCCTTGCAAAAGAAGGCTATGAACCTCTATACGGAGCAAGACCACTCCGCAGAGTTATAAGAAAAGAAATAGAAATTCCGCTGTCAACCCTCATACTTGAAAACAAATTTAAACGTGATGATACAATTATGATAGGCTGCGAAAATAATCAATTAACTTTTACAAAGAAATCCGCAGAAAAAGTATAAATATTTACTCCTAATACTATATGCTAATTTATATATAAAGCATAAAAAAACAGCTCCGGAAAATTCCGGAGCTGAATTTTGTTTAACCATACGGCTGATTACTTACAACCGAGTGGACCTTCTTCCTCTTTACTATGTTTAAACTCGATTACCGCTTGAGCAGCAGCAAGTCTTGCTTGCGGAACTCTAAACGGTGAGCAAGAAACATAGTTCAAGCCAATTCTGTGACAGAATTTAACTGATGCAGGATCGCCACCGTGTTCACCACAAATACCACGTTTCAAGTGAGGACGAACAGTCAATGCCTTATCCAATGCAATCTTCATCAACTGACCAACACCTTCTTGATCAAGTGTTTGGAATGGGTTGGCAGGTAAAATCTTATTTTCAACATATTTATGTAAGAATTTACCTTCCGCATCATCTCTTGAGAAGCCGAATGTCATCTGAGTCAAATCGTTAGTACCGAATGAGAAGAACTCTGCATATTCAGCGATTTGATCAGCTGTCAAAGCAGCACGAGGAATTTCAATCATCGTACCAAACATATAGTCAATATCAACAGCTTTTTCTCTCATAACATCTTGAGCTACACGTTCAAGAACTTTTCTAGCTTCCTTAAGCTCGTTTACGTGTCCTACAAGAGGAATCATAATTTCAGGCTTAACTCTTAATCCTTCCTTAGCTAAATCACAAGCCGCATAGAATATAGCTTTAACTTGCATTTCGTTAATTTCAGGATAAGTCAAACCTAAACGACAACCTCTCAAGCCCATCATAGGGTTAGATTCAGACATAGCTTCTACAAGATGTAACATCTCTTCATCTGCCTTATAATCTTGACCAAGAGCTTTCTTAGTTGCAACAGTTGCAATTAATTCATCCTTGTTAGGCAAGAATTCGTGAAGCGGCGGGTCAAGAAGTCTGATTGTCATAGGCTTTTCACCCATTGCCTTGAACATTGCATAGAAGTCACTGTATTGCATAGGCAACAAGTGTTCCAAAGCTTCTTTACGAGCTTCAGGAGTTCCTGCAATAATCATTTTTTGAACCCAAGGCAATCTTTCAGGAGCCATAAACATGTGTTCTGTTCTGCAAAGTCCAACACCTTCAGCACCTAACTCAAGAGCTTTTGCAACATCAGCAGGAGTATCTGCGTTTGCCCTTACTCCAAGGATTTTAACTTCATTTACCCAAGTAAATAATTTTTTGAAGTTGTCGTCCATTGTTGGAGGTACCAAGTGAACAGCCCCTTCCATAACTTCACCTGTTCCACCGTCAAGAGATATAATATCATTCTTACGGTAAACAGTTCCGTCTGCAGCTGTCAAAGTTTCGTTTTTCAAATCGATTTTTAAATCTTCGCAACCTGCAACGCATGGTTTCCCCATACCTTTTGCAACTACGGCTGCGTGAGAAGTCATTCCGCCTCTAAGTGTCAAAACACCTTGAGATTCAATCATACCGTGAATATCATCCGGACATGTTTCGATACGAACAAGAATAACTTTTTCACCGGCTTTGCCTCGTTCTGCTGCTTCTTCAGTATCAAATACGATTTTACCAACAGCAGCGCCAGGAGATGCTGCAAGACCTTTTGCAATTTGTTTTGCAGTCTTCTTTGCAGCTGGATCAAAACAAGGTAATAATACTTGATAAATTTGGTTTGGATCTACAAGCTCAATTGCTCTTTCTTTATCAATGATACCTTCTTCTGCCATTTCAACTGCAATTCTTACTGATGCTGCAGCAGTTCTTTTACCGTTACGAGTTTGCAAGATATATAATTTACCTTTTTCAATTGTAAATTCCATATCTTGAACATCTTTATAGCCTTTTTCAAGTTTTTTTGCAATATCTACATATTGTCTATACAAATCAGGCATTTCATGTTCCAACTCAGCAATAGGTTTTGGAGTTCTGATACCTGCAACAACGTCTTCACCTTGTGCATTTGTTAAATATTCACCATAGAATTTATTTTCACCGGTTGAAGGGTTTCTTGTAAACGAAACACCTGTTGCACAATCATCTCCCATATTACCAAATACCATTGTCTGAACGTTAACCGCAGTACCATAGTTATGGTCGATTTTATAGTGGTTTCTGTAAGCAACGGCACGAGGAATATTCCAAGATCTGAATACAGCCTCAATTGCTTCTTCCAATTGAATATATGGATCTTGAGGAAATTCTTTTCCTGTTTCTTTTTTAATCAATTCTTTATAAGGTTCAATTAAAGATTTCCAATCTTCAGCAGTCAAATCTGTATCTGATTTATATCCTTTTTCTTCCTTAATCTTGTCGAGATAATCTTCAAACTTTTGTCTGTCTATATCCCATGCAACTGATCCGAACATCGTCAAGAAACGACGATAAGAATCATAGCAAAATCTAGGATTTCCAGTTAATTTAATCATACCTTCAACAGTCTGATCGTTCAAACCTAAGTTCAATATAGTTTCCATCATACCAGGCATTGAAAGTCTTGCACCTGAACGTACAGAAACCAAAAGAGGATTTACAGGATCACCAAATTTCTTTCCTGCTTCATCTTCAACTTCTTTCAGGTAGTATTTAACCTCATCCATTAACCCTGCAGGCATTTTATTCCCGTGATTGATATAATCCATACAAGTTTCAGTTGTAATAGTCAATCCCGGAGGAACAGGCAGCCCCAAATTCGTCATTTCGGCTAGGTTAGCACCCTTACCTCCAAGAAGATTACGCATGTTTGCATTACCTTCATGGAAGAGCCATACTCTTTTTTCTGTCATAGTGTCTCTCCTTTTTTATATTCACTAAACCATAGAAAACTCTATGTCAGTATTGTAGCACATGACTTTTTAAAAGTAAATCTAATTTCAGCCCTTATTTATACAGTATTTAGGGGATTTAATTTACCGTTTAAATTTTAATAAAAATCCTATATTAACTTAAATAACCCCAAAACGAGTCCGATTACAGCAGAAATTCCAAGATATGTCAATGGATCTCTTTTTGCTCTTAATGACAGAACGAAAAGCAATACAAAAAGACCCAAAGCCCATAAGTTATTGACATTTTCTCTAAAAATCTGCACCCCAACTGCAGTCAATAGCCCGCATCCGGCAGGCTTCAGCGCATAAATTGCAGCTCCTACATGCTTGTTTTGCCTAAATTTTTCCAACAACTTAAAAACAAGAATAACAATAATATAAGAGGGCAAGATTACGGCAGTGGTAGAAATCAAAGCCCCAAAAATTCCGAAAGTCGCATACCCGGCAAAAGTTGCAACATTAACACCCAAAGGCCCGGGGGTTATGGAAGATACCGCAATCATATCTGATAATTGCTTTGAAGTGTACCAACCGTATAACGCTGAAATATGATACAAAAACGGTAATGTAGCATACCCGCCCCCAAATGAAAACAAACCTGTCTTAAAAAATTCATAAAACAATTGGAATAATACCACTAATTACTCCTTTCAGATTTTGTTTTCATAATACCGTATATAATACCAAACAAAATGCTTGTTAATATGATAAACACAGGAGAAATCTTTAAAACGGACAATACAAGAGCATACAAAAATATACCCCACGTAAACTTGTCAACAACACTTCGCCCCCACATCTCTTTGACAGCCAGATACAATAAAATTACAACTCCAACCCCCACTCCGATAAAAATAGAATGAATATAAGAATTTCTGACAAGCTGTTCCAAAATACTGGCAATTATAACAATTGATAAAAATGCAGGAGTAATCAACCCAACAAGAGCAGCAATCGCACCCAAATATCGAGATAACTTAAACCCCGTAAAAATAGAAACATTAGCAGCAATCAACCCTGGTAAACTCTGAGAAAGAGCATAATATTCACACAATTCATCATTATCTATCCAACTGCGCTTGTCGATAAGTTCACTCTGCAACAGCGGCAAAATAACATATCCGCCACCCAAAAGCAAAAGCCCCATTTTAAAAAATACTTTATAAATATTCCAGAAAGATTTTTCCATAAATCAATTATACTACAACTTATATATCTGCTTCAAAACATATACATCATTCTCGCTTGGAACAGAAATATTTTTCTTATGCGGGACATACATAATATCATCAACCTCGACACCATGTCCCAAACCGAGAGCATGCCCGAACTCATGCATTATTGCGCAATATATGCTCAATTCAGTCGTATCCTTTCCAGAAAACTCGTTTGGCATGCCTATATCTATAGAAATTTTCTTAAACACACCGTTAACAACGCTGACATACTTGCACATACCTTCATATACACGCCCAACTTTTACCCAATGCACAACAACATCAGCACCCGCAGGACTTTCTACAACTTGGAAACGAATACACAAAGAATTTGTTAATAGTACACTATTCCAAGCCTCAATCGCTTTGATAACCTTTTGTTTCCAAAACAGAGTATCATTTTGATTAACTAATGGCATTATATAAACATTAACAACAGGCTTATCCCATTTTGCAAATCTGCCGTTAATCTTCGAATCATTCAAATATTTATCAATCTGACCTGACAACAAAATGAAACTCCACAAGCCTCATTATGCGTTCAATGTAGCTTTCAATCTAGCCATAGCACGAGCGATAGCCGCTTCAGCACGTTTTGCATCAATTTCGGCACTATGTTCGGCCAAACGAGCTTTAGCCCTTTCTAAAGCTTCTTTTGCTCTTGCAACATCAATGTCATTACCATCTTCTGCGGTTGTTGTAAGAAGGATACCTTCATTATCCTTAAACTGGAATACTCCGCCCATTGTCGTGAAATATTTTGGCTTGCCTGACTGCATTACCTTAGTTACACCAATATCAAGCGCTGTCATTACAGGAATATGGTTTGGCAATATACCGAACTCACCATCCACTCCACGTGAATAAATTTCGTCTACATCTTCGTCAAATACAACTTTTTCATGTGTAATTATCTTTAAGTGCATAGAACTCCTTTACAAGGTGAGCGGAATAAGTTTTTTATCTTATTCCGCGCAACCTGAAAAATTTTACTTAATAGTCTTTGCCTTCTCAACAGCTTCCTCAATAGTACCAACCATATAGAAAGCTTGTTCAGGAAGATCATCATGCTTACCTTCAATAATTTCCTTAAATCCTCTAATAGTATCGGCAAGTTTAACATACTTACCAGGAATACCTGAGAACTGTTCGGCAACATAGAACGGTTGAGACAAGAATCTTTGAATTTTTCTTGCTCTGTTAACTGTTTCCTTATCTTCTTCAGACAATTCATCCATACCAAGAATTGCGATAATATCTTGCAATTCTTTATATTTTTGAAGTATAGCAAGAACCTTTCTTGTAACTTCATAATGTTCTTCACCGATAATATGCGGATCCAAAGCCCTAGAAGTTGATTCCAAAGGATCAACAGCAGGATAAATACCTAAAGAAGCGATTTGACGTGACAATACTGTTGAAGCGTCAAGGTGAGAGAATGTTGTCGCAGGAGCTGGGTCAGTCAAGTCATCGGCAGGAACATAAATTGCCTGTACTGATGTAATTGATCCGTCCTTTGTAGAAGTAATTCTTTCTTGCAACTCACCCATTTCGTTAGCCAATGTCGGCTGATAACCTACAGCTGAAGGAACACGGCCTAACAAAGCTGAAACTTCTGAACCTGCTTGAGTAAATCTGAATATATTATCAATAAACAATAACACATCCTGTTTTGAAAAATCTCTGAAATACTCAGCAGCAGTAAGAGCTGACAAACCAACTCTCATTCTGGCTCCAGGCGGCTCATTCATCTGACCGTATATCAAAGCTACTTTATCGATAACGTTAGAAGCTTTCATTTCGTTCCAAAGATCATTACCTTCACGAGTTCTTTCACCAACACCACCGAATACTGATACACCTGAATGTTCTTGAGCAATGTTGTGAATAAGTTCCATAATCAAAACTGTCTTACCAACACCGGCACCACCGAACAAACCAATCTTACCACCTTTTTGATATGGTTGAAGCAAATCGATTGCCTTAATACCGGTTTCTAGAATTTCAATATCTGTATTTTGATCTACCAAGCTAGGAGATTCTCTGTGAATAGGAAGATAAGTATCCGTCTCGATAGGTCCAAGCTGATCTACAGGTTCTCCTATTACGTTCAAAATTCTTCCCAAAATCGGTTTACCTACCGGAACCTTTATAGGTTCATTGGTATTGATAACTTTCATTCCTCTTTTTAGTCCGTCTGTTGATGACATAGCAACTGTACGAACCTTGTTTGACCCAAGCATTTGCTGAACTTCCGCAACGATATAGCTACCATCTTCTTTCTCTATATGCAATGCAGTATAGATTTCAGGCAATTCGCCTTGTTGAAATTCAACGTCAATAACAGGGCCTATAATTTTAGTAATTAAACCCTCGTTCTTATTTAAAGTCTCCATATACACATCTCTCCTTTAATAGCTTCATATTACAACAAGATTTTTTTTTTCGCAAGTAGAAAAATTTACCTGTAAAAAATAATACTCTCTCTATGTTCATTTTTTCTTCTTTTGCATCAAAGAAGAAAAAAAAGAACCAAAAAAGAAGAAAACCGCAATAAATATCTTCGTCGCCGATGGCGCCGATTTGAC
>CASDRS010000014.1 GCA_949283255.1 uncultured bacterium | reverse complement strand
GAAGTCATACTTGGCTGTGATATTAAAGAAGCTTGGAGCGGTGAATAGGACTCAGGCTACATACATTGCTTTCAAGAAAAATTTTATTCCTAAAAATCTTGATAGAGATTAAGTTGGATTTTTATTTTTACCTACTCTATTTGCTTGACATTATGTCTTTTTGCTTATAAAATGATAATAGTTATCAATTATTGAGGCAAAATGAATTACTCCAGACAGCGTGAAATTATTTTAGAAACTTTAAAGAATAATGCAGTTCATCCGACTGCGGAGTATTTATATTCTATTCTGGAGAAAGAGCAAGGTAATACCAGTCTTGCTACTCTATATAGAAATCTTAATCTTTTGGCTGCTCATGGGATTATTAAAAAGATTGATGGATTGGAACCATCCTCTCATTTTGACCACAATACTCATGAACATTATCATTTTATATGTGATAAATGTAAAAAAGTCTTTGATGTCAGTGCTGATGTTGCTCCAGAATTGCCGCTTAAGGCCGGTTTGGAGATAGGTGCTGATATCACAAGTTGTGATGTTATATTCCACGGTATTTGTAAAAATTGTAAGTAAAAAGGAGAAAATTATGGACAAATATGTTTGCACTGTATGTAATTACGTTTATGATCCGGAAGAACACGATGGTGTTAAATTCGAAGATTTGCCGGATGATTATGTATGCCCTTTATGTGGTGTTGGCAAAGATATGTTTGAAAAAGCATAAAACTGGTTTGGGGTTGGTTAATGCTTATTTTCCAACCCTTTTTTAACTTTACAAGAATTAAGATTTTGCTGTTTTTTTATTTAGTTCTTGGTTTGGAATTATATACATTTAGCTCTATTTTTACTTCAATTATAGATTTTAGACTATGTATGTTTACATAATATTTTTACCATATATAATTATTGATAGGGAGATTAGTGATGAAATTTAAAGAAATTAAAAAGGATATATTTTACTGCGGATTAAATGATTATGATAGAACTATTTTTGATGAATTAATTCCGCTTGAACACGGTACTTCTTATAATTCTTACTTGGTTAAGGGCAGCGATAAGGTTGCTTTGATTGATACTATGTATCCGCCAAAGACGGATGAGTATCTTAAAAATTTGGATGAAAACAATGTAGATAAAGTTGATTATATTATCGCTAACCACGGTGAACAAGATCATTCCGGTTCTATTCCTGCTTTGTTGGAAAAATATCCGAATGCTGTTGTTGTTACAAACGCTAAGTGTAAAGAAAATATCAAAGAAATGCTGCATGTTTCTGATGAAAAAATTAAGGTTATTAATGATCAGGAAGAACTTTCTTTGGGTAACAAGACATTGAGATTTATTATAGCTCCCGGTGTACATTGGCCTGATACCATGTTTACTTACTTAGTTGAAGACAATCTTATTTGTACTTGCGACTTTTTGGGTGCTCATTATACTTTTGAAGATATTTTTGCTGATGATTCTAAAGAGCTTGAACATAGTGCTAAGCGTTATTATGCTGAAATTATGATGCCATTTAGAACTATGTGCAAAAAATATACTAAGCTCGTTAGAGATTTAAATCCTGAAATGATTTTGCCAAGCCATGGGCCTGTTTATAAAAATCCTAAATTTATCTTGGATCTTTATACTGATTGGGCTGCAGACGAAGGTAAAAATCTTGTTTTAATGCCTTACGTTTCTATGTATGGCAGTGTTGAAGAAATGGTAGATTATTTAGCTGATAAGCTTCAAGCTTATGGTATTAAAACTGAGAAGTTTGATATTGTAACAGGTGATTTGGGTGATTTGGCTATGGGACTTGTTGATGCCACTACTATCGTTTTGGGCAGTTCTATGGTTCTAGCCGGTCCTCATCCAATGGCTTTCAATATTGCTTATCTTGCAAGCGTTCTTAGACCTAAAGCTAAGTGTGCTACTTTCCTTGGTTCTTACGGTTGGGGCGGTAATCTCTTCGGTAAACTTGGTGAACTTCTTGCGGGGTTGAAGCTTGATGTTATCGAGCCTTTGCTTGTTAAGGGTAAACCTAAAGAAGAAGATTTTAAGCGTTTGGACCAAATTGCAGAAAGTATTTTGGCTAAACACAAAGAGTTAAATCTTTTATAATAATATTGGAATTGTAGAATAAGGGGGATAAAATGATTAACAGATTAATGCCGGCAGGCATAAATATTAAATTCTGCGCTAAAGACAAAGCTGTTCCTGGTGAAATTTCCAGAGTTAAGAAGAATGAAGAAATGAAACAGGACAAATTGGTTCGATCGCCAAAATTTGATACATTTACTGCCTCCAGCAACGTAGAACAACAATCTGATACTGAAAAAGAACATTTATCCCAAGTTAATAATCATAAAAAATCTTCAATATTTACTAAAAAAGGAAACGCTTAAGCGTTTCCTTTTTTCTATATATCTTTTCCTTTTTTAGTTTTCTGTTTTAGTAATCGCTGTTTTGTGCATAATCATCTTCATCTTTCATTGCCGATAAGTCATCTTTATATACTGCATCAAAATCATCAGGCATTAATTCAGGTTCCGGCCATATTGTATCGTTATCAAATCTGCAAGCATTGATGTTGTATGAGCTTGATAAATCTGAGTTGCTTAGATTAGTTTCTGAAAATATGCAACCTGCCAAGTCTGCATCTGTAAAGTTACAATAGGTCATTTCCGCATAACTGCAATCTGTGCCGTTTAGAAGAGCTTCCGTAAAATCGCTTTCAACTATTTTGGCACGTGTAAAATCTACTGATGTAAGATCCGCGCCCGTAAAATTCACTAGTGATATGTTACAGTCTGCAAATGAGCTTGAATTTAAATCTACATTTGAAAAATCAATTTCATTAAAGGTCATTCCTGAAAAATCTACTTCACTTAAATCTACTTCGTCTTGTTCTAATTTCCATTCGTTAAATTTTTCGGGATGTTTGTTTAATATTTCAACTAATTCTTCTTTTGTATAATCTATCATCTATTATTTCTCCTTGTAAAATGTTAATTTATCAAATCTGTTTTCATTGCAAGTAGTACTGCTTGCGTTCTGTTTGTTACGTTTAATTTTTTGAATATACTGTTAAGATGGGTCTTTACTGTAACTTCTCGTAAGCAAAGTTTCTCTGCAATTTCTTTATTATTTGCACCTTGTGTTACTAAGGTTAATACATCTTTTTCTCTTGAGGTAAGACGAATTTGAGTTTTTAAAGTTTGGCTTTCACTCTTTTCTGCTCCGCTCTTTAGTGATTGCTGCCAGCTTGTTCGTCTTAGTAGGGCTTCCATCCTTGCAAGTAAGTTTGGCAATATAAACGGTTTTACTATATAATCGTCAGCTCCGATTTTTAAGCCGGATATCATTTTTTGCTCTTCATTTACTGCCGTTAACATTATAACAGGAACATGACAGGTGGATGTATTTTTTCTTATTTGTTTTAAAGTTTCCCATCCGTCCATGTTTGGCATCATTACATCCAGTAGAATTATGTCATACGTATTGTTGTCCAACAATTTTAGAGCTTGCACTCCATCTGTCGCTACCGTTACTTTATATCCGTAAAACGGAAGGGCATCTTTTAGATATTTTGGATTGTCATCTACAATTAGGATGTTAGTTTCTGACATTAATTCCATATTCTCCTATACAATTTTGTATTTTAAAGCCTTCAAGGCCGCCTGAAGACGATCATCTACTTCTAGTTTTTGAAGAATATTTGCTACGTGTGCTTTTGTTGTGTTTATACTTATGACCAAAATCTGCGCAATTTCCATATTGCTGTAGCCTTCTGTCATTAATTTTAAAATTTGCGATTCACGTGCTGTTAGGTCATATTTTTTACTGTTATTTTCTGTATCTATTACAGGGGAATTTGTTGTTGCTTTTAGAACTATATGAGCTATGCTCGGATCAAACCAAGCTGCTCCATCGGCTACGGATTGGACTACTTGGATTAATCTTTGTGGGTTTATTTCTTTTGAACAGTATGCATTAGCTCCTGCTTTTAAGCTGTTTAATACTTCTTTTTCATCATTATGTGAAGTTAATATGATGATCTTGGTATCTTTGTTTGCCAAACGGATTTGGCGTGTGGCTTCTATTCCGTTCATTAGCGGAAGTCCAAGATCCATTATTACTATATCTATTTGATTATTATTAAATATTTCCAGCGCAGTTTCTGCTGAATCGGCTTCGTATAATGTTCCTACAAAGTCAACACCTTCAAAAGCTGTTTTTAATCCGAATCTTGTTAGTTCGTGATCTTCAACTATCAGAATGTTTTTCTTCATATTCCAAGTTCCTTTTTAGCAAGCTCGTTATTTGGATTGATTGTCAAACTCTTTTTAAAATAATAATTGGCATCTTGTGTCATACCGCTTGCTTTATATACCAATCCTTGATAATAATAATATCTAAAATCGTTTTCGTCAATATATTTTACAATTGATAAATACTTTTTAGCTTTATCTAAATTGTTTACATCAAGGGCATTTTTTGCAAGTCCTACCCAGCCATCAATAAAGTTTATATTTATTGCGACGGCTTTTTTCAGGTATTCGTATGAGCGTTCTCTGTCTTGAAGTGCAACATTATAATATACTAATGCGCAGTCTGAGTGATCTTTTAATATTTTGCTGTTTATTTGTTTTGCTTTTTCATTTTCCCCTGCGCGTGCATATGTCATTGCAAGCCAAGCTGAGGCTTCTGCGCTGTCTTTAGATTCTGCATTTTGGAAATATTTTATTGCCTCTTTATAATCTTTGTTGTGGTATTTTACTTTTCCCATAACCATTGAGGCTTGTTTATTATGTTTGTCAAGCTTGAGTGATTTATCTGCAAAATTCTCTGCTTTTTCGTATTCTTTTTGCATTAAATATACTTCTGATAATAGTGCATAGACATCTTTATTGGTTTTTTTCTTAGAGGTAATCGCGCTTTGAAGTGTGCGGGTTGCTTTAGCATATTCTCCCTGCCAGAAATAATAATAACCTAAGTGATATTTCTTTAAGGTGTCATTTTTTTCTGTTTTATATAATGTATATTGTTCTAGTTCATTTATTTTCGTTACGTATTCATCTGTGCAAAGTTTGATGTTTTTCATCTCTGTTAAGAGTTTTTTAGCATCTTTTGGATTGTTTCCTTGCAAAATAATTTCGATCTTAAGTTTTTTATAATTTAAGTTTTGAGGGTTACTTTTTATTGCCGTATCTATGTAATCTTCGGCATTTTCCAAGTCTCCGCTCTTTAATAGACCGAGTGCAACAAGATAATTTGCATAATCGGATTTCTCAAGCAGTGAGGTATTTTTTATCAGTTCTGCTGTAGCCTCTTTGCTTTGAGCATTATACATAATGTTTGAGTATACTTCCGCAAGATATATTTCATCATTCGGTTTTAACATTGCTTTTGGAAAGTAAAACTTTTTTATATCCTCAGACTGAATGTACGCAATATCTGGATCAGATGCTTTTGACAGGGCATCTTCACTTAAGCTGAAAAATCCTATTTCTGCCATCTCATCTGCCATTAGCAAGTAAGCATAATCATTTGGGAATATTGTATCTATCATTATTTTGAAATCAATATATGCTGATTTTACATTACATTGGGTAAATCTTTGCATTGCGATTGCATAATGGTTGTGAATATCATTTTGGGTTAATCTGGCTCTTTTAGGTACTAATATATCATTAGTATTGCTTTGAAGCGCAGGTTCTACAGGGTTTATGTTATCCAGCATAGATGCACTCGCCGGATTTAAAAATCCGAGAGCCGCAATTATACATGCATATATGATAATACTTCTGTTTCTCATTCTATAAATTATTCCTGTTTCCCTTCATAATAGTAATTAAACAACGAAATAATATTTTTTTCATTATCTGTGCAGTTCTCTTTTGTTGCCATTTTATATATGTCCAACAAATTATATTTGCTTAGTGTTTTGCTGTCTTTTGCTTTGAATTTTATATGACTTTCGGTCAAGAATACATTTACGATTTTGTCTGCCGGAATCTTCAAAAATACATCAACCAAACTTTTGTCGAAATGTGTTCCTGCACCTTCCATTAATATTTTGATTACATTTACTATTGGCATTTTGTCACGGTAGTGTCTCTTTGATGTGATTGCATCAAAAACATCGGAAACTGCCAAAATCCTTCCGCCGTATGGGATTTCTTCTCCTTTTAGGTGACGGTAATAGCCTGTCCCGTCATATTTTTCGTGGTGTGAGCAAGCTATTTCACTTATTTGTTTGAAATCTTCGTTTGTGCAAATTTGTTTTAATATGTTATGCGTAATTTGAACGTGTTCTTGAATATGCTTATATTCTTCAGGGGTCAATTTCCCTTCTTTTTGTAATACGGAATCTCTTATTCCAATTTTGCCTATGTCGTGCAGGGTTGCTGCTTTTTCAATGATTTCTTTCGTTTTTTCGTCCAAATTGAGTGCGTCAACCATTAACATTGAGTATAATTTTACTCTGGTAGAATGACCTGCCGTAATCTTGTCTCGAGCATCTATTGAAGCTGCCAGTGTGTTGATAAAACTTTCAAATAGCAGTTTTTGTTCTTTATAGAGCTCTTTTTGCTGCTCGAATAATTGGGCGTTTTCTAGTGCTATGCTCGCACTGCCGCCGATTGCAACAAGCAAATCCTCATCACTCTTTGTAAATACACCGTTGTTTTTGTTAAGTACTTGGAATGCGCCGATAATTTCTTGGTTGTTATTTTTTATTGGCATACATAACATTGTTTTGGTCTTATACCCTGTGGTTTTATCTACATCAGGGTTGAAGCGTGCGTCGTTATATGTATCGGTTATATTAACCGTTTCTCCTGAACGTACTACATAACCTGCCAAACCTTTATCTGCCGGAAATCTTATTTCTTGACTATCCATTCCTAAAGCTACTTTTGACCAGAGTTCGTTAGTTTTTTTATCATATAAAAATACGGTACATCTGTCTGCTTGCATTGCAATTTTTGTTTCTTCTGCAATAACTTTCAACAATACATCTATATCGGTTTGCGCTGTTATTGAACGCCCTATTTTGACCAGTGAAACCAGAGGATCACTCTGTGTCGGAAGCGTAAATTCCATTCCTTTACGGATTTGTTTTAGGCGAGAAACTATATATCCGAAAGCTTCAAATTCATCGCTTATTATTCCGTAATTTTTTGCATTTTCATAGTGTCTTAAAGCTATATCTGGTTTGTTTTCACTATAATTTATTGTTGCTATTGCAACTTCATTAATAAGTTTTGCGCTGTTGTTTTTGGTGAAATCTGCAATATAGCCTGCATCTTTGATTAGTGAAAGTGAATGCTGTAATAAATTTTTATCCAAAAGATATTCAGCAAGGCCGGTTATACTATAGCATATTGATAAGTATTCATCGTATTGATTGTTTTGATAGATTGTTTGGGCAGCCTTAATCTTGTCGAGAGCTCCAATATAGTTCATCTCTTCTATGCTTTTAAGGGCTTCTTTAATAAGTTTTTTGCCCTCATTTATTTCATCACCATTTCTTAATCCCGTTTGAGCCATTTTTTATCCTTTTACAACTTTCTTATTTTATTATACAATATTTCTGTGAATATTACAAAATAATTTTTGTTGATGGAGTGTAAGGGCGTATAATGAAAAAGATTTCTATATTAATTCCTGTTTATAATGAGGTCTCAACTTTGGAGACTATGGTAAAAAAAGTTGAGGAAACTGATTTTTGCGGACTGGAAAAGGAAATTATATTGATTGATGATGGTTCTACTGATGGTACTAAGGATTTGTATTCCAAATTTTCAAATCATAAAGTTTTTTTTCACAAAAAAAATCTTGGCAAAGGTGCTGCTTTGAGAACGGGTTTTCAAAATGCTACGGGTGATATTATTGTTATTCAGGACGCAGATTTGGAGTATGATCCTGTTGATTATGCGCCTTTAATAAAACTTATTTTGGATGGAAAGGCTGATGTCTGTTATGGTACCAGATTGGCAGGCGGAAAACCTTCAAGATCTTTTATGTTTACTCATCTTTTGGGTAATAAATTCTTGTCGTTGTTGACGAATGTTCTTTATGGTTCAACTTTAACTGATATGGAAACTTGTTATAAGGCTTTTAGAGCTGATTTTATTAAAGGTATAGAAATTAAGTCTAACAGGTTTGATTTTGAACCTGAAATTACCGCAAAGGTTTTAAAACGTGGAGCAAGATTATATGAGCTTCCTGTTTCATATTATGGCAGAGAATTTTCTGAAGGGAAAAAAATTACTTGGAAAGATGGTTTTTATGCTATACTGGCATTAATAAGATTCAGGTTTACAGATTAGTTTAGTGGTTTTAGAAAGGAGAAATGATGAAAAAGGTTATTTTATCGCTTTTTGTAGCTGCTGTTATGGTTTTACCTTCCGGTGCCGCTACTTGGGTTGCTGCCGATAGAGTTGCGCCTGTTGGGGCTGCTATCGTTAAGGCAAACAGTTTACCATCTACAATTAAGTTTCAAGTTGTAAATGGTGCTGCAGATAATGCAAATGCTACTACAACAAATACAATTCAGGTAAGTTCAACAGATTTGACTTATACTGGGAATGATAATGAAGTTGCTTATGTTGTAGCTCATGAACTTGGTGGAATAATTGCAGATAATGTTGGAAAAAAGAAGGTTAGAAATTTCTTTAAAAATGCGATTACAAGTAATTTAAGTTCAGATAATGTTATATCTACTGCAATGAACAGTACTTATGCAACAAATAAAGAGTCAACTGCTGATAATAAAGCAGCTGATGTAATGGGTATTGATTTGATGATTAATGGCGGGTATAATCCGCTTGCAGGAATTGTTGTTTTGACAAAGATGCCGGGTAGCAGCTGGGAAATTCTTCAGGGTAAACCTGCTAACAGTGAAAGAGCTATGTATATTTACGATTACTTGTTGTACAACTTCCCTTCAAAAGTTAAGGTTGGGTATGGTTGCAATGAGTATAGAGCTTTCTTGGCTTATGCAGATCCAATAGTTGCTGAACGTAGTGGCGATAAGAAAAAATTAGAAAAATTTAACAAAGAACAGGCTAAGTTGAAATCTGAAAGAGATAAACAGCTTGCAAAATACAAATCTACCGGCGGACTTTCAAGCTGGAATGTATCTTATGAGTTGTTAAAGTCAATCACTGAACCTGAAGCAAAATAAGATAATTTAAATAGTGCGGTCGGCAAGATATGCCGACCGCTTTTTTATTGACAGTAATATGAAGATATGTTAAAATTTTCCCATTAAGAATGGAGGGTTTATATGACCGATACTAAAGAGATTGTTTCTTGTCCTGCTTGCGGGAAAGAGATGAAAAAGGTTTTTATTCAAGAACTTAACGTAAATATTGATATATGTACGGATGGTTGCGGTGGTATATTTTTTGATAATAGAGAGTTAAAAATATTAAATAATAATGCTGATCAAGTTGATGAAATTCTTAAGTTACTTGATGGTAAAGAATTTGAGCAAGTTGATGATTCTTTAGAGAGGGTTTGTCCTGCTTGCGGCTCAAAGATGGTTAAGAATAAGGCAAGCAATTCTGATGTTGTTGATAATGACTTTATTGTAATTGATGAATGCTATAAATGCGGCGGAAAGTTTCTTGACCATGGCGAGTTGGAACGTTTCAAACATAGTCAGGCCAAAAAGCCTGAGGCTAAGGCTAAAGCTGATATTCAATATTTGTATTCTCAAGTCGGACTTACGAATGACAGTATTGAAAGAGATTTGGCAAACGCTTCACCTGTTAAAAAATTGTTTAACAAGTTATTTGGTTATTAGATTTTATTACAGATTTTATTATATTCACAAAATTTACAACGGCTTGGATTTTTCGAAAAATTGTTTGTCGTTGTAATTTTTTTTATGGTGTTTATTAGTGTTTCTTCATACGTAATCTTCGATTGCGGTGTGAATTCCACAAGGTAATTGTGTGCATTTTTTAAATCAATATATACAAAATTTAAGTTGAAATTGTTTCCCCATAATTTTTCCAAAATTTTATCTGCACAAATTAGGTATATCATTGTTTGAAAATCAGTTTTAGGATTTTCCGGAGTTGAGCCTGTTTTATAATCTAGGATATAGTAAGTTTTGTCGGTTTCTACAAGTGCGTCAATTCTTCCGCCAAACCAAAAATCTCCAATTCTTGCACTCAAGTTGTATTCTGAATTGACGTATTTCTTTTGAAAATATTCATTATTTAAAAGCTTTTGCCACAATGAGTATTCTTCTTCAGTTAGGGTTTGTAAGAATTTTGTTATATCGTTTCCTTTTAGGTAATAGTGAGCCAATGCGTGTATCTTCTTACCTTTCTCAAACAGTTTGGCATTTTGCGGAAGGTTAATTTTTTTTATATATTTTAGTTCGTATTTCTTTTCGCACTCTGAAAATGTTTTTAGCATATTCGGTGAATATATCTGCATTTTACTCCCCTTTTACCATATTAAAGATATCATTTTGTTCCACTTTAAACAAGTATTTTTTTGCAGTTGTTATGTATAATTTTCTTTTAGCTCGAGTTATTGCTACATATAAAAGCCGCAAGTTTTCTTCGATGGTTTCTTGTTTTAATTCATATTCGGATTTCTTTTTGTACTGCGGGTTTAGAGCTTTTATCTGTTCTATAAAATTTGCCGGTCGCAGTTTCATTTTCTTGATATTTATAGGAAGATTACGCTCTGTCATCTCTGGGATAAATACGTAATCAAATTCATCTCCCTTTGATTTGTGTAAGGTCATCAGTTGAACTTTACCTTCAAAAAACTCTTTGTTGTTTTCATCTTCTTTTGAGAAAAATTTAAATCCACTAAGAGAATTTTTCTTTGAAAGTTCTCTCAAGCGCATAAGTATAGTTGCAAAATCTTTTGTGTCAGCGCTTAGTCTTTTTATCAATGTTGCGATTAGGTAGACATTAGATTTTTCAATCTCGTCATCGAAATAGTAAAGTCCAATTTTGACTGCAAGTTCATCTGCAGTAAGATATGAAAACCCGAGCCAGTAGTTGATGTCCCAATGAAATTGCTTTAATTTCTCATCTATCATATCAAAGTTTATCTGGATAAAAGGAGTTTCAAATTTCTTAATGAGTTCTCCGCCTCCTGAAGGGTAAAATCCGAGTTCTGATAGTGTTTGATAATTTGATGAGATATTTTCATTGTCAAAAGGGTTTAGGACAATTTGCATAATCGCAAAAATTGCTCTAAATATTGATTTTTGTTCAAGACATTCACTTCTCGTGATACTTGTCAGTCCGCTGTTATTTATAAAATTGGTCCATAAATTTACTTGGCTGTTATATCTTAAAAGGATGCCTATTGTGGCTTTTGGGTTTTTCTTTAGTATATTTCTTATTTCGTGTAAGATGAAGTTTTGTTCATCTTGTGCTTTTTCAAAAATGTCAAATTTAATGCTGTTTTCTTCTTTTGGATTTTTCCCTTCGACAGGTTGCATCATTATATCATAGAAGGCATTTTTTTCAGGGCTGTTTTTGACAACAAAGTTTGCAAGTTCCCATACCCCTTTTGCACAGCGTTGAGAACAATTCATTGTAACTTTATTATTTTTCTCTATAAATTCTCGAAATCCTTTTACATCGGCATTTGAAAATGTTGTAGTTATCGCTTGGTTTATATCTCCGCATCTTATCAGGTTTTGGTGTTTTGCGCTTAGAATATTGATTAGTTGCTGCTGAACAGAGGATGAATCCTGCGCTTCGTCTTCTATAATATAGCCGCAAATGTTTTGATAATATTCTCTTATATCATCATTTTCCTCAAGTAGTTTTACTGAATTTATCAAAATGTCGTCATAATCTATAAGATTATTTTCTTTGAGTATGTTTTGGTACCGTTCAAAAAATAGCTTAAATTTGATGAGTTTTTGATTTTTTTTATCGAGATTTTCAAACCGTCCGCCACCGATTTTGAAAACAGATATTGCGCGTGTGTAATCTTCAAGGTCTGTTTTTTCCAGTTTAAATCTTTGAGCGGATTCTTTTATGATTTTTGATTTTTGGGTGTCGTCGCAAATATCAAAATCTGAAGTTAGGCCAAGTCTTTCGTAGTTTTCGTTTTCTTTTAAAATTCTTAAGGCTAATCCATGGATTGTGCTTATGTATGGAAGTTCTGTCGAATTTTCTCTTACAGATTTTATTCTTTCTCTAAAGTTTCTTGCGGCTGATTCCATGTATGTTACGACAAATATGTTGTCTGCCGAAATTCCTCTATCTAAAAGTTTTAGAATTAATGCAAGAAGGATTGTCGTTTTCCCTGCACCCGGAACTGCTGATATTGCTAGTCGTCCTCTCTTGTATTCAAGGACAGGCTGTTGATCAGTTCTCGGGATAATCTTGAATGCTTTTGATTTTGTTTCTTCGGATTTTTCTTCTTGTTTTGTTTGGATGTATTCTTCTATTCCTCCGAAATTTTCTATTCCGTTCCCGTCAAAAAGACTTGAGTATGAAAAGATTTTTTCTTCTGCAAGAAGAGCAAGTTTTCGTAAAATTTTTGCGGTTTTTTCTTTGCTTAATTCAATATTATCATCTATTGTATATTCATCTTTCGTCCAGCTCTTTTGGAAAACCCAAGCGTTATAAAGCGGTCCTATATCTGATTTTACCCATTCGTTACTTGAGGTATCGAACCATATTTGATATTTGGTTTTTATTTGATTGTCTATTAGTTTTTGCGGTGTACTTACGATTAGATCGTTAGGGGATATTTCAAGGGTTGTGTATGGATTTTCTGCAATGATTGAGTTTTCTATCTGTAAGATTATCTCTTCTTTGTTGTTTATTAGGTCATCTCCAAAAACGCTTTCAAAATCTTGAAGTTCTTTTATGAAGAAATTAAATTTTGTTATTTGCGCGGTGTCTTTTTCCGTGATATCAAAAAGTGTTGAATATATTTCGTAAACTTGCTCTGATAATTTTTCGCTTGAGCTAAGGACGTTGGTTATTATCTTAAGGAGTGAAGAATAGCGTTGTGTATATGAGTCATTTTCAAACTCGTATGGGATTAAGTTTTTTGTCTTATCAAATGTATCTAAGATTTCCCGACAATATTTTATCGGAATTTGGAGTGTCTCTGTTAAAATCGGGCGAATATCAAATGAGGTTAATTTGTCCCGTAAGTTTGTATTTAATTTTAAAATGGTTATTGCTGATAAAACAAAACTGTTTTGAATTAATTTTTCACTCCCTGATAAGTATACGAAATTTACATTCCCCGAAATGTTTTCTTTTAAGCTGAATTTGAGCATATCATCAATTATCGGTGTTATTATCGCAATTGACGATGGCGATATGTTGTCTTTTATCAGTTCGTTTATTTTATTGCAGCCAAGCTCTATCATTTTTGATCTTCTTGATGGAGATTGAAGCGTGAAATTCTCCAGATTTTCTTTTGAATTTTCTACTATGTTTTTGTATAAATGTTGTGCATCGAATTTTAATTTTGTTGTCGTGTCTATTGTGATAATCGGTTCATTGAATAGTTCTTTTAGTTCATTGTTGATTGTTTTGTCTGCGCTCAAATATCCCATTCGGCTTCCACCTTTTGAGTCAAAAGCTATATAATAATCTTTGAGCTGAGGTCGCAAATGTTTTAAAAAACTGAAGCAGGCAGGTGTAATTTCATCTCCGTCATCTAAGATTAAATATTCTATGGTTTTGAAATAATCCGTATTTTGATAAATGTGTTTGAAAACAAGCATTTGTCTCAGGTAATCAAAATCTCTAAGTGCTAAAGTTTCTTTCAACAATTTTTTTAATGCCTGATGAGCGTCTTCGTCAAAGCTTTCCTGTAAAATTCTTGTGCGAAGTTCTATCTCATCTTCTGATAAATCGTTTTGTACTATTAATGAATATCTTCTAAATAATTGGTGGAGCAGAGATTTTTTCGAATTGTAACCTTTAAATGGTATAGTTTTTAAGATGTTTTTCAAAATGAATTGCGAAACTTCTAACCCTGTAAGGTTAGGAAGAATTTTTGGATTTGGATATGGGTTTTTGTTTTCCAAAAATGCCCAGTTATCATTAATCGCATTGTATACAAGTGATGAAAATGAATAAACTTGAAGTTTCTCGTACGCGTTAATGGTAAGATTTTCTAAAGTTTTGTTAATAAAATTGTTTTTTAAATTGGAGTTCTGTACAAGCACAAGAATTTTTGATGCATCAACTCCATTATTCAGAAGTTGAACAAATTTGTCGACTAAAAGCTTTGTCTTGTCTGATGTTACACTTCCATCAATAATCAATTAATCAATACTCCTTTTGTAGTATTTTATCATAAAAATAAGTGTATTTTATACAAATAAACTAATCCTTATATACTATTGCTTTTTTCTGAAATTTAGTCTAATATAAGAGCATTGAAAGATCAGTAAGTAGCATAAGATACAAAGAAAGTAGGAGGTTGAAATGCAAGAATTATTGGATCAAATCGGGGCATCTGCTGGTGAAATTTATAACTATTTAAATGCCAACGGTACAACAACTTTTTCTAAAATGAAAAAAGATTTAGACTTGAAAGGTAATTTTGCTGATTTAGGTCTTGGCTGGTTAGCAAGAGAAGACAAAGTTGCTATTTCTAAGAAGGGTACTTCTGTTAGCGTTAGCCTTAAGTAGTTTTGAAAAGTTTAAACGTAGAAAAAACACTCTTTATTTAAAGAGTGTTTTTTATGACTTTTTATTTTAAGTAGTTATTAATAACAAAAAACACTGCAATTAATGCAGTGTTTTTTGTTTTATTTAAAATTAATTTTAAATTTAATTAATTTTTTACAGCCGGTTTCATTGCTTTTCTTACTCTATGCAAAGTCCGTTCTTTCCCAAGAATAGCTAGAATAGCTGTCATATCAGCTCCACAAGTTCTGCCTGTTACCGCTGCTCTGATTGCCCACATTGTAACTTTTGGCTTGATTCCTTTTTCTTTATATTCTCCTCTAAATACTTCCAACTTGTGGTGTAGGTTTTCTTCTTCAAATTCCCATCCCTGAGCTTGTCGTGCAAACTCTTCCAAAACATCCTGTGCAACCTCCGTATCTAATACTTCTGTCTGTGCTTTCGGCTCAATTTCAACATCCTCCCCAAAGAAGTATGGTACTGCATCTGTTATATCTGATAATATTGTTAATGGTTCCCTTGTTACTTCTACCATTCTTGTGTATTGAGCGTCACTTAATTCCGATAAATCGTATTTTGTTAAATATGGTTTTAATCTTTCTTTTAAATCTTCTATATCCAACATCTTTATGTAATGACTGTTCATCCAATTTAATTTGTCATATTCAAAAATTGAATTGGATGATGAAACATCATGTATTCTGAAATCTTTTGCAATTTCATCAACAGTCTTAATTTCAACACCGTCTGATGGTGACCAGCCCAACAATGCTACGAAGTTAATCAAAGCTTCTGTCAAGTATCCTTTTTCAACAAATTCAGATACTGCTGTTGCTCCGTGACGTTTTGATAATTTACTTCTGTCAGGTGCCAAAATCATTCCGAGGTGTCCGAACTCAGGAACTTCTGCTCCAAGAGCTTCGTATATTAATATTTGTTTGAATGTGTTTGAAATATGATCTTCACCTCTGATAATGTGTGAAATCTTCATCAACATATCATCAATTACAACTGCAAAGTTATATGTTGGTGTTCCGTTTGATTTCATTATTACAAAATCTCCAAGAAGATCTGTATCTACATGTAATTCACCTTTTACCATATCGTTAAATTTCAATATAGAAGAATCATGGAATGCTCTTTGAGCTTTTGAAATATTAAATCTGATAGCAGGTTTTCTGCCTTCTTTTCTGAATTTTTCCTTTTCTTCTTCTGTCAAATGTTCGCATCTTTTTGTATATACGTATGGCTTTTTGTTTTGTGTTGCGATAGCTTTTTCTGCTTCCAATTCTTCTGGTGTGCAGAAGCATTCATAAGCAAAACCTTTATCTAAAAGAATTTGTGCATATTTAGGATAAATATCGAACCTTTCTGATTGGGTATATGGTCCGTATTCTCCACCAACATCAGGGCCTTCATCCCAGTTAAGTCCTAATGCTTTTAAGCTGTCAAAAATATTATCAATGTATGCTTGACTTGTACGTTCAGCATCTGTATCTTCAATTCTTAAAACAAATTTGCCGTTATTTTTCTTTGCAAATAAATAGTTGAACAAAGCTGTTCTTGCTGTCCCGATGTGTAAGTTCCCGCTTGGTGACGGTGCTATTCTCACTCTGACTTCTGACATAGTTCCTTCTTTCTTTTTTAGTTTAAGTTGAAAAATATTTGGGCAAGAGTGTTTCTAGGGTATAAAAATAATAATAAACAAATCCTCTTGCATTACTTAGGGTAACATGGGCATGTTATGATTTCAATACTTCATGTCGATTTGTTAATTTTGGGTATAAAACACTTTATGAGTTCTATAAAGGACTATAAATTGAGATGCACTTATAATGTTGTGGATAATACGGAAAATTTCAAAAGATGGCTAGCTAACCAAATAAAAAAAGCCGTTAGTTAACGGCTTTTTTATCTTATATAAATCCTCAAAAAATGCATATATTATTTTTTTGCTCCAAGAGTTTTTAACATATTTCTTGCTTCAGAAATTATTATACTTACATCTGTGTAAAAAGTTGCATCCAGTTCTTTCATGCACTTTTTCTTAAAAGCTTCAACTTCTTTTGAATCAATTTTCATCTCGGCTGCACGTTTTGCCAGTGCAGTTATAATTGGCTCTATAAGTTCTTTCTTGTCTTCTCCTCGGCCCCAGCCTGATTTGTATGCGTCTAAGTCGCGGATTAAATCCGGATATTTTTCTAAAAGTTTGACGACGTTATCTTTGTTTACTTTTGACATTGCCGTTTTGTAATCATCAAAATTGAGATATAGGTTTGGACTCCAGCGCTCTTTGTTGCTTTGTATATCACCTTTTAGCGGTTTGAGGCTTCTTAAAATATTATTTACTTCGAAGTTAATTTCTTCGTTTTTAATTCGATTTTGTGTTGCCGCCTGTTTTGCTGCCAGTTTTTTAAGCTGATTTTGTCCTTCTTCAAAATTAGCTTGTCTTATTTTGTCGTGGTTTGGCGGAAGTGTTGCTCTGACGTTTTTGAAAGTATTATTGTTATCTGTTGCAATATATACGGTTTCCAAATCTTCTACAAATTTTTTCCATGGGATTGTTATGGTTTTATTTGAGTGATACGGGTCGACGACAACAGCTTCTTTTCCGTAAACTATCTTCTTAATTGCGTAGGCGTGATTGCCGTGGACAGGATCATCCTTGGCTCTTGAGCCAAAAATATCTTTAAAATGATTGAAAGTGCATACTCCTGCAACTTTCTGCGGGTTTTGTGCAATATATTTTAAAACATTCCCTGCTTTTTCGCCTTGCTCAAGAAAATCTACTTCTACTCTATCTCTTCCCGTCAGTAGTTTTGATATTGACATGTATCTGTTGTCGATATTATTTTTGTCTATAACGATATTTGTTAGATATGACGGGTACCCGATAATTTCATCAAAATCGTCGACTCTTTCTGCAATACCCTTTTTAACCATTTGCTTACTTAACTTTTCGGTTGCAAGCTCGAGTGCTATCATATCATCATCCCCTGTAGAATAATGTCCGCTTGCTTTCGCTGCGGCGATTTCTTTCTCGGAGACGTGAAAGTTCTTTTGTGAAATTGGTGAACCCGGAAATTTTATGGTTACTCCGCCTTTGCCGTCAGGAATAATCGCATTTTTGATTTGTTGTTTGCCCCACGGGGTAAGTCTCATCGCATTTATATCAGACAAGAGCCAGCAGTCCCCTTGTGTTTTAGATTGATATGTGTTTTCTATGTTCCTGTTGAATTTTGTAGTTGGGGCTTTTCTACTGCTTTTAGGCGTTGGTTTGGTTTTAGAAAATGTTGCTCCAAGTGTTTTGGCAAATGAAAAATCCTCAGACGCTTTAGTATTGTAGGTAGGTTTTTGAAGTAAAAAAAGACTTACTCCTGATTTTATTTTTTTTGCTATATCGGAGGTAATGACTCCATCTTTTACCATCATATCAACTATTGCATCTTTTGTGTATAGCGGATATTTCTTTACGTAAGCATTGTAACTTGCTATCAAATCTTTGCCCATAATACCTCCTACAATTTTAGATATTTTATTATTCGGCTGAATGTTTGAAAATCTTTAAACTCTTTGGCTTAAACGTAACAAAATGTTTACAAGGAATAGTGTTTGTTATAATATTTAGGCACATAGTAGATAATGAAAGAGGGAAGTATTTAAATGCAAGTATCAGTTAATTGGTTGAATGAATTTGTAGATTTATCAAATATAGATGATGAACGTTTGGCTCATGAACTTACAATGAGCGGTTTGGAAGTTGAAGGTATGGAAGAGGTTAAGCCTAAATTTACCAATATAATTACAGTAAAAATTGAAAAAATTGATAATCATCCAAATTCTGATCATTTGCATTTGGTAACTGTTAATACAGGTTCAGGTTTGAAAACTGTGGTTTGCGGTGCTCAAAATATTAAGGAAGGTCAGATTGTTCCTTATGCTTCTGTCGGAAGTCAGGTTCTTAACAGAAAAACAGGCGAGATGTTTACTCTTACTCCTGCGGTTATTAGAGGGGTTGAATCTCAAGGTATGCTTTGTTCTGCTGATGAACTTGGAGTTTCTGAAAGAAATTATCAGGAAGAAGATGGGATTTTGATTTTAAACAGATTTTTGCCTGACGTAAAAATCGGACAAGATTTGGTTGATGTTTTGGGCTTTGAAAAAGATACTATTCTTGATGTTGCTCCGACTACAAACCGCGGAGACCAGATGTCTGTTATCGGTGTTGCAAGAGAGTTAAGTTCTTTGTTTAATACAGCGTTGAAATTTTCTCCTCTTGAAGCAACCAGAGATTTGTCAACAGATAAATTTAAGGTTGAAATTTTAGATAAGGACGTTTGCAAGTATTATTCACTCGGGATTTTGAAGAATATTAAAATAAAACCTTCTCCTGATTGGATGCAAAAAAGATTAATTTCATCAGGTATTCGTGCAATCAATAATGTTGTTGATATTACTAACTATGTTTTGTTGGAATACGGTATTCCTCTTCACGCATTTGATTTGAACAAGTTGGATGGATATCTTTGTGTAAGAAGAGCAAAAGATGGCGAAACTCTTGTTACTTTGGATGAAGTAGAACGCAAGATGACAACTGATACTGTTGTAATTGCGACAAAAGACAAGCCTGTTTGTTTAGGCGGTGTGTTTGGCGGTTTGAATTCTGAAATCGATAACAACACAACAGCTATTGCTCTTGAGGCTGCATATTTTACACCTGCTTGTAACAGAAAAAGTTCAAGAAGTGTCGGATATAGAAGTGAGGCTTGTGCAAGATTTGAGCGCGGTGTTGATATAGAAGCTGTAAAACCTGCTCTTATGCGTGCAATGCAACTTCTTGTTGAGCTTGCTGATGCTGAAATTGAAGGAGTTGTTGAAGATGGGTCTAATAAGCTTGAGCCTATCGAGATTACACTTCGTTATGCACAGATTAAGAGACTTTTGGGTACTGAGATTGCACCTGAAAGATGTGATTCTATTCTTGTTAATTTAGGATTTAAAAAACTTGGCGGAAACGTTGCTGCGGCAAAATTTTTGGTTCCGTCTTTCAGAGCTTATGACGTTACAAGAGAGATTGATTTGATTGAAGAAATTGCTCGTATTAACGGGTTTGATAAGATTTCTAATACTTTGCCTCAAAAGACTCAAACTCCTGTCATTTCTCTTGAAGAAAAGATTATCAAAAAAGTTCACAACCTTATGTTATCAGCCGGCTTAAATGAGATTGTTACAACTTCTCTTATTGGTAAGCCGCTTTTGGATAAGTATATGATTCCTTATGATGATGAAAAAGCTGTTAAGGTTTGCAACCCTGTAAGTGAAGAAAGTACTATGTTGCGTCAGACACTTGCAGTAAGCGTTTTGAACTGTTTGAAATATAATTACGACAACGGACAAAAAAATCTCTGGGCTTATGAAATCGGCAAGACTTATTTTAAAGTTGCAGCTGCTGATGAAAAGCATTCCGGAGTAAAAGAAACTCAAGTTCTTGAGGGAATTATATCAGGTGAAGTTGAAAACTCTAAATGGCAAGTTAAAACTCAACCTGACTTCTTTACAGTAAAGGGAATTTTAGAAAGCTTGTTTGAAGAATTAGGCGTTACAAAGCGTATAAAGTTTGTACCGTTTGATAAATCAGATTTGGCTAAGTCTCATGAGATTATGCACCCATACCGTAGCGCGGCTATTTGTTTGTTGGGCAAAAATCTTACAACTATCGGTTACTTTGGTCAAATTCATCCTATCTTGAAGGATAAGATGAAAATAAATCAGGATGCATTTATTTTCAAAGTTGATTTAGATGCTGTTATTTCTATCGTAAAAGAGACTGTTCCAAGATTTAAGCATCTCGCTCAGTTCCCTGAAGTTAGACGTGATTTGGCATTTGTTATTAATGAAAATGTAAGCTTTGAAGATATTCAACGAGTTATCAAAAGTGGTGTTCAACAAAATATTTTCCAAGGCAGTGAAGTTTTTGATGTTTATCAGGGCGAAAATATTGAAAAAGGCTATAAGAGTTTAGCTTTCAGAATAAAGATGTTGGACGAAAATGCAACTTTGACTGATGATGTTATAGAAAGAAATATGCAGTCAGTTAGAGAAAAGCTTCAAAAAGCTTATGCGGATATTTCTTTCAGGGAGTAATTGATGAAAAAAATATTTTGGGCATTATTATTATTTGTATTTTTAGGAATAAAAGTTTGTGCAGCAAACGTTATTCCTGATGCGGTGAGCCTTAATTATACAAATACATACGGCCTTTATCAGGTCGGGCATGCAATAGTTGTGTATAACGAACCTGATGATAAATCTCCGATTAAGCAAAAAATTGTGTGGAATAAGGACGGAGTTTTGCCTAAGAATATTACACTACCTGATTTATTTGTTGTTTATCTTGAGAAAAAAGACCTCGCGCTTATGGCAGTAACTGACGAGACTGACGATTGGGTGGAAGTTATTTACAATAACAGCACAGGCGAAAGAGGTTGGATAAAAAAAGATGATCCGTTTAAGTTTAGTACTTGGATGAATTTTTATAATATGTATGGAAGAAAGTATGGACTTGTTATTCTGAATGGGGCTCCAGAAAAGGTTAAAAGTATGTTCGGCAGTCCTGAAGATGATGCAAAAGCTATTTCAACCATAAATAATCCTGAGCTTATAAATCTGAATATAATTCGTGGAAATTGGATGCTCGTTACTGTTGTTGATGCTGATAAAACTCCAAAAACAGGTTATGTTCGTTGGAGGAGTGATGACGGCGTTAAATATTTGTTCCCTGATGTGCGCTAAGTCTTTTTAGGTTTTTACGAATGAGTATTTGGGCTTGAATAATTCTTGAATAGATATAACAGAAAAGAGTAAGTTTTGCCTTACTCTTTTTTATTAACAAATAGCTTATATTGTCATTATCATATAAGTATAAAGTTCTATAATAAAATTTGTGTGCCTATTAAAAATCTATGGCTGTCTTCTGTGTTTTGGTTTTGACAGAAGATATAGTTAAGTATGAGTCTTAGAGCTTGACCTTTTATAAAATAATTTATACCGGCCGTATATTCTCTTCTTAAGTCGCCTGAAATGTCTCTATTCGGGTCGAATTGGTCAAATCTGCCGATTATTTGTAATCTTGGATGGATTTTGTATCCTATTGTTCCGTAAAAGCCTGTAGCTTTTTTATCAACAACGTAGCTTCCGTTATATCCGTCAGCAATCCCGTATTCAAAACTCGTCCAGAGTTTTTTGTATTTATAACCTAAATATAAACTGCCAACGGTGTAGTCTGTATGATTTTTACCCGCATTTAGGCCGCCGCCTATTATTAATTTGCCGTATCTTCCATCGGTTTTGCCAAGAGGTTTAAAGTCTACCCAGCCTGTAAATTCAGGTCCCGCAAACCAGTCTCTGAAATATCTGTCTGAGCTGTTAAACGCAAAGTTGTAATCGATTAAATCATAGTTTCCGATTAATCTTACTCCAAGTGCTCTTGTTGAGCCAAAGTTTCTGGATATTTGTGAGCGCATAATGAACGGTAGAATAAATGAGCTTGAACCGCCCTCTTTTCCTATTTGGTTTCTGGAATAACCTACTACAACTTTATGGTGTGGAATTGAGCTGTTAATCAAATATGCATCGGCAAAGAAATTTTGCATATAATTCCTTTCGCTTGATGGTCTCGGATTGACTAATACTTTGAAATCGGTTTTTGTTCCTCTGATTTTACCTATAGCACCGACCTGCAAAAATCCGAAATCATAAGATGTATCGTAATCCCCGTTATCCCAAGATGATGATAAATACCCGTTATATGCTCCAAAAAACTCAACCTTACTCACAGGGCCCTTTTTAGGGTGAAATGTTAATTCCGGTGCAAGCAAATAAGTTGGGATATCGGTTCTGATTATGTCTCTGTTTATAAGTTTGCCAATTAGGGTGTCTTCATCAATTTTGTTATCGTTATTTTTATCTAAATTAAAATTGTCAAATAGTGAAAATTCTGATTCCGTATTACTCTCAACATCTCCGTGTTTTTGTTTCTTAGGAGTAAATGACTGTAACTCGTTGTTATTCTCCGGAAGTTCGTCATCTATTTCTTCTATATTGACATCCTCATTAGAACCTGCTTCTATATCTTGAGTTCCAGATGTAGTTTCTGGTGTTAACTGCGGTTGTTGTAAGAATCTTTTTTCGGGGAGTTCTAACCTTATTTCTTCCGTGTTTACGTTCTTCTCAGGTTTGTTTTGTGCCAAAACTAAATTTTGAGAAGATATAAAGAGTAGTATAAATACAATAATTCCAATAATGTTATTCACAAATATTAATTATATCACAAAATACTTGATTTTCATGATTTCTTTATAGTATATTTTGATTATGACAAATGTAACAAAGAATATTAAATCTGTTAAAGTTAAAGCCCCAATAGTTGAAGCCCTAAAGGAAGCGTATGAAAACCCTACATATCAATTTCACATCCCGGGTCATACAAAGGGTAATGGTTCTTTGCCTGAATTTAAAAAATTGATAGGAACTAAGGCTCTTTCTATTGATACTACTGATGAGTTTGATAATTTGGGGACGCTCCATCCTGCAACGGGTCCTATAAAGGAAGCTCAGGAGCTTGCTGCAAAGGCTTTTGGAGCTAAAAAAACATTCTTCCTTTTGAATGGTTCTACTGCAGGTAATCTTGCTCTTGCAATGGGGCTTACTAAAAAAGGTCAGAGAATTTTAACTAACAGAAATTGTCATCGTTCGGTTTTAACAGGCATGATTATTTCGGGTGCCGAGCCGTTATGGTTAATCCCTAAGAAATTTGACGATTGGGGAATATGGGGTAACGTTACTCCTGAAAGTGTTGAAGAGATGTTGTCTTCTCATGATGACGTTTCTATGGTTTGGCTTACAAATCCGACTTATGAAGGTGTTGTGTCTGATATAAAATCGATTGCTTCGATATGTAAAAAACACAAAGTTCCTTTAATTGTTGATGAAGCGCATGCATGTTTGTGGAATTTTAGCAAACATTTGCCTACTCCTGCTCTACAATTGGGAGCTGATGCGGTTGTTCATTCACTTCATAAAACAGGCGGAAGTATGAGCCAGAGTTCTATGCTTCATATTGCGGAAGGCTCTATGCTTGATGTTGATGCTGTAGAGAAGGCGTTGAAGCTTTTGCATACAACAAGTCCGTCATTGATTTTGTTGGCTAGTCTTGATGCTGCTAGGGCAAATCTTGAAAGTACAAGAGGTAAAAAACAGCTTGAGCGTGCTGTTGCCAATGCTAAATTTTTGCGCAGAGAAATTGAGCAGTTAGAGCATATTCATGACTTGAAGCCTGATTTTGGTTATATGACTGATGTTACAAAGATTTTTATTCGAGATGACAGATTGTCCGGTAAGAGATTAGAATCTATTTTGGAAATTGATTTTGGCATTGAGGTAGAAAGCGCATCTGATGCAGGTTTGTTATTGCTTTCAAACTTGGGCAATACAAGAGCTGATATGGAATATCTTGTGAAATGCCTCCAAAAGATTGACAGCTCGAATTATTCTGATATTTATTATTTAGAAAAGAAAAAGCATATGCCAATGTTGACTCCTCAGATAAAGATGAGTTTGAGAGAAGCATTTTTTGCAGAAAAAGAAACAGTTCCGAAAGATTTGGCGATTGGCAGAATTTCAGCTGAGGTTATTGCAGAATGTCCTCCTGGAATTGCGATTTTGTTACCGGGTGAGTTGATTACCGAAGCGCATTTGCCTTATTTGACAGATTACGATTTTATTGAAGTTATTAAATAATATTAGCAATTTTAGGCTTCAAAATGTTTTATTATATTAGTAAAAGGGGATTCTAATAAAGGAATTGTTATATGAATATAAGGAGCCTGAGGCTTTTGGTTTGCAATGGCTGGACTATTGCTAATCGAATAGCAATTACGAAACTTATTGGAAAGGACGAATTTTCTAAGCTTGGTAAAGCTTATGAGAGCTTATCAAAACGCGATGGTACGATTCCGAATTTGGCAAGGACAGGGCAGAAAATTTGGATACCAAGCGGTGATATTTCATTAAAAATGAGTGATAAACAATATTTGTTGAGTTTCCCTGCTCATATAGGAGATTTTTACGTTAAGAAAAATACTCAGTCTTTTCGTGGTAAAGATATAAATATAAAAACAATTACGGCTCGAATCAAAGCTTTTGAAAAGAAAGTTGTTGATTATTTTAAAAATGCAAAAAATTTGCCAAAATCTGCACTTGAGTCAAAAACTATGAAAAAACTGTATTCTCCGAAATTTAAGCCTGCGAGACGCTTTAATGAAGATGGGTTGCATGTAACAACACTTATTGATAAGAAAACAGGGAAACCTGTTGAGGCTTACGTAAAACCTATTGCCATTAGTGATGCTCATGAAGCTTGGGGAATTTATGTTAAGAATGCTGCCGGAGAATATGAACTTGTGGGGCAGAGAAGTTTTCAAATAGATAGGGATGCCGGAAAGATTTTACCTGGTTGGATGGATTCTGCCGGTGGTGCTGATAGATATGCAGGGATTGGACTCAGGGCTCATCAGATTGGTGTTGAGCGTATGATGCAGAAAAATTTTAAAACTGTTGAAATTTGTGCAGAGGCTCAAGCTTATCCTTTTCATTACAAGAGTGGTTTTAGAGTTATTCCTACGGAAATAGAAATTTCTCAAGAAAAATTGAATAGCGTTTTAAATAATTGGGCTGAACGTTCCGGTATTGATGCAGAAACTTTGAAAAAACATATAGTGTCAAAAGTTGTGGATGGTAAAACTATTCTGCATTCTCAAACGTTTGAGAATTGGGGTAATCTTCTTTATTTGAAAAATAATGGTAAATATGTATCCCGCGATACTCCAATGAATTTACATGGAGAATGGCTTGAAAAGTGGAAACAAATGGCATTATCTCAACCTATATTGTTAGATGTTTAGATATCAACGTTTTTCATCATATCGACTAACGTTTGGACTGTCGTATCCATTGATACAATATCCGAAGTCCTTTGTTGTAAAAATGCATTTACCTGAGGCATCATTTGTATTGCAATATCGAGTTTAGGGTTAGAACCAGGCTGATACATACCAACATCAATTAAGTCCTTGTTTTCTCTGTACATAGCAAGAATTTTTCTCATTTTAGCGGCTGCCTCTTTGTGTTCTGGTGTCGCAATTGCAGACATAAGCCTTGAGATACTTCCTAAAACATCAATAGCAGGATAGTGGTTGCTTTCGGCAACTTTTCTTGATAAGAAAATGTGACCGTCAACAATACCACGTACGATATCTACGATAGGATCGGAAATGTCATCACCTTCCATTAATACCGTGTATAAGGCTGTAATTGAACCTTTTGGGCTATTCCCTGCTCGTTCAAGAACTTTTTGAAGCCAAGAGAAAATTGATGGCGGATAACCTTTCATTGTAGGCGGTTCACCAAGAGACAGTCCTACTTCACGGCCTGCCATAGCACAACGGGTTACGGTATCTGTCATTAGAAATACTTTTTTCCCTTGATCTCTAAAATATTCGCAAACTGCTGTTGCTGTAAGTAAAGCTTTTTGTCGGATTAGTGGAGGCTGGTCTCCTGTGGAGCAGACAATTACGGATTTTGCCATACCTTCTTCGCCAAGAGAGTCCTCGATGAATTCTTTAACTTCTCTTCCACGTTCTCCGATTAGTGCAACAACGTTAACATCCGCATCGGAATTTCTTGCAATCATACCCAAAAGAGTACTTTTACCTACACCTGAGCCTGCAAATAGCCCAAGACGCTGACCGCAGCCCATTGTCATACAAGCATCAATTGCTCTAACTCCTGTTGAAAATATTTCTGTAATAATAGGTCGTTCAAATGGACCCGGCGGTGGTCCTTCTATCGGGCGCCAAGTTGCACCCGAGGTATCCATAGGTTTGCCGTCAATAGGTTCACCCATTGGATTAATCAGTCTACCTAAAAGAAAGTCTCCGACCGGAATAATAATCGGTTTGCCTGTTGCTATAACGGTACTACCTTGTCCTATACCGTTGCCGTCAAGCAAAAGCAAAAGTTGTGCTACTTCTCCTTTAAAGGCTTGTACTTCTGCAGGTTTTCTTTCTCCTGTGTTGGTTTCTATATAGCATAAGTCCCCGATTTTTAATCCGGGAAGCTTTACTTCTACTGTCAAACCTAAAAGCTTTGATACGGTACCTTTGAACTTAAATAGCTCTGTCTCTTCAAGTTTTTCATGTACTCGTGTTTTTAAATCATTAATCCAAGAGTTATCTATGTTTAATTCGGTCATAGTAAAATTATAATATTTTTCTATAAAAATACAAGGAGTTTACTAAATATTTGTTTATTTTTTCTTTTACATCAATGAAGAAGAAAATAGAATATAAATTAATAAGCTTTGCCAACTAATGAATAATGGGTTTTTAGTTCTAATTCATCATCAAGTTTTTGAAGCTCTATTTTTTCTCCGTAGCGTTTTTCTAATGCAAGACTTATCATATAATCTGCAAAATGCGGGTTCTTAGGTAAGAACGAACCATGAAGGTAAGTCCCAAAAACATTTTTATATCTTCCGCCTTCAGTTTTATCTTTGCCGTTATTGCCATTCCCGACAGTAACTGTCGCAAGCGGTTTAGTTTCACCTTGCAAATATGTTAGTCCGCTGTGGTTTTCAAAACCAACCAAAGTTTTTGGGGTGAGAAAATCTGTTTCAGCTGTAACATTCCCGATAAATCTTTTATCTCCTGCAATGGTATAGGCATCCATTAGGCTAATGCCTTTTAGCTTTTCTTTATCGTGAGGTTGATAGTAGTGCCCAAAGAGCTGATATCCGCCGCAAATTCCAAGAAATACCGCATTCCTATCTCGTTCTTCTGTCAGAAAATCTTTTTGTTTATATAATTCATCAGCGACTTCTTCTTGTTGTTTGTCTTGTCCTCCGCCGATAAAATATATATCGTGTTCTTTTATTTTGTCTCCGATATTTATCTCTTCAAAATCAACATCAATTCCACGCCATTCACAGCGTTTTTTCAGGGTAATTATGTTTCCTATATCTCCGTATAAGTTCAAAAGTTTCGGATATAAATGCGCAATTGTAATTTTTAATTTTTTCTCTTCCATAATTCGGATTATAGCACAAACTCTTTCGTGTGGTATAATTTATTTGAAAGAGGGATTTGAGAATATGTTGATTGATACTCATACACATATTGATATGATAGAAGGTTTGTCCGTTGAAGATGTTTTAAAAAATGCAGCGGAAAACGGTGTTGAAAAAGTTATTGTGCCTTGTGCTTATCCAAAAGATGTTGATAAGATTTACGAGCTTGCTCTTAAGTATGATAATGTGTATGGAATGCTTGGAGTTCATCCGTCTGAAGTTAATGATTGGGATGATAGTTTAATCGATAAGATTAGAGAGTATTCAAAAAGTAATAAAATTGTTGCAATCGGCGAGATTGGATTAGATTACTATTGGGACAAAAGTTTTAACGATTTACAAAAGGAAGTTTTTATAAAACAAATAAAACTTGCAAACGAATTAAATCTTCCGATATCTATTCACGATAGAGAAGCTCATAAAGATACTTTTGATATTCTAAAAGAGTATAACAAAGGTTCCAAGATTGTTATGCATTGTTTTTCGGGTAGTGTGGAATTTGCAAGAGAATGTATTAAGCAGGACTGGTATATAGCATTAGGCGGAGTTGTTACATTTAAAAATGCAGTAAAGACAAAAGATGTGGCAAAAGATATCCCTCTTGATAGGCTTATCTTAGAGACAGATGCTCCGTATCTTACTCCCGTACCGCATAGAGGAGAAGAAAATCAGCCTGCATACGTGAAATTTGTTGCTGAATATATTGCTGATTTGCGGGGAATTTCTTTTGATGAAATTATGGAGAAAACTACGGAAAACTCTAATTTGATTTTTCCAAAACTTCTTCTTTAAGACGAAATTCTTTGTTAAATGCATATAGATAAATTATTCCAACGAGAGAAACGTAGAATAATAATTCAGAAATTTCTTCAAAAACCATATTGTGTAGTGTGTCTTCGGCATAAAGCCCAAGTCTTATACCAATAAGCATAAGCCCAATATTCCATATAGGCAGTTTCGTTTTACTGAAAAGTTCCCATAAATTTATGAATAATTTATTTCTCAAAAAGTAAATAATAACGTATGCAATGTATATTCCATATATAGGATGTGCAAGCCATCCGTATTTAATTTGTTTCCAAGTATAAAATTCGTTAATCGTTCCCGGAATGGCAAAAAAGATTGTTCGGTCGCAGTTAACTTCTCTAATTGCGAGAATTACAATTACCATTGCTGTAAGATAGAAAAATTTTTTATTAATTTTAGACTTTAGTGCAAATATGAATCCCGCAAGTAAAGTAAGCATCTGTAAGTTCTCTAACAATCCGTTTTCGTAGCCATATTTTTCAGGCATGAAGAGTATGCAGGGTATAATCATTAGAGCAACCAGTAAAGCTATCCAAGTACAAGTGTGCATTTTAAAGTCGCAGTGCGACTTGATGAAAAATTTAAATTCGCTTAACATATTCTTAACCCAATTTTGTTATAATTAATTATTTTATTACAAACAAAATATTTAGGCAAATAAAATTTTTGTATTAATATTAAAGAAAAGGGGGATAAGAGGGATGAAAATTGCAAAAAATATGTTGGAGCTTGTAGGAAATACTCCTCTTGTTAATATTAATAAGTTAAATAGCGGCGAAGCTACTGTAGTTGCAAAGCTTGAATGTAAAAATCCTGCAGGATCCGTAAAGGACAGACCTGCTTTATATATGATTGAAAAAGCTGAAAAAGAAGGGTTGATAAATAAAGACTCTACGATTATTGAACCTACAAGCGGAAATACAGGTATAGGATTAGCTTTTGTATGTGCTATCAAAGGATATAAAATGATTCTTACAATGCCTGATACAATGAGTAAAGAAAGACGGATGCTTTTGAAGGCTTATGGTGCAGATTTGGTGCTGACAGACGGTGCAAAAGGTATGCAAGGTGCTGTCGATAAGGCTGAAGAATTGCACAGAGAGATTAAAAATTCATTTATCCCTCAGCAATTTGCCAATCCGGCAAACCCTGAAATCCATGTAAAAACTACAGCGGAAGAAATTTGGAATGATACGGACGGGAAAGTTGATATAGTTGTGGCTGGTGTTGGTACGGGTGGAACAATATGCGGAATTGCTAAAGGTTTAAAAGCGAAAAACCCTAATATAAAAGCAGTTGCGGTGGAGCCGTATTCTTCTCAGGTTCTTGCAGGCAAAAAAGCCGGTGCTCATAAAATTCAGGGGATAGGTGCAAATTTTGTTCCTGAAAATTTTGACTGTTCAGTTGTTGATGAAATTATGCCTGTAAAAGATGAAGATGCAATGATTACGGCAAGAAAACTTGCGACAGAAGAGGGGATATTATCAGGATTTTCCTGTGGCGCAAATGTTTGGGCTGCTGTTGAACTTTCAAAACGGCCTGAGAACAAAGGAAAACTTATTGTAGCTATACTTCCTGATTTTGGAGAAAGATATTTGTCCAGCGGGTTGTTTGATTAGTTTGGGAAATTTTTATGTTTGAAAGTTATGATTTAACATTAGAGGATCTGAAAAGTAAATCTCATTTTCGCTCAATAAGACATTTTGAGCGAAAAAATGGTAAATATATTTATATTGACGGGAAAAAATTGCTCAATCTTTCTTCCAATAATTATTTGGGTTTTGCAGATAATGAGGAAATTACGGAAGAGTTTTTGAGTTTTGCGGGTAGCAAATATACTTTCGGAAGTGCTTCTGCAAGATTACTCACAGGAACTTTGCCTGTGTATGAGGAGCTTGAAAATCTTATTAGTGAATTGTTTAATACTCAGTCCGCGCTTATTTTTAACAGCGGTTATCATGCTAATGTCGGGATTAACAGTTCTATTGCAGGAAGCGGAGATGTTATTTTTTCGGACAAATTGAATCATGCAAGCATAATTGACGGGATGCTTCTTTCCAAGGGAAAATTTTTCAGATACAAGCACAATGATATGGAAAATTTGGAAAAACTCTTGATAAAAGAGAGAAAAAATTTTAAAAATGCAGTGATTGTCTCTGAAAGTGTTTTTAGTATGGATGGCGATATTGCAAATTTAAAACAGCTTGTCGAACTTAAAAACAAATATAACTGTATTCTTATTTTGGATGAGGCTCACGCCTTTGGAGTGTTTGGTAAAAAAGGGCTTGGAGTATCTGAAGATTTAGGGATATTAAATGATATAGATTTGATTGTCGGAACTTTCGGCAAAGCAATCGGGTCTATGGGCGCATTTGTTACTGGGAAAAAAGTTTTGATTGATTATTTGATTAATAAGGCTCGTTCTTTTATTTTTTCTACGGCTTTGCCTCCTATAAATATTGCGTTTTCAAAATGGATTATTGAAAATAAATTGCCTTATACTTATGAGGCAAGGATGAGGATGCTTAATCTTGGGAAAAAACTCGGTAGTGAAAGCCATATTATTCCTGTGATTGTAGGCGAGAATGACAAGACTGTAGAATTGAGCAATATTTTATATCAGAATGGGTATTTTACTCTGCCAATCAGACCTCCAACCGTACCTCAAGGTACTTCGAGGTTAAGATTATCTTTGACGGCTGATATGCAAGAGAGTGATTTAGAATTGTTAAAGCAGTATCTGTAGATGTACTTGAAGAAAAAATAAAAAATGCACTTATTTTTGAAAATAAGTGCATTTTAAAATGTTTGTTTATCCAAAATTTTTATTTGTTTTCTTTTGGAGCTTCTTTATTTTCTAACAATTTAGTTAGGATATATGAACCTGCTGCCAATATTACACCTGATGCAAGTCCATAGATAAGTCCAGCTTTACCTTTTATCTTTTGTTCAGATTTGAGTGCGGCGAGTAATGCATCATCGCATTCTGAATTATCTAATGGTATATTAAAATGTTTTTTAGCCTTATCATAATATTTAGGAAGCTGTTCTTCTCCTTTTTGAAGTGCTCCGGTTATACTGTTTTTGGTTGAAGTAAATAATTCTGCAATTTTATTGTCTGCATTTTTTAGAAAATCTTCCATATCTTTAGCGTTATCTGTAAATAAGTTTTTGTATTTACGCATATATTTTTTTATCGCATCAATACTTGGATTGTCTTCCATTTTAAGCATACTTTTTATAGCTTTTTTGGTATCTTTGTCGCTATTAGTCATATCAATACAATCATTCCTGAATTGTTTGATAAATTGATCGGTGAATTTGTCATCCTTGTAAATTTGTTTTGTAAGATATCCTGTTGTACCACCGCCAATAAGTCCGACGCTACCTGCAAGAGTTGCATTTCGTGCGGCATTGTCTTTCTTTTGTTGGACATTTTGAGTATTTGTATTTATGTTATTTACACTTTCAACCATGTTCACTACCTTCATTTTACCTACATATTATTAATAAAACATAAATATTTTAAAATTTGCGTTTTTGATGTAGAATTTATCTAAATGTAAAGAGGAAATTATGCAGTATTGTTGGTTAAATAAGAAAAATAATAAAAAGTTGATAGTATTTTTTTGCGGGTGGAGTTTTGATGAAAAGCCTTTTGAAGGTTTGCAATGTAACGACAATGATGTTGTTGTAATATATAATTACAAAACGGTTGATAAGTTAGTGGATATTTTTGAGGGATATGAAAAATATTATCTTATCAGCTGGTCAATGGGTGTTTATATCGCATATTTATTAAGAGATAGTTTGCCTTTCTTTGAGAAGAAAATCGCAATTAACGGAACACCTTTCCCTGTTGACAACGAGTTGGGGATCCCTATTAAGACTTTTGAGCTGACATTAAAATATGTAGATAGCGGTTTAAAGGGGAAATTTCAGCAGAATTTATTTAAAGCTCACGATGATTATGAAAAGTATCTTACTTCTCCAGTTGCAAGAAGTATTGAAAATAGAGCGGAAGAACTTATTTCTTTAGATACTTTTATTAAGGGCCGTGAGGTTGAATATTCAAAATTCTACGATTGTGCTATAGTGAGTGATACGGATAAAATTATCCCGACTCGTAATCAGGTAAGATGTTGGGAAAAATTTGACACCCCGATTGCTATGATGGATAGCGGACATTTCCCGTTTTATGAATTTACAAGCTGGAATGAAATTTTAGACAAATGCAAATAGATACTAAGACAATAAGGAAACATTTTCAAAAAAGTATTGATAAGTATGAACAAAATGCGCTCGTGCAAAAACTTATGGCAAAAAAAATTGTAGATAATTTGCCGAGTGTAGAAGGTGATTTTTTGGAAATCGGATCTGGAGCCGGTGTTTTAACTAAGTTACTTTCAGGGTTTAATTACAATATATATTGTGCAAATGATTTAGTAGAAAAATCAGAAATTTATGTGAAAAAATATATTCCTTCGGCGCAATTTTTTGCAGGTGATTTTAGGAGAATAAAATTCCATAAGACTTTTGATCTGATTGCTTCTAATGCGGTTTTTCAGTGGTGTGATAATTTGGATAAAGTATTCTCAACTTGCTGGCATAATCTTAAATCCAGCGGGATTTTGGCTTTTTCAACATTTTCTTGTGATAATTTTTTTGAATTTAGAGAAATATCCGGTTTAAGTTTGGATTATAAATCTTTAAATGAACTTGTGGGAATGTTAAGTCCAAACTTTGAAATTATTTATTCTGAGCAGTTTGAGCATAAATTGCATTTTGATAATCCTCTTCAAATCCTTGCTCACATGAAAAATACAGGCGTTAATTCTTTATCAGAAAAAAGTTGGGGCATAACAGAAGTTAGAGAGTTTTGTGATAATTACAGATCAAAATTCCCTGATTTGAATTTGACTTATTCTCCGATAATTATTGTTTGCCGTAAGCTAAATTAATTTATTTAAGCTATAATAATTGAAGATAAAAAGAAAGGCGAGAGTGTTATGAGTCAATTAATCGTATCAGGCATGAGGCCGACAGGAAAATTACATTTGGGTCATTATTTGGGTGTAATTCAGAACTGGGTTGAATTGCAGCATAAATATGACAGTTATTTCTTTGTTGCAGACTGGCATGCTTTGACTACTAAATATGATAAAACGGATGAATTAAAAGCAGATGTTTTAAATGTTGCAATGGACTGGCTGGCAGCAGGTATTGATCCGAATATTTCTACTGTGTATGTTCAATCTTATGTACCTGAGATAGCTGAGTTGAATGTATATCTTGGAATGGTAACTCCTCAAAACTGGGTTGAGCGTGACCCAACCTTAAAGGATATGGCAAAGATTTTGCGTACAAAAGAAGGTCAAAATTCTCAGATTAGTTATGGTTTGATGGGGTATCCTGTTTTGATGAGCGCTGATATTCTTATGATGAATGCGGATGCGGTTCCTGTTGGAGTTGATCAGGTTGCTCATATTGAAATAACAAGAGATATTGCAAGAAGATTCAATAATATTTATAATACAGACTTCTTCCACGAGCCTCAACCAATATTGAACCATTGTTCATTAATTTGCGGTTTGGATGGTAACAAAATGGGGAAATCTTTCCATAATGATATCAAGATTTCTGATACAGAAGAAGTTACAGCCAAAAAGATTATGACAGCTATAACTGACAGAAGTCGTATGAGGAAAACGGATCTTGGCCATCCTGATGAATGTGAAGTTGCATTCAAGTATTGGAAGATTTTCGGCTCAGAAGATCAGGTAGCAACTGTAAAATGTGAGTGCGAAAATGGCGAGCGAGGCTGCGCAGATTGTAAGCGTCAGCTTGGTGCAGTGATTAATGAACGTTTGTCTGAAATCAGAGAAAAACGTGTATATTATGAAACTCACATTGACGAAGTGAAAGACATTCTCTCCGAAGGGAACAAAAAAGCTCGCAAACGAGCAAGTGAAGTTCTTGCTACTGTCAGAGATTTGGTCAGAATGTATTAATACACAAAAAAGAGGCAGTTTTCACTGCTTCTTTTTTTAAACTTATTCAAGCATCTCTTCAAGCAACTCTGCATTTTTGCTTGCTGTAGTTGATTGAAGGATTTTTTGTTTGTAAATGTAAGTTCTCAGAGCTTCTCTGATAAGTTCACTTCTTGAACGATTTTCGCCGTCAGCAACATTGTCGATCATGTTTAAAAATTCTTCCGGCATTGAAATTAATACTCTCGCCATATATGCTCCTTTTCGCTATATAAATTGTCCAGTATATATATAAAAACATTCTGATATAAAAAAGTGCTATTTTTTATCTATAAAATATATATTATTTTTAAAACCCTTATGCTGCAATAGTTTCGGGGCTTATAAATAATGTTACATTTCTTAATGCTAGCATTAAGGTATAATGTCTATGTTATAGTACCATTACAAAACTGCGCGGCGTTGTCCTTAGCCGCGCTACAAGATTTCGTTTGCTTTTGAGCAAACGGAACGAACATTAAATTGGTCAAATCGGCGCGGCGACGAAGTATTTATTGCGGTTTTCTTCTTTTTTGGTTCTTTTTTTTCTTCTTTGATGCAAAAGAAGAAAAAATGAACAAAACAATTTTAATTAAAAGTTATTTTTTCAGAATAAAACATTTTTTTATATGTTCACTTTTTCTTTTTTTTGCGACGAAAAAAGAAAAAGTGAACCGAAAAAGAAAAACACGCTGTTAATCTGCATTTTGCGTTAGCAAAATGCTTGAATGAGCAATCCGAACCTTAAACGGTTCGAATTCGTTATGGCTCACTATGGCACTTCGCACTAGGCTCGTGCACGTTCGCCTGAAAAGATTATGATAAATTTTGAATTTTCCATACTATGATATAGGTTATGTAGATATATAAACTTAAACCTTCTTTTTTGCTTTAACTATTTACTTTGAAGCGGGTTTAATATATGATTATGAAAAGAGGGACATCTAATGGAAAACAATTTAAAATATAAAAGAGTGCTGATAAAAATAAGTGGTGAAGCACTTTTAGGAGAACAACAGTTTGGTATTGACCAAAAACCTGTTCAACGTATTGCAGGAGAAATTAAAAAAGCTGTAGAACTTGGTGCGCAAGTTGCCGTAGTTGTCGGTGGTGGTAATATTTTCCGCGGAATGAAAAACAGCGCCAAACTCGGTATGGATCAGGCAAGCGGTGATTATGTAGGTATGCTAGCAACAGTTATGAATGCGATTGCGTTGCAAAGTGCTTTTAATCAAATAAACGTACCTTGCAGAGTGCAGAGCGCGCTTGCAATTAATCAGGTTGCGGAACCTTATATCCGTTATCGTGCAATAAGACACCTTGAAAAAGGTCGTGTTGTTATATTTGCTGCCGGTACCGGAAATCCGTTCTTTACAACGGATACTGCGGCCGCGTTGAGAGCTTCTGAAATAAATGCAGAAGCTATGCTTATGGCTAAAAATGGTGTTGACGGTGTTTATACTGATGATCCTAAGGTAAATCCTAATGCACAAAAATTAGAAAAAATATCTTACGATGATATAATTAAAAACGGCTTGAAAGTCATGGATACTTCAGCTTGTGCTTTGTGCAAGCAAAATAATATTCCGATTATTGTATTTGACTTTGATGCTGAGGATGGAATATCTCAAATATTGCATTCAAAAGAAATTGGAACATATATTAGTTAATTATAAAGAAAGAGGTAAAAATGTCTGAGGAACTTTTAAATGAAGCTTTAGAAGAATTGTTTTTATTTGGTGAAGAGAAGATGGAAAAAGCTATCACTCAGCTAAAGCGTGAATTTGGTTCTATCCGTTCAGGTCGTGCTAATCCGATGATTTTGGACAAGGTTATTGTTGAATACTACGGAGCACCTACTCCATTGAGACAAATGGCACAAGTTAGCGTACAAGAAGGTACAACTCTTGTTATTACACCTTATGACAAATCTATTTTGAAAGAAATTGAAAAAGCTATTATCAAAGCTGAAATCGGTATTACACCTAACAGCGACGGTATTTGTATTCGTTTGTCATTCCCACCTTTGACTGAAGAAAGAAGAAAAGAAATCGTTAAAGATGTCAAGAAGATCGGAGAAGAAGCTAAAGTCGCAATCAGAAATATAAGACGTGAGATGACTGATGATTTGAAGAAAATCGAAAAAGAACACAAGCTTCCTGAAGATAGTGTAAAAGATAATCAAGATAAAATTCAAAAACAAACTGACAAATACACTGGTATTGTAGACAGTTTGGTTGCAGAAAAAGAAAAAGAGGTTATGACTGTATAATGGCAGAAGAGACAAAGGGCTTAAATAAAAATGCTACCCGTATGTTAACAGGTTTTATAATGGGTACCATTGTAATGACTTGTATTATTTATGGTAAGTTTGCAATGCTAGCGATGGTTTTGACTATCGTCTTTCTTGCGACGAAAGAGTATGTAAAAATATTGGAACATAAGGGTTTTTATCCCAGCATAAAAGTTATGATGTTGTCGGAGTTGTTATTAGCTTGGGTGGCATCTGTACAGCGTTTTGATTTAGTAGCCCTTGTTTTGTCATTTTGCGCAATAGGCTCTTTTATGTGGGTGCTTTTTTGCGGCAGGCAGCCTTATATCGCGAATGTTGCAACTACTCTGCTCGGTATTGTGTATTGCGGATGGTTCCCTTTGCATTTGATTTTCTTGAGAAATTTGCATTGTGAACGATTTGACAGTGGGCTAGGGTTTGTTGTTTTGATGTTTACGGCAATCCTGTTAACGGATATTGGTTGCTATTATGTCGGGACAAAGTTCGGGAAGCATAAACTTGCGCCTGTGATTAGCCCTAACAAGACAATTGAAGGATCTGCCGGTGGTACGTTCTTTGCAATAGTTGGTGCTGTTATTGTCGGATACTTTTTCCAGCTTGAGTGGTATTTGGCAGTTCTTGCAGGGCTTTTGTGTACAGTATTTGCTCAAATTGGAGATTTGTCAGAGTCATTGATTAAGCGTGATGCTGGGGTGAAAGATTCAGGTCATTCTCTGCCGGGTCATGGCGGTTTCTTAGACAGAACTGACAGTTTTATCTTTACAATTCCTATGATGTATTATTTCTGTTATTATTTCATTTTTTCAAATAATCTTTTGACAGATATTATACATTTTTTTAGAGGGTTGTTTTAATGTGTTTTGATGGCGCAATTGAGGCGATTGAAAAAGTTTTTGGCATAAAGGTTTTAACTCAAAAATATTATCTTTATGCTTTAACTCATTCTTCTTTTACTAAGGAGAGAGAATTGCCTTATGAAGAGTGTTATGAGAGGTTGGAGTTTCTTGGTGATGCAGTTTTAAAGCTTGCGACATCAAAGATATTGTTTAGTAAGTATCCGAATTATTCCGAGGGCGAAATGTCAAAAATTCGCTCTATTGTTGTGTCTGATAATACTTTAGCACAAATTATGGAGCAAGTTGGTTTAGATAAATATATTGCTGCTTCAAAACATGATATGAAACAGGGCGTTACAAAGTTGGAGTCGGTTAGGGCTTGCGCGTTTGAGGCACTTTTGGGTGCTTATTATTTGGATGGTAAATTTGCTGAAGTTTTGGAATTTTTGGATAAAATTTTAACCCCTTATATTGAGGATGTCGATGAACATTTTGCAAAGTTCAATGCAAAAGCGATTTTGCAGGAATATACGCAAGGGCTAACGAAAAAGACGCCTGAATATGAATTGGTGGGAGCTTACGGCCCTGACCATAAGAAGGTGTTTAAGGTAGAAGTTTCTTATCAGGGTGAGGTTGTTGCTTTTGGTGAAGGTAAATCTAAAAAAGAGGCTGAGCAGAAGGCTGCTTATGCTGCTTGTATTAAGTTAGGGGCGATAAAAGATGAGTAAGATTATAGTTTCACCTTCTATTTTATCTGCGGATTTTGCCAACCTTGAGCGAGATATCAAGCTGGTTGAAGATGCCGGTGCTGATTGGCTTCATGTAGATGTGATGGATGGGCATTTCGTCCCAAATATTACAATCGGTGTTCCTGTTGTAAAGAGTGTAAAGAAAATTGCGCAGATTCCGCTGGATGTTCATCTTATGATTGAAAATCCGAAAAAGTATGTTGAACCTTTTGCGGCTGCAGGGGCTGATATTTTGACATTCCATTATGAAGCTGTTGAGCCGGAAAATATAGTTGAACTTATAAAATACATAAAATCTTTTGATATTATGGCAGGAATGTCTATCAAGCCCAAAACGACTGTTGATGTGACTTTTCCTTTTTTATCATATCTTGATATGATTCTTATAATGACAGTTGAGCCGGGGTTTGGGGGGCAAAAGTTTATGCCCGATTGCGCTGAAAAAATAAAACCTATACGAGAACTTAACCGCGATATTATTGTTCAAGTCGATGGCGGTATAAACGCTGAAACAGGTAAGATTTGTCGTGATTATGGCGCAAATTCTCTTGTTGCAGGCAGTTATATTTATAGTTCGGATAATATTCCTGACGCTATTGCATCTTTGAGAATTTAATTCTCTATAGCATTTGGTCAAGGGCTTATGAGACTATATTTCAGCAATATAAAAACTCTTAACCATGAAAATAATCACAAATAAGAGTTTTTTTACGCGGGAACAGCTTAATAACATTTTTTGCAAATTTGTTAGCATTTAACTCGTCAAGCTGTTTTTTTAGTATAGCTTTTTCTATCACTACTTTGTTGTACAATTCGGAGCAGATAAAACTTTTATCAACGTGAGCGGCAAGCTTTGCCAATTGAATTTCCTTCTCTTTTATTGATTTGATTAGTTCTTTTTTCACTTCAAAAAAACCTCATTAAAATAATATGTGTATTTACTAAACCTTAAATAATCCGTTCTTGTATTATAAGGATAATATTAACTTTAAAATTTTAAATCGACTTTTTAGGTGATTTTATACTTTTACAGCTGATAAATCATACTCATAGCCTATTTTTAATGCCTTGCAATTTAAAGGCAAAAGGTTCTTTCTATGCGGTGGCAACACGTTATCCAACGCTTTTTCGAGTGTATCAAGAGACGTTAATCCGCTGATTTTTGCAAGAACACCAAGTGATAAAATGTTTGTCATTTTGCTGTTGCCAAGTTCATCTGCAAGCCTTGTAACAGGTGCAAAAAAGTAATTTATATCACTTCTTTTCTTGACTTCATCCACAAGTGTAGAATTTGCTATCATCCATCCACCGGATTTAACTTTAGGTAAAAATCTGTCAAAAGATGCCTGATTAAGAGCAAGTACATAGTCAGCTTGAGCCTTGTTAACAGAACTTACGTCTTCGCTGTCGTTCATAACTATTTCACAGTTAACTGTTCCGCCTCTCATCTCAGCTCCGTAGCTCGGGTACCAAGTTACGTTCTTATTGTCTAACATAAAGGCGTTTGCCAGAACTTCTCCTGCAAGAAGTACTCCCTGACCGCCAAAACCTGCTATTATAAAATTCTTTTCCATAATCGTATTTCCTTAATTATTTGCTGTTATGTCTTTGTAGATTCCCGGTTTGAATATAGGCATCATTTCTTCTCTTACTCGATCGTGAGCCTTTTGCGGAGTTTTCTTCCAGTTAGTCGGGCAAGTTGCCAATATTTCTACAAAGCTAAATCCGAGTCCTTTTAGCTGAATTTCAAAAGCTTTTTTTATTGCAGCTTTTGCTTTTCTGATATTAGGAACCGTGTCAAGTGAAACTCTTGCGCTGTATGCGGTACCATCGCATAATGCCATATGTTCTGCAATTTTAATCGGGTAACCGTAGTATTCAACATTTCTTCCCTTTGGAGAAGTTGTTGTAACCTGACCGAGCAAAGTTGTTGGTCCAAGTTGACCGCCAGTCATGCCATATGTCGTGTTGTTTATACATATAGCTGTTACATTTTCGCCTCTAAGAGCGCAGTGCATGCTCTCAGCCATACCGATTGATGCAAAATCGCCATCCCCTTGGTATGTGAATACAAATTTATCAGGTCTTGCTCTTTTTATCCCTGTGGCCTCTGCAAGAGCTCTACCGTGAGGGGCTTCAAGACTATCAACTTCCAAGAAGTCATATAATGTAACTGAACATCCGATTGAAGCTACTGCAATGGTATTTTCTCTCAATCCGAGTTCATCCAAAACTTCAGCGACAAGTCTTACCGCTACACCGTGGTCACATCCCGGACAAAATGAAAATTTTGAACCCTTCTTTATGCTTTCAGGGATTTTAAATGTTTGAGTTAATGTTGTCATCTATACTTCACTTTCTTTTTTAATTCTTTCTATAATTTCTTCAACTGACGGAGGATTTCCAACCGGTCGGTTGAGAAGTTCTACAGGAACTTTACCGTTTACGGCTAATTTTATATCTCTAATCATTTGACCCATATTGATTTCAACGGAAATGAATTTTTTAGCCGTTTGCGCAAGTTCTGCGATTCTCTTTGAAGGGAATGGTGATAATGTTATTGGTCTTAGCATACCAACTTTTAATCCCATTTTACGGCATTCCTTCATTGCAGATTTTGCATTTCTTGCAGGAGAACCGAAGCTTACGAGGATAATATCAGCATCCTCTGTATTAATTTCTTCCCAATCTGTTTCTTTTTCTTCAATCAGTTTATATTTTGCGTGTAATTTTTTCAAAAATTCACATTGATCATCCGCACTAGGTGCATAAGATCTTATAACTCTAGCAGGTCTGTTTTTTGCCCCGCTAAGAGCCCAAGATGAATTATCAACTTCAGGGTATGGATATTCACCAAATTCTACAGGCTCCATCATTTGTCCTAAAAGTCCGTCTGCCAATAAGATTGTAGGATTTTTATACTTGTGAGCCAGATAAAATGCTCTGTATGTCAAATCTACACATTCTTGAACTGTGGAAGGAGCCAAAACTATCATTTTGTAATCGCCGTCTCCACCTCCGATAGTAGCCTGATTATAGTCGCCTTGAGAAGGGTAGATGTTTCCTAACCCAGGGCCGCCCCTCATAACGCTGACTAATACAATCGGTAATTCATCAGATGCTGCGTATGATAAAGCTTCTTGCATTAATGATACTGCGCATGAAGAAGATGATGTCATTGCTTTTGCACCTGTAGAGCAGGCTCCAAGTACCATATTAATTGAAGCTAATTCGCTTTCAGCAGAAACATAAGCTCTTTTTAATTCTTGCATTTTCCCGCTCATGAACTCCCCGATTTCACTCTGTGGCGTGATCGGATATCCGAAATAGCATTCGCATCCTGCAATAACAGCAGCATTTGCTATTGCATAATTCCCTTTTGTTAATACTTTTTTGCTTTTAGTTAAACATTCTGTCATAATATTTTTACTCTTATCCTTTGTAAACTTCTGTTATTGCCATATCAGGGCATCTTGTTGCGCATAATGCACACCCCAAACATTCGTGGTTTGGATCTTCAAATTCTACTAAGTGAACTCCCAAACTGTTAACATCTTTGCCTATTTTTAGCAGCTTTTTCGGACATTCATCTATACAAAGATAACATCCTTTGCATCTTTCTTTATCAATAACTACGTGACTCATAATCATCTCCCTCTCTGCCATGCTCACCTTAATTATATCACTTAATATAATTTTAGTTCTTTTTCTTTACATTTTAATACATTTCCTTAACATTTTGCTTTAAATACTATTATTCTGCTAGAATATTATTGGGAAAATGTGTATTTTTTAAGGAAATAATATAATGGCGGAAAAAGTTGACGAAATTGCAGCACTTTTAGAAAGATTAAAGATTGAAAATGATTTGAATTCCAGTGAATTCAACAGTGTATTGCTTGATATTAAATCAAAGCTCGAAAATATGGATACCGATAGCGTTGAGGTTAATTCCATCGTTACTAATTTAAGAGAGGTTCTTAATTCAAAAATTTCTACTGATGAACAGGTTTTTGTTAATCTTGCAGATAAGCTTAAACAATTAAGAGCATTATTGGAAAATACTGTTACTTCTGCCGATTATGCTAATTTGTCAGGAGAAGTTCAAACTCTATCAGGAAATTTTAGAGAAGCTGTTGATGCTATTGTGACATTTGCTAACAAAGATACTGAATCAAAAAATATATTGTTTGATAAGGTTTCTGCTTTAGAGACTGCCGTTAATAATAATGAAATTATTGACGTTGTTAAACAGCGCAGTGAAGATCTTATCTCAAGTTTTGAGCATTATACTGCAGATTCAAATCTTCGCCACGGAAACATTATTTCAGCTATGGCTGATTTGAAGCAGGTTATTGATGAAAATTCCAACAAAAATGCATATTTAATTAATTCTTTAGAAAATATAATTTCTGCCAATACTGAAAAAATAAGTACTCTTGACGGGACTGTTTCGGCTCAGCTGGGTACTGTTAATTCAAAACTGTTTGCATTGAGCGATGATATTCATAAAACGCTTGAAGATGGATTTGAACGTCTTAAATATTTGAGCACAAGTCTGTCTGATTATATGAACGGCAATTCAATTGATATGAAAACAAGCTTTGAGTGCTTGAGGGCAAATTTGTCTGACTATTCAGAACAATTAAAAGTGCAGATGGACGATTTTACAAACGCTTTTGATCAAAAATTTGCTGACGGGTCTAATATTCAGACAAGAAATACTCAGGCTATTGTAGATGAGCTGAATGCGTTTAGTGCAAAAATTGATGAAAAAGCTCGTGAGTATGAGGATTCTATTACCGATAAGACTTCTAAAATATATGAAATCCTGACTGCATACAAAGATGCTGTTGCTGGTTTAGAGGAAGATAGTAAAGGCTTTTTTGATTCGAAATTTGCTGAGGTCGAAACAAATATAAACGAAACTTGTTTAGAGTATAAAACTATGCTTGAAGATATTCGTTCAAAATTTGATGAATATTCTTCTTCAATGACAGAAATGGTAGATTCTGCTGTTTTGGGTGTAGTTAACAGTAACAGCGAAAGTATTAATTCCTTAAAAGGTGATTTGTTAGCTTCTGCTACTTCAAATTTGGATAAGATTATTAATAAAATTGACTCTACGACTGAATCAATTTCCGGTTTTAAGGAATCTGTTGCGGACAGTTTGTCTGAGTATCTTTCTGCAATAAAGGATTTGTTTGTAGATTATTCAAACAGAATGGATTCTTCATTGAGGGATGATGAAATTGTTGAAAAATTGTCCCATGTAGAAGAGTTAATCAAAGCCTCTGATGATGGCAGAAACTCAAATTTTGAATTGGTAAAATCAAAATTTGATGAATCCGGTGAAATCTTGAGAAGTGTGTCTGACAAATTGAATGCACAGAGTGAAGATTTTGCAAACAGATTAAACGAATCTGGTGAAATCTTGAGAGGTGTGTCTGACAAATTGAATGCACAGAGTGAAGATTTTGCAAACAGATTAAACGAATCCGGTGAAATGTTGCGAGGTGTATCTGACAAATTAAATGCACAGAGTGAAGATTTTGCAAACAGATTAAACGAATCCGGTGAAATGTTGCGAGACGTATCTGACAAATTAAATGCACAGAGCGAAGATTTTGCAAACAGATTAAACGAATCCGGTGAAATGTTGCGAGACGTATCTGACAAATTGAATGCACAGAGTGAAGATTTTGCAAACAGATTAAACGAATCTGGTGAAATCTTGAAAGGTGTGTCTGACAAATTAAATGCACAGAGTGAAGATTTCGCAAATAACTTTGGCGAGTTGAAAATTCTTGTAGCAGACAGTTCGGCTAAAGATGAAATTCTGGACAAGTTGACATCGTTGATTAATGAAAAAAGTTCAAACAAGGATGAGCAACTTGGTGAATTGAAAAAGATTATTGAAGATTATCACGTAAGAATAGATGATGTTGTTAATCAAGGTAAATATTCAAATAATGAATTTATAGTAAAATTGGATGATTTAAAAAATGTAATTATTCAAGCGACAGATACTCATGAAATTTTTGAAAAGTTCTTTGATTTAATTAATGCTCAGAGTGATGAGAAGAACGAAAAACTTGATGATTTGCGCAATATCATTATGGAGTATAAGAGTTCTGTTGAACAGTTAGCTGACGGAATAAATGTTCAGCGTGGAAATGTTCTTTCAGAATTAGCGGAAATTAAGGCAAATTCCGGAGCTGCTATCCCTAAATTGGATGCGCTGCAGAATATTGAGCAAGTTTTATCCGATAATGCAGAGACCTATAGGGTAAATCTTAATAAAGGGTTGGAAGAAGTTCAGGCATCTGTTAGTGAAATTATTAATTCGGTAAGAGAACTTAATTCTAATGATGACAGTGAACTTGTTAGCAAGCTTTCAAGTATCGAGATGCAGCTGTCTGATTCTACTAAAATTTATGAACAAAATATTGATTCGTTAAGAGTTAGCGTTAATGAATATATTGCTGGTACAGATAAAATTTACTCTGAAACTAGTGCGAAGCTGGATGTTTCTATTGAAAATGTTCAGAAAATCCAAGAAAATTTTGTTGAAATTTCTTCAAAAATGTCTACTTTAATAGGGGATTCTGGGTTAATAGAAATTCTTGCCAATATCCGTCAGCAGTTTAATCCTATATTGCAGGCGCTTCAGGAAGAAAAAGAAAAATTGAACAATACTCTTAATGATGGTGTAAATTCTATAAGCAGCAATCTATATCTTATAGGACAAAATCTTGAAGAGGTAAGGGTTAAACAAAGTGAAAATGCTGAATATTTAAGAAGCAATTTTGAAGAAAAAATGCTTGGCTTGCAAGCTGATATTGAACATACAATATCTGACATTAAAGGGATAATTGAAGCAAAATCTGAAGCTTATAATGCAAATTATGAAGCCCTAAAAGAAAGTGTTGATAAGTTTGCAAGTTTTGATTACGGTCAGGCTGTTCTTGAGATTAAAGATAAAATAGAAATTTCTTATCTTGGCTTGGTCGGAAAGCTTGATGAAGCTCTTAAAAATTCAGATGTGTTTAGTAAGGTCGAAGAGGCTTACCAAAATGCAGTTATGAAATTTGAAAGTTTTGAACGTGATATTCAGGAACTTTCAAAAGAAAATGCAGAAAATTTCAACAAGGCTATTTTGAATGTAAGTGCTATGCTTCAGAATAATTATACACTTACTGAAAATGTACAGACTTTTTTGGAAACCGAGTTTGCAAAATTAGACAGGGAACTTCAAGAAAATAAGATTTCTGTTAAGAGCTCATTAGTTGATTTATTGGAAGAAATTAAAAATATATTAGGTGATAAAAAGACTAATGAGATGGAAGATCTCAGGAGCGCTATTCTTCCTCTATTAGATAATGAGGATACTCTGAACCTTATAAAGAGCTTGAATAAGGGACTTGCTGACAGGTTGGAAGAATGCGCTAAAGATAACAATTTGGCTTTTCAGGATGTTCTTGATGTTATCAATTCCGTAAAAAATACTGTTGAATATACTTTGGATGTTATTAACGACAAGTTTTCAGCGTCTGAAGAAGATCGCAAGTCGATTAATCAAAAATTAGATTCTTTAAATTCTAAATTTGATATTATAGCGATGGATGATAGCAACTCAGAAATTTTGGATTCTGTTTCTGAAATTTCAGATTCTGTTGAGGGCGTTCGTGAAGCTATTTCTGAGGTTAAGAATGTTGTTGTTGGTATAAATGATAATACATTATCTAACAACACAATCATTCCTGCTATTGAAAACGGCGTTACAAGTTTAAAGGATGCTATTGATAGAGCAAAAGATGAGTTAAAATCCGGATTCGCTGGAGCTGATATTTTAAACGAAATAAACGTTAAACTGGATACAATGGCAGCTTGTGAAGATGATGGCGTTGAGGATGATTTATTTGAAATAAAAAATATTTTATTAAAGCTTAATGAAAATATTGATAATAGTGAAAATTCTTCAAAGCTTGTGGAACTGGTTAAAGTTCTTGATAATAAATTGGATGTAATTGCTCTTAATGATAATTCAGATATGATTGAGGAATTACAGGATGTTAAAGATGGTGTAGACCTTGTTAAGCAAGAACTTTGCGACAGTCAAAAAATTAACGAGTTAATTCAGGTTATCGATAATAAGCTTGATGTAATTGTGCAAGATAATAATTCAGATTTGACAGCTGATATTGTTGATATTAAAGAAGGATTATCTTCTATTAAAAATGAAATTAATCTTTCCGAAATCGAAAATTCCATCAATACAATAAACAATAAGCTGGATATTCTTGCTGATTCATCTTATGACAGTGAAATTTCTGAAGGGGTAGAGTATCTACGTTCTGTTGCGGGCAGACTAGATGAAAAACTGGGAAATCTGGATGAATTAAAATCTGATTCTTCTGAAATGAGGGAAAAACTTGAGTCAATTAAATCTAACACAGATTCAAATCCAAAATTGGAAGAATTGATGAATACTTTACACAGCAAGGTTGATGTTCTTGCTGATGATAGCGATATTCAGGCTGAAATAGCTGAAATTAAGGATTTGATTGAAAATCAGATAGCAAGTTCAAATTCTAATGATGTAAATGAGTCACTTCAGACATTGTTAAATAAAATTTCTGAGATTGATCTTTCTAAACAGGCAGGAGAAATTAAAGAAGCTATTATATCTGCGGTTGTGTCTGTTTCAAATGAAATTTCTTTTGTTGAAGAAACCGAAGAAATTAAAGATTTTGTAAACGAAAAAACAAACGAACTTCATCGTACTATGATGGATGTAAAACGTCAGTTGTCTACGCTTACTTGCAGCGGTGATGATATGGATATTTATTCATATACGCTTCAGGATGTGGAATCTGATCTTGCAAAATTAAGATTAATCTTGAAGGATATGTCTGGTGAATCTCCTAATAACGAGATTTGCGTAATATCTAATAATATTTCAAAAATATCCAAGAGCATTGAAGATTTGCGTGTGGCATTTATCGATGCTGAAACCAAGAGACTAAACAGTGCCGATATTAACGAGCAGATTGTAAGTATAAGTTCACGATTAAATCAATTAATTTTGAACAAAAAAGAAGTTGATGGTGTTGTGGTATCAAGTCTTGAGGAAGCTCGCAATAAACTTGAGTTGATGGATAATACTGCAATAACCAAAGGTATTGAAAAAGTTCTTGTTTCTATGGATGAAAAATTGTCATATTCTACGAACTTGAATACTGTTCTAAAAAATGTAATGATGTATTTAGGCGAGTGGATGGATGGTACGACTGAAACTATCTCAAGCATATATGACAAAACTTCCAAAATAAGTACTTTATCTGATGCTTTGAGTGAGTTACGCAAGGTTATACCTGAGCGTCAGCAGTTGGTGGATTTTATTGAAGCCAGATTTGCTGAGCAAGAATCCAAATTTGATAGGCTGGAAAGACAATTGGAAAAACTTTCTAATATTGTACTTTCGCACAACGATTCTTCAACTCTCGACAGAATGGACAGTATAGACCAAAAATTGGAAAATCTAAGCAAAAATATAGAAAAGCTGGCTTCATATGTTGAATAGCAAACCTCTAATTAAAGAACTAAAAAAAACACTAAGCCCCGAAAATGTTCTAACTACAGTCGAGGAATGCTACGCTTATGCTCAAGACGCTTCCAATTCAAAAGAAGTGAAGAATCTTCCAGATGCAGTTGTTTTTGTGAAAACTGTTGAGGAAGTTCAGAGGGTTATAAATAATGCAAGACGTTATAAAATCCCTGTAATTTGTCGCGGAGCGGGTACTAATGTTGTCGGAGCTTGCAGGGTCGTACATGGCGGGATTATTTTGAATTTTTCTAAGATGAATAAAATTTTAGATATAAATCCTGAAAATATGATGGCGAGAGTTCAGCCGGGTGTTGTACTTGGAGATCTTCAGAAGGCTGTCGAAGATGTCGGACTTTTTTATCCGCCTGATCCTTCCAATTTGAAGGTTTCGACTGTCGGGGGGAGTATTGCTCAGGCTTCTGGTGGTGCTAAGTCTTTTAAGTATGGTACGACTAAAGATTATGTTCTTGATTTGCAGGTTGTGATGGCTGACGGTCGTATATTAAGAACAGGTTCTAATACAGTAAAGAATGCTACGGGTTATAACCTTTCACCTCTGTTTATAGGCTCAGAAGGTACTTTGGGGGTTGTGACAGAAGCTACATTGAAATTAATCCCTAAGCCTGAAGCTAAAAAAGTTTTGATGGCATATTTTGATACGGTTGATGGTGCTATTCAAGCTGTAAATATGATAATCGAGCAAAAAGTTTTTCCTGCAACTATTGATTTTATGGACAAAAATGCTATTCAAACGGTTGAAAAGTTTTATCCTGCGGGGCTTTTGTGTGATAAAGATTGCGCTTTAGTCATAGAAGTAGATGGATTTGAGAGCGCTATTGAGTATCAGCAAAAAATTATAGAAGATATTCTACATCGTTGTAATGCTTCTCAGATTGATGTTTCGCATAATGATGAAGAGTATGAGAGAATTTGGACCGCAAGACGTTCTTCTATGGGTGCTTGCGCAAAATTAAAACCTAATGTTACGACGGATGATGTCATTGTTCCGAGAGAAAATTTGGCAAAACTTATTCTCGGGATTAGAAAAATTTGTGAGAAATATAATCTTACGGCATGCCTTGTCGGTCATGTAGGAGATGGCAGTGTTCATCCTCAAATTCCTATTGATTATAATGATGAGGATGAGTATAGAAGGTTCAAGCTTGCTAAGTCTGAGATTTACGACTTGACTGCCAGATTAGGTGGCATTTTATCAGGCGAACACGGTATTGGTGCAGAAAAAAGAGAGCATATCTCTAAGGTTATTAATGGAGTTGCTCTTGATTATATGAGATTGATTAAGAAAACTTTTGACCCGGATAACATTCTTAATCCATATAAAATATTTTAATTACTATAGCTGATTTTATAATTAGTGATTATAAAAAAAGACCGGATTTTATAATCCGGTCTTTTTTATCTTTATACTTAAGATTTTATTTTTTAGCAGGTTGTTTTTTCGCGTTCTTGTCGTGTTCTTCTTTAAGTTTTTTTGCTGTTTCGCCACTTTTTTGAATGCTTTCTTGAACTTTCTTTTGAATATTTTCAGGATCATAATCCTTATTTACATATTCAATTTTTGCATTCTTTTTCAAAGATTCAACAAGTCTGTCGATTTGTGCCAGTTGTTTTTGGTTAACCAAGAAATCTTTGATACTGTTCTTAACTTTTTCAAACGGTTCTTGACCTGCTGCTCTTCTGTCTTTTACCAAAATAATATGGTAGCCGTATTGAGATTTTACAGGGCCAACTACTGTATTTGGTTTTGCGCTGAATGCTGCATTTGCAAATTCAGGAACCATTTCGTTCTTAGCAAAGAATCCTAATTCTCCGCCCTTTTCTGCTGATGTCGGATCTTCAGAATTTTCTTTTGCTAATTTTGCAAATGATGCCGGATCATTTTTTGCTTTTGTGTACAATTCTTTTGCTTTAGCTTCTTTTGCAGCAATTTCTTGATTTACTTTTGCTTGAATTTCAGATTCTGATAATTTTGCATTTTCAGGAGCTGATTTTACAACTTCTGTCATTTCTTGAGGATTTACTGCAATAAGTATATGAGAAGCTCTTACTTGTTCAGGATATTTGAACTTGTCAATGTATTTGTTATAGAAAGCTCTAACTTCAGAATCAGATACATCTGCATTTCCGAGAGTTTCTGCCAATTTCTTCATTCTAACTTGTTCTTTCAAATCTTTTTTGAAGTCATTTGCACTAACGCCGCTTTCTTTTAGCATTTTGTCTAACTGTTCTTTAGAACCTACTTTGTCAACTATAGTTTTGATAGCTTCTTCCATATCAGCATTTGAAACTTTGATGTTTCTCTTGTCCATTTCTTCGTCTAACAAAGCTTTTATAACAAGTTCATTTACAACTCTGCTTTTTACTAAGTTGTACATAAAATCATTTTTGCCGTTTTTAAGGTCAATGCCTAATTGAGCCATTGCACCTGAATTTGCTTCTCTGTCAAAAATCTGGTCAAACTGTGCTTGAGAAATCTTTGTATTGTTAACCTTAATAATTGTTTGGACCGATTTTAAACCGCAGCCGCTAAACAAAATAGCTGACACTGCAATCGTTGCCAATAATTTTTTTCCCTTCATCAAACTCTCTCTTTCTTTTTATTTTGAGTAATCGTGACTAACTTTATGAATATAATAAAACAAATCTGTTAAAATGTTAAATACTTCATCAAAATTCATATAAGAATTGTTAAGTAGTATGATAGAGCAGCCTTCTTGGCAGGATGCCGGTGCTAGAGTAAATTTGATTTTCTTTAGAATTTCTGAAGGCAAGTGAGGTTGAATCAGTTTCCATTCAGGTTGACTGTATGGAGTATAAATTCTTATGTTGTCACTTGTTTCTCTTATTGCGGAAATCTTTACGTCGCTCGCTGCAAGTCTTAAGCGTATTAGTTTTATTAAATTTTCAACGCTTTCCGGCGGTTTTGCAAATCGGTCTTTCCACTCTTCTGTAATATAATCCAGTTCAACATCATTTTTTACATCCGCCAAACGTTTATATTCTATCATTTTTTGTTCTTTTGAACCGACCCACTCGTCAGGAATGTAGGCTGTTACGTTTATATCTACAATCGTTGAAACTTGTTCGTCTATATGTTCACCTTGAAGTTCATGTACGGTTTCCTCAAGCAGTTGGCAATATGTGTCAAAACCTACATTTATCATATGCCCGTGCTGTTTCGTTCCTAAGATATTTCCGACCCCTCTTATTTCAACGTCTCTGAGTGCTATTTGATATCCGCTTCCGAGTGTTGTAAATTCTTTGATTGCCTTTAATCTTGCAATTGCTTCCTTTGTCATTTCTTTTGATCTTCTGTAGAAGCAATAGCAATAAGCTTGTCTCTGGCTTCTTCCTACTCTTCCTCGGAGTTGATATAATTGTGCCAGCCCAAATCTGTCTGCATCATGTATTATCATTGTGTTTGCATTCGGGATGTCTATACCGTTTTCAATAATTGTTGTTGCCAAAAGAACATCATATTCGTGGTTTGCAAAGTCTATAATAACTTGTTCTAACTGTTTTTCGTCCATTTGCCCATGCCCAACTGCAATTCTGGCATTTGGTACAAGCTTTTGCAGTTGTAGTCTGAATTCTTCAATGGTTTCAACTCTGTTGTATAGATAGAAAACCTGTCCTTCTCGGTCAAGTTCATGCACAATAGCATTTTTAACCATATTTTCGTTCCAAACTCCGACAAAGGTTTTGATAGGGAGTCTGTTTTTCGGCGGGGTGTTGATGACGGACATGTCCTTTATACCTGATAATGACATATATAGCGTTCTTGGAATAGGGGTTGCAGACATTGTTATAACGTCAATATTTTCTCTGAGTTGTTTAAGTTTTTCTTTGTGCCTTACTCCAAAGCGATGTTCTTCATCGATTACCAGTAAGCCTAAATCTTTGAAAACTATCCCGTCTTGTAATAACCTGTGTGTGCCGATAACAACATCACATTGCCCTGTTGCAAGGTGTTTTACGGTTTCTTTTTGTTCTTTTGCGCTCCTAAATCTTGAAAGAAGTTCTACCGTAACCCCAAAAGGTCTAAATCTTTCGCTCATTGTCTGAAAATGCTGTAACGCTAAAATCGTTGTCGGGACTACAACCGCAACTTGTTTGCCCGAAGTAACGGCTTTAAAAATCCCCCTCATGGCAACTTCGGTTTTACCAAACCCTACATCTCCGCATATAAGTCTGTCCATAGGGTTTTCACTTTCCATATCATTCTTTACATCGACTATTGCCTTCATTTGATCTGGGGTTTCGGTATATTCAAATGCCTCTTCCATCTCTACTTGCCAATTAGTATCCGGAAGAAACTGTATACCTTTCTGCATTTTTCGCCGTGCATAAAGCCTTAGAAGGTCATAAGCTACTTGTTCGACTTCTTTCTTAACTCTTGCTTTTGTGTTTTCCCAATCTTTTCCGCCCATTCTGGAAAGTTTAGGTTTTACTGAGCCTGAACCCCTGTATCTGCAAAGCAAATTGATTTGTTCTGCAGGGATATGAAGTTTGTCTTTGCTTGCGTATTCTATGGTCAGATAATCTTTTAACTGCCCGTCAATCTCTTGCTGTGAGAGCCCTCTGTATATCCCGACCCCGTGGATAGAATGTACTACATATTCACCTTCTTTTATGTCGTTGATGTTTTCAATGTATTCTGGTTTTTCTTTGTAGTAAGAGCGCTTTGAAGATGTGATTTCCTTATTACGTTTGTTGAATAGTTCTCTGTCTGTTAAGATTATTGTTTTAAAATCCTCTAAAACTCCGCCATGAGATGCTATACTTTCTGTATAAGTTATACCTGTGTATATTTCTCTTTCAGATAAAATCTCTTTTACTCTGTCCGGATAATCTGTTGCAATAATTATATTGTAGCCTGCGCTGTCTTTTATGAATTGTGCGATTTCGTCAAAGTTTGCAGTAAAGTTTCTGACAGGAAGTGTGTTAAATTCAACAATTTCCTCAACTTCGCTATCCAAAAAATTGTCCAGTCCGACACGCATAAATCGTGCCATTTTTCGGATAAATTCTTCGTATGTTATATGATTTCGCTCTTTTAATTCTTTAATCAGTTCAAGTTTTCTGTTCTCTTGGTATTGCTGTTCAAAGTTTTGGTCAAAAAATTCGTATTTTGCCATTACTTCTGCTGTCTCATCAGTTACAATTATGTAATCGCTAAAATAGTCTAAAACACTGATAAGTTCAGGGTTATAAAAACTTTGATATACCTCTATCCCTTCAAAATAGCCTTCTTCTTCGGATAATCCCTTGTTATCTTCTGCTATAAATTTGTATGCAGGCAAGATAGTTACTTCTTTTATTTTTTCTATTGATTTTTGGGTTTCGTTATCAAAATACCTTAAATCAACAATTTCATCTCCCCAAAGTTCAATTCTCACAGGCTTTTTATCTAAAGAAAAAACATCGATAATATCGCCTCTGATGCTGAATTCCGTAATATCACTGACCATAGTAGAGCGTTTATAGCCAAGTGTTACGAGTTTTTGAGCAAATTCTTTTTGATTAATTTCATCCCCTAATTTTAGGTGGATAGAATTTTTTTCAATAAATTCTTTTGTCGGAAATTTCTCGAGCAAAACTTTAACAGGAGCTATAACGATATCCGGTTTTTCCAATAAAACTTTTATCTGGTCAGAATAGTCATATTTATTGGAGATTACAGTTTCGTACATTGATATGTTTTGAAACGGCAATATTTGAGATGGAGCTCCATAAGCTTTCATCAAGTCATTTTGGTATTTCAGAGCATTCTGTTCACTTGAGGTTACAAATAAGACTTTTTTCTTTGTTATCTTGTGTGTTTTGTCTACAAGAAAAAGCCTTAAAAGGGTGACAAGTCCTGTTACCGCAAACGGAATCCCGCTCTTCACGTTGTGGCTGAAAAGCTCAAAACTCTCATTATCTAAATTATCTAATGTGAACATACAGGTATTTTAACACAAAATGATTATCTGTAATTTGTAAATTGCAGCGGATAATCGTATTTTTCTTCATTACCTCGAAGCATTTTGATTACTTCTTGCAAGTTATCTTTGTCTTTACCGGAGACTCTAACCTGATCGCCCTGAATTGAGGCCTGAACTTTGATTTTTGAATCCTTAATATCTGCTACAATCTTTTTTGCCAATTCTTGAGTTAGTCCTTTTTTAAGGTTGTATACTCTTCTTATTCTGCCTCCAAGTGCATTTTCAATAGGTTGAGGATCCAAAATCCTAATGTTTAGATTTCTCTTTACAAGCTTGGATTGCAAAATGTCATAGATATTTCGCAACTTCATATCATCACTGGTTGTGATTGTAATTGATTTATCTCCTTCAAGCTCAATTTCAGAATTGCTGTCTTTAAGGTCAAAGCGGGAAGTTACCTCTCTTTTTACTTGATCAACAGCGTTTACAAGCTCTTGTTTATCAAATTCCGAAACTACATCAAAACTGCAATCTTTCGCCATAATTATCCTCCTGTTTTTTTATTTTATCCTATCACAGGAGTTTAATTTTGTGAAGATTTTACGGTCTGCGAGAAAAAGTTCTTTGCCACCAGCCTTTTATACCAGATGCAGTACTTCTTGCTGTTGAAGCGGCACTTGAAGCTGCTGTAGATGCAGCGCTGCTTGCAGGTTTAAAGAAGTTCTTTATCTTCGTCATAAATCCGCTGTTACCTATTTTTGAGAATACATTCTTAAGTCCTCTGAATTTCATCAAGTCAAGAACCACAAGGCCACCAAGGACAAGAAGTGTTTTTTTAATAAAATTCAAGTCTTTTTGTTGACGCTTTTGATAACTTTGGAAAGTATCTTCCTTTAATCCTTGAGGCATTGTCATTCCGCCAAGAAGGTTTGTCGGGTACATTCCAGGAAGTCCGCCGTATATTCCGCCTAACGATGCTCCCATAGGCGTATTTGCTGCACTCATTATGTCTCTGTACATAACAGGTTTTAAAAAGTCGTCATTAAAATCCATTTTCTTTTCCCAAATTTTACCAACACTAATAATCTACCTACTTTAATAAAGTTTCTTTGAGCGTTGTAATTGCTGAATTTTGGGATTTTATTACAATTTGTAACAAAAAACACTCGAGTTTTTTATTTTCTCGAGTGTTTTTATTGTTAAAATCCTATAGATTTATTTTGCAGCTTTAGCAGCTTCAAATACTACATCAAAAGCTTCTTTATCGTTTACAGCAAGTTCTGCAAGCATTTTTCTGTTTACAAGAATGTTAGCTTTTTTGCAAGCGTTAACAAATCTTGAATAGCTCATTCCGCGTTCTCTTACTGCAGCATTGATTCTTACAATCCAAAGTCTGCGCATATTTCTCTTGTTGGTGCGTCTGTCTCTGTATGCATATTTCAATGCTTTCATAACAGCGGTATTAGCTACCTTGAATATTCTGCTTCTTGCGCCAATAAATCCTTTAGCAAGTTTTAATATCTTTTTATGTCTTTTGCGACTTACATTTCCGCGTTTAATTCTCATCTTTCACTGCTCCTATCTTGAATACTTCTTGTATGGTAACTCTTTAGATACCAGTTTAACGTGTGTTTCAGATACATCAATCATCTTGAAAATTCTACGTTTTCTAGATCCTGATTTGTGTTGGAGCAAGTGTCCGATACCTGCTTGTCTTTTTTGGATTTTGCCTGTTGCTGTTACTTTGTAACGTTTTGCAGCAGATCTGTGTGTTTTTAATTTTGGCATTTTCTTCTCCTTTATTAAGTTAAGTAGTTACAAAAAAGTTTCAGGCATACCAAAGCCATAAAACTTTCGTACATAAATATTATTACACTAAAACTTCTTTTGCAAGTGTTTATTTCTTATTATTAAGAGTGTGGGCATATTGTGTTTGTCTGTGCTACAATTTGATTTAATAAGAGATGAAAGTGAGGGATATGATGATAAAAGTTGCGGTTTGCGGTGCTCTTGGCAAAATGGGTACGGAAGTTTGTGCTGCTGTTGAGCAGGCTGAAGGAATGGAGTTGGTTGCAAAAATTGATATTGCAGGCAGCGGAACTTATCAATCTATTGAGGATGCTTGTCGAGTTTGTGATATTGATGTTCTTGTTGATTTTACTCAGCCGGCTTCTATTTTTGAAAATGCAAAATATTGTTTGAATAACGGAATAAAAATTGTAATTGGAACGACAGGTTTAAAGGATGAAGAGATTGAGTATTTGAAAAATTTATCTGCGGAGAAAAAGACAGGATGTTTGATTGCTCCTAATTTTTCTACCGGTGCTGTTTTGATGATGATGTTTGCAAAGCAGGCTGCAAAATATTTTGATAATGCTGAAATTATTGAGCTTCATCACAATCAGAAAAAGGATGCTCCATCAGGTACTGCTATAAAAACTGCGATGATGATGGCAGAGGCAAAAGATAGTTTTGTTAAGGGAAATTGTCCTGAAAAGGAAACAATAGAAGGCGCAAGAGGCGGAGTTTCTTATGCTGATATTCATATACATTCGGTTAGAATGCCAGGGTATATTGCGTCTCAGGAAGTTATTTTCGGCTCAAGCGGACAAATATTTAAGATAAGACACGATTCAATGGACAGAAAATGTTATATGCAAGGAGTTTTGCTTGCTGTAAGACACGTTGTAAGTGCGAATGATTTCGTATACGGACTTGATAATATTATGTAAATCTCTGTTACGTTAAATTTATGTAAAGATTCTTCCATTAATTTTTTTTGGAAGTATAATCGATTTGTAATTACTATTGTAGAGAAAGATTATTATGTCACAGACTCTTGAGAGAAAAAAAATAGAAAATATTGATTTTAACATCGATTTGGCCCAGAGCTTTGGTGTTTATAAGAACAGCGGAGAGTATGCGTTGTTGGATTATGCAAGCTCTGTGAATATTTCCTGTGGTTTTCATGCGGGCGATCCTATGGCAATTAGAGACGCTTTATTAAAAGCTAAGGAGAAAAATGTCGTAGTCGGAGCTCATATCGGATTTCACGATATTCAAGGTTTTGGTTATCGTCAGATGGAGTTGAGTGAAGATGAAGTTGAAGCTCTTGTTGTTTATCAGGTTGGAGCTTTGATGTCATTTGCTAAAACTTACAAGTTAGAGATTGAGCACGTAAGACCTCACGGTGCTATGTATCAGCAGGCGGCTGAGGATTTTAATTTTGCTTGTTCTATAGCAAAAGCTATTAAGAAATGTTCTCAGTGGCTTATATATTACGGTGCGTCAGGTGAAGTTACTCAAAGGGTCGGTGAGTATGTGAATTTGCCTATTGCTCAGGAAGTTCACCTTGAAAAAAATTATAATGTTGACGGCACTATAGATTTTTCAAGAAAAGATAATGAAAATATTTTTGCTTCGATAAACAGGTTAAAAACTCTGCTTGCAACTTCTCAGATTGATAATATTGCAGGCGGGAAAACTCCTGTTGTTGCAGATACAGTTCATTTCTCAAATAAAGTAGCAAATGCACAGGCTTTGATTAAGCAGTCAAAAGAGTTGATTACACCGGTTCCGGTTAATTACAAAAATGCTTACAGTTCTGGATGGATAGAATAGTTTAGGGTAATTGATAATGAAAAGATTTACTAATAATATGAAAATGCCAAAAGATGCCGGATGGTTAGTTCCGGGACTTCAGGTTAAACGATGGTTTGTTTTGATTTTTGTCGGTGCAATTTTTATTGCTTTAGGTTTATTGATATTAAGCGATGTACGCCCGATTTTTTATATAATGGAGTTTATTAAAAAGTTTGCATCAAAAGTTACAACGGAATGGATTGCTTTTTCTTTTGTAATGTTTGGGGCGGCATTATTCTTTAAAGGCTGGCAAAAGACCAATTTATCTATTTTGGATATTAACAACGGACGTGAAAATGAAACAATTTTAGAAGCATTATATAGAAGAAGAAAATTGAACAGAGGTCCAAAAATTGTTGCTATTGGCGGTGGAACAGGCCTTTCTATGTTATTAAAGGGTATCAAACATATTACTAATAACATTACGGCTGTTGTTACTGTTGGTGATGATGGTGGAAGTTCCGGCCGTTTGAGAGAGGAAATGGGTATTTTACCTCCTGGCGATATAAGAAATTGTATTGCAGCTTTGGCTGATGATGAGGATTTGGTTACAAAGTTATTCCAGTACAGATTTAAATCAGGAGAAGGGCTTGAGGGACACAGTTTTGGTAACCTATTCTTGACAGCACTTTGTGCGATTACAGGTGATATGGTTCGTGCCGTTAAAGAGTCTTCTAATGTTTTATCAATCAGAGGAAGAGTTTTGCCTTCTACTTTGGATGATATGAAGCTTGTTGCGGAGATGGAAGACGGACGTATTATTCACGGTGAATCTAATATTCCGGAAGCTCATGGAAAGATTAAACGTTTGTTCACTGATCCTAAAAATTGTAAGGCACTTGAAGAAGTTATTGTTGCAATCAGAAATGCGGATTTGATTATTTTAGGACCTGGAAGTTTGTATACAAGTGTTATTCCTAACCTTTTAATAGAAGAGATTTCTAAAGAGGTTGTGGCTTCTGATGCTAAAAAGATTTACGTATGTAATATTATGACTCAGCCTGGTGAAACTGACGGATATTCCGTTTCAGATCACATTAAGGCTTTGATGCAGCATGCAAACAGCAGAAAACTTATTGATGCTGTGTTGGTAAATGATTTTATTCCTGCAAATCTTGCTGATAAGTATAGAATGGCTCATTCATATCCGGTTAAAGTTGATAGAGAAAATATTAAACGTTTGGGTGTGGATATATTTTCTAAGAAGCTTATTGAGGACAGCAAAGAAGGTCTTGTAAGACATAGTTCTCATAGGGTTGCCAGAGCTATATATTACTGGTTCAGAAAAGAAATGAAAGAAGAAAAATCTTCTATTTTTGTAAGGCATTAATTGAAGGCTTTTGAAAATGGTTAAGAAAATAACTGTAAATACTTTAAAGCAATATAAAGAACGTGGTGAAAAATTTTCTGTTCTGACGGCTTACGACTGTTCTACTGCAAAATATATTGATCAAGCAGGTGTAGATGTTGTTTTAATCGGTGATAGTTTGGCGATGGTAGCTTTAGGGTATGAGACTACAAATGCAATTGGTGTCGATGAGATGAAAATTTTTACCGGTGCTGTTGCGCGTGGTGTAAGTCATGCGATGGTTGTTACTGACATGCCGTTTTTAAGTTACCATACGAGCATTGAAGATGCAGTGAGAAACTGCGGTTTGATGATTAGAACAGGTGCTAATGGAGTAAAAATAGAAGGTGGCGGCGATTATATTGTTTCTGTTGTAGAAAGGTTGTCACAAGTTGGGATCCCTGTTATGAGCCATTTAGGGTTTACTCCTCAGTTTTTAAATGTTTTAGGCGGTTATAAAATACAGGGCAAAACTCAGGAAGCTACTGATAAAATTTTGGCTGAAGCGAAGCGTCTTGAGGAAGCCGGTGCGTTTTCACTTGTTCTGGAAATGGTTCCTGAAGATAGTGCAAAGTATATCAGCGAAAATTTGTCTATTCCTACTATTTCTTGCGGGGCAGGAAGATATTGCGATGCTCAAGTATTGGTAAGTGATGATGTGTTTGGTAAATTTTCAGAGTTTAAACCTAAATTTGCCAGAAAATATGGGGATATGCACTCATTTATTTATGAATGCGCTTGCAGGTATAACGAGGATGTAAAGTCAGGCAGATTCCCTTCTGATGAAGAAGTTTTTTAGCATAATAATGGGTAAATTCAGAAGAATAATTTTAATTTTTTCTTTTGTTGCAGTTATATTTATAGCTGGTACTTATTTTTTGTACTTATTTTGTCTGCCTAAGGTTGTTATGTCGGAGAAATTTGTTTCGAAGTTTGAGGATGTTATTTTTGAACGGTTAAAATATCGTGCCGAGATTGAGGGTGTTTATCTTAAAACGTATCCGAATTTATCTGCAGAGTTTAGGGTTAAAAATTTTAGTTTAGAAAATTTTTTGCGTGCTGAAAATGTTTCTGCGTATTTTAATCCGTTGAAAGTTTCATCAGGATTGGTTAGTGCGGATTATATTTTGTTCGACAAATCAAAATTTGGGCCGCGTGTGAAGGGTAAAAAATCAAATATAAACTTAAAAAATTGCCCAAGTGTAAAAATTCTTCGTGGAAATGTTATTATGAATTCTTATATTAACGTTAACTTTAAAAATTTGAATATATTATCAAATGGCAGCAAGAAGATTATTTCTTTGAATGCTTGGTTAAAAATAAAACCATTAGATGATGTTATAAGAGTAGGTGATGAAGGTTTTCTATCTTATGACGGGCATGAGTTGTCTGCAAAAGATTTTGCGATAAAACTCGGGGATGAAAAGTTAGATTTGAACGGAATTGTGTATGGACGTGATGGTAGTTATAATGCAGCTTTAAGCGGCCAAGGAGTTGACGTCGAGGTTTTGCGAAAAAACTTTTTGTCCTTTATGAAATTTAAGGATAAAAAGAAGAATTTTATTGAAAATTTTTATAATTTTACAGGAAATGCTAATATTGACTTAAAGTTGTCTGCCTCAAATATTACAGGTAGTGTTTGTATTAAAAATTTGGGTGCAAAAACTGTAAAATTTGATATCCCGATAAATTTCCCGAATGCTGAATTCAAGTTTGCAAAGGACAAGGTTATAGCTAAAACTGTCGGGACTTTTGGGGGCGAAAAGGTTTATACTGATTTGTATGTAGTGGATATGTTTTCGAAAAGCAGGGTTGTAAGCGGTAATGTAAAATCTGTTTTGAATACAAGATTTTCTAAAAAATATACTCCTGAATATAAAATTTCCGGAATTATACCTGTATCTGTTAATTATCAAATTAAAAACAGAATTCCAACGGTCAGGTACAATGCAAGTATAGGGAAAAATTCCAATATATATTTTAAAAATGCAGATCTGGGCTTAACTGACAGGGACAGAAGAGTTTTTGCTATGACTCAAAAAATCGGGAATAAGCTTGTTCTTAGGAATTATGATTATTCGTTTACAAGTGGAGGTAGAGTCCAGAATATTCTGTTGGGAGATGGATTGTTTATCCAAAGAAACGGGAAATTGGTTCTTGATTATATAAATTGTAAGACAAATGGGGACGCCCCTGTTTCAATAACGGGTTCTTTCGGGCGATATGTTGATGGCGGAACTTTCAATGGTGATATACACTATTCATATCCTAAAAATCTTTTAACAGGGAAGTTTAGGTTGAAAAATTCCAGATATAAAGAATTTTACCTTAAAAAGGCTGTTGTAAAAGCTGATAGTGAGAGTGTCGGGATCGCTGCCGACGGTACTTATAGAAACGAGCCTTTTATGGGTTATGTAGATTTGCTTAATTCTTTTGAAGATAAAATTACTATTAATGATTTACATTTGTATTTGAGTAAATATGTTGTAAAGAGAGGTTCTGCAAGGAAAAAAGATATTTCCAATTCCGAGTTTGTTGAGAAAACGAAAGATATTGAATGGGAAATAAAAAATGGAAGTATTCTAGTTGATGAAATCAGACATAATAATATTGTTTTAAACAATATCGAAATTGTTGGTAGTCTTCTAAATAACAAGGTTACATTCTTAATGCCGGGGACAATATTTGCTGATGGAATATTGTATGCCAAAGGAAGCTATGATATAACCGAAAATTCATCGGATATATATTTTGCTGCAATGGATATTGATTCTAATAAGGCTGCCACGATGTTGTTTAATTTGGATGATCAGGTAGAAGGCTTTGCCAATGCAACGATGGATTTGAAGACTTACAACGGGATAGAAGATTTTGACGCTCATACGGAATTTTTTATTGAAGACGGTGCTCTTACAAAAATCGGAAGTACCGAGTTTATGATAAAGAAAAATAAAAAAATAAAACGCGACTTAAGATTTAAGCTTTCGGATATTATAAATGTTGATATTGATAAAATGAAAGCTCTGAAATCAAACCTTTACGGTTCTTTTGATGTTAATGATAGTTGGCTTAATGACGTTCAGATTTTTTCAAAACATAGGTATTTGTCGCTTTACACGGAAGGTAATTATGATATAAGAAACGAGAATGCCAATATAAGAGTTTGGGGCAAATATAACAGAACTGCTCAAAAGCATATAAAAATTTTCTTTATTCCTCTTTCTTGGATAACAAAGGCAATCCTTCGTCCTGAATATTCAAAAAATATGTATCAGGATAAATTAAATAAAATTCCTCCGATTGAAGCGAAAAAATTTGAAGAAGTTAATTTTGTTGTAAGGATGTTTGGAAATTTAAATGATAATTCGTCAATAAAAGTTGATTTGAAAAGTATTAAATAAACTCTAATACTTTTCTATATCAATACTTTTATTTGCATATTTTTCTCCTTGGTTGATATAAAAAGCGAACAAATTTTTTTTTGCGGTTAAGTTTGTTTTTGTGTTAATATTGTGTGAAAGAAAGAGAGTGAAATTATGTTATTACATACTATATCTGAAGTAAGAGAACAAGTAAAAGCTTGGAAGAAAGAAGGATTGACGGTAGGTTTGGTTCCTACAATGGGAGCACTTCATAACGGGCATAAAAGTCTTATAGACAAAAGTGTTGCAAAATGTGACAGAACAGTGGTTTCTGTGTTTGTAAACCCGATACAGTTTTGTCCGGGTGAAGATTTAGACAAGTATCCGAGAACTTTGGATGCTGATGTAAAATTGTGCGAAAATGCTGGTGTAGATATAGTTTTTGCTCCAACACCGTCTGAAATGTATGGAGAAGGTCATATTTTGTCAAATGATTTCTTGACTTATGTAATTCCTCCATTCTTTTATACTAACAAACTTTGCGGCAAGTCTCGTGTAGGTCATTTTGACGGGGTTTGTACGGTTGTTAATAAGTTGTTTAATATTGTTCAACCTGATTTTGCATTTTTTGGTAAGAAAGATATGCAACAGTTAATAATTCTTAAGAAAATGGTAAAGGATCTTAATATTCCTTTAGAGATAGTTCCTTGCCCTATAGTAAGAGAAGAGAGTGGTTTGGCACTCAGCTCAAGGAATAAATATTTATCAGAAGACGGTAAGAAAGAAGCTCTTGTGTTAAGCAAGATTTTATCAAATATAAAAATGTGTTATAATAAAGGTATAACAGACGTTAAGGCTCTTAGCGAAACAGCTTATGCTTTTTTGAACGAACATCATTCTCTTGAATATTTGGAGTTTAGAGATAGAGAAAGTTTGGAAGAAAAACATATTGCAGATGATGATACAATCGTATTTATTGCTTTAAGGGTAGATAATGTCAGATTGATTGATAATATTGAATTAAGAGGATAATTGCTATATGGATATTGTTAAAAATTTAAGAAGATTAAAAGTTTTGTGTTTACTCTTGTCAAATTTGATGATGGTAATTCAAATAGTTTTGATAGTTTTAGTCCTTCTTTTATCAAGTTACGCCTTTTTGCAATTGTTGAATAGTACGGCATTAGACTTTTTATATCCTGTAGTAGCCTTTGCAAAGAGTTTTGTTCAGTTCTTTTTCGGTAATACGATAAAAGCTTCTCAGCCGGAAATTGATGGAGAGTTGGTATTATTTATAGTAATAGATATTATTGTGATATTTGTAGTGTCTCAACTGAAGGTTGCGTTAAAAAGTTACAATGAACAATTAGATAAAAAGATTGTAGAAGAAAAAGCAAAAATAGAAGTAAAATTTAATAAAGCATTGGATGATGAGCTGCATAGAAGTATTGCTTCATATAGCAATTTTATGTTGGCTTTTAATTTTACTGTAGCTCCATTAGTATCAGACAGCATTCAAATTTACGGTTTAGAAAAACCTGATGTCGAAAAAATTGAGGCTGAAATTTCAAAAAAAATTGTAGATTACTTAAAATTGTTTTCAGGAGTTAAATTAATGAAGAAGGATAAAGATTTTATAGTAATATCTTCTCATTTTAATGATTTTGATAAAGTTCTGGATTCTGTGATAGGGATGATGAATAATTTTAAAAAAACATATAGAGCTCATAAAGTGGTTGTCAAATCTAGATATGCAGTGGAAACATATAAACCGCTTACTCCAACCGGTAAGGTATATGACGCAGTGAAACCATTGCTGGATTTGAATATTGGTCATGACGCATTATGCTACGGCAATTTTAAAAACAGATATGCAATGCTTAAAGACCCAAGCTATACCGTGCAGGTAAAAGGCAAATATGACATTGCTAATGTGGAAGAAACAATTTACTGTTTGGTTAAGAAAGATAAAGCGTTATAGTTGACAAACATGTTATCTTGTGATATATTCCTACTGAACCGCAGACAATTAGTTGGGTTTGAAGTGATTATCACAAGATAGTTTTTTAAACTCATTAAATATCTGAAAAGATGGCTAATCGAGGTTACACAAGTCGAAATGTAAATTTATGTGTGTAATTTTTTGCGGTTCCGAATATAGGGATTGCAAAATTTTTGTATTCGGACACACAAAAGGTCGATAAAAGCGAAATTATATTTCGTAATAGTTACATCAAAGGAGCAAAAATGGCAACAAAAGCATTTAAATCAGAAAAAATAGATGCAATCAAATCAAAAATTGAAAAGGCTCAGGTAGCTGTTGTTACAGAATATAAAGGATACTCTGTAGAAGAAATTACAAAATTGAGACGCGAACTTCAAAAAGAAGGCGGCGACTACATGGTAACCAAAAACACTTTAACAAAAGTTGCTATTAAGGGTACTGAATATGAAGCAATGGCAGATTTGATGAAGGGACCTATTGCAATTGCATTCGGTTTTGACGATCAAGTTAGCCCTGCTAAGGTTGTATCTAATTTCATTAAAACATCTAAAAAAGGTGCAATTCTTGGTGCTGTATTGGATGGCAATTTATTGTCAGCAGATGAAGCTAAGGCATTAGCAAATCTTCCTTCAAAAGAAGAACTTTATGCAAAAATGCTTGGTTCAATCAATTCACCGGCAACAGGTATTACACTTGGTATCAATGCAGTTATGGCATCTCTTACAAGAGCAATGGCAGCTGTCAGAGATCAAAAAGAAGCTGCATAGGACTTTTAGAGGTATATTTGCAGAGATTTCTCTGTTATGTACGCTAAAGCAAATCCAAAATGTAGCGTAAAGTTATTAAGTACAAATTAAAAAAAATTAAAGGAGAAACAATAATGAGTAATGTAGAAACTATTTTAGAATCAATTGAAAAATTGACTTTATTAGAAGCAGCAGAATTAGTAAAAGCTATGGAAGAAAAATTCGGCGTATCAGCAGCAGCTCCAGTAGCAGTTGCAGCAGCTCCAGCAGCAGGTGCAGCAGCTCCAGCAGCAGAAGAAGCTTCTGAAGTTAGCGTTGTTTTGACATCAGCTGGTGCTAACAAGATTGCTGTATTGAAAGAAGTTCGTGCTATCACTGGTCTTGGCTTGAAAGAAGCAAAAGACTTGGTTGATAATGCTCCAAAACCAGTTAAAGAAGGTATCAAGAAAGAAGATGCTGAAGCTATCAAGAAACAACTTGAAGCTGCTGGTGCTTCTGTTGAAATCAAGTAGTTTGATTTTGAAGGATTTAAAAAGCTCTCGTTTTATAACGGGAGCTTTTTTTATGCTAAAATCTGTGTATGAAAATTCTTTTTATAAGTGATTTATATCCGGTCAAAAGTTCGGAGAAAACGACACCCAGAACTTTATATAATTTTGTTAAGGAGTGGAAAGAGTTAGGGCATAGCGTTACTGTTCTAAAGCCAAATTTTTTGTTAAATTCATTTATCAGAAAAAAGCCTTTTTATCAGACAGGTCAATATGATGGAGTTTTTAATGCAAATTATTTATTACCGTTTATGGGAAATGTAAAAAATAGGGCAAAGAATATATTTAATGAGCATTATGATATTGTTATTGCTCACATGCCATCAGGGATTTTGTTTGCTGATAAGTTAGGGGTACCGTTTGTGGCCGGAGTCCATGTTTCAGATTTGGTAGTGCTCACAAGTCCTGTGTATAGGATTTATTTTAAGCCTAAATTATTGAAGGCGTTGAGAAATGCCAGAGCCATAGCTTGTCGTTCGTATGTAATAAAAGATAAGCTGCTGAGTTTATATCCGGAATTTGAAGAAAAAACTTTTGTTGCACCATCCGGGGTGGATGAAAAATATATTATAAATAAATTTTCTCATGAAATTAATTCGCAATCTCTCAGGGTTGTGACTTGTGCCAATTTTAAGAAACGCAAAAATATTGATAAATTAATTTTGGCGTTAAAAGGGTTTGATAATATTGAGCTGACTGTCATTGGGGATGGAAAAGAGCGCAAAAACCTTGAAGATTTGGATAAAAATGTGAAATTCCTTGGGCGATTGCCTAATGAAAAGGTTCTTGATGAGATGAGGAAATCTGATATATTTGTTTTGCCAAGTGTTGGAGAAACATTTGGGATGGTATATTTAGAGGCGATGGCAAGCGGATGTATTGTTGTGTGTACAAAAAATGATGGTATTGATGGAATTATCCAAGATGGGGTGAATGGTTTTACTGTATTGCCTGATGCCGGTTCAATACGAAATCTGTTTTTGAAGATAAAGAATTGTCGTCGCGAAAAACTTTCCGATATACGAGCAAATTCGCTTGAAACTATAAGGCAATATACGCAAAAGGTTTGCAGTAAAGCATATTTAGATAATATTCACAAATTTGGTTTTAATGATATAATTTAATTGCACGGAGTTAAGAAATCCTATGATGAGTCAAACTAAAAAGTTGTCAATTGCGTTTTACTGGCATATGCATCAGCCGGTATACCAACTATCGCCTGACGGTGATTATTTGATGGCTTGGGTAAGACTGCATGCGGTTAAAGATTATCTGGATATGATTACTATTCTGGATAATTACAAGGACATAAAGGTTAATGTAAATATAGTTCCTGTTCTGCTTGATGCGTTAATTGATTATGGAGAAAGAGGAGCGCATGATTTGCATTCAAGATTAACTGTTACTCCTGTTGAGGAACTTAATCCTGAGGATAAGGAGTTTATTTTAAATAACTTTTTTGATGCGAATTACAAGACGATGATTTATCCGTATCCTCAGTATAATAAATTGTTTCAGAAACGTCAGAGTATGTCCGAGCTTGATATTTCTGCGTTTAGTGATGAAGAGTATTCGGACTTGATGGCGTTATTTAATCTTGTCTGGTTTGATCCTTCCTATAAGCAGGAGTATCCTGAGCTTAGAAAGTTATTTAAAAAAGGTAAAAGATATACTCTTAAGGATAGACAAAAAATTATCGAGCTTCAGCGTGAGATTATAAGGCGTATAATTCCGGAGTATCGCAAATATGTAGCTGAAGGTAAGGTTGAAGTAACAACTAGCCCTTATTATCATCCAATTTTGCCTATATTGTTGGATATCAAATCTATCAAGATATCTAATAGTGAGGGGTTGCCTTCGGATTTGAAAATGGAATTGGATGCCAAAATGCAGACAGTTTCGGCATTGGATAGAGTAGAGGAACTTATTGGAAAGCGTCCGAGAGGAATGTGGCCGTCGGAGCATTGTGTAAGCCCGAAAGAGTTGGATTTATTCAAGAGTGTAGGTTTAGACTGGACAATTTCTGATGAGGGAATTTTAGCTAATTCTATAAATTTTGAATTTGTAAGAGATTTTAAGGGGTATTTGGAAGAGCCTTATCATTTACTTAAAACTTACGAATATAAAAATGGTTTGAAGATAATTTTTAGAAATTCAATGATTTCTAATTTGATAGGATTTGAATATCCGAATTATGATTCTGAGCTTGCTGCGAAGGATTTGTATGAGAGAATTAAGGTTATGCAGAGCAAGCTTCTAGCTTCTCCTGATGACAGCCATTTATTAACAATAGCTATGGATGGTGAAAATTGTTGGGAAAATTATCCTGATGACGGAATTGTATTTTTGAGGACACTTTATAAGTTAATAGATGACGATGATTCGTTGGAAACAGTTTTGATAAGTGATTATTTGGATAAAGAAAAGTTTCCGAAACCTTTGAATAAAATAAAATCCGGTTCTTGGATTAACAGGAATTTTAAGCTTTGGATAGATGAGCCTGTAAAGAATTTGGCTTGGCAGTATTTGAAGAATGTCCGTGATGATTTTTCAAAGTTTGTAAAAGAAAATCCTATGCACCCGAATATTGAGCTTGCCCGAAAAGAGTTGTTTATCTGTGAGGGTAGTGATTGGTTCTGGTGGTATGGTGAGCCAAATGATTCAGGGCGTGATAATATATTTGATTATCTATTTAGAGAGCATTTGAAAAATATATATACATATTTGGATTTGGAATATCCTGAGTATTTGGATTTGCCGTTGTCATCTGTTATCACAAAACCTTCGAGATATCCGAAGGGCGAAATAAAACCTTTAATTGATGGTGTGGACAATCTTAATGATGATTCTTGGCTTAATGCCGGTTGTATAGATATTCCTGACGGACCTGTACTGAAGGAAAATAAGTTTTTTGACAGGATTTGTTTCGGGTATGACAAAGATAATTTTTATCTGAGATTTTACATAAATGATTATGTAAGGGAGAATGTTCGTAATACTGAAAGAACATACCAGATGTATATTTATACGAGAAACTCTTCAAAGAAACATTCTTTGTCTCCAATCAGATTAATAAATAAGACTGAAAATATTTTGCCGATAACAAAACAGCGTTTCCATAATGAGATACAAATTTCTGTAAGGGGTGGAGAGCTCAGATTATTAAGACTGATAAAATCTATTCCTGGGAATTTGTGGGTTTTGGAAAGTCCAAAGGAAATTACGTCTGTTTTAGGTAAGACTCTTGATTTAAAAATACCGTTTTCTAATTTGGATATAGGCTATAACGAGAATATGGAATTTGTATTTATTAATGCTGCTATTGGCGTTAATGATGTGTTTATTCCAAACGAAATGCTTTTGAACATAAAGCGTGATTAAACTGATCTGCTGTAGCAAATTGCAATGGCAATAGAGTCTACTGTGTCATCAAGTTTTGGCAGAGTTTCTGTTCCAAGTGTAAATTTGACCATTTGCTCGACTTCTTTTTTCTCAGCTCGTCCGTATCCGGTTAAGACTTTCTTTACTTCCATCGGAGTATATTCGTATATCGGGATTTGGAACTGCTCAAGAACTGTTAGGATTACTCCGCGGGCGTGGGCTACAGGCATGACTGTAGTTTGGTTGTGAACGAAAAACAGTTTTTCTATTGCCGCAACATCTGGTTTGTAAGTTTCGACAATAGTTGTCATATCTTGAAAAATTTCCAAAAGTCTTGCGGATTCTCGGCTTCCTTTTTTGGTCTGAATGGAGCCCGAAGATATTAATTCATAATTCTTTCCGTCAAAATCTAAGATGGAATATCCGACGATAGCCATGCCGGGATCTATGCCTAAAATTTTCATAGTTTTATTATACTATAATAAACGCGTAATAATAACTTGAGAAGTAATATTGGTGACATGTTTTCTGTGTAATGATATAATATGATTATGAAAAAATTTGATATTTTTAATCAGTTTAGGGATGCTGTAATAATTGTCAATAAAAAAGGGGATGTAGTTTATCAAAACTATACTTTTAAGCGTTGGTTTAAAAATTTTGTTGATTTAAAAAAGTTTTCTCATAATACTAATTTTAATATTTGTCCACTAAATAGTGAAAATCTTGAAAACTATTCTCCCATCTTTCATGCGCTGAGTTCGCACGAGAACTTTTTTGCTTGCGTTTCTTATCAGGAAGAGAGTGGAAAAATATATTATTATGATTTGACGGTTCTTAAAAAAGGCTTTTATTCAATATTATTCTTTTCTGATGTGAGTGCCCAGAGACTTTTGGAATTTGAAAAAAAACAGAATGAGAAGTTAAAACAGGATTGTGAAAAGTTAAAAGAAGAGAATGAGGATTTATTAAACATAAAACAAAAAGCACAATCTCAAGCTATAAGAATTGCTTTGATAAATAAAGTTTCTAACACAATAAGAGAGTCGATGGATATTTCAAAAATTCTCCAATCAGCCCTCAGTGAATTAGCTTCAATGTTTGGAGCATTTAAAGCTTATTATGCTTCAAGCGATGGAGGAAAATTTAAAGTAGAAGAAATTTATGGCAGAAAACGACTGTCAAAAAATGACCTGATAGCCTTTGATGACAAAACTTTTCATACTATACAGGATATGAAAATATCGGTTACTCATGTTCTGAAAGAATATGTCGATGCTAAACCGTTTAAGCAGCCAATAATGCGAGTAATAGTTCCGGTCTTTCATCTTCAAAAGCTTGTCGGCGTGATAGTTTTGCTTAGTTATCAAAAGCGGGAGATGAGTGAAGAATTGGAAATTCTTGAAGCGATTTCTTTCCAATTGGGTAACGCAATTATAAGGGCAGAATTGTATCAGAAAAATATACAAACAGTAAAAGAACTAAAACATACTCTTAAAGAATTAAAAGATACTCAACTGCAATTAATTAATTCAGAGAAAATGGCATCGTTAGGTCAGCTGGTTGCAGGTGTTGCTCATGAAATCAATACTCCTGTTGCTTCAATCAAGTCAAATAACGGACTTTTGGCAAAGCTTATTCCGCAAATTACAGATCCTGAAATTGCAGATATAATGCAAGAAATCAACCAAATTGATAATGAAGCAATTCAGCGAATTTCTAATATGGTTTACTCATTGAAAAAATTTGTAAGGTTGGATGAAGCAGAACTACAGGAAGCAGATATAAATAAAGAACTTGATCTAACTTTGGATCTTATAAGACACGAAACAAAAAATCGAATAGAAATAGTGAAAAACTACGGAAACTTGCCTCTGATAAGGTGTTACCCGAATATGTTAAATCAGGTCTTTACAAATATTTTGATAAATGCTTGTCAAGCGATAGAAGGAAAAGGAACTATCACAATTTCAACAAATTATCAGGGCGAAACTTTGACTGTGAGCATAAAAGACACCGGAAAAGGAATTTCAAAAGACGAAATTTCAAAAATTTTCACAGTTGGTTATACAACAAAAGGTGTAGGAGTCGGGACAGGATTGGGCTTGGCGATTTGTTCGAAAATTATAGAAAAACATAAAGGTGAAATTATTGTAAATAGTGAGGTTGGGAAGGGTAGCGAGTTTATTATTACTATCCATAGTAAGTAGTATATGTAAAGTTATGTTACAAAAAACACCTGTATATAATTGAATTTAACATTATATTAAAAAAACAATCATTAAAAAATATCAAATAATACATATTACCCATGTAATAATTTGAAACATGTGTTACTATAAAAATATAAAGTGTTGAGTGTACCCTTTATGGATGGTTGCCTAACCCCTAGATATCAGGCAGTCAAAGGTGATAAAGAAAAAAGGTTAATAAATATTGTTACAATTAGTTAACATATACAAGTAAAAGAGGCAATAAATTTCACACAAAAATCTTTATATAAGAGTGTAGGTGTGAAAGTTATTATGTGTCGGAGGAATGTAAATGACAATTAGTGTGAACAGTAAGAAAAAACAAGTTAAGAAAACATTTGATGAATTGTTGACAGATTTGAAAACAAGCAATTCAGAAAAAGTAAGGTATAACGCAGCAAGGATTCTCGGTGAAATGGGAGATTCGAAGGCTGTTGAACCATTAATTGACGTTTTAAAACACGATAAAAACGGTTCAGTTCGTTTGTATGCTGCAAGAGCATTAGGTGAACTGGGTGATTCGAAAGCTACTTTACACTTGATTGAATCTTTAAGAGAAGACAGAAACGTTGACGTTCGTGTTCGTGCTGCACGTGCATTAGGACGTTTGGGCGGTGCTGTTGTTGTAGAACCTCTAGTAGAGGCTTTAAATGATGAAAACCCTCAAGTATGTATTACAGCTACTGATGCTTTGATTGAAATTGGTGATGTTGCTACAGATGCTTTAATCGCATCATTGGATCACGAAAAAGTTAATGTAAGATGCGATGCAACAAGAGCATTAGGTGAAATTGGTAACAAAAAAGCTGTTGATAAAGTTATTAATATGTTGTATGACGAGTGGGTTAACGTTAGAATTTATGCAGTAACATCTTTAGGTAAATTGAATGATACAAAGGCTGTTCCTGCATTGATCGATGTAATGAAAAACCGTAACGAAAACGAATTGGTTAGAGCAGGTGCTGCAGCAGCATTGGGTGTTCTTCGTGACCAAAGAGCTTTGCTTCCATTGAGAGAATTGATTATGGAAGCTGAAGAACTTGGTGAATTAGAAGATACTGCTTTGAAATCGTTTAAGAAGATTATGGCTGCAAATTGGCAATCAATTCCTGGCGCAACTGCTCAGAAAAAACCTGTTGCAACGTTTTAGTTATAACATTTACTGAAAAAACAGCCTCCAATCAGAGGCTGTTTTTTTGTGCTAAAATTCCATTTTAAAATGGTATTATCAGTTAAACTTATTTTGGGATTTTTCCATTCCATCAGTGATAATAGATTTTGTTGCATCAATTGATTTATCCAGTATAGGTTTCAGTTCTTCAAGTTGTGTTTTTGAAAAATTCTGGAGCACGTAATTTTCTGACGGGCCTATTTGCGGGCCTATTCCGACTTTTATTCTGTCAAATTTATTGGAATTTAAGTGCTGAATTATCGATTTAATTCCGTTATGTCCGCCATCTGATCCGTTAGCGCGTAACCTTATTTTACCGAGGTTTAGGGCGATGTCATCATAGATTATTATAATATCTTCTAGTTTGATTTTATAATAGTCTGCGACGGCTCTGACAGCTTCTCCAGAGAGGTTCATATATGTGGTTGGTTTAATCAGGATGATATCTTCTCCATTGAATTTTATTTTCGTCATGAAGCATTTTAATTTACTGTCCTGTTTGAAGGAAGCATTTTCCTCAAGCGCCCACCTGTCGACAACCATAAAACCCGTGTTGTGTCTGGTAAAGCAATATTTTTCTCCAATATTTCCCAAACCTGCTATTAATTTCACGTTAATACCTCTTTTTTATGATTTTAACTCAAATAAATATTACCGTCATGACATACCATGTTTGCGCTTAACAAAAAGATAAATAGAACTTATTTTATAAATGCTAAACACGTGAGGATAAGATTATGAAAGCTAAAAATAAACCGATAATACAAGAAAAAAGTTCAGAGAAAGTCGCAAAGTTTTTAGAGAAAAACGGATTGCATAAGAAAGATTTTGCAGAAATGATAGGGGTAACTTTATCTTATGTATACAATCTTATCGACAATTCAATTCCGTTTTCAACAAGGGGTACTACATTAGAGAGAATTGCCACTGTAATGGAGATTGAACCTGAGAATTTTGAAGAATACAAAATTCCTCAAGAGCCTATTATTATAGATGAGTTTGTCGAGTATTTAAAAGAGAGAATGAAAGACAAAAAGATTTCTGTAGTGAATTTTTTGAAATCTTTTCCGCGTAAAAAACGACTTGAGATTGTTGATATTTTGAGAGGCAGTTTGCCTATACCGATTGATTACAAGGAACTCACTATGATAGCGCAGGTCTTGGATTTGGACAGTGACGAAATATACAATATGTGGGAAAAACGAGTTAAGCAAGTTTTGGAAACAAACGGGATGAATATATACGCAAATGCAGCATTGGTAAATGCTATGTTTGATTGTGCCAAAAAGTATGTTCATCTTAACTCATAATTTATACCCATTTAGGTAATTGTAAATTGAATATGTAACAAGTTAAATATAATTAAATCTTTTTCATACTTCCAGCTATTCTTAATTCCAACACGAGTCCGTTAAGGACTCTTTTTTTTATGTAAAAACACCTTAAAATGTAAAAGTTGAAAAATGTATGGAAATTTTACTTTACATTATTTAACTTATTTACATCAAAAGGTTATAGTTGTATTATTATAATGGTGTAAGGTTAATATGTATATTGTTCCGGAGGAAAATTGACACAGAAATTTTATGTAAAAGGAGGAACCCCACTAAGAGGTGAAGTCGAAATAGGCGGAGCTAAAAACTCAGTATTGAAACTTATGGCTGCCGCAGTTTTAGCTAAAGGTGCTACAAAGATTTATAATGTTCCGGACTTGACTGATGTTGAGGTTATGTTAAGCGTTATAGAAGGTCTTGGCGCTAAAACGGTTTATGATAAAAAAGAAAAGTCTATTGTTATTGATGCTACAGAACTTACAAGCATTACTGCAAAGTATGAGTTAGTTAGCAAAATGAGAGCTTCTTTTATTATTCTTGGTGCTTTGATGTCAAGATGTAGAGAAGCTATAGTTGCTCTTCCAGGCGGATGTGCAATTGGTGAAAGAAGAGTTGATTTCCACATAAAAGGTTTGGAAGCTCTTGGTGCCAAAATTAAAATTGAAAACGGTTACGTTCACGCTAAAGCTTCAAAGCTTGTGGGAACGGATATATATTTGGATGTTCCATCTGTTGGTGCTACAGAAAACTTGATGCTTGCAGCGACTTTGGCAACAGGTTCTACAAGAATCCAAAATGCTGCTCAAGAACCTGAAATCGTTGATTTGGCAAACTTCCTTAATGCAATGGGTGCTGACATAAATGGTGCAGGTACTTCTGAAATTGTTATTAACGGGGTTACTGCTGATAAGCTTCATCCTATCGAATATACAACTATTCCGGATAGAATTGAAGCCGGTACTTATATGTCAGCTATTATCGCTACTCGCGGCAAAGGTATTATTAAGAACGTATTCCCTGCTCATTTGACATTCTTTACTGATAAATTATTGAAAATGGGCGCTAATATTAAACTTGTTGAACCGACAATATTAGAAGTTAGTTGCAAAAACAGATTAAACTCAATAAATTTTGTAACTCAGCCATATCCTGGATTCCCTACGGATTTACAGTCTATGGCAATGGCTTTGTTGTCTACGGCAAACGGTGTTGGTATTATTACCGAAAGCTTGTACGAAAACAGATTTATGCAAGTTCCTGAGCTTCGTAGAATGGGTGCTGATATTCATCAAGACAGAAACCACGCTATCGTAAAAGGTGTTAAAAAGCTTACAGGTGCTGTTGTTGCAGCTAGTGACTTGAGAGCAGGTGCTTCTCTTGTTGTTGCGGCTCTTATGGCTGAAGGCAATTCTGTTATCGAAAACCTACATCATATAGATAGAGGATACGAAAATTTTGAATCTAAGTTAAGATTGTTAGGAGGTAAGATTGAAAGAAGGGATGACGAACTTGTTTCTCCCGACAATCTAACGGAGGGTACACATAATGAGTCCTACATATAAGCGTTGGTACGATCACGATCCGTTACTTTTAGAAGTTATCGAATTGCTAAAGAATTACCAAAACGAATTACATGCTCAGGCTGAAATTTTTTTGAAGAAAATAGAAGAGAAAGTATCAAAAGAAACTGTTGATAAATTTTATGCGATGGTTAAACCTGTAAATGCTAATAATCGTTGGTATGATAAGGATCCGGTTATATCAAGAACTGTAGAGATTTTAAGAATTGTACCTCCTGAAGCTCAAAAGATTTGTGCCCAAAATTTTATAAGGACTTTAAAGGAAATGGGTATTGATTATGAAAGTCCAAATGGTAATGGGTAGGTTACATAAAAAATTTATAAAAAGCCTTGTATAAACTTATACAAGGCTTTTTTGTTCTAAAAATGAACAATTTGTTTTCTTATTTCGTTATATGAATGTACACGTTAAAAAGTAAAGGAGGCTGTATGACAGAAGAGAAAGATATACATACTAAAAGGTATTTTTGTATAAAGAAAAGAGAAGTATATAGAGCATTAATGTCTATTGCAACGTCATTTATAGGAGCGTTACTGGCATTGGCAGTATTTTCTGCCGTACACAAGCCACCTAGAATCCCTGGTCAATTTCCACCTCCACCTCCAATAGAAAGGGTTGATATAAATATACATAAGGGTGCTCCGGGAATGTTCCCCCCTCATGCTGACTTTCGAGGTAACAGACCTGGAGAAATGAGGCATCATAAGCATCATAGAGATGCTATGAGACCTGCAAAACACTTTGAGCAGGGTGAAAGACCTGTTACCCCTCCTGCTCAACCGAAACCTGATAAAAAATAATCTATCACTATCAAATACTCTACGGCACCTCATAAGGTGCCGTTTTTTTATGTTTTTATAAAAATATGTAAAAAAAAAGCTACTCTTTGGTAGCTTTACAATAATCTTGGGAGGAGATTTGGGGATAGTTGTACATGCATGATAAGCTGAACATGAAAAACATGTTACACATGTAATTCAAAAGTTAATAAAAATTTACAATTGGTTGATTTTATATTATCATGTTTGCAAGGAGAAATGTCATGAAAATTCTTATTATAAACGGAGTAAATATGAATATGCTAGGCGTAAGGGAACCTGACAAATATGGGACGGTTACTCTAAAGGAACTTGAGAAGCGTTTATATTCATATTCGTTTGAATTGGGTATTGATGTAGAGATGTTCCAGAGCAATCACGAGGGTGAGATTGTTGAGAAAATCCATTCGGCATTGAATAATTTTGATGGAATTGTTATAAATCCTGCTGCGTATACGCATACAAGTGTTGCCATTCGTGATGCGATTGCTGCTGTGAATGTTCCTACAGTGGAAGTTCATATGACAAATATTCATTCAAGAGAAGAATTCAGGCATAATTCTCTAATAGCTCCTGTTTGTATAGCACAAATCAGCGGGTTTGGAACAGAATGCTACAAACTCGGTTTGTTGGGGCTTATTGATTATTTGAAACAGAAAAACTAATTCTTAAAAAACTCGTCTTTAAAAGCATTTGCAAGAATTGCAGCTTTTTCATACGGCTCATCTACGCCTTGTTCTTTGAGAATGCGTTCTGCAACCGTGCAAAATTTAACGGCTTTTTCAACTGCTTCTGGGTTATTTAGCATAGTTTTCATATCATTCTCCAAGTTATCTGCTTTTTGTACGTGTACTTGAGATCTTCCGATGATTGCTTCCGGAGAATTTGCCAAGTTTTCGCTGCCTTTTGAAGGTGCTTGTTCTTCAGGAATATTCTCATTTGTAATGGCTATGTCTTTTTTTGCATCGATTTTTTTGAAATTTGCCGGGCTTAAGCTGCCAGTTGAATTGTTAATTTCTCTCATAGTCATACCTTCTTTCTGGAATACTGTCTGATGACCTCATGTAATACAAATTGCCTCTTTATCCGTTTTATGCTTTAAAACACCAAGATTATTTTTTTTGCTAGTTTGTAAAAAAAAAATTACAAAAGTTAATATTGAAATTTTTTCTTACAAATTTTATGTTATCATCTATTATATAACATAACGGGATGTAATGCAAGGTATGAATTTATTAAATTTATTTAGCGAAGTTAATATGAAAGATGTCCTACGATACTTGCCAGATGCGGTTTTTGTTGTGGACGAGAACAGTGGAGAAATATTGTGGGCGAATGATCGTGCCGCTATTGTTTTTGAGACTTCAAAAGAGGATTTAAAAGGGCTCAATTTCAATGATATCGTTGTGAAAGGTATGGAGCTTGCGGAGCAATCTTCTTATAAAGATGTTTCTGTTGTCGGCGGAGCGGTGATTAATTCAAGAGAATTTTTTGTTGAATTGAGTGCCAATTTATTAGACAACCAATATTTTATTACTATCCGTGATGTTACTGAAATGACTAATATTTTGACGCAGGCTGAAAAGACCGGCAGATTGAATAAAGATAAAAATCTTATGTTGACTAAGCTTGCAAATGAATTTAAGTCTCCAATGCAGTCTATACTTGGGTTTTCTCAAGCTTTGAACGATGGTTTGGGTGGTGAGATTAACGATAAACAACGCAAGTATGTGAGAATTATTAATAAAAATGCTACTGAACTGTTGTATTTTATGAATAAGTTTTTTGAGTTTGCTCAAGTTGAGTCAAGATTGTATGAAAAAAATATGCATGTGTTTGATATTCTAGACCTTGTGCAGCGCGTAATTACAGATAATGAGGTTATGATTGCGACCAAAAAGCTTGATATAAATATCGATGCTGACGGGCTTGCTGATAAATATATTTTTAGCGATGAAAATGCTGTAAAAATTATTTTACAAAATTTACTTGAAATTTCTATAAAGCTTACTGAAATTGGTACTATATTGGTAGAGCTTTATAATCCTTCTTTGGAGGATGTTAAAAAGGTTGGTATCAGACCTATAAAAAATGCTGTAGAAACATCTTATATGCAGATACGTATTAGTGATAACGGTGTAGGAATACAGGAAAATGAAGTAGAGGGTATCTTTGAGCCTTATACACAGCTTGATAAACAAAATAGAAAGAATTTGGTTCGTTCTATTTCTCTTGGTAGTGTCAAGGAGTTGGTAAAGGCTTTGCACGGTGCGGTTTGGCTTGAAACTGAAGTTATGAAGGGTACTGTGTTTAATGTTATTATTCCTGTAGAGAATGGAGCAATTCAACAAGATGAGTGATGTCATTTTAAAAAATGTCAAAAAAATCTATGACAGTAAGGTTGTTATAGATGGTATTGACTTGGAGATAAAAGATAAAGAATTTATAGTTCTTGTTGGGGCGTCAGGCTGCGGCAAATCTACTATCTTAAGAATGATTGCGGGACTGGAAGAAATTTCTGACGGTGAGATTTTGATCGGCGGGAAGAAGGTTAATAATATCCCACCAAAAGATAGAGATATCGCGTTTGTTTTCCAGAGTTATGCTTTATATCCGCATATGACGGTAAGGGAAAATATTGCATTTGGGCTAAAAATGCGTAAAGTTCCAAAAGATGAGATTGAAAGAAAGGTTCAGGAAGCTGCGAATATTCTTGATTTAACTGAGTATTTAGACAGAAAGCCTAAACAGTTATCAGGCGGTCAGCGTCAGAGGGTTGCCTTAGGGCGTGCAATTGTTAGAAATCCAAAGGTATTCCTGATGGATGAGCCGTTATCTAATTTGGATGCAAAACTCAGAGTGCAGATGCGATCTGAGATAAAGAAGTTGCACGAAAAACTACAGACTACATTTATATATGTTACTCACGATCAGACTGAGGCTCTTACTATGGGCGACAGAATTGTCGTTTTAGATAAGGGTAAAATTCAGCAGGTTGCAAGTCCTGAGGAAATTTATAATAATCCGCAGAATACCTTTGTTGCAGGCTTTGTAGGTTCTCCGCAGATGAATTTCATTGATGGAGAGCTAATTGATGGACAATATAAGGGACTGCTTGTCGGGGTTAGACCGGAAAAAATGATTTGCAGCGGGGAGATCAAGTTGACTGCTGATGTTGATATAACTGAGCTTCTCGGTTCTGAAAAGATTGTATATTTTAATATCGGCTCAAGCAAATGTTCAGCAAAGCTTTCTGCTGATGTTGAAGTCGGTAAGACTATAGATATTTCTATCAAGAAAGATGATATTTATCTGTTTGATAAAGAGACTGGGAAAAGAGTTTAGTGGAGTTGTTTTTTACCGCTTGTGATTAAAATGAGTTGAGGGGTATTATTATTCTCTCTATCTTTTATTTTACCCATTTAAAGCTTTTAACATAGTTCAATCCGTTGATATCACCGTTGATGTCTACAGCAAATATTCTTGATATGCTGCTTTGTTCGTTTGCTGGAATTTTATTTATTTTTGCAGTGATATCATCTGAGAGTTCGTTCTTCTGCAGAAGCGGGATAGTGTTAAGTAGTGTATTTAATGATAAACTTTTTATTTTCCCGAATACTGATGCGATATTAGAAGATAGGCTTCCATAAACTTCCATATCAGCTATATAATTTTCAATGTTGTATGAGCCTGTTAAGTAAAGATTCAAGTCTTTACCTTTAGAAAATACTTCCAAATCTCTTACGATACCGTTTTCTATGTTATAGTGTCCTGCAATACTCTTGAATTCACCTGTTTTTAGAGGTGTAATCAAATCAATGATACCGTTGATTGAAATGCCCGTAATACCGCCTGTTACAAGGTTGCTTGCTTTTAACAGGTATTCAAGAGAACCCAATTTCGGCATTCTTCCGTCTTTAATTAAAAATTGACCTTTACCAGAAAGGGTTTTTAGGCATTCAGCTTGGTCTTTGCCAATACATTTTATATTCATATCCCCGTTAACTATACCGTAGAATTGACCTTTCATATCAAATAGAGATTCTCCGATTGTTTGGGCATTTGAATTATGAATATGTGAATTTAAGTCAAGTTCATTTGTCAGCAAATTAAATGACAAATCTCCGTTAACACTGCCGTTGGCAAGTTTGAAGTTGTAATCGTTTACATTCGCAGTTGTGTTTTTGTCTATATTAAAATCTGCTTTAAAATCAGTTGCTTTCAGTTCTTTTATTTTAATGTTATCTGCCAGAATTTTTCCGCTTTTAACTATAATTTGAGAAGGATCAAATGCTTTTGCAGTGCTGGTCAAGCCAAGCTGTTGTTTGTACAAGTCAGCTTCGTATTCTTGAATAGCATTTGTAATTTTGTTGAGGTCTAAGTCTTCAAAATACAATGATACATCCTTAAACGTGTATGGCGGAATGAATTTGTTCTGCATTATTGCTGCAAAGTATATTGCATTGTCTAGTACTGAGCTTTTTGTTCTTATGTACACATTGTCGTGCCTAAAGTCAAGACTTACATCTTTTACGGTTGTGTCGAATACAGGTATGTCTACACTTGTAACATCTAATTTACCTAGGATTTTTGGAGTGTATAAGTCTCCGTTTATAAGTAAATCCGAGGTGAAGACACCTTGTTTCATAAACGGTTTTTTGAAGATTATGTTAAATATTTTTGCATCTGTCGGATTTTCAGTTTTTACTTTGAAATTCTTAAATCTCAAATTATTTTTACCAAGCAGATAAATATCTCCTTTGGCTGTCACTTGAGTATTTGGAAAACGTTTATTATTCTGAGATGCGATTATTTTGTCGTATACAAAATTATTTAGCCGTAAGCTTGTAGGACTGCTTATTCCGTCTATATATATTCTTACAGGGTTTGTTAAATCTCCGATTGTTGCGCCCATGTAGTATAGAGAGGAGCTTTCGTCAAGCTTTAGTTCCGTTTTTGAGCTCAATCTGTCTAACGTTCCTCTTAGAGTTGATGAGAACATTACATCACCCTTGAGTTTTATAGGATACACGGATTTTGAGTTGAAAAACTGGTCAAAGAATTCCTGTGAAGGTTTTGCGTTAACATAAAGGTTTAAGTCAGGGTTTTGCACTATATTGGAGATTTTACCGTTTACAAATACTGGCATTACACCTGCGTATGCGTTAATTTTGTTTAGGTTAAGGTCATCTTTATCAAAAAGAATATTTCCGTTAAGAATTTTTATTCTTAAGTGTTTTGGTTTGTATATTACGCTGGTATCTCCAAGTTGAGAAAATAGTCTTATGTTATTGTTTTTGATTTTTGAAGAGATATTAATTTTGCCTTGGAAATTTGTAAAATCTTTAAAGTTCGGGATTTCAGGTATTTTTAATCCGTTTAATACGGAAAGGTCAAAATCTTTCATTGAGAAAGTTCCGCTGACAAGTTTTTTCTCGTCAAAGGCTCTATCAATATCTAGTTGTAAATTATAAGGATTTCGTTTTATAGCGCCTCTTATAACAGATGTTTTTACGTTGGAATTTTTGACTTCAAATTCGCTGTTATTTACAAGTAATGGTGATTTTGAACCAAAATTACTGTAAATTTTCCCTTTTGCGGTAATTTTATTGTAATCGAAGTGTTCTAAATCCATAGGCCCATGATAGTGACCTGAAAAAGATGTGTGAATAGTGTTTAGCCCAGGAATATTTATTGCAGGAATTTTATTTCCATACATCAGTCGTGCAATTTTTAGTCCGTCTTCTGCAATAAACTTATGAGAAACAGCATTGGCTGTTACGGTTTGTTTTTTTATGACACCGTTTGTGCTTATCGGTGAGTTTAGTAAATTTGCCGTTATATTAAAGTCTCCGTCGTCACGGTCAAAATGAATTATGCCGGAGATGTTTGATGCAGGAATTTTGTATTCAAAAAACGTCATTTTGTTATTGATTAGTTCTACTGTTCCTTTTGCAAATAAATCTTTGTTAAATACAGGCTCTTCACCTCTGTTTACGTGTCCAAATATGTTTAAAAATATTTTTGTTTTCCCGTCTGCAAAAGTTATTGGCTTCATCATTTGTTGTAACTCTGCCAAAATTGGTGAAGTGTTTATTATTTTTAGCAAATCTTTTGAATTTTGACCTTCACCTTTAACATTGACGCTCAAATCTCCGCTTAGAGTACAATTACCATCGATGTCTACCGGCAGATTATTAAGATATGTGGAAGTTGTTTTGAATGTAACTATTTCGTTATCAAAGTTTACGCTGCCTGCAATTTTTTTAGCAACCATATTATTGATGGTAATAAATGAAGCTATTCCATCACGGAAATTTATTTTTCCCCAAGAATGAGGTTCAGTTTTTGTTCCTGCAATATGTAAATTCGCAGAACCTATACCAGCATCTACACGCATCATTGGGATTGGACCAAGTTCAAATTTAAAAATTTCATGCAAAGGCATTACTACTTTTCTGACTTTTACCAATTCAATATTCTCGGTACTTTTTATGTATAAATCGGTATATCTGTTTCTGAATAGTTTGAATTTGCCAAGAACATCAACGTATTCGTTTTTATTTGTGAAAACGTGTGCATTAAGGTTCATTTCGTGTTGGTTAAAGTTTAGCTTTATTACTCCGTTTTTTGGAGCATCCTTAATCGGCTCTATCAGGTATACATCTGTTAATAGAGCGTTTCCGTAAAGGTTTGGATAATCTGCTTCACCTTTTATTTCAATATTTCCTGTGGCGTTGCCGTAGATGCCGTATTTTTTGAGTTTGTAAAAATTAAAGTCAGGATTTAAGTTTTCATCTCCAGGGAACAGTGGTAATAATTCTGCACCGCTTGCTTTGTTTATGGTTGCTTTTAAGTCAAGGATAGGAAATTTTGCGTTTGTTTTGTTGATTCTCCCATTCATAAAGATGTCGATGTTATGTGATAGCAATTTTAGGTTATTAATTTTAAAACCATTCTTAATAACGCTTATGTCCCCTTTGATATTAAGAGGATATTTACTATAAATAGAAGATGCAGCATCCTTTTGTATTATTCCGAAATTATCAAGATTTAATCTCCCAATAATATTTCTGTGTCCTTGAATATTTTTCGTATGAGTTTTTATATTTATTATGCCTCGTAAATCCGTAATTTTGTTATGAGAAAGGGCTTTAGCGTATATTTTAAAATCAGATAAATCTAGATTTTGAATATCTAAATCCAATAAAGCTTTATCTTCAGAAAGATTTTTTAGCGGAAGCTGCAGGTCAATATCAGCATTTATTTTTGCAAATTTCTCGCCTGTGTGTAATTGAGCATCTGTAGAAAATCTGATTTGTTTGTCTTGATTAAATTCTCCGAGATTGAAGAAATTACCGTCTAAAACGATTGTCTTTTTTTGAATCTCATCAAAAAGATTTATTTTGTATTTTTTGATGTTAAAGTTCTTTCCAACTATATGAAAATCATTATCCTTTTTTACGAGCGGGTATTGCCCCAGCTTCAGTTTTGAATTTTTGTCAAAAACCAGTTGAGCTTCAATATTATCAGAGTTTAATGCTGCTATTTTGATCTCTTTTAATATTAGCGGAAGTAATCTGATTTTTACGTATGGATTAGCAACCGTAAGAGCTTTGCTGTTATCGTCATTCAATATGTAAAAATTATCTGCGTAAATTCTTATTGCAGGAAAATACGAGGATTTAAACCTTAGATTTTCTATTGCAATTTTATATCCTGTTGTTTTAAGTGCTTGAGTTTGCACAAAATTTGCAACTTCAGGTTTGTTTAATGCATACGGCAACCCAAAATAGTAGCATCCATAAATAATTATGATGCTACTAAGTGTTAAAATTGTTGCCGGCATTCTTCTCATAATATAGATAATTATATTACATAAAACTTATAATTGCCAATACTGTTACATTTAATATTTTTCACAAACTTGCTGGAAATATGCTCTCGGATGGCTGCAGAGCGGACATTTTTCAGGTGCTGATTTAGATTTTACAATATAACCGCATTTACGACATTGCCAAGTTGTTTCATGGTTTTTTGAAAAGAATGTATTTTCTTTTACGACTTCAAAAAGTTCTCCATAACGTTCGGAATGGTGCTTTTCAACTGTTCTTATATTCGAATATAATAAAGCAATATCGTCAAAGCCTTCTTCTTTTGCTTCATTCTCAAATTTTAAATACAAATGGCTGTATTCTTCATTTTCTCCTCTCATAGCACTGTCAAGATTTTCAAGTGTTGTTCCTGTTTCAAACGGATACTCTGCATTTACGTGTCCTATTGATTGACCACCTATTTTTTCAAAAAATAATTTGCCGTGTTCAAATTCATTTTCTGAAGTCTCTTGAAAAATTTGTGCAATTTGCTCATAGCCTTCTTTTTTAGCAATTTTTGAGTATATCATATATTTTTCTCGAGCTTGTGATTCGCCTGCAAATGAGTTAATTAAATTTTGTAATGTCTTTGTGCCTTCTAATTTTTTATTCATAACATCTCCTTTTTTGCATATTTTAGGTTTTGTTATTGTGTTTATCAATTGCTCATCGGGATTAGCTTATTGGAGTATGTTTCTTTTTAAAATATCTACTTTTTGGGGATTATTATCCATTGAATAAAACTAATAATATACTTAGGTAATAGTCCGGAGAATGAATTATGAATTTACTTGCTTACACGAAAAAACTATATGAAAAAGTTAATTTCTATGACAAAATTATTAAATCAAAGAATTTTAATGAATATTCCATCAATCCTTTTGCAAAACCGATAACTCTGACTGTAATATGGATTGAAGATGATAATGACTTTAAGTAAAAAAAAGAAGAACCCTGTTTAAGGATCCTTCTTTTCGTGCTTTATGTACTTTCTTTATAAAATCTATTCAGCAGCTTGGTGTTGCTCTTTTACAAAACAATCTTTGCAGAAAACCTCTTTCCCAGGGATAGGCTTGAACGGAACTTGTGTTTGAGCGCCGCATTTTGAACAAACTGCATCATACATCCTGCGATTTCTTCTGTTGTTTTGTCTACGTTTTTTTCTGCATTCAGGACATCTTTTTGGCTTGTTTACAAGGCCCTTTTCAGCATAAAATTCTTGTTCGCCTACTGTGAAAATAAACTCTGCACCGCAATCTTCACATACGAGTTTTTCGTCTTGGTACATTTTTGTGTCTCCTAATTTAGTTAATTGTGTGATGATATAATACACCATCGTATTATGGTATTATACTGTATATTTCGAAATTATGCAAGTGGGTAATACAAAAATATTAAGGCGTTTTGCTCTAAGTCATGTTTTAGGTGGATTAAATTTTTTTGATATTTTATTAAAATAGTTTTTTGGAGGTTCTATGCAGGATAAAAGTATTAACGAATTTAGAATGAATTTTGCTAAAGTTTATCATTCAAAAATTCTTCCAATTTTAAAAGATTATGAAAAAGAGAGAAAAAAAGCGTTACGTAATGCTGTTTTAGTTTCAGTTTTAACATTTCTTTGCGTAGCAGGTGTTATTATATTTTTTATGTCTTCTGATAGTGATTACGATGGTGTCGTATTTTATTCTTATAGCAGTATATTTGCGGCTGTTTTTGCCGGTGTAATAGCATATAGTATTTACAAATATTTTCAGAAGAGGTTTGAACGGAAATTAAAAGGCCTTTTAATGCCTTTGCTTATGCCAGCTTTTGGAGATTTTGTTTGGGATTGTTCTAATGTTATTGGGTTTCAGGAGCTAAAAATTTCAAAACTGTTTCCAAACTTTGAAGAGATGAAGTCTGATGATGCTTTTGTAGGTTCTTACAAAAATGTGCCGATAAGAATTCTTGAGACGTCTTTAACCTATGAAACTCGTGATTCTGAGGGTAGAAGACAAACCCATGTTGAGTTTAAAGGTGTGCTGATTGCTTTGGATATTCCTAAAAAGTTTACGGGGCATACAATTGTTAAGAGGCGTTCTCTTATAAATACTGCGCCTTATTCTGAGGTTAAGCTTGAAGATCCTGATTTCTCAAAAAAGTTTTATGTTAGCTCAAATGATCAGGTTGAATCCAGATATCTTTTGACTACCGCATTTATGGAAAGATATAAAAATATCCAAAAAGCCTTTAATTCTGATAATATTTGTTGTAGCTTTATAAATAACAGCTTGCTTCTTGGAGTTTCTGTCAATAAGGATTTGTTTTCTCTGGGCAGTTTGGTTACTCCATTGACAGATACCAAGCAGTTTACTGTTTTTATGAATGAAATAATTTCAATATTTGAATTAATTGAAGATTTAAAATTATATCAGAATACAGGGTTGTAATTATGACTAATATACAAGAAATAGTGAAAATATTGACTGATGCGGGAATTGAACCTAATGAAGCAAATATTGAGGTAAAACTTCTTATCGAACATTTTTGCGGATATGGTGTTAAGGATATTATAATGGGCAAAAAGCTTGATTATTCAAAACTTGAGGTGGTTAAAGAAAAGGCCATCAGGAGAGCTAAAACGCGTGAACCAATTCAACACATAATTGGATTTGCTGATTTTATGGGCGAAAAATTTATAGTAAATCCTTCAGTACTTATTCCTCGTGATGAAACTGAAATTTTAGTAAGAAAAGCTATTGAAATTATAAACAAGAATAATTTTAAAACGGCTCTGGATGTAGGTACCGGTAGCGGATGTATTGCTTGTATGATTGCAAAGTACACTGATTGTCAAATTATTGGGCTTGATATTTCTACAGATGCTTTGAATACGGCGCTTGATAATGCTTCCAGATTAAACCTTTTTAATAAGGCAATTTTTAGAAAATCTGATGTTTTTTCTAATGTTAAGCCGGGTGAAAAATTCGATGTTATTGTATCCAATCCGCCGTATATTCCTAAAAAAGAAAAGGCCGAGATTCAAAAAGAAGTTACTTTTGACCCTGATTTAGCTCTGTATACAGATGATACAGATGGTTTGGAGTATTATCGTAAGATAACAACTGCTGCGCCAAATGTTCTAAACTCGGGAGGTTATTTACTTTTTGAACTCGGCTTTAAACAAGCCGACAGAGTGGCTCGTATTATGAAAGAAAATCATTTTTCCGATATTGAGATAGTCAAAGATCTTGCTCAAATTGATCGTGTAATTTCAGGAAAATTATACATTTAAGCTGGCTATAAGCTCATCTATTTTGTCATATAGTTTTTCGTGGATATTACACGCTTCGTCGAGTATGACAAAAAGCTTTGCTATAGCCTCTGAAGATTCCATCTCGTTTTCACAATAGCCTTTAATTACTTGTAGGTAACTGTTACCTTCTGATACCAATTGGTATATTTCGTTGTATACATTGATTCTGTTATTTAAGTTTGTATCCTTCATCTTTTCTCTATTTTTAATTCCGAATTTATTATATATGACATTTGTGGTTTTGTCTATAAAAACGGAAATATTATTAATATTTTATAGAGTATTAATCTTTAGAAGTGCAGTAAATACGTGTATTTTGGAAATATTAACAAAAATACACATTTAAAACTAATGTTAAGATGGTTGTAACAATCGATGAGCTTAATTGTGGTATAATGTCTCTATGAATGAGAGTTTGCGACAAACATTAAAATTATTACCGTCATTACCGGGGTGTTATATTTATTACAACAAAGATAACGAAATTATTTATGTTGGTAAAGCTAAAATTCTTAAGCGTCGAGTAATGAGTTATTTTAATAAAAAGCATTACGACAGTGTTAAGGTGCAAGTGCTGGTGTCTCAAATTGAGCGTATGGAGTATATTATAACGAATACGGAAGTCGAAGCTCTTATTTTGGAGAGTCATCTTATTAAAAAGCACAAGCCTCGTTATAATATTTTGCTTAAGGATGACAAGAAGTATCCTTATTTCTTGATTACGGATGAGGATTTCCCTCGTATTCAGGTTGTGCGTAAAAAGAATTTGAATCCGGAAAAAGGTAGATATTACGGTCCTTATACTGATATAAGGGCGATGTATTCGACTCTTGATTTTTTGAAAAAGATTTTTCCTTTGAAGCAGTGTAAGACTCCGAAATTCAAGGATAGACCGTGCTTGTATTACCATATAGGGAGATGTATGGCTCCTTGTCAGCATTTGGTAACATCTGAGGAATATAAAAATTTAGTTAAACAGGCCGAACTATTTTTATCGGGTAAGCAGTCCGAGTTGTTAAAGCAAATTCAAGAACAGATGCAAAAATATTCTGATTCTGAGCAGTATGAAAAGGCCGCCAGACTCCGTGACAGTTATCTTGATTTGAAGAAAACTCTTGAAAAGCAAAAAGTTGTATATGAAAATACAAAGCTGAATGAAGATATAATTTCTATGCTGAATGAGGACGGAATTTTTGCGATTGTTATTCTTATGATTAGAGAAGGAAGGCTTATTGACAAGAAGGACTTTACTTACGAAGTTGAAGCCGAGGACAGGGCGGAATTTTTTGCGACATTTTTCAAAGAATATTACAACACGCTATCTCTCGAATTTCCGGATAAGATTGTTTCAAACGAGCTTGAGGCTGTTGGCGAAAAAGCTTTATATGAAGAGTGGTTGAATGTCATCTCAGGCAAGAAAGTTAAAATAAGTTACGGTAAATCAGCTCAAGGTAAAGAGCTTCAGATGCTTGCGGATAAAAATGCAAGAGTTGTTTTGGATAATGCAAAAATTAAAAAAATGGTTAAAATCAATGAGGATTTTAATGAAATCGGTGCATATTTGGCTGAAAAATTGAAATTAAAAAATTTCCCTCACAGGATGGAATGTTATGATATTTCTCATATTCAGGGTACCAATACTGTTGCTTCAATGGTAACTTTTATAAACGGTTTGCCTAAAAAGTCCGAGTATAAGAAATTCAAGATTAAGTCTACTGAAGGCAAGCCTGATGATTTTATGTCAATGAAAGAAGTTTTGACAAGACGTTTGAGTCATTTGGGAGAAAAAAATTGGGCAAAGCCTGATTTGATTATCATAGATGGCGGTAAGGGACAATTGTCAAGCGTTATGCAAATAGTTAAGGAGCTTGGCGTTGAAGGAATTGACTTCGTAAGTTTGGCGAAACGTCAGGAAGAGGTTTTCCTTCCAAACCAATCAAAATCAATACTTTTACCAAGAGAGTCCGGAGCGTTGTATCTTATCCAGAGGATAAGGGATGAGGCTCACAGGTTTGCTATAACTTATCACAGAAAACTCCGTGAGAAAAAGGCGCTTCAAAAGTAAATATTTGTTTACATTTAATAATTCTGTTCTTTGTTTTTGCTACTATTGTAACGTTGGTTTACCCCAAAGTAAGGGGCAAGTTTTCAGAGAATCGAAAGGATATTAGATGAACAAATTTTTAACGGCACTTTTTATGATGTTATTTACGGTGCAAAGTGCTAGCGCTATGAGTGTAGATGCATTTTTGGATAAACATTTGACTCCTGTTTCGGATTTTGTGTCAAATGTTATTTTCTTCCCGATTAGGGTTGGTGGTGTTGATATCCCAATCGTAGTTTTGTGGGTGCTGATAGGAGGTTTGTTCTTCACCTTTTATCTTAGAGGTATTACAGGCTGGGGTTTAAAAGAATCTCTACATATTCTTAAGACTCCTGCTAAAAAAGATTCTGAAGGCGGCGGCGGTGAAGTTTCTCCGCTTCAATCATTAATGACAGCTTTGTCAGGTACTGTTGGGTTAGGAAGTATCGCAGGTGTTGCGATTTCAATTTCAATTGCAGGTCCTGGTGCTGTTTTTTGGATTTTTATAGGTGCACTTTTGGGTATGGCTTTGAAATTTGTAGAAGCTGCACTTGCTATAAAATACAGAAGATTTAACCTTGACGGTTCAATTTCAGGTGGCCCTATGCATTATATGGCTCACGGTTTGACAAGAAAGAAAATGAGATGGCTTGGTCAGCCTTTGTCTGTTATCTTTGCTGTTTTGTGTATCGGTTCAGGTATTGCAGGCGGTAATATGATTCAAATAAACCAGACTGCTCAGCAGATTGTTAACGTAACCGGCGGTGCAGACGGTTTTATGGGTGATAAGATGTGGGTTGTCGGACTTGTTACGGCAATTATTCTGGGTGCTATTGTTATTGGTGGTATCAAGCAGATTGCAAAAGTTGCTGAAAAAGTTATTCCGTTTATGTGCGTTTTGTATATCGTTTCAGGTTTACTAGTGATAATTGTAAATATTCATAACTTACCTCACGCTATTGCAGTTGTGTTGAAAGAAGCTTTTCATCCTTCTGCTATTTATACCGGTGGTATTGTCAGTGTCATTATCGCAGGGTTGAGAAGATCCGTACAAACAAACGAAGCAGGTACAGGTTCTGCTCCTATCGCTTATGCAACTGCGCAGACTAAGGAACCTATCTCTTTAGGGTTTGTTGCTTTGACTGAACCTTTATTTACAGGTTTTATCTGTTTGCTTACTGCAACTTTAATTGTTATTACTGATGCTTATAAAGGTGTAGATGGTGTTGCCGGTATTCAGCTTACCTCAAAGGCTTTTGAGACAATTCCTCACGCTTCTTGGTTCCCGTATGTTTTAGCGGTAATCGTTGTTTTGTTTGCTGTTACAACTATTTTATCTTGGGCTTATTATGCTCAGAAGGCGTGGAACTTCCTTGTTGGGGAAGGTAAGAGAAGAACTTTATCTTTCCAGATTGCGTTTTGCGTGTTTACTGTTATCGGTTCTGTTTTGAATGCTAAGTCAGTTATCAATTTGACTGATGCGATGATGATGGCTATGGCTATTCCTAACTTGATTACAATGTATATTTTGGCTCCTGAAATTAAGAGGGATTTAAAAGAATATTGTAGAAGACACGCTTTGAAAAATTTATTTACAAAAGATTGGGTTGCTCAACCTGTTGCAACTGAGGAAGGTAGCTTATGTCAGAATATCAAATAATTGTTACTGTTCAGGGTGTTGATAAGGTGGGAATTGTTGCTAAGATAACTACAATTCTTGCTCAGTATGAAGTTAATATTGAAGATATTAAGCAAACTCTTATGCAAGGACATTTTGTAATGTTTATGCTCGGGAATATAGAACATTCAAGCTATTCTTTTAAAGAAATAAAAGAGGCATTGCTAGAGGCCGGAAAAGAACTCGGAATGGAAGTTTGGGTTCAGCGAAAAGAGATTGTTGATAATATGCACAGTATTTAAAAAGCGGGTTTTTAACCCGTTTTTTTTAATATTTATTCTTCAGGTTTTATGTATTCAAGTTTAACGTGAAGATAATCATCTTTGTCATTTTTGACTTTTGTGACCTCTAAGCATTTAAATTTAGATGATCTTGGGAATACAACTTCATTATTAACACCATCTCCAATTTCAGAAATTCTGGAACCCTTTGGAATTATTATTTCATATAAAATACCTTTTCTATTAGGCAGGTAAACTTCTGCGTAGGATCTGTCTGATGTGCAGTATGCATATTCGCGCATATTGATAATATCACCTTTTTTGATATTTAATCTCTTCTGGTAAAGTTTGTATTCAGGAAAGAAATCAGGTTTTTCTCCAATACATCTGTATACGGTTAATTCTTTATCCTGTGGTTTCAAAATTTTAAATTCAAAATCTGTTTTAGAAATCATTTTTCTTGGCGTTAATTTGCAGTTAGGAGCCGGCAAATTCATGTCTTTTGGATGTGGGCTGCTGATAAAGTGATGATTAATTCCGTTTAATTTTTCATGCAAGCTGACTGATTTTTGAAAAATAGGCTTGTTGTTATTATTCAATCTCAAATTCCAATATTGCTTACAAAATGGCGGTTTGTTGACGTTTTGTACAACTTTTGGAACACTTTGAGCTGAGCTTTTGCTTATGTATCTGACTATTGTTTTGCAAATGTTAAAATTGATTTTCATACTATTATAAAGTAATAAAATCCGCGATTATTGCGTAATTTTTACAAAAAGTATTAATAATCTTATGAAGTTTTCGCAACAAAGGACTTTACAAATTCTTCTTTTTAGATTATTATGTTCAAGCAATGATTAGAAAAATTCAATACCGACGTATAGTAAGTAATAAAAAGGGCTTGTTTGTATAATAAGACACTTACTTATGTTGTTGAAAAATAAAATCATAAACAAGGCCTTTTTCACAAGAAAAGGTCTTCTTTTTTGTTAAAAAACGTTAAAAATACAATTAAAATTAGCAATTTAGAAATTTTACAGGTGTTAGGTATAAAGTGAAAGTAAGTAGTAGTATGATAAAAAATTTCCGACGAAACTCAAATATAAAGGCTAATGCCCCAATTGTCAAATTAATGAATTTGGTTTGGGGCTTGTGATTGTGAGTTTTAGGAAGGAGTGTGCTCCTTCCGGAAGGAAAAGGTAAATTAGAATGATATCCCCAATTATAGCGAGCAAAATATATTCAATTTTAGGTAATAATGATTCTTTGATTCCTATGGCAATCAAGGATACATCAAATAGTTTAGGGCTTACGGCAGGTTCGTATATTACAGGAAAAGATGCAGAGAGTCAGGATAGACTTATTGATGAGTTTGGTACACAGGCATTATGGTTATTAGGTATTCCTACTTATAAAGCAATTTTAAACTTTGCTTTGTTCAAGCCTTTGGGTTTTGATCACGGTGTTGATGTAAGAGTTTTAAAAGACAAAGAAGTTTTCGAGGCTGCTAAGAAGTTTGCAAAGCTTAATGACATAAAGTACAAAGATAATAAAAATGTCAAAAAGATTGCTAAGAGCCTTGAATATATAACCGATAAGCAAAAAACTTTTAAGGGCTTAACGTTTTCAAAATTTGTTATTTCTACATTACTTACTATACTTTCATACGGAGCTTTAACTGATTTTAGACAGAAATACAGAGAAAAGAAGATTACAAAAGAGTTTTATGAAAAGCAGGCTAAACTAAATCAGGATACTTACGTAAAGCAACCAAAAGACAATAAAACACCTGAAGTTTACAAGCAGTTTAAGTCTGATAAGAAGAAAAAGAACCCTAATTTTACAGGTAAATTCAATATTCAAGATTTTATGTTTTCACCTGTAAAGAACCTTATGATTGTTGATGGGACAATTACGACGGAAAGACTTGTTAAAGCTCAGAATAAGCAGGAATTTATGGGCTTTGTTATAAAAGAAGGCAGTTTCTGGTTATTCATGTATATGGCAGGCGGCATGATTAAGTCTTGGTTAGAAAAGCATTCTCTGGAAAAACATAATATTCCGATTGACCTTGATGCAAGGGTTATCGAGTCTGAAGAATTGAAAGATGCACTTTTGAATAAACACATAATGCATAACGTAAACAGATTCCCTATTGGAAATCCTTCTCCTGTAGAGATATACGAATTTGTAAACACAAATCAAGACAATCTTATTGTCAGAATGGCTAAGAAATGTGAATTAATTAAGACTCTTAAGGGAACAGAAAAACTTGATCCTAAGACACATAAGCCTATCAGCGGCACTGGTGCCATCGATAACAGAAAGTTTATAGATCCTGAGGAAATCAAAGGACTTAAAGATAAATTGACTCTTCTTTATAATAAAGGTGAAGAGTTTGTTGCAAAAGAAATTGAAGCTGCAAAGGCTAAGGCAAAGGCTGATGGAGTTTCATTCAAAGAGTTCTCAGATGAAGACAAGTTAAAACTTCTCGGCAAATATTTGGATAAGGTTAAGAAAGCTAACAGGGGGGCAACACTTAAAAATATCGGAGCTTGTATAGGTTTCTTAGGTATCTTAATGCCTGCAATGATTGTAGGTTGGAGATTTATGGATAAAGATAACAAAGAATATCAGGTAAGAACTGATATTGAGAATAAATTGAGAGCTAAGATGGCTCAGCAAAAATCCTTAAAAACAAATGCCTAACAGGATTTGAACTTTAATTTTTATTCTAAATATTATCTAACCATATAGTTATAAATGATTTCTGAAGCTTTTACAATGAAATCTTTGCCTAAAGGTGAGTTATAAGGTCTGTTTGCAAGTATAACGACTATGTATTTTTTGCCGTTTGGCGCAAATACAATGCCAGCATCTCCAAGCATTTTGCCGATATCACCGGTTTTATGAAGGAAAGAGGCTCCGCTTCCAAGACCTGCTTGAATGAGTCTGTTATTTTTTACATGACCCATGTAGTCAAAGATTTTTTCTCTGGATTCAGCTGACAAAAAGTCAGGATTTTCAATGTTGTACAACATTCTTGCAAGATCTCTTGCTGTTGTAAAGTTTGTTCCTGCTAAATCAGGCAGCCAATTGTGTACTTGAGTATGCGTAAGTCCCCAATCTCTAATCCCCTGATTTACATCAGTCATAGAACCGATTTGGCTCATAATCATGTTTGTAGCAGAATTGTCTGAGTGGGTAATCATTACTCTTGCTAATTGGTCAAGTGTATATCTTGAATTAGCCGCTCTAAATTGTAAATCCCCAGAACCCTCAGATCTGTAGTATTCGGTCAAAGGCATTTCGTCATATAATGAAACCTGATTATTTTCTATTGACCTGAATAGTTGTAATAGTACAGGAATTTTAATAATACTTGCAGCTGAGAATGTTTCTGAAGCGTTGATATCTACATAATTTCCTGTCTCATAATCCCACACAAAAACTGCAGGATGGATTGACGGATACATAGGCATAATATTTTTAATTTGATTTTCAAGATCCGTTAATTCAACCCCTTCAGATAATGGAAGCATGGCCGGTTTTTTTGTTTCAGCTCCGCTTAGCGAAAATTCGCCCATAAACCAATTGTTATGTAGATAGTTTTGTGTTGGGAATACAATCTTGCTGTAGTCTGTTTTTACAGAAGGATAAGGAGATTTTGTAAACATTGATTTTGTAATGTTTTTAAACCCTACAGGAAGTACAAATAAACCCATAGCCAATAAAAAGCTCATAGAAATAACTTTTGAAATAAGTTGATTTCTTTTTATTTTTGCATCATTACGTTTTGGACTTTGCCTGTGTATGTGATGATGACTATTTTTCTCAGTTTGTTGCGGCAAAGGCTTTAGAGTACTCTTTGCGTATTGAAAACTTTCCCGATAATAATAGCGTTCTTCGTACTTTCTGGCTAATTCCGGCATCCAACATATCTCCTCAAATCTAATACTTAATATTGTAGCTTATACTTTTTTTGAAGGCAAGAAAGTTACAAATTTTTTTACAAAAAGTTAGTATATAAATTTTGAGGCTTAAACTGGCGGATTATAGCTGTTTTAGCTTATCTTTAACCCAATTTTCAAAGATTTTCAGCGGAGATCTTGTAATCCCGAGAGCCCACGATGGAACATTTTTTGTAACAACAGTTCCAGCTCCGATGTTTGCTCCTTCTTCTACTTTTACTGGGGCTACAAGGACTGTATTTGAGCCTATTTTTACTCCATCTTCAAGTATTGTTTTGCTCTTAACTTTATTAAGCGGGTTGTAATTAGCTGTAATTGTACCTGCGCCGATGTTTACATGTGAGCCGAGTTCGCTATCCCCTATATATGAGAGGTGTCCGACATTTGTGTTTGACTTAATTACGGATTTCTTAACTTCAACAAAATTCCCTATTTTGATGTTGTCTTGAATTTCAACTCCGCCTCTTAGGTGCGCACATGGACCAATTTTACAATTTTTCCCGATTTTGTTTTTGCCTTCAATGTAGGTTGACGGATAAATTATTGTATCTTGTCCGATTTCTGTATCAGCACTAATCCAAGTACTATCAGGATCTACGATTGTAACTCCGTTTAGCATAAGGTTGTTTAAAACTCTTTTGGTTAAAATTTTTGTTGCTTCTGCTAAATTAATTCTTGAATTAATACCGTAAATTTCTTCATTGTTTTCCAATATAAAGGCATTTACGTTCAAGGAATGTTTTTTGCCCCATTCGATTATGTCTGTCAGGTAATATTCACCTTGAGCGTTGTTGCTCTTAAGTTCGGAAAAGGCATTTTTAATTTTGCCCCAATCCAGACAGTAAATTCCTGCATTAACTTCTTTTACTTTCTTTTGCTCTGGTGTTGCATCTTTTTCTTCTACAATACATTTTAAGGTATTGTCAGCATCTCTAATTATACGTCCGTAATTTGTAGGGTTGTCAAAAATTGTACTCATAACGGTTAAGTCTGAATTAGAATTTTTGTGAAAATCTACAAATTTTGAAAGGGTTTCTTCTGTTATAAGCGGAGTATCCCCGCATAAAATTAGTACTAAACCAGTATAATCTTTCAAATAAGGACAAGCCATTGATACAGCGTGTCCGGTTCCGAGTTGTGGAGATTGGAGGATAGTTTTTGCATCAGAATAATTCTTTTCTACGTAAGTTTCCACTTCTTGTGCGTGGTGTCCTACGATTACAAAATTCTCTGATGTAATATTCTTTACGTTATCTAAAACATAGCCCAGCAAAGGTTTTCCATAAATTTCGTGCAAAACTTTTGGTGTTTCAGATTTCATTCTTGTTCCTTTTCCGGCAGCAAGAATTATTGATTTTATTTCCATTTTATTATCCTCTTTCTTCCTTAATTACAGTTAAATATTACTAAACGGATAATGTGTAGTCAAGGTTAGAGGAAGTTGAAAGTCAGGGCTTTGTATTGCCCTGACTTTTTGTGTGTTTAGACCATTCCTTCTTTAACGGCTTTTACTGCTGCTTGAACTCTGTCGTTGACGCACATTTTTTGCAGGATAGAACAAACATGTGCTTTTGCGGTGTGTACACTTACGATAAGTTCTTTTGCAATTTCTGTGTTGCTTTTTCCGCTGACAAGGTGTTTTAAAACTTCAAATTCTCTCTCTGTAAGAGGTACTCTTCCTTCTGTTTGAGATTTTCCTGGTAAAAATCCTATATTTTCTACTTTCGGGAATGAATTAAGTGCCATTTGTGCTACTACAGGGTCAATCCAGCATACGCCTTCTGCTACATCCCTTACTACGTCAGCTAATTTGCCGGGATCAATATCTTTTAAACAATATGCGCTTGCACCTGAACTTAGTGCCGCTACTACTTCTTCTTCCCTATCGTGTGAAGTAAGTGCTATAATTTTTGTGTTTGGCAGCATTTCTTTTACTTTAATTGTTGCTTCTATTCCGTTCATTCCCGGAAGTCCTAAGTCCATTAGTATTACATCCGGTTTTAGTCTTTCGATTAATTTTAATCCTTCTATAGCATCTTCGGCTTCAGCTACAACTTTCATGTCTTCGTTCGAATTAAGGGCGCATCTTAGTCCTACTCTTGTAAGTTTGAAATCTTCTACTATCGCAATTGTTATTACCTTAGTTTCTGTCGCAGCTTCTGTTGTTTTTAACATTTTATTAACCCCTCTTTCTTTCAATATGCTGACAAGTCTATTAAATATAAGACTAAGTGCTTAGTCTATTACCCTGTTGGGTATTTTTGGATATTTTATCAGAGTTGAAATTGTTATGGATTAGTTAGAGGTGTTAAAACTTAATAAAAACTTAATTTTGGAGACTAGTATTTTTGTATATTTTTGCGTATCATATAATTGATAGAAAATTTGAGGCTACGTGAATTATGAAATATTCAAATTACTCCACAATAATAATAGGAAGCGGAATTGCAGGCTTGTATGCTGCTTTGAAAATAGAACAGCAGGCTGAGCTTCCTGACGGAATTTTGTTGATTACAAAATCAAATTTAGGTGAAAGTAACTCCAACTACGCTCAAGGTGGTATGGTTGGCGTTATGAAAGAAAATAAAAACGATTCAACTTCATCTCATATCAGCGATACTATTAAAGCTGGTGCAGGGTTGAGTGAATTTAATACGGTTAAATTTATTTCAGAAAACTCAGACAGAGTTATAAAGGATTTACTTAATTTCGGTGTTGAATTTGACAGGGACGAAAATGGTGCTCTTACATATACATTAGAGGCTGCACACAGTGTAAAAAGAGTTCTTCACTCAGGCGGGGACGCTACTGGTAGAATGGTAGAGCAGGCTCTTTGTGCTAAAGTAAGAGAAAATGAAAATATTGATATATACGAGCAAACTGTTGCTGTAGATTTACTTGTTAATTCAAAATCCGAATGTAAAGGGGTTTTAGTATTTAATAATATTACAAAGGAATATGAGACGATTTATGCATCTGTTGTAATCCTTGCAACAGGCGGTATCGGTCAATTATATAAATATACAACAAACCCTGTCGGAGCAACCGGTGATGGTTTAGCTCTTGCTTACAATGCAGGTGCAGTTATGCAGGATATGGAATTTGTTCAATTCCATCCTACAGCATTGGCAATTGACGGTGATGAAAACAGATTTTTGATTTCAGAAGCTGTACGTGGGGAGGGGGCTAAGCTTGTTGATGCTGACGGTGTTGAGTTTATGCACAAGTATGATGAGAGATTAGAACTTGCTCCTCGTGATATTGTTACAAGGGCTAATTATAACGAAATGAAAAAAAATCATACGGATTGCGTTTATTTGAATGCTACTTGTATTGATACAGATAAGATTAAAAAACGTTTCCCTAATATTTCTAAAAAATGTTTGGAGAACGGTATAGATATGGCACACGATTTTATTCCTGTTGCTCCTGCTGCACATTATTTTATGGGTGGTGTAAAAACTAATATTGAGGGCAAAACTTCAATAGATGGACTTTATGCAATAGGTGAGGTCGCATCAACAGGTTTGCACGGCGGTAACCGCTTGGCTAGCAACTCTTTATTGGAGTGTGTTGTTTGCGCGTTTGAGGTTGCGGATTACCTAAAGAGTAAAAAGCTTGATTCGCCAAAGCAGATTGATACTGAAATAAAAACAACTATTGAACAGTATTCAGAGCCTTTAGAGTCTGATGAGATTGACGTTGTTCCTTTGAAGAGAGAACTTCAAAATATTATGTGGGAGCACGTTGGAATTTTGCGTGATGAAGCTTCTTTATTAAAAGGTATCGAAAAATTAGACAAGCTTGCAGCTTCATTCCCTCGTAAAAAATGTTGTTTAAGCAGAGCTGAATATGAGTTTAGAAATATGCTTACTGTTGCAAAATTGATTGCAATCAGTGCGCTTCAACGTAAGGAATCTCGTGGTGCTCATTACAGGACTGATTACCTGCAAACCGATGAGGCATCTTCTCATAGCCATATTTCCAAAAAAGAAGGAGAAATTTGTTTTGCTAAGTAATTTTTTTATCGAAGAACATATAAAAAATGCGTTAAAAGAAGATATAGGGTTTGGTGATATTACTACCGAAAATCTTGCAGACGAAGATGCTGTTTTGAGTGGTTCGCTTGATACTAGAGAAGACGGCGTACTTTGCGGAATTAAGGTTTTTGAAGCTGTTTTCAAAATCCTTTCTCCTGATGTAAAAATAAAGTTTTATTTTAAAGATGGAGATAAAATAAAAAAAGGGGACAAGATTGCGGACATTTCAGGTTCTGCAAGAGCAATTTTAATGGGTGAACGTGTTGCTCTTAATTATATTCAGCGTATGAGTGGAATAGCGACAGAAACGAATAAATATCAGACTGCTATTGGAGATTTGCCTGCAAAAATTGTAGATACAAGAAAAACAACTCCAAACTTTAGAGCTTTTGAAAAATATTCCGTAAAAACAGGCGGGGGTGCACTTCACAGATTTAATCTGTCTGATTGCGCTATGATAAAAGATAACCATATTAAGTTTGCAGGTTCTATAACAAATGCTGTTCGTAAATTAAGAGAAAATATTTCACACGCTCATAAAATTGAAGTTGAATGCGATACTATAGAACAGGTTAAGGAAGCAGTTCAAGTAGGAGCTGATATTATTATGCTCGATAATATGCCTTGTGAAATGATGAAGGAAGCTTGCAATATTATAAATAAAAAAGCCATTGTTGAAGCAAGCGGTAATGTTCGTTTAAATACTGTTCGTGAAATAGCTGAGTGCGGAGTGGATATTATATCTTCAAGTGCAATAGTAGCAAAGGCTCCGACCCTCGATCTCGGACTCGATATGTAGTTCTCCAAAATAGCCAATTGTAACGAAATGTAACAAAGTAACAGACATGAATTAAAGAAAAGGTGTAAAAAGGCCGTAAACATGACTAAGGAAATTAGAAACGGAAAGGGACAA
>CASDRS010000013.1 GCA_949283255.1 uncultured bacterium | reverse complement strand
CTCAGGTTCTAATGAAGAATAAAGAATTTCATACGATTTCCCGCCTCTTACTTCAACTTCTCTTGCAATATACTTACCTTGGTTAATTGCAAGTCTTATTGAACGTGTACTTTTTAATCCTTTTAATTCTGCGATTTTGTTAATATTTATATATTTGTCCATACATACAGATTAACTCTGAAGTCGGAAATGTGTTTCTTTTTTCTTTCTTTTGTATCATTAGGACATAATTATAGCTATATTTATCTGCGTTAATTAATTTCGTATAATCTTAATGGAGTGAAATAATACAGCATATAGTGAATTATTTTCACTAGTAGAGAAATATCCTTGACAGAAATTTTTTATTTTTTATAATAGTCATGTAAGGAGTCAAATGCTCCAAATAGAATAAAACCAAGAAATTGGTTTGCGAACATTGACAATAGTCGGTTCAAACACCGGGGACGCCGATAATAAATATTAAGTAATAAATATTATTGATAACTAATAATTATTAATAATACAGTTATGGTAAAAGAATTATTGCTTAAGATACAGAACAGCATAATAGAATTATAGGCGTACTCAGCCAGCGAGGAGCAAATCGCTGGCAGTAAAATTAGAGGGAGATGCTATACTTTGGTGTTCACTTCTTACAACCTTTCATAAAAGGAGCAGACCTGAATGTGTCAGGTGAAATATGAAAGGAGGCTCTATATGAGTATTAAAAAACCACCAAAGTGGGTATGGCTCGTAGTAAGAATTATTCTTATTATAATTGAGAAATACTTTAGCTAAAACACTTCCTCTTTTTTGATGCAAAAGGAAACGAAAATGTCAAAATTAAATGAAGCACTAAGATTGATAAGAACATTTCATGGTACTAAAATTAAAGATTTAGCAGATAAAATTCAAGTTTCAGCAGGATATATTTCTGATATTGAAAAAGGAAACAAAAAGCCTTCAATGGATTTAATTGAAAAATATGCGGAATTCTTTAATACAACCCCCTCAGCATTGTTGTTTTTTTCTGAAGAATTAGATTCACAAAGAGGACCTTTTAAAAATATTATCAGAAATCAAATGCTAATGTTACTAAGAGCTCTAGAGGATAAAACACTTGGAAACAATCAAGAATAAAACGTATTCAATAGAAAAGAGTCCATTATATCAATTAAAAAGCAGAAAAAAACTTTTAGAAATGTTCTATGTCCAAAAATATAATTTGCTTGAAAAGTTAACCTTAGACCAATCAAATTACAAAATTTATAATATACAAGATAAAAATAAACCTAAAAAAAGAAAAATTGAAGAACCTAAAGACCATTTAAAAAAATTTCATAAAAGATTTAATGATTTATTACAAAGAATAGAAGTCCCAGAATTTGTAAAAGCAGGAATAAAAGGAAGTTGTTACGTCGATAATGGAAGAGCTCATATAAATGGAAAATATTTCTTTTGTAGCGATATTGAAAAGTTTTTTCCAAATTCAAGAAAACAAAAAGTTTTTCAATTCTTACTATATGATTTACAAATGGAAGCTGATATAGCTAGTCTATTAACCAGTATTTTAACATATGATAACCATTTACCGACCGGAGCACCTTCAAGTCAGTTGTTGACATATTGGGCTTATAAGAAAACCTTTAATGATATTTATAAAAAAGCAAAATCCTATGGTATATTAATGACTCTTTTTGTTGATGATTTGACATTTTCTAGTGAGCAACCAATCCCACAATCTTTTAAAGATTATGTTGTTAATAGATTAAACAGTGAAGGACTTTCAATAAATAAGAAAAAAACAAAAACGTTTAATGAGAATCAATATAAAAAAACTACAGGAACTGTAATTTCTCCAGATAATAAATTGTTAGTACCAAATAAACTCCAACATAAAATTTACATTTTGAAACATAAAGAAAATAAAACAGACAAAGAAATAATGAGTTTAAAAGGAATGCTTAATTCCGCAAGACAAATAAACAAAAATTTTATGAATGATTATTATACAAAATTAATGCAAACGAAAAATTAATATATTCTTTTAAAAATTTTAACCCAACCGGACTTTATTTACTTAAAATGTCAAATAATCGTTTTAGCCGTACAAGTTAGATTGTGAGGGCGAAATAGACTATAACATTGGTTTTAAAATAGAAAATTTAAGTTATAAAACGATTACTTCCGACTGCTAAAACTTAAACACAAAGCCAACTTTGCCGAATAATCTTTTTATGCGTGCAGATAAAATGTCCCGTTAAATTACAAGGATAAAAATCGGACTTTAAAATACAGTCCCGTTAAATTACAATTACAATTGGTGCAATAAAAAAGAGATAGATTATAATCTATCTCTTTTTTATTAGCAAGGGAGAGATTCGAACTCTCGACCTCACGGGTATGAGCCGTGCGCTCTCACCAGCTGAGCTACCTTGCCATATTTATCTGCTCGGTATTGCCGACAAGTCTCATCTTCACATAAACATAAAAATTTTTCAAGAGTTTAGTAAAAATTATTTTTATTTCCCAAAATACACTCTATATTTACTATTTGAAATTTACTCAAAAAATATTTTTAGCCGTATTCCTTTTAATATGTGTTTATTCTAAGCCATGCTCGCTAAATTGAACTGACGGTTGTGTTTATATGATGGAAAATTTTTTGCTATTTGTTCTTTTCGCCTTTGTCACTACGTTCTCTGACATTTATTCTTATTGGAGTACCGTAGAACCCGAAGGCTTCTCTAAATTTATTTTCAATATATCTTTTGTAGTGATCTTTTAGAAGGTCACAGTTGTTTGCAAACAATACAAATGTTGGTGGTTTTACTCCGGCTTGGGTCGCATATAAAAGTTTTAGCTTTTTCCCTTTTACAGATGTTGGAGGGTTAAGTGCATAAAGTTCTTTTACTATTTTATTAAGCAGCCCTGTAGAAATCCGCTTTGTACATTGTTCATATACTTCTGTTGCTTTATCAAAAATTTGATTTAATCGCTGTTTTGTTTTTGCGCTGATATAGATTTTTGGCGCAAATTCTAAGAACGGAATATCATTCGCAAGTTTTTTATCAAATTGGTTAATTGTATTCGCTTTTTTGTCTTCAATTAAATCCCATTTGTTTATTGCGATAATCAAACCTTTTCCGGCTTCTGTTATGATTGAAGAAATTTTCTTGTCTTGATCGGAAATACCTTCTGTTGCATCAATTACAAGTAATGCGACATCGCAATCTCTTATTGAACGGATAGCTCTGTCTACTGCAAATTTTTCAACCCCGTAATCAACTTTTGCTTTTTTTCGTATTCCTGCAGTATCTACTATGATGAAATCTTTATCTTTGTATTCAACCTTGCTGTCAATACTGTCTCTAGTTGTTCCAGATATGTCGGAGACAATTACGCGGTTTTCGTTTAAAATAGCATTGACAATAGACGATTTACCTGCGTTTGGACGTCCTACAATTGCGATTTTGATTGTTCCGTCTTCTTGAGAGGTTTCTTCTTCCTGTTTAAAATCTTCCGTTACAATATCAAGCAAATCTCCTACGCCGCCGCTTCCGTGTAATGCTGATATTCCGATAGGTTCCCCTAGTGCCAGTGAATAAAAATCATTTACCATAAGGTATGATTCAGGATTGTCAAGCTTATTTACTGTTAAATATACCGGCTTGTTTGATTGTCTGAGTATATTTGCAATATCGTAATCTACAGGATTAACTCCTTCTTTTCCGTCGACAAGAAATATGATTTTGTCTGCTTCTTCACAAGCAATTCTTGCCTGATCAAAAATTGAAATCATTATCTCGTCTTCATCTCCGGGGATTATACCGCCTGTGTCGATTACAGTGAAAATTTTGTTTTGCCATTCTACATCAAAATAAATTCTGTCTCTTGTTACTCCGGGTTGATCATCTACGATTGAATTCCTAGAGCCGACAAGACGATTTACAAATGTTGATTTGCCAACATTTGGCCTTCCTACTATTGCAATTACCGGTTTCCTTTTCATATCCAAAGTGTAGCATGAAAAAGTTTTTTGTAAAACTAACCTTGCCAAAAAATTACTAGTATTGTAAAATACCTGTAGAAAAGGAAATAGGTATGAAAAGACCAACTATAAAAGATCTTGTTGAAAATTTTATTCCGTATCAAATAGCTTATACGGCAAATTACAATAACTCATTTCGTCGGGAATTTCAGGCAAAGTATATATCTCCCGAGTTGGGAGCTGATGAATTCGCAATATTACGACTTATTGATGTAGAGCCTGATATTTCTCAGACTGATATTGCACGATATCTATTTAAAGGGAAGGCTCATATTGGCAAAATGCTTAATGATATGGAAGAAAAGGGTTATATCAAGCGTGTAGTTGATACAAAAGCTAATGTAATGATTAAAAAAAGTTTATTAACTCAAAAGGCTAAAGAGTATTTGCAATATGGTAAGTTGAAAGCTCGGATTATTCGGGATAAAATGGAAAAAGAGTTTACTGATGAAGAAAGACAGATGTTTGTTTCTTATCTGAAACGTTTTAGAAGTGTTTTGGCCTCTCTGGCTGATGTTAAATTAAAATAATAAAAAAGCCCTCAATTCTTGAGGGCTTTGAATTTGCTGTCTGTTGTCGAATTGGTTATTCCAATCCGTGTTCTTTTTTGTTTTTGGCTGCAACCATATCCATTGCAGCATAAATTGTTTCTTGTACTGATTGCATTTCATCGAATACTGTATCCAAATCTTTTAGTTTGTTAAAGTAACCCATAAGGGTGCTTAATTCGTTTGGATTGTTTTCAGCTTCATCAATTTGGGCTTCAAGTTCATCTGCAATATTAGCTAAAATTTCTTCAGTATCATCACTGTCTGAATATACAACACCAATTTGTGAGGCAAGTGTTTTTACATCAGCCATAATTTCAGCTTCAGAAGGAGCGTCTTCGCCAACGGCCGCTTGTTTTTGCAGTTTCGCTTCTTGAATTTTTTCTTGTGCTTCCGCTTCTGTCATTCCTTCTGTGACCGGAATACCCAATGCTTCAAGTTCTTTTTTCGTTGCGGTTGATAGCTCGTCTTCTTCTTCAGCTTGTACGCCTACAGCTGAGGTTTGTACCTCTGTTGCGTTAATTGCATTGATTTCTGCCATGCGTTCTCCTCTCTTATTCGGTTTTGACTCTGTGTTATAAAACCTTGCTCTTAATTACGGAATTTTTTAGTGTAAAATTTACCAATTTTTGTTATTTGTTACAAAAGTTTTACAAACAAAAAAGACCTGCTTTATAGCAGGTCTTTTAGTTATATAAATTTAGTGTTTTATTATACACAAGCGTATTCTTGTGTTGATTCAGAGCATACACTGCAGAAATTGTAGTTGTTTGTTGTGCTGTATGTTCTTCCGTCCATATTTAATTCATCACATTGGTTTAGTGTTGATAGCGGAAGGTTCTTTGCTGTTTTTGAATCTACTACAAGTGTGTGTACTCTAAAGTTCTTAGGTAATTGTTCAATTTTTGTGCTTCTTATATTTAAAACTGTTGTTTGTATATCAGTGTTTAATTTTGTAATATTGCTTTTTTCAAGGTTTAGGCTACCTGTGTAGATGTGTGAAGGTAATTTTTTGATTTTAGTATTAGACATATCTACGCTTGCAGCATCAAATGCACAGTTGATATTTTTGATATCTGCACCTGAAAGGTTTAGGTTTTGGCTTACCCAACCGATTGTTAGTGAGTCTATAGTGCATTTTGAAAGGTTTAGATTTCCTTCAATTGAACCTAGTTCCAGCTTCTTGATAGTACAACCGGATAAATCCAAATCTCCACCATTGTAATTGTTAATTAATTGTTCGTAATCTTTTTTCATGAAAAAATCCTCCTATTTGTTAGCAGGGTTTATTATACATTAATAAATTTCTGCTTATATCCTACAAATAATGGTTTTTTTGTAGCATTTTAAGTTCCTCCAAATTTTTACCTTGATGTGTAATGTCTCATTTTATTTTCTATTTTAAATTTTGTTTGTAAAAAATAAAAAATCAGGTGAAATAATGCGTTTTTATAAGAAATTTTCGATTACCCTATGTTTAATTTTAACCTTGTTTTCTCAATTAAACATACATGCTTTTTGTGATGAATTTGCGGATTCTACGAGTGGAAAGTATCCTGATTATGCCTGTATGTATTTGGGAGAAGATAAGTGCGAATGCTTTAATCGAAAAATGTTTAACCTAAACTCAAAGTTGAACAGATTTGTTGTGAAGCCTGTTCATATTCTTTGGGCATCTATAATGCCGAAGTATGGGATTGATAGAATAAAGGGAGTTTATACAAATATTGAATATCCGAAACGATTGGTTAGTACTTTATTGCAAAAAGATTTTAAGGCCTCAGGTACTGAAACATTAAGGTTTTTGGCAAATTCTACTATTGGACTTGGCGGGATGTTTGATCCTGCGAAAAGATTTTTCCATCTTGAGCCTGTTGATGAAAATATGGAGCAGGCGCTTGCAAAATGCCATTGTAATTCAGGACCTTACCTTGTTTTGCCGGGAATCCCGGCTACTACTTTGAGAGGGGTCGCAGGTAAAGCTCTTGATACTGCGCTTAACCCGTCTTGTTATATTGGGACTCCTGTTATTGCTCTTGTAAAACTGGGGTTTACTCTAAATCAAACCTCTGATATCGAACCGCTAGCGGAGTTGATTGAGTCTACTTATGCTGATCCATATGACATTGCGCGTAAATTATACGGAATAAGTAGTTATATAAAGGCAAATAACCTTGACAGGGATGAGGTTTTGATAGAGAAAGCTAAACTTTTTCCTGAAGATAATGTTGATGTTGTAAATGTTGAATTGCCTGATGAAAAGTTAGTTTTAGATGATACAAAAACACTTGAAAGCGGTGATTTGTTGGCTTATGATGATTTGTTCAAAGATGGGGTTAGCAAGACTGAGGGGCGATTTGTTCTTAAGAATGAAAGGCCAAAGGCTGATATGATATTGGAGGATTATAACCCTCAGAGTCCTGTTATTGATGCTATGAGAACAGCTTTGTTTGATTTGCCGGGAGTTGATGAATCTGTGTGGTCTGATTTTTCTATTTGGAACAGGTGTTTCAGAAACAGATTAAAAACTTCTGAGGTTAAGTTGGCGGATGATAGGGACGAATATAAATTTAAGTACATAATGCAAAAAGATAAAAATTCTCCTGTTGCAATTATTTATCCGTCAATAGGCGAGGGGATAAGTTCTCACCATTCTGTTGTGATGGCAAAATTATTTTATGATGAAGGCTATTCGGTGATAATTCAAGGAAGTCATTTTCAGTGGGAGTTTGTAAAGAGTATGCCTGAGGGTTATGTTCCGGGTGTGCCTGCAAGAGATGCGGATTATCTGAGAGAGGTGACTTATAAAATAGTTGATTTGTTACAAAAAAAATATGATTGCCAATTTGGAGAAAAAGTGCTTATCGGAACATCCTTTGGAGCATTAGAGACGCTTTTTGTGGCGGATAAGGAGTATAAAAATAATAAGCTTAATATTTCAAAATTTATCTCAATAAATCCCCCGATAGAATTGTTATATGCAATGAAGCAGGTTGATAAAAATAATATTGCTTGGAAAGAAAATCCGAATAATTTGAAGGAGAGGGTGGCTGTTACTGCCGCTAAAATTTTAAAACTTTTGGACGAGAAAGATAAGCCTGATTTCGTTTTACAGAAACTTCCTTTTTCCGATTTTGAAGCGAAAATTATTACTGGATTTGTTATGCATCAAAAACTTTCTGATGTAGTTTTTGCTCTCGAAAATATTCCTAAAAACGAAAAGACTGGCATATATTATGTAATTAATAATATGAGTTATGAGGATTATATGAATAAATATATATTAGGTCAGGAACAGTTTATGACTTATGATGATTTGAATTACGATTCCAGCCTGTATTCTATTTCTGAATATTTGAGATGTAATGACAATTACAAGATTTTTCATGCTTTAGACGATTATCTTGTTGATTCCAAACAGCTTGCGCAGTTGAAAAAATATACAGGGGACAAGTCTGTTTTTCTTAATAACGGTTCTCATTTGGGATATATATATAGACCTGAGTTTATTGAGGCTTTAAAAAAAGAAATTTCTCTGGAAAATGAGGCTGTTGCTGTAAAATAACGATTTTTAATCTAAAATAGTGGGTTGATGTTTTATTGTATAGAATGTTTTCTTGTGATATTTTAGTTTTATGAGAAAGCTGAGGGTGATATTCGGATATTTTATATTAGTATTAATTGCAATAAGTATGTTGTATCCGTTTTTTGTAATGATTAATCTTTCTTTTGTGAAGAATGATGCGATTTTCTCTCAGGCAGGTAATATTTTTTATACGGGTTTAACTTTAGAAAATTATAAAAATGTTTTTGTTCAAATTCCTTTAAGCAGGTATTTTTTTAACAGTTTGCTTGTTGCATCGGTTACAACTGTCGGACAGGTCGTTTTTGCGGCTATGGCAGGTTATGCTTTTGCAAGATTTAAGTTTAAGGGGAGAGATTTGTTATTTTTGATTATTCTAATAACAATGTTGATTCCTCCTCAGGTTAATATTATTCCTTTGTTTTTTCTTATGAGAGAATTGCATATGATTGATACTTATTCTGCATTAATATTGCCTGGTTTGTTCGGCGGGTTCGGCGTATTTTTGATGAGACAGTATTTCTTGGGGTTTCCAAAGGATTTGGAGGAAGCTGCTAAGATTGACGGATGTAATATATTTGAAAGTTTTTTCAAAATAGCTTTGCCACTTGCATTACCGACAGTGATGACGTTAGCTCTTTTTACATTTGTTACGACTTGGAATAGCTTTATGTGGCCTTTAATTGTTACAAACTCTGAGGCTATGAGAACATTGCCTGTCGGGCTTGCTATTTTTAAGGGAAGCTTTAGAGAGGTTACTTTATGGGGTGAGCTTTTGGCTTGTTCCGTGATTTGTACTATTCCTGTAATTGGAGTGTTTCTTATAGGTAAAAAATATTTTATTAATGATATTATGCAGGGTGGTGTCAAGGAATAAGTTGATTTTTTATTTTTGTGGTAGGATTGTTGTGGAAAGTTGAAAGGATGTTGGTATGCCCCATAATTATATGATAGCTTTAATAATTACATTTTTGGCAGGGTTGGCTACTGCTATAGGTTCAGTGTTTGCTTTTGTTTTGAAAAAGGATAATTTGAAAGCATTATCTATCGGTTTGGGTTTTTCTGCGGGCGTTATGATTTTTCTGTCTTTTACGGATATTATACCGTCAGCTGCCGAGATGCTTAAATCTACTTTCCCAGGCAAGTATGAATGGGTTGTTTATTTCGGCTTTATAGTTGGTATCTTGACCGCTATATTAATAGATTATTTTATTCCTGATCATATACCTGAAGAGGATTTGGAACATCCGAATAATGTTGTTGATGCTGAACATAGAATTAAGCGCGCAGGATTGTTGACGGCTGTTGCTATTTGTATTCACAATTTTCCTGAAGGTATGGCGACTTTCTTGTCAGCTTCTCATGATTTGACATTAGGTATTTCTGTTGGGCTTGCTATTGCTATACACAATATCCCTGAAGGTATTGCAGTTGCGCTTCCTGTTTATCATTCTACAGGTAAAAAACGTTATGCAACTTTGTATGCTGCGTTATCTGGTATAAGTGAACCTATTGGTGCTATTATTGGGATGTTTTTGTTGCACTTCTTTATGCCTCAATTGATGGTTGGTGTTGCGATGGCTGCTGTTGCAGGTATTATGATTTATATTTCGTTTGATACTTTGCTTCCGCTTGCAAGAGAGTTTGGTAATTGGCACTTGTCTATGGTCGGAATTATTTCAGGCATGTTGTTTATTTGGATTAGTCTTTTGCTTTTACCTTAAGCCAAGTAAAATAAATTAATTTTGTAAAAAATACCCTCTTTCAGATGAGGGTATTTTTTGTATTGATAGTTTTTTATTTATGTCGTTTGATTACTATTTTTTTCTCGATTTTTCATATCTTTTTTTACTACAATAAGAATTACGGCAGTTAAGATAGCGCAAATACCCCCGATTATCCTTGTTGTTAAGTGCTCATGGAAAACGGCAACTCCAAAGAATAATGCGGTAACAGGTTCTAGAGCTCCTAATATGGCCGCTGGTGTTGCTCCGATTATTTTAATGGATTCTGTCATTGCCGCAAGTGATACGATAGTCGGGAGAATTGCCAATGCAAAAGCGTTTATCCATAGCAGCGGTGTTTGTATCAGTTCAAAGTTTAAGAAGCATTTTGAGTTGACTATATATATAAAGCTGCCAAACAACATTACGTAGAATATAAGTTTATTTGCATCCATATTCGCAAGTCGTGGGATAACTTTTATACCTATGATGTATACGGCATAACTCAATGCTGATAAAAATACAAGTAAAACTCCTATGATATTAAGGCTTTCGCCGGGTTTTCCGTTGTAGAGCATTGTAATTCCTATAGTCATTAAGATTAAGGAGACAACCGTTGATGAGCGAATTTTTTCTTTAAAAAATAAAATCATTAAAACAGCCACAAGTATTGGATATATAAATAAAAGTGTTGAGGCTATCCCTGCATCCATATATGTGTAGCTTTTGAAAAGTGTAAATGAGGAAAATGAAAATATCAATCCCATAGATAATAGAGGTAAGATATCTTGTTTGCTTAATTTTAAAGAAATTTTTTTGAAGAACTTTAGCCAAACCCACAAGATAACTACTGCTAAAACATATCTGTAGCAAAGGACACTGTTAACGCTAATTTTTGCTGAGTATAGTGGCAGTGTAAATAATGGGTTCATTCCGTAGCAGGCAGCTGCGGCTGCTCCATATATAACTCCTGTAATTTTAGTGTTTTTTCCCATCGGGTATTTTCTCCTGAAGATTATGGTATATAAATAGTTTATTCCAAGTCAACTTTGTTGCCAAATTTTAAAGTGTAATTTCGTATTTTTTTATTGTTTTTTTATCGAAATTACTACATTTGGAGTATTCTTATTCTACTTTATTGACATGAAATAAATAATATTTTACCATTTGGGTAGAATATTCTACAGCTAACTATGGAGAAGAGTATGAGAGTAAAGATGACTAGAAAAATGTGGGCAATTATAATTTTATTGATAATAATTGTTCCGATTGTTTATAATAAGGCAGCCGGTGCATTTGCAGGCTTTTTGCAAAGACAGGCGATGATGCAGCCAAAAGAAGTTGAGGTAGATACTCCTCATATCGAAGCTGTAAATGTTTCAGCTGAGGCTACAGGAAGGGTTGAGGCAAAATATTCTGTAGATGTAATTGCTCGTGTTCCTGGGTTTTTGATGAAAAAATACTTTACGGAAGGTCAATTTGTAAAGAAGGGCCAAGTTCTTTTCCAGATAGATCCAAGAGAATATCAATTGGAAGTTAATAATTCTCGTGCAACTGTCAACCAGTACAGTGCTCTATATAAAAACGCTCAGCAGGAGTTAAACAGAGCAAATGCTCTTGTTAAAGAAGATTTGATAAGCAGATCTGATGTTGATTCAAGTTTAGCTGCTGCTAATCAAAATAAAGCGCTTTTGGATGCTGCAAGACAGCAGTTAGAACTTGCAAGAGTAAATTTGGGTTATACGACTATAAAATCTCCTATTGACGGAAGAATAGGTAAGGTTAATATTACCGAAGGGAACTATGTTACTGCAACATCAGGTTCATTAGTAAATATTTCAAGTACAAACCCTGTATATGTATCTTTCAGTTTGAAGGGTGATGATTTTGTAAAATTGCTTAAAGCCAGCAATCAGTATAAAGACGTTGAGGTTAGAGTGCAATTTAACGGTGGCAGCTGGTATGACAAAATCGGTGTTGTAAATTTTGTAGATAATAAAATTGATAAGGATTCCGGATCAGTAAGTATGAGAGCTACATTTGATAATTCAAAAATGTGGTTGGTTCCGGGAGATTATATGAAGGTTAGTCTAAAGGCTCCTAAGCTTGTTAAATATATGACTGTTCCTCAGGCTTGCACAAAAGGTGATGCGATGAGCGGTTATTATGTTTGGGTTGTAGAAGACGGCAAGGCTGTTAAAAAGAATATCAAGGTTTCTGATGATATAAATAATAATTGGATTGTTACATCCGGTCTGACTCTTTCTGACAAGGTTGTTGTAAATGGTATTCAAAACATAGCTGCTGAAGGTCAAAAACTTAAGATTGTTGAAAAAACTACGGGTGTAAATTAATGAAAAAGATTTTTGATAGAGAAAAGTTGTACTTTTTTATAAAATATCCGCGATTTGCGTTAGTAATCTCGGTTTGTATTGTTATTTTAGGTTTGATTTCTCTTTTTAGCTTAAAGCAAGAGAGTTATCCTGATGTTACTCCGCCTCAGGTAAGAGTTTCAGCATCATATCAGGGTGCGAGTGCCGAGGTTATTGAGTCAACTGTTGCTACAATTTTGGAAAATAAATTGAACGGTGTTGAAGATCTTACTTATATGACTTCAACATCTTATGACGGCAGCTATTCTTTGACTCTTTATTTTAAGGTTGGGTCTGATAAGAACATAAACCTTATGAATGTTCAAAACCAAATTCAGAGGGTTCAGTCTCAATTGCCTGAAGATGTCCAAAGAACAGGTGTTACTGCGATTAGCCGTTCATCAGGTTCCGGTGCTATAATTTTGACTTTGTATCCAGAATCAGGTGAGTGGTCTCAATTAGATTTGACCAATTACGGTTCCATTTATATAAAAGATGAACTTAAACGTGTTGAGGGTGTTGCTGATGTAAGTGTATTCGGTGGCGGTAATTATTCTATGAGAATATGGCTTGATCCTCAAAAAATGGCAGGACTTCATATTTCAACCAGTGATGTTAAGACTGCTATTTCAAATCAGAATACACAAGTTGCAACAGGTGCTTTGGGTCAGCTTCCTACTGATGAAAAGAATGCTTTGCAAATTACTCTTAAAACTCCGGGACGTTTAGATGAAGTTCAAGAATTTGAAAATATTATTTTGCGTTCAAATATGGACGGTTCAAACGTAAAAATAAAAGATATCGCGCGAGTTGAATTAGGTGCTGAGTCTTATTCAAATTTAGGTTTGGTAAATGGTAAACCTTCTGCGGTTGTTGTTATATCTCAACTGCCAGATGCTAATATTATCAATTTGTCTAAGGCCGTAAAGGCTAAAGTTAATGAATTGAATGCAAGACTTTCAAACGGTATTAAAATTCTTTATGTTAAAGATGATGCGGATTTTATCCATGAGTCAATGAAGGAAGTTGAGTTTACAATTCTGTTAACAGGTATAATCGTTGTTATTATCATATTCTTATTCTTAGGTGATGGGATGGCGACACTTGTTCCTTGTGCGACAATTCCGGTGTCGTTGATCGGTACATTTTTTGCCTTGAATGTTATGGGTATGACGATAAATCTGTTATCACTGTTTGCTCTCGTATTGGCGGTTGGTGTTGTTGTTGATGATGCTATCGTTGTAATTGAAAACGTTAAACGTCATATTGAGGAGGGTAAATCTGCTATTATTGCAACTCAGCTTACGATGCAGGAAGTTGGTTCTTCTCTGGTTGCTATGGCTCTTGTATTGATGGCTGTATTTGTGCCAATTATCTTTATGACAGGTATGACAGGTGTTATGTACAAGCAATTTGCTGTTTGTATTGCTGTTTCTATCGCAATTTCAGCTCTGTGTGCGTTGACCCTTTCTCCAGCTATGTGCTCTCATTTCTTGGGACATAAAAAGAATCCGGCTGATGAAGCTAACAAGCCTAAATTTTTGGTCAAAGTTGATCATATTTTGGATAGAATCAATAATAAGACGTCTGTTCTTGTTCGTAAGTTTAATGAGATTTTTACTAAGGTTGAAGATTTTTACATAGAATACGTTAAAAAATTCGTTTATAATAAAAAACTTGTTATAACTTTGTATATTGGTTTAGTTGCTCTTACTTTGTTATGTTTCAGAACTATCTCAACAGGGTTTATTCCTGATGAGGATCAGGGTGTATTGCTTGCAAGTATTACATTGCCTGACGGTGCTTCTTTAACAAGAACAGAGGATGTTTCTACTAAATTTGTTGATCAAATAAGAGATATTGACGGAATTAATGCAGAAAAACTTACCGTTTTCGGTGGTGACGGTTCCACTAACCAATCTACGGTTATTATTCAGTTGCAGGATTATCAGTATAGAAAGATGAATCCTTTTAAATGGGTTAAGAGAAAGTTTAAAGGACAGGCGACAGATCTTTCTCACGTTGCAATATTGAATAAGGTTCGTGCCGTGGCTTCAAATACGAAAGAAGCGTCTATCGTTGTATTTTCTCCGCCGGCAATTAACGGTATGAGTATGATGGGTGGTTTTGAATTCCAGATGCTATCTCAGGGTGAGTATACGCCTCAGGAATTGGAAACTTGGGCTAACAAGCTTATTGCGGAAGCTAATATGAATCCGTCTCTTTCAAACGTATATACATCTTTCCAAGCTAATGTACCTCAGTACGTTATAGAAATAGATTATGAAAAGGCTCTTGCGCAAAATGTTGATTTGCAAGAACTTTATTCAACACTATCTTCTATGCTCGGTACTTATTATATAAATGACTTTAATAAGTATGACAGAGTATTTAAGGTACAAATGCAGGCTGAGAGCAGGTTTAGAAATAAAGCTACAGATTTGTCCGGTATATATGTAAAGAATAATAATGGTGTTATGGTTCCTGTACTTTCTATTGTGAAGTTGAAGCAAACTGTTGGTACGGCTTCTATATCTCGTTATAACCAGTATAAATCAGTACAAATACAAGGACAGCAGGCTACAGGTAAGAGTTCCGGTGATGCTATGAATGCTATGGAAGAGGTTGCCAAAAAAGTTCTACCGGATGATATTACTTTTGACTGGTCTGGTACTTCCGCGCAGGAACGAGAAGCTTCAGGTCAAACTACAGTCATTATTGCAATGGCACTTGTGTTTGTTTACTTGTTCCTGGTTGCTTTGTATGAAAGTTACACTATCCCGATTGCGGTATTGTTGATTTCACCTATTGCGGCTTTGGGAGCTTTGATATTCCAGTTGATGATTAATCAGTCTTTTGATATTTATTCTCAAGTTGGTATGATTACATTGATTGGTTTGGCGGCTAAACAGTCTATTTTGATTGTCGAGTTTGCAAAAGAAGAACACGAAAAACACGGGTTGCCTATTAAAGAGGCTGCGATTAAGGCTGCTAAATTAAGGTTCAGGGCAATCATGATGACAGAACTTGCATTTATTATAGGTGTATTGCCGATGATATTTGCAACCGGTGCAGGTGCTAATTCAAGAATATCTGTTGGTTCTACTGTATTTGGCGGTATGATTGCAGCTGCTACTTTGGGTGCAGTGTTGACTCCTTCTTTTTATGTTATTGTTCAGGAGTTTGTTGACCTGTTCCCTAAAAAAGAAATTACCGATGAAGATTTGGAGATTTAAAGATAATGAAAAAGATTTCAAGTTTATTTTTAATATGTTCTATCGTTGGCGCATTTGCTAATCCTGTCTTTGCAGATGTAGATGCTCAAGATAAGATTGCAAAAAAGGAAGAGAAGGTTCAAATTGTCAAGCCTGAAAAACCAAAGAAGGTTAATAGTCGCCATGAACGTAGGAAAAAGGCTGATAATGCAAAGACCAAAGCTGAATCTTCAAAAGAAGCTGAAGGTATGTATGAGACTAAGTTCCCTGTCATAAACAGTAAAATTGAGTATTCTGAAATTAATGGGGAAGTTTCTTTAATCGATTGTATTAAGCTTGCGATTACTCATAATCCGACAATTATGTCAGCAATCAGTAATTCTGAAATTTATAAATCTCGTATCGGTCAAGCTTGGTCAAATTATTTCCCAACTCTGGGTGCTGGTGTCAGTTATTCAAGAAATGATTCCTTGATGACGATGAAAGCAAGCGGAGCTTACGGTAACATGATGAATAGAAGGTACGATATGTATTATGTGCCGACTATTTCTGCAAATTTGCTTTTATTTGACTTTGGAAAAACTAAGGCAAATGCCGATATGGCAAAAAGAAATTATGAATCCTCTCGTTATGACGCTGAAATGAATATCGAAAATGTTATTTATAACGTGAAGGTTGCTTATTATAATCTGGTATTTGCAGAAATTCAAAAAACTGTTTATGAAGATACCGTAAAAGATTTTGAACTTCAATTGAAACAAGCAAGCGCATATTATCATATTGGTAAGAAAGCAAAAATTGATGTTACAACAGCCGAGTATAACCTTGGAAATGCTAAAGTAAATCTTATTAAAGCAAAAAATACGCTTGAACTTGCAGCGGTTCAGCTCGCAAATTCTGTTGGTATTCCGGAGATGGAAAATGTTGTATTGAAAGATAAATTGAATACCAAAGCGTATGATGTTAATTTTAAAAATTTAATTGAAATTGCTCAAGCTTCAAGACCATCTTTGTTATCTGCAAAAAAACTTATGGATGCTGCAGAACTTAATGTAAGAAGCGCCAAAAGAGCATTTACTCCTGATTTGAGTGCTTTCGGTTCATATAGTAATGGTGGTGGAAGTATGAGTATGGACTATGGTTATCAAGCTGGGGTTCAACTTAATTACTCAAATTTAAATCTTATGTTATTGAAAAAACAAGTTGATGAAGCTAAGGCTACTTACAAAAAGTATGTAGCTGATTATGAGCAGGAACGCCAGAATGTATATTTGGAAGTTAAGAGTGCTTATATCAACCTGATAAATTCCCATGACAGTTTGGATGTTTCTAAATTGGCTCTTAAACAGGCAAAAGAAAGACAATACCAAGCTTTTAGAAGATATCAGGTTGGTCTTGGTGATGCTATTGAATTCAAAGATGCTGAGAATTCATATCTTAATGCTCAACTTGATTACTATTCCAATCTGCTGAATTATAATATTAATGCAGCAGAATTGGAACGTGTTATTGGCGCACCTATAAAAGAATCTTCAGTTGATTTGTAATCGCAGTTGTTATTTGTTAAAATCTCTAGGTTTTACTCCATGAATCCAGTTTGATTCGATTTGTTCAAGAGAAATTCCTTTTGTTTCAGGTACGAAGAAGTAAACAAATACAATACATAAGAATGAAACTATTGCAAAGCCCCAGAATGTGTAAGCTCCTCCAATCTTGTGGATAAGTATAGGGAAGCTGCCTACAACAAAGAAGTTGAATGCAAAGTTTGCAACTGTGCAGATACTCATTGCCATTCCTCGTATTTTTAGAGGGAAGACTTCTGATACAATAATCCAACCGATAGGTCCTAAACTCATTGCAAAACAGATTATATATGTAACTAAGCTGCCTACAGCTACTATTTTTAAACTGCTTCCGAGTACGGATTCAAAGGCAAATGCGCAGCCCAATGCTGCCAAACTAAGCATTACACCGGTTAATCCAAAATATAATAAAGGCTTTCTGCCAAGTTTATCCGTAAAGAATACTGCAACTATAGTCATTAAAAAGTTTACGACACCTATACCTGTTGTTGCATATATTGCATTCAGGTTAGAGTCAAATCCCGCAACTTTAAATATAGTTGGTGCGTAGTATATGATTGTGTTTATGCCTGTACAAATCTGCGCAAACATAATTCCAATACCTACAACAAATGGCATTATCATCCATTTTTTTAATTTGAATTTTTCTCCGGAAGTTCTTTCGTTTAATTTCAAAGTTCTTTTTATTTCTTTTATTTCGCTGTCAGTATCTACGCCCGGTTCTATTTTTGTAAGAACTTTGTGTGCTTCTTCTTCTTTGTTTTTACTTATAAGCCATCTTGGAGTATCGCTCATAAAGCACATCCCGACGAATAATACAAGGCCAGGCAAAATTCCTGCAAGAAGCATCCATCTCCAATTGAATACAGCTTCTGCAAATGCCGCGTTTATAAAGTATGAGAATAATATACCTGCTGTTATTGCCCATTGATACAAAGAAACCAATGTGCCTCTTACAGCTTTAGGTGATATTTCGGAAAGATAAAGCGGTATTACAAAGTTTACTATACCGACTGCTAATCCGACAAATATTCTTGATATTATCAATACATAAACATTTGGTGCAAACCCGCATAGGATTGAACCTATAATAAATATTACGGCAGTTGCCATAATTACTTTTTTTCGCCCGAATATATCGGCTAAAATTCCGTTAGTTGCAGCTCCTATTACTGCTCCGATTAGTACAGAACTTACTACAATACCTTGTAGTGAATCTGATAAATCCCACGTTTCGTTGATAAATAATAATGCTCCGGAAATTACTCCTGTATCATATCCGGAAAGTAAACCGCCAAGTGATGCTACAATAGCAACAACGTACAACCATAAAAATTTACTTACTTTCATATAGACTCCTCGCAAAAAACTACTTACATTTTAAATTATTAATTGAAAAACCTCTAGTCTTTTTTTAAGAATTATTAAGCTTTTTTGCAAGTTTTCATACAAAAAAAGCTCTCAAACGAGAGCTTTAAATGGCTGGGGCGGAAGGATTCGAACCTCCGAATGCCTGGACCAAAACCAGGTGCCTTACCACTTGGCGACGCCCCAATATCGGCTACGTCTATTATTCTATTACATAAAACTTAAATGTCAATATTTTAAAATAAAAAAGGTCGGTAATTTCTCACCGACCTTTTTATATTCATTTGTTTTTTTTTTACTGTTTCATTGAAACAGAATTTTTATTATTACCTTCCATTAGCAAGTTCATAAATAATAATTTATTTGCAGTTGCCTCATCAAGGTTTATAAATTCTGCTCCTGCTCTAACGTCTGTTGTTGATCTAACTTCAGCGTTGGCAGATATATCCATATTACCGTATTTGAAGTGAACAGGAATTACATCTCCGACTTTAAGCTGTTTGTTGTGAGCAACTCCAATTCCGCCTCTTGATATGTTTACTATAGATTCAAAGTTTGTATTATCTTCTAATGTTATAGGTTCATTGTTTGCGTTGAATCTTATGTATTGACGTTTGTCGATTGAAGGTACAGGATCTTCAATTTCTTTACGTTCGTTCATAGCTTTTTTGACGGCATCATCTCTTGTAAATATGTCATCGTCATTGTCATTATCATTGTCGTTATCGTTATCAGCATCTATATCAGAGTCGCTGTCGTCATCAGGTTCCGGTTTAGGATCTGGATCATCATCAGCGTCTGTATCTGAGTCTGTATCTGTGTCAGCATCATTATCTGTATCATTATCAGTATCCGTATCAGCATCTGCATCCGTATCAGCATCGGCGTCAGTATCGGCATCGTTGTCAGTATCGGCATCGTTATCCGTATCAGCATCATTATCCGTGTCGTTATCCGTATCGTTATCCGTATCGTTATCCGTATCCGCGTCAATATCAGAATCTGCATCATCGTCGTCATCAGGTTCCGGTTCAGGATCCGGGTCTATGATATCATCATCATCATCGGTATCTGAGTCACCGTCGTTGTCGTTATCTGTGTCGTTATCAGCATCAGTATCTGTATCTGCGTCTGCATCAGAATCTGCGTCAGTATCAGCGTCTGCATCTGTATCTGCGTCAGAATCAGTATCTGTGTCAGCGTCAGCATCTGTATCGGCATCCCCATCTGCATCTGAATCGATATCGTTATCCATATCGTTGTCTAAGTCGTTATCTAAATCTGCATCATCATCATTATCCCCTTGATCTGGTACTACAAGGTTATCGTCATCTTTTATTGTACCTTCATCATCAGGGTTGTTGTCTTTATCGTATCCGTCATAACCAGGATCTTTGCCTTGTGAGCTTCCGCCTGTGTAATATATTCTACGGCTTGCGTCAGGGCCTTCTTCTATAGCTTCAACATCTTCCGGTCTTACGGCTGAAACTCTTATTGAAACATCTTTCTTCGGATCCTCTCCGTTATTTAATGTTGATGTGGAAGGATTTGCTTTGAAATATGATTTACCGTCTTCTCCGCGGTGCGGACCGTCTGTTATAAATTCGTAACCGCCTGCGTACGCGTGATCAGCTACGATATTTAAGTCTTGTTCGTGAGCCGGTCTGCCTTCACCTAGACCTGCGATTGTTCCGTTTTTAACTACTACTGTTGCGTGTGGTTGCTCATTTGTGCTGCCTATTGGCGCTAAATCCAATGCTCCAAGGTTTGCTTGGGTCGGATTAATCGCTTTTTCATATTTCCCGTAGTAATCACCTGTTTTTTCGTAGGTTGGAACTTCTCCAAGGTGATCTATAACAAGATATTTACCTCTTGTTGTTACATTTGCTTTATCGCTTGCTGTTATTTCTTTAATATGAGTGTTGCCTGAAAGTTCAGCATTAATGCTTCCGTCTCTTGCAATTATTGCACATATTTCTGCGTCGTTTTGACTTCCGTTTGCATTATCCAGACCTTTGATATTGATATCTCCTTTTTTAGAGAGCATATCAACACCATATTTTGCAGTTGGTTGGTATTGTGTAATATCTTTTACTCCTGGAACTGATCCGTCTTGAAGTTTTAAACCGTCTTCAACGTAATCACTGTTAAAATCACCTTTCTTTTGAATAAAGGTTAATTTATTATCATTTTTTCCAATATTGCCGCTTGCAATAATTGAAATTCCATCTCCTGAAACATTTGCCTTTGATGGGTCTTTTGCTGCATTTAGGATATCATAAGATTCTTGTCCCTTTACTGCTGAATCCGCAAGTAATATTGCTCTTCCGTCTGCGTCTATATAATTCAGCTTCATATCAGAATCAATTGCTGCTAAGTTGATAACCAAATTGTTTGCTTTGTTATCTCTTGTTGTTGTTGCGGTGTATGTTCCGTCAACATTTGCGTTTATTGATTTTGTTAAATCTCTTGCTTCAGGTCCTACTCCTGTGCAGACTCCGTCTTCACAAGGTCCAACTTCTTTCCCTATGCTTCCGCCTTTAACATGGATGTTTAAGTCGCCTCCGTTTTGTGTAAGGATAAGAGTTTTTTCAACACCTGAGTTGTATAAATTACCGTTTTCAATATTGATATTTACCCCTCTGCCTGTAGATGTCAGGTAATTTGTATTTGATGTTGTATCACCTATTGTAACATTAGAGTTCTTGTTTTTAATATCAATACCTTTTGATTTTACAAGTCCTTTTACGTTAACTCCTCCGGTACCTGAGTTGTCTATGAGTGTTCTGTTTGCTCCGGTTACTCTTGCTGTTGAATTGATATTTACGGCTCCTGCTGTATTTAGAATTTGCAGGGTTTGTTTATCATTATCAGTTGTAGAATTTTGTGTAACTTTACCGTTTATAACAATTCCACCTGCACCTGAATTATTGAGGGTCAGAGTCCCTTCGTTATTTGTTATTGTTGAATTTTCAGATTCAGTGATTTTTCCTGTACCTGAATTTGTTACGGTAAGGTTTCCTTTAGTATTTGTTACTTCAGAATTATAAAAACTTGTATCGCTTCCTGAGTTTGTGTAATTTAAGTTCCCGTTTTTATTTGTTACGGTTGATGAATTTGTTGCAATTCCACTATTTGCAATGATATCAAGATTTCCGTTTGAGTTTGAAATTTTAGCGTCTTCTATTAAAACTCTTGTGTTTGCATCAATTTTGGTATTGCCTGATAAATTGGTTATCTCACCTGTGTTAATATTAATATTCTTATCTGAGTTAGAGATAAATGTGTTACCCTTAACGTTTAAGATATCTCCTGTGATATTAACTGCTCCGCCATCGTTTGCTACAATTACATTACCGTCGGAGTTTTGTATAATTCCGTTTAGAACTGTACCTTGTGAACCTTTGTTCGTTATTTTTATATCGCCTGCGCCAAAGTTTTTCATTATACTGCCGTTATATGCAGTTATTCCGCCGTCGTTGTTGTATGCATTGATGGTAATAGAACCTTTGTCATTCTTTATTGAACTTGCATCTGTGATATTTGTGTTAACCAAATTGTTGAATAAAACTTCAGCCATGGTTATTGATTCTTTGTTTGACATGTTGCTGTTATTGAATTCTCTTATCGGATTGCCAAATTCAGGATCATAACCGTTTTCTTTTGCTTGTGTATCTATTGAATCGTTTGCATAGCTGCCATCAGGTGTAAATGCTTTATCACTCTTTACTCCTGTTACTAATGCGCCTGTGCTGCCTACATCAACTTTACCGGCATCAATGTTAATATTTTCTCTTGCTAAAACTTTTCCGTTTACAGTTACAGCTCCACCGCCCAAACTGTTTATTACTGTTTCATATTCTGGTGTTCCAGGAGCTGATAAGATAGGTGCGTAGTAATTCTTGGTACCAGTAAATTTGTTATAAGCTTCTTCTGTTGGAGTTACTACAGATAATGAACCTACATTCAATACACCGCTTTTCCCGATGACCATTCCGTTTGGAGATACGAAAACTGCATTTCCGTTAACGAATTGACCGTCTCTCATTGTGTTTACTATACCGTTGATATCAATTTTGTTTTGTACAAAGTTTACAAAGCTTGATATGTCTTGGCTTCCATATTTATATATTAAGTTGGCAATGTCTCCTTCTGATAAGTTGAAATTCTCGTATTGTCTGAACCCTACGTCTCCTGATGGGTTGTGATATTGTGGGGCTATGTTAAAAATAGTGTCTCCGTTTGCACCGTGGATAATACTATCGCCTGTTACACCGCCTACTCCCGAGATTACACTTGCGATTGCTGCAGGTACGATTGATTGCTGCGCAATTAATGAAAACGATAATATAGATACAATTACCCTTTTTCTTCTAGAGGAGAATTTTGCCATATTCATACTTCCTTTCACAATTTTATAAATTGTTATTTTTGTCTGGTTTAATTAATTTGTTTTTACTTTTACTACCTAAACTTCCACTTATGTTGGAATTTTAACATTCACAAAGTTGGATTTCCATAGTATATTCTTTGAATATTAATTTTTTTTTACATGTTTAATCGCTATATAATAAACCCTGACAATTTTTTTTTGTTATTTTGTAACAATTTATTAATTGTTTTTGATTGCTTTGTTTGTTAAGTAGCGCATCAAGAAATATACGGCATAAAATATTCCTAGGAGTGAGAGCATTTGTATTCCTGCAGGAATATTAAATGTTCCCTTAGTCATTCCTTCATACAAGAAATAGAAAGGAATGAACGATATGAAAATAAGTCCTAGTTGTTTAAACGGATAGAGTATCCCAAGTTTTGGCAATACAATGATTGTGCTTAAGAACAGGTATACAAAATTCCCGACTAATGTGGCGATACCAACGCCTTCAAGTCCAAATTTCGGTATCAAAGTTATTGTAAGCACCATATTCAAAATTCCTGATATAAGTTTTATTATGAACTCAATATATGTTTTATTAGCTAAGTGATATTGCAATGTTGTATAGTCTGCAAGTCCCATAAAGAATGTTCCGAATGCAAAGTATGGGATAAGACGGAATGCTTGATGAAATTTCGGGTTAGCAAGCATATTTACAAAGTCTGAAGCGTATAAAGCCATAACCGTTACGACTGGTATGGATATCAATATGTAGTATCCCGTAAATCTTGAAATTATCGGGCGAACATCTATTTTTGCTTCATACATTCTTATAACTCTTGGAACAACGGCAATTGTTATTATTGAAAATATTGTCATCAAAAGTGGTAATGTTACGCTGTAAGCTACTCCTACAAATGCAACGTCCTTAAATCCGCTAATGTTATTCATAATGAATTTGTTACTTTGATTTATGATCCAAGTACTCAATGAAGTTGCAGCGATTGGAATTCCGTATATTATTATAGGAAACAGTACGCTCCATTGTAGTTTCGGGCGTCTAAAGAAAATGTATATTTTACTTTGATAAATTAGCAGTAAGTCTGTTAATGATATTGAAATTCCCATTGCAAGAAGCATTGCGATGGCTCCCATGTGGAAATATTTAATGAAAAATATTGAAAAGCCGATTGTCATAAACTGGTTTAGTATTGTTGAAAATGTATATGACGTCGACTTTAGTTGTGCTCTAAGTATTTGAAATAACAGAGCTCTTATTGCGACAGGTATTATCAAAAACAGTACTGCAAAAAAGTATTTTGGGTGGATTTTGAAAAATGAGCAAAAATTCGCCTGAAATATTAAGCATAAAATGAACATCATTGTGATGTTTATTGTAAGAATAGATACTAGGACAGAAAGATATTTTGATAAATCTTGCGCAAGTTGGTGTTGTCTGAAAAATCTAAGACCTGATAGACCTACCCAGTCTGAAAAGATTATACATAAGAATGACAAGAAAGCTATGGACAAAGAATATATCCCGTATTGTTCAGGTGGCAGCAAACTTGTGTATACAGGAACGATAATTGCATTACCTATTGTTCCTACAATCTTTGACGGTGAATATTTTAAGATATCTTTAAATATTCCGTTAAGTTGCCTTTGTTCTTCTTCCTTGTTTTCTATAAATTCCATACTTTCCACCCTCTTAGCTATGGAATTTATTATATTACAAAGATTGTCCGTTGTCACTCATGTAAAGTATTGAGGGTTATACTGAATTCGGTGTTTTTATTATTTGATTCTACGAGTTTTAAATCAGCATTTTGAGCTTGAAGATTGCATCTGGAAAGGTATAGTCCTATCCCGCATCCTTTTGCTTTTGTTGTATGACCGTCAGTAAAGATTTCTTTTTGTTCCTTTTGTGGAATTGCTTTCCCGTTGTTTGAAACAAGTATTTCAACTTGTTTGTTATTGTTTGAATATTTTGTCTTTATCTCTATTTTACCTTTTTTATCTATTGCTTCAATGCCGTTTTTAATAAGATTTATTAGTGCTGCTTCTAATTTGTTTTCATCAATATATATTTGAGTGTCTTCAGCTAGTTTTGCATTTATTTTTATGTCCTTATCAAAAATGTATATTTTAGATAATTCAATGCTTTCTTCAATTATGCGATTTAAGTTTGTTCTTTTAGGGTTGATGTTTGTTATGGTTTTTAGATCCAACAATGAATTCCCTATTAATTGGGTTGATTTTTGTATGCAATTTATTGCTTTATCGATTGAATCGTTGTGGATGTTTAGTTTTTCAAGATGTTTCTTTATGACTTCGCAATATACGTCTGATATTGATATTTGATTTCTTATTTCGTGTGAAATATATCGTGCTTGCTCTTTTATTAGTTCACTGTCTGTTGGCATTGAGACTCCTTGTTCTGATACGACAGAGGCTTGACTGAATTTATCAAGCCAAACCTCTTAAAACTATCCCTATATCTTCTGCGTAATCTTAACTTGTTCTATAAGTTATGCAGATATTTTTGTTCTGATTCGTTTTCCGAAACCGTTGTTAAGAGCGTAAAGTACAGCTTGTGTTCTGTCGTTTACCTGTAGTTTTTGGAAGATGTTGTTTACGTGTGTCTTAACTGTAGTTTCCGATATAAATAATTTACCTGCAATACCCTTATAGTTATTACCTTGTGTGAGGAGTTCAAGAACTTCTTCTTCTCTTGAAGTCAGGTATGTAAGTAGGTTTTCTTCGTTTGAAGAAGCGCATTCTTCTTTGAAAGAGCGTTGGAAGTATTCAAAGAATCTTGATGAGAGAGCGGATGGAAGATACACTTTCCCTGAAAGTATTTCATCTATTGCGTAGATTAACTGCGCTGATGCCATGGTCTTTAACACATATCCCTTTGCTCCGATTTTCATTGCTCTGAAAATTAAATCTGCATCATCATATCCGCTCAATACTAAAATTTTTGTTCCGAGTTCAAGTTTTTCGATTTCTTGAATTGCTTGAAGACCATCTTTTTCCGGCATATTTACATCAATGATAACCAACTCAGGACGATATTTTTTTACTAAATTGATACCGATATTTGCGCTTGTTGTTGTTCCTGCTATATCGTAATTAGTCTCAAGTGTGATTAATTCCTTGATACCTCTAAGATGATCAGAATTGTCGTCGATTAATAAAATTCTTGCTTTTCTCTTGAACTCTCTCATATTTTCCCCTCTTTTTATTTTCTCCTGCTCTCTACACTTTATATACTACAGTTTCGGGAGGGTATTTTCATCCATGCCTCGATTGATGTTTGAGTTTGTAAAGCATGAATTTATGATTTAAATCTATCGATTGAGAAAAACCCTAAATCCATGTCTACACCATGCTTTTGGGCATGGTTGATTTTTTAGATTGATTTTTTTTGTCTAAACTGTTTAGTCTAAATTTTTGGTTTATGCTATAATCCAAAAAGATTAAGGAGTATGTATGGATTTTGTGATATTTATAGCAGGATTTGTAGCAGGGGCATTAGTTTTTTCAGCTATATTTTTTATTTATGGGAAAAAATCGGATGCTGTGAGTGCTCATATGATGGAGCAGATGAAGCTTTATTTTGAAAATACGGCAAATAAGGTGCTACAGGCTAACTCTCAATCTTTGGGTGAACAAAATAAAGAAAGACTTGAGGAATTTTTTAAACGTTTTAAAGATAAGATAGATGACTTTGAAAAACGGAGTGAAGAAAATTTTAAGTTTGAAGCTGAAAATTTTACTCGTTTTGATGTGAACATAAAGAGTTTTATTGAGGCAGGAAATAAAATATCTCACGATACAAATGCGTTAGTTAATGTTATGAAATCTGATAACAGGGCTCAAGGGCATTGGGGAGAAATTGTTCTTGAAAGGGTTTTAGAAGCGTCAGGATTAAGAAAAGATGAGGAGTATAGGCTTCAAACTTCTATTAGTGAGGGTAGACCTGATGCTACTGTGTTTTTACCTGAGGGAAGGTGTGTTTATATTGATGCAAAAACTTCATTATCTTCGTGGGATGGTTATGTCAATGCAGGTGATGACGAAGAGAAAAATAATTGTTTGAATGCTTTTATTGAATCTACAAGAAAGCATATTACGGGGCTTGCAAAAAGGGATTACACGGCTGAAAATGCTTCACCTGATTATGTGCTGATGTTTATACCTATTGAGAGTTGTTATTCAATGCTGTTTTGTAATGATAGCAATTTGTGGGATTTTGCTTGGAAAAATAAAGTTATGCCGGTTTCTCCTTCGACTCTTTTGGCCGCTTTGAAGATTATTAATGCTTTCCACGTTGTTGACAAGCAAAATAAAAACGTTTTAGAGATGGCAAGATTGTGTACCGGTGTTCACGATAAGTTTGTTGCAATGTTATCTGAACTCTTGAAAATTCGTGCTAATTTGGACGATACTATTAAGAAATTGAACGGAAAAGGCAACATAATAAGCCAAATTTCAAAGTTAGAAACTCTTGGCTGTACTTATTCTAAGGAAATACCTGAGATGCCTGAAGATTTGACAGATATATAAAGGGTAGTTTTTGCGTTTTGGATACCTTGTTTAAAGATAATCCTGAAGTCAGTGGGGTAGAACTTTTAAAAGTTTAAGTAAATAAAAAAAAAAGAGGCTTTTAGCCTCTTTTTTTATTTCTCAAGTGCATATATTTTGAACTCTGAAGGTTTCAATTCTTCAAAGAATAATTCACTGCTTGCGCCTTCCCACTTTTGAGCGGTATATTTGTTGTTCTTATAGACGTATTCCGTTGTTATTCTAAAATCTGACGGAAGTTTTATTGTTTTATTTTCTATAGGTTGTCCTTTTACCCAATTTTGTTCGCAAGAACCGTCTTCGTGGTGTGTTGTTACAAATTCTGTAGGGTATTTGTAATTTGCTGCAACAAGTATTGATTTCTTTAACGGTTCGCAAGAAATCAGCCAAACTACAAATCCGTCATCTTCTTGAATAATAATTTGCGCTTCACCTTCTGTTATTATTGGCTGACCTTTTACAAATCTGTCGATGGCATCAAATTTTTCGAAAAACTCAATATTATTTTCTCTTTCCATTGAAATTTCTTCGCCAATAACTTTTTCTATTCCGCGTTTAGTAAAGCTTTCATCTCCATCGATATATAATACAGGTCTTTGAGCATATTTGCCACCAGGCAGAAGTTTATATTTTGCCCATTTAAATAAAGCTCCGTCCGCTGTAAGTTGCCCTGGGTATTGGTCAATTTCGCGGAACTCACCGTCTTGGTTGTTATAGGCTTTTAATATTGATAATCTCTTGCCCTCTTTGAAATCAACATTGTAATTTGTAAGAGCCTGATTATCCTCTGTTATTTTTTCAGGAGTTTTGTCTTGTTGAGATACAATGTCATTTCCCCATAATAAATCAAAGTTCATATCTTGATGGTATTCTTTTAAGAAATTATCCCACAACATATATTCTGCTAGTGTCCCAAAATAAGGAATTTTTTCCTTCATTGTGTTGTTTAGTTGTTTTAGGACTTCTCTTGGAGCTCGATAACTTATAGGTACTCCAGCTGCTTCTGATACTGCATCTACAATATGGTCTATATGATCAACTCTAAATCCGTCAAAGTTATAATCACTTTGAAGCTTTTTCATTGACTCAATGAAAAATTCAATTACAGGCTTGTTGTAGCTGCCGTTTTCTAAGTAAACAAAGTAATACGGAGTTTGACAATCAAGGTTTGCAAAATGGGTTACATCTTCCCCTTTGTAGTCATAGTGCTTGAATGTCGGGTAGCCACCGCAATCGCTCATTTTGTCGTAAACAGGTACTCCTGCAGAACACCAAGCTCCGCCAGGAGCCGGCCATAAGCCTTCATCTATTAAAGCTTTTATTATATCTATTTGTTTTGTAATATCATTTTCGGTTAATTTTTGATTTGGTTTGAAATTCTGAATTTTTGCAACTATTTCTCTTACCCTTTTGTGGATTTCTTCTTGTTGTGCTTTTTCGCACATTTTGTTACACAAATTCTTTTTGCATTCTGACATTTGTTCATCAAAAGCGTCAAATAATCCTTGATAATGTTCTGCCAAATTCCCTGAAGAGCCGTTTTGAGATTGCTTATAAATGTCTTTTATTACATCAACGTCTTCTTTGTCATAAGCTCCTTTTAAGTGCTCTGCTACTGTTGATATGTTTTCGATAATTTGTTTGTCAAGTGCAGGAATATCAAACCATCTTGCAATTGAAGGGTTCGCAAGTACTGCTTTTGAAAATCTTCCTGTCTGAGGTAATATGTCATAAATTACAGGATGCCCTGCAAGTTGTGCCATTTCAATAAATGTTTGAACTTGTGCTTTTGCATCCATTCCTGTTAAGTCTGACAATTCTTTGTCAAAAAGTTTTTCACTGATTTCGGAACTTTTCGGAAGATATGCACAGCCAAATTCTCTCGGGTGAAATGGGATAAGGTATATTGTTGTGTTAAATATTCCGCTATCGAGATTACCTGTCGGAAGTATCAGAAGCTGACGCAGCCAATCCATAAACTTGCCTGTTTCTTTAGTCTTATTCCCATTCCCTAATCCTGCTAGATTGATAAGCTTTATGTTATGACCTTCTTTTTTGAACCAGTCAGAATTTTTTACATTGTTTCTGGCAAGAACACTTACTTTATCGTTTGCAAAATGGAATTTGCCGTCTTTAAATATCCCGTTCTTTTTCCATTTTATCTCCAACCCAAACAGAATTTCAGCAGGGGTTAGTTCTTCCAAAGCTTTTATGTACGGATAATTAAGGTAACCGTATTTGTCTATGATATCTTTCAGTTCAGTTTTACGTTTGTCTGAAATTGTATCAAAATTGTATTGCTCTTTTAGTTTTTCGTAAATTTCGTTGAGAACTTCGTCTTTGTTTTGTTCTTTTGGTTGTTTTTTGCCAAATAAAAATTCTAACATATTATCTCCAATCTGCTTCTATTCCAAAATTATAATTCCGGCTTCCGCCTTCCCTAAGTCAACAAGGTTTATCGGAACTTCCGGGTCTTCATTGTATTCCAAATCTTCTTCTTTAAATTTTAGTTTATCTTCAAGAAGTGTTTTTTGTATATCTATTTTATCAGAAGAAGAAAATAAATAGAATTTGTTCACGTTTTTCATATATAATCCGAAAGCTGTTCCTTGTGTTTTGCCTAAAGCTTTCATAAAATCTGATTTTATTTCATTTTTGTTAAACCCGTTAAACGTGTAATCGACCATTTTAAAGCTTTCTTTTGCGGTCTCTAAAAGTACGTATGGTTCTATCCATTTTTTTATTATTATATTCATAATTTTACGGTCTCCTGAGTCTTAAACTGCATCTCGTATAATTTTTTATAAAACCCTTTTTCGTTTTGCATCAATTCTTCGTGAGTTCCAAGTTCGGTAAGCTTACCGTCTTGAATGACCGCAATCCTGTCTGCATTACTGATTGTGGATAGTCTGTGGGCTATTACAAAAACTGTTTTATTTTTAATCAAGTTATCAAGCGCTTTTTGTACGATAGCTTCTGATTCGTTGTCCAAAGCTGAAGTTGCTTCATCCAATATTACAATAGGCGCATCTTTTATCATAGCTCTGGCAATAGCTACTCGTTGTCTTTGACCGCCTGAAAGGGTCGTGCCTCTCTCTCCAAGTTCAGTATCAATCCCGTCTTCAAGTGAGTCTAAAAATTCATCAAGGTGAGCCATTTTTATAACGTGTTCTAAATCATCTTCGCTTGCGTTTTTGTTGCCGAGTAAAATGTTTTCTCTAATGGTGCCTGAGAACATAAAATTGTCCTGAAATACAAATGAAATATTGTTTCTGAGAGATTCTAAATCAAAATCACGCAAATTTATTCCATCAATTTCTAACGCCCCTGATGTTACATCATAAAATCTCGGAATAAGGCTTACTACTGTACTTTTCCCTCCGCCAGAGTTACCTACAAGTGCTATTGTCTCATTTTTATTAACTTTTAAATTGAAATCTTTTAGTACAGGGATTCCTTCTTCATACTCAAAGTTTACGTGCTTAAATTCAATTGAAGAATTAAGTCCGTTAAGGTTTTTCGTGCCTGAAGTGATTTTTGGTTCCAAGTCAAACAACTCAAATACTCTGCTCATTGCGACAAATGTTGTTTGTAAGTTAGCAAGGTCATTACCTAGAGTTTTTGTCGGTTTATATAACAATAACAATGATGTTACAAAAGATGCAAAACTTCCTGCGCTCATTGTTCCTGTTAAGATAAGGTGGTTACCGTATGCCATAACAAGGGCAATACCTATTGAGCAGACAAAATACATAATCGGTGACATCCAGCCGACTCTTTTTGTTAATGACATTGCCAAATCAAATTGTTCCTGAATTTGTTTTTCAAATTTTTCATCCTGAATGTTTTGTAGGTTGTATGCAGCCATAACTTTGTTGCCTGAAAATGTTTCATTAAAGTTGGTTGTCATATTCCCTGTTACAACCATTGTTGCGTTAGATACTTTTTTAATTCTTTTTCTGATAAGCGTTACAGGAGTAATTGCGATACCCATTACAACAACACCTATAATTGCAAGCTGCCAAGAGTTATATAAAAGTACGGCAACCAATCCAAGTAATCCAAATAGTGATGCAATAAAAGATTTTAGGGTGTTTATAATGTTTTTTGATGCTGTTTCAGGGTCTGTAAAAAATCTTGAAAGTACTATTCCTGAAGTGTTTACATCGTAAAATTGAGGGTCTAATTTTGTTAATTTTTTAAACAAATCTATTTTTAAAGAATTGGATACCTTGTTTCCTGTCCAATCTGTAAGGTAGTTGCTTGCATATTTTAAAAGACCTTGAAACAGTGCAAAACCTACAATACCAAACGGAATTACAAATGCAAGCCACGATTGCAGGTGTACGGTATAACCTAAAAATGTCCATGTTTGTTCCGGAGTTCCGTTGACAACAAAATCAAGATAAGGTTTTAGGGATAAAGCAACAACCCCATCCAATAAACCTAAAGGAATTGCGATTACGAGGTTCAATAAAGCTCTGCCCATAACAGGTTTTATGTATGGGAAAATTTTATCTAACAAATAACCGTAATTGAATGCTGTTTTAGATGATGTATCTTTAAGTTTGTACTCCATAATATCCCCTCAATTCCCTAAACCTATAAATAATCATTGCATGAAATAAGCAATTTTGCAAACTTAAAGAAAAGATTTAAAGCAGATTTTTACTGTTATTATATTATTATTTTTTAGTTTTCTATAACGTATACAATGCCGCCCAAAAGCAGTGTTAGTTGAACAAAAGTTGCAACATTAAGTGTCTCATAAGTTGCTAAACGTCCTATTATGTAAGGCGAAATTCCCAAAGCTATCAGTATAATTTTGTATGTAATAGAGCTTGGTAATATTGCAAGCAGTATCCCGTTTATACTGTAAAGTGCAAATAATATAGCCATAACAAGTCCGCACTGTGCCATATATCTTGAGTTTGTGCAGTTGAATATGAAAAATTTTCCCGTAAATATCGTGAAAATTAAGAGTGAAGATATACTTATAAAAAATATTTTCAGCATATTGACCTCTTTGTATCGTTAAGATTTTCAAATAAAAAGGTTTTGCATAAATCGAAAACATAGTCTCGGTCGTTGTCATATAAAATCATGTGATAACTGTCTTTTAAAAGAACCAGTTTTTTATTATCTGAGGAAATTCCTCTAAAAACTTTATAAGCACTTTTTGTACTTGTCAGATCGTCTTGTATCGAATGAATTATCAAAATGGGGGCGGTAACTTTTTTTAGGTCATTTTGAACTCTTTTTGAAAGTCTGCAGAGTTCATATATACAGCTCATAGGGTAATTGTCCATCCCGACGTTGTTTTGTTCAAGTAATTTCTTTATCAGATGGCGTGTTTTTTCGTTTTTTATTCCGTATGGTTCGCCCTCAGGATATGTGTAAAAAAATCTTGTAATTGTAAAAAGCCCTATAGGCAGTAAGCATTTGTACCACGGCATTCTGCTCCCATCTAAATACAGAGTTGTCGAAAGAGAAAGTATTCCATTGACAACTTGAGGGTATTTTTCTGCAACGGAAAGAGCAAGCAGAGCCCCCAAACACAAGCCTCCGACATATACTTTATCGTAACGTAACGCTAAAGTCTCAAAGCTTTTGTGTGCAAAAAATTCCCAGTCTTTGTACGTAACTTTTAAAATGTTTTGAAAATCTTTGCCATGCCCTGGAATGCAGTCTGCAAATACGTCAAAGCCTTCCTTATAAAGAAATTGTCCGAATTTTTTTAGTTCATAGGGACTCCCTGTCATTCCGTGGAATAGCAGGATTGCTCTGTTAGTTTTTTCTTTGTGTGTGAAGTGAAAATTTAAAACCACTATCTTGCAAACCTCGCAAAAAGTTGGTCTAAAAGCTCAATTGCCATATCTATTTCTCTATCTGTTATGTATAGTGAAGGTACAAGGGTTATTATGTTTTTGTAAAAACCTCCGTTGTTTAAAACCAGTCCGCATTTTTTCCCGTTATAAGTTAAATCCCCTTTCAAGCCTTCTTCCTGTATGGCATCGCAGAGAGCTCTGTTAGGTGTAATGCCGTCTTCTTGGGTTAACTCTATTCTTAGTGCAAGCCCTATTCCTCCGACATCACCTATAAATTGCCGATATTTGTTCTTTAAAAATTTTAATCCCGAAAGAAATCTTTCGCTTTTTTGAGGAATAGTTTCCTCAAAATTTTCTTCCTCGATAATTTTCATTACTTCATATCCTGCTCTAGTGCCTATTGGGTTAGAAGCATAAGTTGAATGTGCGCTTCCCGGTTTAAATGTTTCAGGGGATATGAATTTTTCTCTTGCCCAAAATCCTGATAGCGGGTTCATTCCGTTTGTTATCGATTTTGCAAACGTAATTACGTCAGGTGTTATTCCGTAATTTTCTATTGCCCAAAGTTTTCCTGTTCTGAACATTCCCATCTGAACTTCATCTATAATTAACATTATCCCGTAATCATCCAGCACTTGCTTTAATGCCTTAAAATAACCTTCTGGCGGATTTATGTATCCGCCTGTCCCTAATACAGCTTCTGCAATAAAAGTTTTGTATTCGCAATTACCCGTTTTCGGGTCATAAAAAGAGTTGTATTCACTTTCAAAGTTTTTTGCAAATTGTTTGACGCAATAAAAGTCGCAGCTTTCGCAATTCTTTCCGTAATGGCATCTGAAACAATATGGAAATGGGACAAAATGCGCTCTGTCTCCAAAATGCCCATATTGTTCTCGATATCTGTAACTCGATGTTACAGCTGTTGCTCCCATTGTCCTCCCGTGGTAGCCGCCCATAAATGCAAACATCCCTTGTGATTTTGTATAGTTTCTTGCAAGTTTGATTGCATCTTCTGTCGCTTGTGCTCCGCCTACGTTGAAATGAACTCTTCCCTTTTCTTTGAAGCGTAGTTCATTTGCTTGCGAAATCTTTTCGGCAAGCAAAACTTTGTAGTCGTAAAGATACTTTGGTGCTATTTGCGGTAATGTTTGGATTTGATTTATTACTGCATTTGTAATTCTTTTGTTTTTGTATCCGAAGTTACAGCTGGCATACCACATTTGTAAGTCGAGATATGGTATGTCTTCGCTGTCAAACATAAAGGAGCCCTCGCAATCTCTGAATATTTTAGGATATTTAGAGTAATGTGTTGTATCTCCCCAAGAGCAATATTTGCTGTCTAGATCTCTGATTTTTTCGTCCGTTATGGAGTTTGTTTTTAACATTTTTTCCTCTCTTGTTTGTATCTTTTTATCTACTCTGAAATTAAATTAAAAATCGGATTTGAAAACAATTAGTAAACCGGCTCGGTTTAAAATTTAGGTTTTGTTCTGTTGTGGTATTGACATTTTTATTTATTTCCTTTAGACTTCTGCCAACGGAGAATAATAGGAAAAAGTTTTGAAAATACAATTTGTTCAAAAAATGTCTATGGCAATGATGATGGGTATGCAAATGATGATGTGCATGCCGACTTCGACTTGCCGAATGTGATGTTTTTTGTACATTGTATTTAGGGATGTTGAAGCCGGTCAAAATGTTTGACCGGCTTTTTTTGTCGGTAGTTTAAGTTGTGAGGTAATTCGTAGATATGTCATATAATTTGAGTGTAGATAATAAACATTTTGGTCAGAATGTAGCGTTTCAAGCTAAAGGTCAATCGGTTAACAAAATTTCAGAAGAATTGCTGCAAAATTTGAATAAAAAACAGCGTTTCTTGGCTAAGGTTATAGATTTGAAGGAGGGAGATGCGGGGCTTTCTCATTCAAGGTTCGCTCAGGCGACTATTACAAATTGGTTTCCAAAATCAATTTTTGCCAGAAGTTTAGCCGATTTATCCGAGATTACTTTTTTAGAAGTATCTGAGGGGGCTTTGTTTTTCTACTTACCTTCGTTGATGGGTGAATATTTTTCCAGAAGAAAAATATTTTCAAAAAAATTACCTCAATCGTTAAGGTCTGAAGTGTCAAAGCCTGTTAAGGAAATTATCAAGGATACAAAATCTGCACAGAAACTACTTCCGGTCAAAGCAGCTATTGTTATGAGCTGTGCGGCTATTCCTGCTGCTGAATACGCTTTGAGTTTTGCTAAAAATTTATTCACATTAAAAGTGTTTAAAAAGGCGGATTTTTCAAGTGTAGTTAATCTTGATAAAAATAAAAAAGAAGATAAATCCGCTCAAGAAAGAGTTGAAAAGAGTTCAATCTCTCATATTAAGAAGGCAGGTTTGTTTTCGGCAGGTGCTTTTGGGTTAAGTTTGCTTATCGGAACATTTGGACAGAAAAGTAAGCTTGTTGCAAAATTGAGCGAGGCTTTTCTAAATCCGGGAGCAAAGATTTACAAAGGGCTGAATAAATGCGGTGTTGAATCCCAAAAATTAAGTAAGTTTTTAGATAAATATTTGAATTTGGATTTTGCAAGAAAGGCTGACGGAAGTTTGGCTCTGGGTAACGGTCAACTTGCTGTTACTGTGTTATCAGGTGTTGGCGGATATTTTGGTGCGGCAAAGGATAGAGGAAAACTTGATGTTCAGGAAGTTGCTACAAGAGTTCCTGTTATTGCTCTTTACACAATTTTCGGAAGCAGTTTGTTTGATGAAGGTTTTAAACGAATTCTTTATAATAATCATAAGTTTGCTGATATATTAAAATATGATAAACAAACAAAAGAATTTAGTGTCGCAAAATTGAATGATATCCCGACTATAGCAAAAGATTTGTCAAAAGGTGATAGTGCTTTGCTAAAACAAAAGACTCTGGAGTTGTTTAAGGGAAAAGCCACGATTGCAATGGTTCCGTTCTTGTTTAGTCTTGTTGTGGTAGGCGGGTTGTTAGCTTTAATCAGTCGTCTTTGGACACAATACAGGTATAATCATGGTGTCGGTAACGATAATTTTCAAAAACAAAATCAGGCCTGAGTTTGAAGTTTAGTCTCACTTTGGCTATTGTTTTGATGCTCAGCTTTAGCTCCGTTACGGTAGCCTATGCCGGCTCTATATCCTGATATAGAGTACATAATAGGCAGTGCAGGTTCAATCCACTTTAATCCTGACATAACTGCAACTGTTGCAACGTCATCTGTGTGCAAGCTTATATCAAGCGGTTCAGGTTTTCTTTCGTCAAACAATTTTTCATCTTTATGTTTTTGACCAAGCAGAGGATTGATTACTTTCTCACCTATCAAATTAGCAAGTGCGCTTCCGCCGACTACTCCTGTTGCAATAATTCCTGCAATCATTCCTAACGCTCTTGCGGATTTTGATTTGATGTGAAGCTTTTCTAATATCGCCAGAGCTCCGCCTGCTCCTATGTTGCATAAAAAGATATTCGCCAAGTATTGGTAAGAACCTTCTTTTATTTTGTCAGGAATTTTTGACTTCCAATCTTTTGTCGTCAATTTGTCGCCGATAACTCCGCCTGCTATTCCGCCTAATACCGGTATAAGCCCGAAGACGGAAAGTCTGCCTATTTCTGAGAATATTTCTTTGGCATCTATATTCTCAGGGTCAGGTATTAATTCAGCTAATAATTTTTTACCCTCTTCGTTTTCTCCTATGCCTTTGTATAATTTTTTTACTTCACTGTGTTTTAAAATTTTTGTTTTAGCTTTCTCAAGAAGGTCTTCCATTTCTTTGCTGACTTTGTTTTCGCTTAAAAATTTCCCGATTGCGCCTTTGTTATCTGATATGATTTCCTTTAGTGTTCTTGGGATTTCATCCGAATCTTTAAATATTTTATTTGTTATTTTGGGAGCTGCAAGTGCTGATGCTACTGTTAGTGCCATTGTCGGTATCATTCTCGCAGTTTCTTTTTTACGCCTGTCTTTTGGGGTGTTATAAATATCTTTTGCGCAATATAAAGCTCCACCGGCTGCTAATATTGCCGGAACTGTTTTTGTAAATTTGTTTATAAGTATCGGTTGATCAAGATACTTCCCTGTAATTTTTAATACGTTCATTGTTATTCCTTTATGGTTTTTAAAAATTCTTTGTTAAAATCAGGATTTTTTTGACTGAATCGGACATAATCCGCTAACCTGTTATAAACTTTTTCAGTGATTACGTGCTCTATACGGCAGGCATTTTCAGCTGCTTCGGTTTTGTCGAGTCCTAATGCCGTACAAAAAAAATCTTCTAAAAGTTTGTGTTTATCTATTATTTTTTTAGCAACTTGTTCGCCTTTTTCTGTTATTGCAATCACGTCATATCTTGAATATTTGATTAGCCCTATTTCGGCAAGTCTTTTTAATGCTTCGCTGACTGACGCTCTTGTTACTCCAAGTTCTTTTGAAATATCAACAGCTCTAACTTTTTGGTGCTGTTTTATATGATTGCTTATGACTTCAATATAATCTTCTAAGCTGGATGTTAATTGCTTTTCTGTCAATGTTTTTCCCTCACTTAAGGTTGCAGGTTAATTGTTTTTTTTATTCAAGTCGTAATCCCTGTCGCGAAAATGAGCTAATTTTAGCCCTGTAAATTTTTACAGCTATAATGTAAGGCAATCCTAACATTTTGTCAAGTACTTTTTTTGTTATAAAATTTTATAAGTAGGAATTAAATTTGGAGAGGGTAGTGGTAAATTTATCAAATCTTTTTGATTTAGGCAGGAATTTATATGCTCTGCCGTCATATTATAACAAGTTGGGGAAGGCTCTTATTCCTTTGAGGTATTTTTTCGAGTTGACATATCGATGCAATTTGCGTTGCCCTTATTGTTATGTCGGAAATGACAGAGCAAAAGAAGAGTTAACTACAGAGGAGTGGTATAGAGTTATAGACCAGATACCGTGGTATTCTTTTGTTACTCTTGTGGGTGGCGAACCTTTAATTAGAAAAGATTTTATAGATATTTTGATGGCAACATCAAAGAAGGTTCATGGCAAGTTAAATGTAGTATCAAACGGAATTTTGATTAATGAAGAAATTATTGATGCATTTATCAAAAGTAAGATGATGCTTTTATCGGTTTCTCTTGACGGTTATGGCGAAAATCATGATAAAAATCGTGCACAAAAAGGGATTTTTGATAAGATAATGCACAACTTTGAGATGATGAATTCACGTTCAAAAAGACCTTTGATAGATATAAAAACTATTGTTTTGGAAAATAATCTTGATGATTTGGTTAAATTGTATAAGCTTTGTGATGAGATGAAGTTTAATTTTTTGTCAATATCTTTTTTAAGAAACAATGATCTTAAACAAAATTCGGTTTTGTTTGACAGTTTTGTTCCAGAGTTTAATAACAATTACCCAATAGACAAATATTTTGATATGGAACATTTCAAGGAAGTATATAAGGAACTGGAGGCTTTATCGAAAAAATCGCAGGTAAAGCTGAGATTTTCTCCAAAATTTGAGTATAATAAAGATCCGCTAAAATCTATCGAGAACTTTTTTAATACTCCGGCGGATACTCCTGTGGATGAGATATACGAGCCTTGTAGGTATCCGTTCTCCAATATGATGATAAATCCTGCGGGTGATGTTTATCCTTGTTTATCTCAAAAAATCGGGAATGTTAAAGATATGAGTATTAAAGAGGTATTTAATCTTCCTAAATACAGGTGCTTTAGAAAAAATCTTAAAGCTGCTAAGGTTTTTGGTGCGTGTCAGATGTGTTGTGAATTATGCGTTAAGGAAGGTAAATAACTTGCTAATCGTGGTGTGTTAGGTTATAATTGGCTTATTATGGAAAGACAAACAGTAAAATTACAGGGCTTTAATGTAGATACTTTTACGTTTGAAGAGGCGTTAGAGTATATTACGGAAAAACATGGACAGGTTGTAACTATTAATCCTGAGATGATTCAGTATGCTCAAAAAAATCAGGATTTCGCAAATGTTTTAGAAAATGCAGATATGGTTATCCCTGACGGAATAGGTGTCGAAATCGGATTGAAAATTTTGGGATATCATGTAAGACGTATTCCTGGAGTTGAGTTTGCAAGAAAATTAATAGATAAATTTAGCGAGAAGTCTTTGCCGATTGCATTTGTCGGAGCAAAACCCGAGATTGTAGAAAAAGCTGTATTAAATGTTCATAAAGAAAATCCTGATATGAATGTGTGTTATGTTCAGGACGGATATTTTAAGGATGATGAACGAGTTTTAAAAGAATTAGGCGAGTCCGGGGCAAAGTTGGTTTTGGTTGCATTGGGTTCTCCAAAACAAGAATTTTTTATCAAAAGAGCGAAAGAATTATTGCCTGGTGCAGTATTAATCGGTATTGGCGGAAGCTTTGATGTATGGTCCGGAGTCGTAAAAAGAGCTCCTGTTATATACCAAAAATTGGGGCTTGAGTGGCTATATCGTACGGTTAAAGAACCGCAGAGAATAAAACGTATATTTCCTACGTTGCCTTTATTTGTTTTAAATGTCATAAAAGAAAAATTTGGAGCTTAATATGTTAGAAAAATCTGATGTTGAAAAGTTAAGAAAATTTTGCCAAGAAAATAGAGAAAATGTTATAAAGATGGTTTATAACGCCCAATCCGGTCATATTGGCGGGTCTTTATCGTCTGTCGAGCTTTTGACAGTATTGTTTCATAAGTGTATGAAATTGGCTCCAAAGTGGTTTGATGACAAAAATTTTGCAACAAGAGACAGATTCGTTTTGTCAAAGGGTCATGTTTCTCCGATTTATTATTCTAATCTTGCGCAGATGGGTTATTTTCCTAAAGAAGAGCTTATGACTTTTAGAAAATTCGGTTCAAGATTGCAGGGGCATCCTTCTACAGTTTGTCCTGGGGTGGATGCTGCGTCTGGTTCGTTAGGGCAAGGATTGGCAATTGCATGTGGTATGGCGATTGGATTAAAGCTTGATAAAAATCCTGCGAATGTGTTTGTTCTTATGGGGGACGGTGAGTTGCAGGAAGGCAGTGTTTGGGAAGCCTTTATGGATGCTGCAGCTAAAAAATTAGATAATGTTATTGCCATCATTGATAGAAATAGGCTTCAGATTGATGGATGTACTGAAGATATTAAAGCTTTAGATAATCTTCCTGAAAAGATTCGAGCTTTTAATTGGAATGTGATTGAAATTAACGGGCATGATATTGTTCAAGTATATGATGCTATTGAGTTAGCAAAAGCTTCTAATAAGCCTACTGCTATTGTTGCTAATACTGTTAAAGGTAAGGGTGTAAGCTTTATGGAAAATAATGCGGGCTGGCATGGAAAGGCTCCTAACAAAGAAGAGTATGAGAAAGCGTTGGAAGAATTAAGATATGATATTAGATAGTTTAGAAAATTTATCAAGATATGATTTTATAACTCCTGAAATAATAGATTTTGTGAGAAGCTTAAATGTGAATACACCTTGTGGTCATTATGTATTGAGTGATAAGGTTTACGCTAATATTGATGATTATGTAACCAGAAGTGAATTGGAGTGCACTCTGGAGGCGCATAGAAAATATATTGATATCCAGCTTTTAATATATGGTACGGAGAGAATTGATCATATTAATATTGATGGGTTGAAAGTTCAAGAAGGTTATGATTATGTAAAGGATATTTTGTTTTATAAAAAACCTAAGTTTGAATTGAACAGGGTGTATTTGAACGGTACTAATTTTGCAGTGTTTTTCCCGGAAGATGCTCATGCTCCTCAGATTACAACAATGTGTTTACAGGATAATGTAAGAAAAGTTGTTATTAAAATTGCGGTAGAGTGGCAGGTATGATTAGGTGTGTAATTTTTGATTTAGACGGAACTCTTTTAAATACTTTGGAGGATTTGTGTGATAGCACAAATTTTGCGTTGGCGCAGATGAGTTATCCTCAAAGAAGTTTAGAAGAGGTTAGATGTTTTGTTGGAAACGGGGTAAGAAAGCTGATTGAGCGAGCTGTTCCTTCTGAAATTGACAAAACTGATGTTGAAAAATGTTTGGCAATATTTAAGAAACATTATTCAGAAAATATGTATAATAAAACTGCTCCTTATAATGGAATTATTAAAATGCTAGAAGTTTTAAAAAATAATGAAATTCCGACTGCTGTTGTGTCAAATAAGTTTGATGCTGCAGTAAAAGAGCTTTGTAAAAAGTATTTTGGAAATTTAATTCAAATTGCAATCGGCGAGAACGAGGCTGAGGGTGTTCGTAAAAAGCCGGCTCCTGATAGTGTTCTTAAAGCAATGAGAGAACTTAATGTAAGTAGAGATGATGTTATTTATGTTGGAGATTCTGAGACTGATGTGCAAACAGCCAGAAATGCCAAGATTGATTGTATAGGGTGCTGTTGGGGATTTCGTTCCAGAGAAGTTTTGGAGAAAGAGGGTGCAAAATATATTGTAGAGTCACCTGATGAAATCTTGCGTATAGTTGGAGTTTAGTTATGTCTTTGTTGGAGTTCTGCAAAAAGATTTATCGTGTATGTAAGGAAAATATTTATCATATCCCTAAAGAGGTATTTACACAGGCAGAAAATTTGCATACAGGTCGCAAGAGAATATTGCTTATAACGCATGAACTTGAATACACAGGTGCTCCTCTTGTGCTTTTTAATATTGCAAAAATTTTAAAAAAACATAATTTTGAGGTTATGGTTGTTTCTTATTTGGACGGAAAGCTTAAGGAACGTTATAGAGAAATAGGTGTTCCTGTGTGTATAATAAAGCATATATATGCCGATATAAACGGTTTTGTGAAGCTTGCTAAAATGTTTGATCTTGTTATTGCAAATACAATTGTTACTTATCGTGCGGTGTGGTATATGCATGATTGTGTAAAATTTATATGGCTTATCCACGAAGCCAGAAGCCTTGAAACTGATTTTTTAAAATATTATTCAGAAGCCTGTTATAATTGTCCATCTATTGTTGATGTTTTAAAAGAAGTTGAAGAAATTTATACGGTGAGTGACTATTCCAAACAGTTTTTTTCAGAGTATTCAAAGAATATAAAAATAGTTCATAATGGATTAGTTGATGAATGTAAGAATTTTGTGCCTAAAAAGGTTAATCCCCAAAAGCTTATATTCTCTTTTGTTGGACAGCTGAATAAGCGTAAAGGATGTGACATTTTAGTGGAAGCTATAAATCTTTTGCCTTTTGAGTATGCAAATAAAGTTACCTTCAAAATTGTCGGAAAAGCAAATTCACAAAACTGTAATTTTTTTAAAACCGTTAAGCTAGCTGAAATAGAAATGTTAGGTGAAATAACAGATAGGGCATTGTTAAATGATTTGTACAAGCAATCAGACTTGTTGATGTGTGTCTCAAGGGATGATCCTGCCCCTCTTGTTGTAGCTGAAGCTGCTATGTTTGGAGTACCTTCTGTCATTAGTCGGGATGTTGGTTCAACTTATTTAATAGAAGATGGGGTGAGTGGATTTATTGTACCGACTGAGGATGCTAAGGCTCTTTGTAATGTTTTTATGAAAATTATTGATAATCCTGAAATTTTAGCTCCGATGAAAAAGAATGTTCGGCAGAAGTTTTTAGAAACCAGTACTATGGAGATGTTTGAAGAAAATTTTATGAAACTTGTTAATGAAAAGTTAGGGGTTTGATTTTGAGTAATAAAAAGGTTTTAGTACATTTGCATTTGTATTATCTTGATCAGCTTGATTATATGATATCAAAGCTGAAGAATATTTGCGGGTGTGAGTGGGATTTGTATGTTACCTTATGCAATTATGATGAAAAATGTGTGAATAAATTAAAAGCGTTTAAGCCAGATGTAAAAATAATAAAAGTTGAAAATTTGGGTTATGATGTATGGCCATTTATTCAAGTTCTTAGAATGATTAATCCTAAAGATTATGATTATGTGCTAAAGATTCACACAAAAGCAAAACTTGGATTTCCGATAAAAACTTATGCTTGGCGAAATGCATTGATAGATTCGATTTTAATATCCAAAAATCATTTCAAACGATTACTTAATCAGTATGATTCTGATAATACTATTGGATATGGCGGACGTTCTGTTTATTGGGTTTCTTTTTCAGGACTGGTGCCTGAAGAGCAGTTTATGCTGAATAAAATGATGAAGCGTTTGAATTTAAGGTTTAATAGTAATCTGTATTTATCAGGGACTATATTTTTCGCAAGGATGTCTATCTTTGATAGCATTATCTCTTCGGATATTAGTGCTGAGGATTTTGACTCTTTTTCTAAAACGGGGGCGTGTGCATCTAATGCGCATGTTTTAGAACGCGTTTTTTCATTTTTGGCTCCGAATTGCGGGCTTAGGAATATTGGATTGAAATATTTTTCAGGACAAGTATGCAAATGGTTCAAACTGTTGTTTTCTGTAGAATTAGTTTATACGGAAAGACAAAAAGGTTTTGTTTTATATCTATTATGGCATAGATTCCCTCTAAAAGTAGTGAAACGTAAAAAATATGTAGCACCTGAAAATAGTATAAGTTGTGAGCGTACATTCGAAATTGCACCAGTAAAAAACGGACGTGTCGCTGTATTTGCCGGATTTTGTCCTGAAGGTAAGATTTTAGAATCTCAGATTTATTATTTAAAAGGTTTGAGAGAAATAGTAGACAATATAGTTTTTGTTTGTGATGGACAAGTTTTACCACAGGAAATAGAGAAACTTAAGGAACTTGTTTCTGTTTGTATTATCAAACGTCATAATGAGTATGATTTCGGATCTTATAAATTTGGTTATAAGTTTTTATTAGATAATAATTTGCTAGAAGGTGTTCAAGAGCTTATTTTATGTAACGATTCTTGTTACGGTCCTGTGTTTCCGTTTCGTGAAAGTTTTGAGTCTGATGCAGTTAAAGATGCTGATTTTTGGGGATATACATTGAATGGTTATACTTGGAAAAATCTACCTCGGCATATCCAGTCTTTCTTCCTTGTATTTAGAAAAAATGTATTCAATTCAAAATGTTTTAAAGATTTTATTTTAGGTGTTAAGAGGCAAAAAAAGGTTCAGGGTGTAATAAATAAATACGAAATTCCTTTTACCGATTATTTGCAGAAAAGAGGATTTAAATCTTCTGTATTTGTCTCTGAAGAGAATTTTCCATATAAAAAAGTAAATAAAACTGTGTACCCTCTTACATTGATTAGAGATTATCGAATGCCTTTAGTAAAAGTAAAGGTTTTTAATAATGTTTATTTACATGCATTAAGAGAGTTTTCGAATGATCCTTTGGATTATATTGAGCAGGTAAATACGGTGTTAGCTAAAATTATAAGAAAAGAGAATGATTTATAATTTTTATGCTAATATGGTGCATGGAGTAGAAAAGGAGTATATTTAATGCCGTTTGAATTTGAAAGACAAAAGATTAGTGATGTTGTTTTGGTAAAACCAAAAGTTTTTGGTGATAATAGAGGATTTTTTATGGAAAGTTATAAAAAATCTGATTTTGTCAAAAATGGGATAGATGTAGAGTTTGTGCAGGATAACCATTCAAAATCTTCTGCTAAGGTATTAAGAGGATTACATTATCAGCAAGCTCCTTACGGGCAGGCAAAGCTGGTTCGCTGTTCTAGAGGTAAAATATATGATGTAGCTGTGGATATTAGACCTCAATCAAAAACTTTTGGGAAATATGTAAAAGTGTTGTTGTCGGAAGAAAACAAGCACATGTTGTATATTCCTGATGGGTTTGCGCACGGTTTTGTTGTTTTGTCTGATGAGGCAGAGCTTCTTTATAAGACATCAAGCGAATATGCTCCTGCGTATGATAGAGGTATCGCTTGGAATGATCCTGATATTGGTATTGATTGGGAAATAGATTTTGAGCCTGTGTTATCTGAAAAAGATAAAAAACAGCCGACTTTGAAGGAGGTATTTCAATAATGACGGTTATGTTAGTTACCGGTGGTGCCGGATTTATCGGAAGTTGTTTTGTAAGGCATATATTAAAAAAACATCCTGATTACAAGGTAATAAATCTTGATGCGCTTACATACTGCGGAAATTTAGAAAATCTTGTTGATGTTCAGGATAACCCTAACTATACATTTGTTCATGGAAATATTTGTGATAAAGAGTTAGTTCGAGATTTAATTAAAGATTGTGATTTTGTGGTTAATTTTGCTGCTGAATCTCATGTTGATAATTCAATAAAACGACCTGAAATCTTTGTAGAGACAAATGTTCTTGGAACTCTTAACCTGTTACAGGCATCAAAAGAGTTGGGAGTTGAACGCTTTTTGCAAGTTTCAACTGATGAAGTTTACGGCAGCTTAGGTAAGAGCGGGTATTTTTATGAAACAACACCTCTTGCACCTAACAGCCCTTATTCTGCAAGTAAAGCGAGTGCAGATATGCTTGTTAGAGCATATTATGAAACGTTTAAGCTTCCGACATTGAATACAAGATGTTCTAACAATTATGGGCCTTATCAATATCCGGAAAAGCTTATTCCGTTTTTTATATCTAGATTATTAAATGGCCAAAAGGTTCCTGTTTATGGTGATGGGCTTAATGTCAGAGATTGGTTGTATGTATATGACCATTGCGAGGCTATTGATGTGGTTCTTCATAAAGGAAAAATTGGAGAGGTATATAATATTGGCGGTCATAACGAAAAGACTAATCTTGAAATTACTCGTTTAATCTTGGATGCTATGGGTAAAGATGAGAGTTCAATTGAATATGTTGAGGACAGACTCGGGCATGACAGACGTTATGCAATTTCTAATGATAAGATAACATCAGAACTTGGCTGGGCCCCTTCTATTACTTTTGAGGAAGGTGTAAAGTTAACTATTGACTGGTATTTGAATAATCAGCAGTGGATTAAAAATATAAATGATAAGAAGGCAGGTATATTATAATGAAAAAAATTGTCGTAACAGGTGCAAATGGAATGTTAGGACAAGATTTGTGTCCTATTTTGGAAGATAACGGATATGAGGTTGTTGAGAGTGATATTCAGGTAATGGATGTAACGGATATTAATTCTGTTCAGAAGTTTTTGGAAGAAAACAAGCCTGATATTGTTATTCATTGTGCTGCTTATACCAATGTAGATAAGGCCGAAGAGGACTTAAAAACTGCCGAGTTAATTAATGTTACAGGTACCGAAAATGTTGCAGAAGTTTGTGCAAAACTTGGAATTGAGCTAGTATATATTTCTACAGATTATGTCTTTGATGGCGAAAAGAATGAACCTTATCAGCCAAACGACAGGACAAATCCTTTAAATAATTATGGGATAACAAAGTTTGAGGGGGAAGAAGCTGTAAGAAGTATCTGTGATAAATATTTTGTTGTCAGAACTTCTTGGCTTTATGGTCATCACGGAAAGAACTTTGTAGAAACAATGCTAAAGTTGGCAGCAGATAAAAAAGAATTAAAAGTTGTGGATGATCAAGTCGGGTGTCCTACTTGGACAGTGGATTTATCCAACGGGATTGTAAAACTTATAGAAAATGGCGAGTATGGAACGTACCAGGTTTGCGGAGCCGGTCAGACTAGTTGGTTTGGATTTGCTCAAGAAATATTTAAAATTGCGGGTTTAGAGGTTGATGTTAAACCTTGTAAGACAGAAGAATTTCCTCGTCCTGCAAAACGTCCTAAATATAGTGTTATGGATAACAGTGGAATTTGTCGTGATTGGCGTTTTGCCCTTCGTGATTATATGAGTTTAAGAGTAGAGGAAGAGGTGGCTGAATGAAAGGTATAGTTCTTGCAGGAGGTGCCGGAAGCAGATTGTATCCGTCCACATTGGCTGTATCAAAGCAATTGTTGCCAATTTATGATAAACCAATGATTTATCATCCGATATCGGTTCTTATGTTGGCGGGTATCCGAGATATATTGATTATTTCTACCCCAAGAGATTTACCAAGTTTTAAGAGCCTTTTGGGGAATGGTGATAATTTTGGTGTTAAGTTTTCTTATAAAGAGCAGCCAAGACCTGAGGGTTTGGCGCAAGCATTCATAATTGCGGAAGATTTTTTGGATGGAGATTGTGCCGCGCTAATATTAGGCGATAATATTTTTTACGGCTCGGGGTTTAGCGGTATGCTTAAAAAAGTTTCTAAGTCTGTCGTAAATGGCGGGGCTTATATTTTTGCATATCCTGTAAAAGATCCTGAAAGATTTGGGGTCGTAGAGTTTGACAAAAATAAGCGAGTTCTATCTTTAGAAGAAAAACCTAAAAATCCTAAATCAGATTATGCTGTTACCGGCTTATATTTTTACGATGGGCAAGTTTGTGAGTACGCAAAACAGCTAACGCCTTCTGCCAGAGGCGAGTTAGAGATAACTGATTTAAATAAGATATATTTGGAAAAAGGCTCGTTAAAAGTTGAAATTTTGGGCAGAGGATTTGCATGGTTGGATACAGGGACTCATTCATCTATGCTTCAAGCAAGTCAGTATGTTCATACAATAGAGGAAAATCAGGGTATAAAGATTGCTTGCTTAGAAGAGGTTGCTTATAGGATGGGTTATCTTACAGCTGAGCAAATAAGAATGAATGTTGCAAATTTGAGCAATAGTGATTATTATAATTACGTTATGAGAGTGATTGGAGAATAGAATGAAGAGAATACTTGTAACAGGTGGTGCGGGCTTTATCGGAAGTCATTTGTGTGAAAGACTTTTAAATGAAGGTAACGATTTAATCTGTTTAGATAATTTCTTTACAGGTTCAAAGGATAATATTAGACACTTGTTAGGTAATGACCATTTTGAGCTTATCAGGCATGATGTTACAAAAGAGTTTTTTGCTGAGGTTGATCAGATATACAATTTGGCTTGTCCTGCAAGTCCTCCTCATTATCAGTATAATGCAATAAAGACTATTAAAACTTCTGTTTTGGGAGTTCTTCACATGTTAGGTTTGGCCAAACGTTGTGGAGCTACAATTTTGCAGGCTTCTACAAGTGAAATATACGGAGATCCGCAAGTTCACCCTCAAAAAGAAGACTATTGGGGTAATGTGAATCCAATTGGTATCAGAAGTTGTTATGACGAGGGTAAGCGTTGTGCTGAAACTTTAATGATGGATTATCATCGTCAGAATCATGTTGATACAAGAATAGTTAGGATTTTTAATACTTATGGACCTAATATGGCAGTGAATGACGGGCGTGTTGTTTCTAATTTTATTATTCAAGCATTGCAAAACAAAGATATTACTATTTACGGAGATGGTTCGCAGACTCGTTCTTTCTGTTATGTGAGTGATTTAGTTGATGGGTTGGTCAAAATGATGAATAACAATAAAGGTTTTGTCGGCCCTGTTAATTTGGGAAATCCTTCTGAGCGTTCGATTTTGGATTTTGCAAAATATATTATTGAACTTACAAATTCAAACTCAAAGATTGTATTCAAAGAATTGCCAAGTGATGATCCAGTCAAAAGAAAACCTGATATTTCGCTTGCCAAGAGTAAATTAGATTGGGAGCCGAGGGTAGATATAAAAGACGGACTGTTAAAGACTATTGAATATTTTTCGACTAAATTGGGAGAACTTAAGTAGCGTAGTTAGATACTTTTCTCTTTGCCCCAGTTAATTAATTGTCATCGTCTAAGGCAAAAAGTGCTCTTAGATGCGAATATTAAGGGTGTGCAAAATTTGTTTTTAGTGCTAAAATAGTGTATGCTAAATCTTCTTATTCAATATTAAATCTTGTGGCTGGCATGCTTTAATGGTTGAATATGAGAATCTGTAAGGTTAGATGATTATCTGGTAGACAAAAAATAAGAAAGGGATATTAAATGAAAGGTATTATACTTGCAGCAGGAGCGGGGACAAGATTATATCCGGCATCGCAGCCTATATCAAAAATTTTGTTGTCTATATATGATAAACCAATGATTTACTATCCTATTTCAACTCTTATGCTTGCTGGAATAAGAGATATTTTGATTATTACTAATGAAGCTGATTATGATAATTTTAGAAAGCTTCTGGGGGATGGCTCGCATTTTGGTTTGAATATTGAATATAAAATTCAGTATGTTCAAAGAGGTATTGCAGATGCATTCTTAATTGCAGAGGATTTTGTTAATGGTGAAGATGTAGCTCTCATTTTAGGTGATAATATTTTTCACGGTCATGGTTTTTCTACGATTATGCATCGTGCTATTGAAAATAATATTGGAGCAACTGTTTTCGGTTATACTGTGAAGGATCCAGAAAGATTTGGGGTTGTTGAGTTTGACGAAAACAAACGAGTAATATCTTTGGAAGAAAAACCAAAACATCCAAAATCAGATTATGCTGTAACTGGTTTGTATTTTTATGACGGGCATGTTTGTGAGTATGCAAAGCAATTAACCCCTTCAGCCAGAGGCGAATTAGAGATAACTGATTTAAATAAGATATATTTGGAAAAAGGTTTGTTAAAAGTAGAGATTTTAGGTAGAGGATTTGCGTGGTTAGACACAGGGACTCACGATTCTATGTTGCAAGCAAGCAATTTTGTTCAGTCTATGGAATTGAATAAGGGTGAAAAAATTGCTTGTTTAGAAGAAATCGCTTATCTAAACGGTTTTATGAGCGGTGAGCAGATTTTGAAGAATATTGAAGGATATAAGAGCGATTATTATGATTATGTCCGTAATGTTATCTTGAAAAGTATGACGGGTGTGAGAGTTTAAGTTTAACAAACTTTAAAATCTTGCCTGTGGCATATTCTTGCGCTATCCTATAAGGTATATGATAAGGCAATTAAAATTAAAAGATTATATATTAATTGATGAACTTGAAGCTAATTTTCATCCGGGTTTGAATGTAATTACGGGTGAAACCGGTGCAGGTAAAAGTATTTTGATTAGTGCTATTGATCTTGCATTCTCTTCAAGAGTTTCCAAAGATGTTATTAAAAACGGCTGTGATAAGGCTACTATAGAACTTGTAATTGATAATAAGAAACATAACTTGAAACAGCTTTTTGAAGATAACGGGATTGATGATTTTGGCGAAGAAATTATTTTATCTAAAGAGATTACCCAGAGTAATGTAAGAACAAGGATTAACGGAACATTAATTAATCAAGACTTTTTAAAACAGATTAAATCCTTATTTTTGGATATTCACTCTCAGCACCAGACTTATGTTTTTATGCAGCCAAAGTGTCATATAACTTTGTTGGATAATTATGCAAAAGATGTTTACGGCAAAGCTTTGAGCGAATATAGGGAGCTTTATAAAAAGTATCTTGATACAAAAGAATTGTTAGAACAGACAAGAAACTCCGCAAACAACACCGAGTCTCAGATTGAATTTTTAAAATTTCAGGTTGATGAGATTGAGGGGGCGGAAATAAAATCCGAGACCGAAGATGAAGAGCTTAATGCTGAATTGGAAGTTTTGGCAAATGCTGAAAAATTAAAAGAGTTGACCGGTCAAGCTTATTGGGCAATTAACGGAGATGACGGGTCTATTCTTGAGGCTTTTGGAAAAATAAAACAGAATATATCCAAAGCCGCAGGCATGGATTCAAAGCTTGAAGAGGTTGAGAGCAAGCTTATCGATATTGCCGAAAATTTGCATGATGTGGGCAGTGAATTAAGGGATTACAGCCAAAATCTTGATAGTGATGCTGAGAGATTGAACGAAATTCAGGAACGATTGTATTTGTTAGACAAGTTAAAAAGAAAATACGGTTCAACTTTGGCAGAAGTATTAGCAACTCATGACAAATTGGCGGCGGAGCTTTCGGGAATTGAATTTTCTTCTCAAAATGTAGAAATGTTGGAAAAAGAAGTTGAAACTTTGCGCTCTGAACTTGTTAAGATTGCGTCTCATATAAGTGAGAACCGAAAAAATTATGCAAAAGTTTTGTCTGTTTATATACAAGAAAAATTAGAAAAGTTGGAGCTTCCAAAGGCTCGTTTTGAGATTTCCGTAACAGATAAAGACCTTTCGGCTGATGGAATGGACAATGTTGAATTTTTGATTTCTACAAATGTTTCTGAGGATTTAAAACCTCTTGCAAAAGTGGCATCAGGCGGTGAAATTTCTCGAGTGATGCTGGCAATAAAATCAATCTTTGCTCAATCAGATGATATTGATACGGTAATTTTTGATGAGATAGATACCGGAATTTCTGGTAGAGCTTCTCAAAGTGTTGCTGATGAAATTAAAGAACTTGCAAAATATCATCAAATAATATTGATTACTCACCAACCGATAATAGCATCAAAGGCCGATAAGCATTTTTATGTCAGAAAATCTCAGACTGATGAAACTAAGGTTGAGGTTTATGTATTGCAGGGAGAGAATAAGATTAAGGCGTTGGCAGAACTTGCAGGCGGAGAAATTAATGAGCAGTCTATGGAGTTTGCAAAATCTCTTATAGAGGCATAGATTATATCTAAGGAGAACTTTGTATGTAATGTTCAATGTTTTGGGAGTTGTTTAGTACTTACTCGTCTAAAGTAGTAAGTGTAGAATATTAAATTAAAGAAAAATAAAAGGAAGGCGCAACTTTTGATGTGGCGCCTTTGGTGTTTAAACGTTAGTCCTCAATATAGTCTTTGAAGTGTTGAATATTTTCATCTCGCATCTTTCTGATTGCCAAGTCTTCTAATTGCCGTATTCGCTCCTTTGAGTAGCCGAGCTTTTTCCCTAACTGTTCTAGTGTGAGCGGCGTTTCTCCGTTTATTCCAAATCTGCAGGTGATGATTTTCTGTTCACGTTCTGTAAGCGTTTGAAGCAATTCGGAAATATCTTCTTCCAGAGCTGAATTTTTAACATGTATGTCCGGAGAATTGTAACTCTTGTCTTCTATATAATCTCCGACACATAAGTCATCTGTTACTGGTGTTTCAAGACTGATTGGTTCTTTTATCATAGCTCGTTTTATTGATTGGATGTTTTTTATTGAGAGTTTTATCTCCTCTGCCATCTCTGAATCATATGGTTCTCTTCCAAGTTCAAAAGTCAATTTTGCGTAGACTTTTTTGTATTTTCGTATCTTGTCTGCCATGTGAATCGGAATCCTTATTGCTTTTGCGTTATTTGCTATTGATCTCATAATAGTCTGTTTTATCCACCAGGTAGCATAGGTTGAAAATTTGCAGTTCTTTGAGTAGTCAAACTTTTCTGCAGCTTTTATCAGGCCTATTGAACCCTCTTGCACAAGATCCATAAACAGTACTCCTTGACCAATGTATTTTTTAGCAATACTGACGACAAGCCTTAAGTTTGCCTGAATTAATTTTCTTTTTGCAACTGAAGCTTCTTTTTCTTTCCCTTCTTTTATGTTTTTTCCCAAAAATTTTTCTTCTCTTGAATTAAGTAACTTAATTTTGCCGATGTCTTTTAAGTACATCTGCAAAATGTCATCTTCTTTTGCAATAGAGCTGAATGTTTTTGGTTCCAAGTTTGTAATATCATCGCTGTCATCAACTTCTGAATGAGCTGTTTCCAGCTTAGAGCTTTTTGTGTCAAAATCACTGTACAATCCTTCAAGTTCCAAAAGTGTGTTTGATTGCATTTAAAATCCCTCTCTCATCTATCCTTAAAACTTTTTACAAAAATTTTGACGTTTATGCGTAAAAAAAGTTTCTGCTTAGAATTTTTTAGAGTTGTAATCTCTGATTTTTTTGTTTATATTCAAGTTATGGAAGAAAATAAAGATTACAAATATTACCTAGATTTAGGTATTACGGAAACTAATAAAGGAAATTTTGATGAGGCTTTGGTAGCTTTAGATAAGGCGCTTGAATTAAACCCGACTTCTGCGCTTATTTATTTTTCAAAGGCTGCTGCATTTTTTTCAAAAGGTGATGTAGAATCGGCTTATGATAATTTTTCAAAATCTATAGAGCTTGATAAAAATATGATTGATGCATATTATAACCGCGCACTCATAGTTCTTTCTAACAAGCAGTCTGATAAGGATGCTATAAAAACAGCAGAAGCTGATCTTGCAAAGGCAGTTGAATTGGATGCAAAGTTTGTTGATGCTTATTATTATTTGGCTGTTGCAAGAATGAAATTAGAAGATTATAAGGGTGCAGTTGAAGCTCTTGATAAATCCTTGGAACTTGAGCCTGAAGGTGTTTATTCAAAGGCTTTGAAAAAGCTGCTGTTACAAAAATATTTAAGATAATTTTTCTACGTAAAACATTACACCTTTTGCCCACTCTTTGGCTGCTGCTTTATCACAATATTTGCCGGAAGTGGACAGCTCTTGAACTGTTTTTAGGTGATATTTTTTTGTAACAGTCGATATATGCTCTGCCATTTTTTCAATGCATGCGTCAATGTCGTTAAATTTACGGAGTCCCTTTTTGCCCATAATTCCGCCAATATTATTCTTGTGTAATGCGCCGAGAGAGCTTCCTCTTGAAGATTCGTGTAGTGCAATACCCATAAGAACTATCGGATTAAGGTTGTATTTTTCTGCTTTTTCCATAAATACATGAGCTTTATTATGTAATGGATTTCTCCTGTGTTTTACTTTTACGAGTAAAGAGTTTAATGTATCATTAAGTTCATTTATTGGTTTATACGTAATTTTATTTCCGTGCAAAGTGTTTGAAATATTTGGATTAAACTTTGTTGCAACTCTAGGTTTTATTGTTCGTTTTTTAGTATTTAATTTTGCTTTAGTGTTTTTTTCAAGATATGATTTCGTGTTTTTTTCAACACTTCTCTCAAACCTGTCTGCTCCGCGGTTAAAAAGTGAAGAGTCTTTTGAGATTAGTTTGTTAATAGAATTTGGTATCATTAAGCTTGAACATATTGTAGCAGCGGCTAAAAAGGTTTTGCTGTTATCTTTAGCAACGGCGATTGGTTGTGTTGCTTTATTTAAGACAACTTTCCCTACTCGATAAGTCGTGTGGAGCGAATTTCTAATTCTGAATCCTTTAATATTAGGTATTTTCATAGCTAAGACCCATTTTTTTGGTAACACAATCTCTAAAAATAAAAAGAGGCCTAAAAGCCTCTTTTCTATTTAATGGTGGGCGTTAGAAGACTCGAACTTCTGACCCTCTCCTTGTAAGGGAGACGCTCTACCAACTGAGCTAAACGCCCTTCTTTTTTCGGGGTGTCTTTCGACATTTCTTATAGTAGAACAAACATTTTTTTATGTCAATAACTTTTTTAAATTTTTGCAATCTAATATCCGTGTTATAATTTTTTTATGAAATTGAACGATGAGTATGTAGTAAAAATAGAGAAACTTTCTAATCTGGGTACAGGTATAGCAAAAATTGACGGGTTTGTTGTTTTTGTTGAAAATGTTTGTCCTGAAGATGAGGCCAAGATAAGAATAACGAAAGTTAATAAGAATTATGCAAATGCTGAGTTATTGGAAATTATAAATCCTGCCGGCTGTCGAGTAGAGCCTTTTTGCCCAATGCAAAAAGTATGCGGTGCTTGTCAGATACAGTTTGTCAATTATGATTATCAGCTTGAGTTAAAAAGACAGATAGTGGAAGATGCTCTTCGCTCTATTGGCGGAATTGAAATTTCTGTTCAAAAAACTGTACCAAGTCCTGATTGTAAAATTTATCGCCACAAAATTCAATATCCCGTCTCTCAAACAAAAGTTTCAAAACGATTGCTCATCGGGTATTACAAACCTCAATCACACGAGATTGTAAATATTAAACATTGTCCTATTCAGCCTCAAATTTGTGATAGGATTATTGATTTTATAAGAGAAAAAGCTTCGGATTTTAAAATTAGCGGGTATGATGAGAAAAAACATTTTGGAGATTTAAGGCACGTTGTTTTAAGAGTGTCAGCTCAAAATGGTAATGTGCTTGTTACTCTGGTATATAACGGTACAAAAATCCAAAAAAATCTGGCTGATTTTGCAAACTCTATTTATAATAATTTTGAAGAAGTTGTCGGGGTGTGCGTGAATTTTAATTCCAAGCAGACCAATGTAATTCTTTCGAATAAGACAGAATGTGTATGCGGACAATATTATGTTGAGGAAAAGATACTTGATAAAGTTTTTAAAATAGGTGCAAATACGTTTTTCCAAGTAAATCCTAAGAGTGCCGAGAATATTTTTTCTTATGTAAAAGAAGAGATATCTAAGTTTGATTCTCCAACAGTTTTGGATGCGTATGCGGGAATTGCAACATTTGGCGTTGTTGTGAGTGATGTTGCAGATAAGGTTGTGAGTGTTGAGGAAAATTCTGACTCAATAAAAATGGCTCAAGATGTTTTGAGTATAAATAACATTAATAATGTGGAATTGCATACTGCTGATACTACTAAATATTTAAAATCGGTTAAGAGAAAATTTGATGTGACAATACTTGACCCTCCTCGTAAAGGCTGTACAAAGGAGTCTTTGGATGAGGCTTTAAAACACACGAAAGATGAAATTATATATGTAAGCTGTAATCCTGCAACTTTAGCCAGAGATTTGAAGTATTTATGCGAAAAAGGCTGTACAATAAAATCTGTACAACCTTTCGATATGTTTTGTCACACCTATCACGTTGAGACTGTGGTGTTTATTAAAAAATCATAATTTTATGATTTACCTGCTTGCTTATCACATTTTAGTTTTAATTTGTATAACTCGTTGTAATCAAATTCAGGCGGTAAGTAGTTTGGTACCGGTAAGAATTTAACAGAGTGTTTAGCTTTGATGGCTTTTGGTTCTTTTGATCTTGCCGCAATGTATTGTTCTTGTGAGTGAGCATTCATTGCCCTTTGTAGAGCTTTGTTATTTTGCAAAGGTTTTAGTATTTCTTCAATCGGCTTATACTTCTTTTCTAGAGATTTATTGTTTTTAACCTTGTAGATAAAATCTTCTATTTCTTTAACGTCCTGTACATCGACACCCATCAATTGAATTTCGCCTCTGAATCCGTTCGGTAAGTATACTGATAGGTGAAGTGCGGTATAACCTGAAGGAATACTGCTTTCTGATCTTTTAACACCATCTGATCTTACTTTGTTACAAGCTTTTTCAAGAGCGTTTAATGATTTTTGAGATACGTAGCTATATTTATTTTCAGGTCTGTAGTTTTCAATTTCAAAAACTTTTAGGTCGTTGTTTTTAACGGCTTCAGTGAGTTTTTTCATAACTTCTTCAACACCAGCTTTAGACGCATCACGCAAAACTATACGAGCTCCGATAATATCATAAAGTTCATTCTTGACTTCATCTTTAGTTCTTAAATGTCTGGTAGCTGTTTTTTCGCAAAGTGAATTATCAGATTTAATACGACATTTTATCCCGTTTTTAGCAATTGGTCTGTTAGGGTTATTTTCATCAGCAATTAATGAACCAAGATATTTGTTAAGAGTTTTGTGTAAGTCTCTTGCAACAGGAGCAGCTTCTGCTCTAATTTGTTTTGCCAGTCCTATTGTAACTGCTTCTGATCTGTTTTCCATATCTTTTTTTGTAGCTAAAACATCCTTTTCATCAAGAATAGGGGTTTCTTCTGCCTTCTTTTTCTTTCTGGCGCTAAATGATACTGTGTCCTGTTGTAGAGGGCTCAGATTTGAAACAGTTGTCGTTTGATAATTTGTCGGCTGAGAGTTTTTCCCGATTTGAAATGTTCTGTAATTGTTGTTAAGTTGGGTAAATATAGGTCTAATGAACATATAAAATTTCCTTATGTATCTTTCTTTCTAGAGTAAATCTCCTGAATAAAAATTTTTAACATCAAAACCTGCAAATTTAAAGTGTTTGTAACATAAATTTACATACGAATAGCTTTGTCAAAAAAATATGTTTGTATTATCATGCTGGTATGTGATGTTTACCATAATAATACAGCGTATTAAATAAGGAGGTTATTAAATTATGGCTGGAAAAACAATAACAGTTGATGGTAACTACGCTGCAGCGCATATAGCTTATGCACTCAGTGAAGTATCAGCAATTTATCCAATCACTCCTTCATCTACAATGGGTGAATGGGTTGATGAATGGGCTTCACAACACAAAGAAAACATTTGGGGCAAAACTGTTAAAGTTGCTGAAATGCAGTCAGAAGCAGGTGCAGCAGGTGCTGTACACGGTTCATTAGCTGCAGGTTCTCTAACTTCAACATACACAGCTTCTCAAGGTTTGTTGTTGATGATTCCTGTTATGCATAAAATTGCAGGTGAAATGCTTCCATCAGTAATTCACGTTGCAGCTCGTGCTATTGCTGCTCAGTCTTTGGCAATCTTTGGCGATCACTCAGACGTTATGGGTTGCAGAAACACTGGTTATGCAATGTTAGCAGCTAATTCAGTTCAAGAAGAAATGGATTTGGCTTTAGTAGCTCACTTGGCTACTTATAAAGCAAAAGTTCCTTTCTTGCAGTTCTTTGATGGATTCAGAACTTCTCACGAAATTCATAAGATTGAAGAAATCTCTTACGAAGATATCAAGAAGTTGGTTGAACCTAAATATATTGAAGAATTCAGAAAGAGAGCTCTAAGACCTGAAGCTCCTGTATGTAAAGTAGGTGCTCAAAATACAGATGTATACTTCCAAGGTCGTGAAACAGTTAACAAGTACTACGATGCTGTTCCTGATATCGTTCAAGAATATATGGATAAGGTTGCAGCTGTAACAGGAAGACAATATCATCCGTTCGATTATGTTGGTGCTCCTGATGCAACTGATGTAATCGTAGCTATGGGTTCTGGTTGTGAAACTATCGAAGAAACTATCGAATACTTGAACTCTACTCGCGGTACTAAATATGGTTTGGTTAAAGTTAGATTGTACAGACCATTTGATGTTAAACGTTTCAATGCTGCTCTTCCAAAATCAGTTAAGCGTATCACAGTTCTTGATAGAACTAAGGAACCTGGTGCAATCGGTGAACCATTGTATTTGGATGTTGTTGCAGCTCTTGAAAATAAAGATATCAGAGTAATTGGCGGTCGTTATGGATTATCTTCTAAGGAATTTACTCCATCAATGGTTCTTGCTGTTTACAAACACGCAGAAAACAACGGCTTCCACGGATTTACTGTTGGTATCGAAGATGATGTAACTCACAAATCATTGAAAGTTGACGAACACATCGTTACAGAACCTGCTGGAACTACTAACTGTATGTTCTGGGGCTTGGGTTCAGATGGTACTGTTGGTGCTAACAAAAACTCAATCAAGATTATTGGTCAATACACTAACAAAGATGCTCAAGCATACTTTGCTTATGACTCTAAAAAGTCATTCGGTGTAACTGTTTCTCACTTGAGATTCGGTGACAAACCAATCAAATCTACATACCTTATTACAGCACCTGACTTTGTATCTTGCTCAACTCACTCTTATATCGGAAGATATGATTTGTTGAAAGGTATCAAAGAAGGTGGTGTATTCTTGCTAAATAGCCCTTGGTCAAAAGAAGAAGCTTTCTCTCATTTGACAAGAGATATGCAAGAAACTATCATTAACAAGAAGATTAAATTCTATAACGTTGATGCTGAATCACTTATTGAAAAACAACCTGGCCTTCGTGGTAAAGGTGCTAACACAGTTATGATGGTTGCATACTTCAAAGTTTCTGGAATTATTCCGTTCGAACAAGCTTATGAAGGTATGAAAGAAATGACTAAGAAAACCTTTAAGAAAAAAGGTGATGATGTTGTTAACATGAACTTAGCATTGATTGATGCAGCTATTGACGCTTGTGAAGAAGTAGTTGTACCTTCATCATTAGACGGTGTTGCTTGTGCAGAACCTGTTAAATTTATTTCAGATGACGCAAGTGATTTCGCTAAGAAAATCATTGAACCTTCAATGAGACAAAAAGGTGATGACATTCCTGTATCAGCTATGACATTTGACGGTCATATTCCTACAGGTACATCTTGCCTTGAAAAACGTGCTATCGCACCTCGTGTTCCTCATTGGAATCCTGAAAATTGTATCCAATGTGGTATTTGTGCATCAGCATGTCCACACGCAGCAATCAGAACTAAGTTGATTGAAAAATACAACTTGAAGGATGCTCCTGAGTCATTCAAGACTGTAGAAGCTAAACCTAATGCAAACGGTGAACACTTCAAGGTTCAAGTATATTGTAAGGATTGTACAGGTTGTGGTGTTTGTTTAGATCAATGTCCTGCAAACAAGAACCCTGAAAAACAAGCTCTTACTTGGTCAACTATAGAAAAAGAAGAAGCTGCTTTCGAAGTAGTAAACGAAAAATTCTTCGACGAGTTGCCTGATAATGTAATGGGTAAGAACACAACAAAAACTATTAAAGGCGCAATGTTAAGAAAACCATTGTTCGAGTTCTCAGGAGCTTGCGCAGGTTGTGGTGAAACTCCTTATGTTAAATTGGTATCTCAATTATTTGGAGAAAATGCAATTGTTGCTAACGCAACCGGTTGTTCTTCAATTTACTCAGGTACATTCCCTACAATTCCTTATACAAAGACTAAGGAAGGTAGAGGTCCGGCTTGGGCTAACTCATTGTTCGAAGATAACGCTGAATTCGGTTTTGGTATGAGACTTGCTGTTGACCAAAACAGAGATACTTTGAAAACTTATGTTGAAAAAGTATTGGGCAACGAAAAGACTCCTTCAGACTTGAAGGCTGCTCTTGAAGGTGCTATGTCTCATTGGGAAGATTCTAAGACTGAAGAAGCTGTAAAAGCTCAAGAAGAAGCTAAGAAAGTTCTTGCTAAATATGCAGATGCAGATTGTGCAGACTTAGCTAAGGTAAGAGAACTTCAAGATTACTTCACAGATAAATCTGTATGGATTATCGGTGGTGACGGTTGGGCAAACGATATCGGTTACGGCGGTATCGACCACGTTATTGCTCAAAACCAAGATGTTAATATTTTGGTTCTTGATACTGAAGTATACTCTAACACAGGTGGTCAAGCTTCAAAATCTACACCTACAGGTGCTGTTGCGAAGTTTGCTACAGGTGGTAAGAGAACTTACAAGAAGAATATGGGCTTGATGAGTATGTCTTACGGTTACGTTTATGTAGCATCAGTTGCATTGGGTGCAGATAGAGCTCAAACTCTTAAAGCATTCCAAGAAGCTGAAGCTTATAAAGGACCATCAATCATCTTTGCTTATGCTCCTTGTATTGCTCACGGTATCGATATGAGCAAGACTCAAACAGAACAAAAACGTGCTGTTGAAGCTGGTTACTTCCCACTTTACAGATACAACCCAATGAATGAACAACCATTCACTTGGGATGCTAAAGATCCAAAAGGTAGCTACCAAGATTTCATTAGAAGTGAAGGTCGTTACAAACAACTTCTTAAGACAAATCCGAGTGCTGCTGAGGCTCTTTACGCTAAGGCTGAAGATGATGCAGCTAAGAGAATGGCTGTATACAAAGCAGTTGGTGAGTTGATGAAATAATAACACTTAAAGGTGTTATTTCATAAAAGAGAGGTGTCATATATATGGCACCTCTTTTTCTAGCTCTAGTTATTTACTAGTAATATCGTAGATAAATGTGTAAAAAAAGACTGCTTATAATAAGCAGTCTTTTTTTTTATTTATAATTTTAAAATTAATCTTCGCTCATATTCATAGCTTTAAGTTCATTTAATCTTGCTTGAGCCAGCTGATGTTGTCTTTCCTTAAGAGTATAATATGTGTTGCTGTAATCTACAGTTTCTCCAGCCATAGCTCTTATAGTTCCAAGAGCCGCTGTGAATAAAGTAACATCAGGAGCATAAGCTACAACTTTTTTACCAAATTCTTTTATACAATTAGGAATTTTATCAGAAATAGCTTTACCCCAGCCGTTCATAAACTTAGGAGTTTTAATCTTGTTTATATGTTCAGCAACTTGTTCAACACCTTTACCTGCTTTTGCGATGTATTCAGGTTTAATCATCTTATACAACTTAGAAGCACCTTTTGGAAGATAAGTTAGAGCTGCAAATAAAGCTCCAATCTGTCCTGCAAGTGTTACTAGCGGATGGTTTTGTTTAAATCTATTAGCAGTGTCAGAGTGTGAAGTAATTGCTTTTGTAGCAAGTCCGATAGTACCGGCAAGTCCTAAAAGCATTGCCCAATAAGCTCCGCCTTTAACTGCGTTGATAGATTTTGCAGCCAAGCCGCCAACTTCTTTACCAAACATGCCAGCTTTTCCATTTGTCAGAATGCCTGCTGAAAGGGCTCCTACAATAGGAACTGCATTGTATAATTTATTAACTTTATCTTGTCTTTCCCTAGTCTTTTTAATAGTTTGAAGATAAGCAATTTCTTTTAATTGATTATCGTCTAATGCTATGACTCTGTCTATATTATCGCGTTTATGGGTTCTTCCTGTAAATCCCTGATTAGATGAAATAGCTGATACTTGCATGTTAGCACCTACACTTTCGTACACTAATTATACAATATCAAAAGCGAAAAGTAAATTTTTTTGCTATATTTTAATAAAATTTTAAGAAATGTTTACATTGGTATATATTTTCTATACTATTTAGAAATGAAGAAGTTTTTGATACATACAATGGGATGTAAATCTAATCAATTTGAAGGTCAGCTTATTAAGCAAAACCTTGAAGCTGATGGGTTTGTGGAAGTTAATGACTTTGAGGATGCTGACATATACATACTCAATTCTTGTACTGTTACTCACAAAAGTGATAACGAAGCTTTATATTTATTAAGGAGTGCAAAACACAAAAATCCGAAGATTATAAATGTGTTGACCGGATGTTTTGCTCAGATTGAGAAAGATAATTTATTAGAGTATGATTTTATAGATTATGTGGTCGGAAACGATGATAAGCTTGAGTTAGCAAGGATTTTGCAATCAGGAGCTAAGTGTTGTGTGTCTGATATAATGCAAATGAACACTTTTCATGAAGTTTCGCTGACAGATAGTTCAAAAACCAGAGCAAGCTTAAAAATTCAAGACGGATGCGACAATCGTTGTTCCTATTGCATTATTCCTTTTGCTAGAGGTAAGAGTCGCAGTGCTGATGAAGATTTTGTTATGTCTCAGATTAAAAATTTTGAGGCAAAAGGATTTAAGGAGATTGTTTTCACCGGAATTCATATAGGATTGTGGGGAAAAGAGTTTGGAAAAAATTTGTTAGATTTGTTAAAGCGTGTTGAGGCTGAAACAGAAATTGCCCGTTATAGGTTAGGGTCATTATATCCTGATGAGATTAGTGATGAATTATTACAGTTTTTGGCTAAGTCTGAAAAGTTTTGCCCTCATTTTCACCTTTCTCTTCAGTCGGCTTGCAATAAAACTTTGAAGGCTATGAATCGTCATTATACTGTTGAATTTTATCTCGATCAAATTGACAGAATAAATGATATGTTTAATCTACCGTTTATCGGTAGTGATATAATTGCTGGGTTTGCGGGAGAGAGTGAGGAAGATTTTGAGATTACAAGAGAAAATCTGGAAAAATCAGGGCTAACTCAAATTCATACATTCCCGTATTCTATCCGCTCAGGAACTGTTGGGGCAACATTGGATTGTCAGGTTGATGATGATGAGAAGAATCGTCGAGCTGATATTATAAAAGATATATCGAGACGAAAGTATGAAAATTTTGTTCAAAAAAATATCGGAACTGTGCAGGAAGTTTTAATTGAAAAACGTCCTGACAAGCATTCAGGTTTGTTAAAAGGTGTTACTAGAAATTATTTGACTGTTAATTTGGATATAAGTAATCCGGAATATAAAAATACTTTGGAAAATGTATTAATTACAAAGTCTTGTGGCGGAAAGCTTTTTGGAGAACTCTCTAAATAAAAATTTACATTCAAAGATATTTTTTATAGTACGTGATAACATAAAAGTATGACGAACAGACCATACGTTCCGTTGCATTTGCACAGTGAGTATTCCTTGCTGGATGGTGCAATAAGGATAGGCGATTTAATTAATTTTGCAAAAGAAAATAACATGCCTGCAGTGGCTCTTACTGATCACGGGGTTATGTACGGGGATATGGAGCTTTACACGACTGCAAAAGAAAATGGGGTAAAGCCTATATTGGGTTGCGAATTTTATGTTCATAACGGGGACATAGAAGAGCGTGATAAGATGAATAACCCTTGTTATCACCTTGTTCTTTTAGTAAAGGATAAAAAAGGGTATGCAAATTTAATCAAACTTGTTTCTACCGCTTGGTGTAAAGGAAAGTATGTTCATCCTCGTATTAATTTTGAGTTGTTGAAGGAACATCATGAAGGTTTGGTTTGTTTGTCGGCTTGCTTAGGCGGTGAAGTTCTTCAAAATTTGCTAAAGGGTGACAGGGAAAAAGCTGTAGCAGTTGCGAAGCAATATAAAGATCTTTTTGGAGAAGATTATTATTTGGAACTTCAGGATCATGGTTTGGATGAGCAGAAAAAGACAAATCCTGAATTGATTGAGATTGCAAAAGAGCTTGGCATTGAAATGGTTATCACAAATGACTCTCACTATTTAAGGCGAGAGGATGCTGATATGCATGACACTCTTCTTTGTATGCAAACTAACAGTGATAAGGATGATCCTAATCGTTTTCATTTCCCTAATAACGAATTTTATGTAAAGACAGCTGAGCAGTTGAGAGATTCTTTCAAGTGGATGGATCCAGAACTGTTCGACAGATGTATAGATAATACGGTTGCAATTGCAGAGAAATGTCATTTGATGTTGGAGCTCGGTAAGAGCCCTCTACCTGATTATAAGGTGCCTGCAGGTCATACGATTGAAACTTACTTGGAGTATCTTGTACATGAAGGCATGAAGAAAAGATACGGTGAAGTTTCGCCTGAGATGAAGGAGAGAGTAAATTACGAGCTTGGCGTAATCGAGCAGATGGGTTTTGCGGCTTACTTTTTAATTACGTGGGATTTTATTCACTACGCAAAGACTCATGGTATTCCTGTAGGACCGGGAAGAGGTTCGGCGGCCGGGTCTGTTGTTGCTTATGCTCTTGAAATTACTGATTTGGACCCGATTAAGCATAAGCTGTTGTTTGAAAGATTTTTGAATCCTGAGCGTTACACCATGCCCGATATTGATATCGACTTTTGTATTGAACGTCGTGGCGAAGTTATTGATTATGTTACCAGAAAGTATGGTGAAGATAAGGTTTGTCAGATTATTACTTTTGGTACTTATGCGGCGAAGGCAGCGTTTAAGGGTATCGCTAGAATCTTGAAGGTTCCTTTCTCAGAAAGTAACCGCCTTGCGGCATTGATTGATCCTGCAATAGAGCTTGCTCAGGCTACAAACCCTAAGGCAAAGACTCTTAAGGATGCAATGCAGTGCGAGGGTTCGGAATTAAGAGCATTATACGATAAGGATGAACAAATACCTGCGGGCGATCCGATGGAAAGTAAGACTGTCGGAGTTAAGAAAATCGTTGATTTGGCGATTGGTATTGAGGGTATAAAGAACAACACTGGTACTCACGCCGCTGGTGTTATTATTTCACGAGTTCCGTTAGATGAGATTTTACCTGTTCAACCTTCTAAAGATGGGATTGTTCAGACAGGTTATCCGCCTCACGATGTTACTGAAGTTTTAAGCCTTTTGAAAATGGACTTTTTGGGGCTAAGAAACCTTACGACTATTTATAAAACTGTTGATTTGATAAAACAACAACAGGGAATTGAGCTTGCTATCAATAATATTCCGTTGGATGACAAGCCGGTTTATGAAATGCTTATGTCAGGAGATACCGATGGTGTATTCCAGCTTGAATCTCAGGGGATGAAAAATCTTGTAAAGAGATTGAAACCTGACGTTTTTGAAGATTTGGGCGCTTTGGTTGCTCTTTTCAGACCTGGTCCGTTGGATTCTGGCATGGTTGATGATTTCGTTGAAAGAAAACATGGACGTCAGGCTATTACGTATGCTCATCCTTTGCTTGAACCGGTTTTAAAAGACACATACGGAACTATCGTGTATCAAGAGCAGATTATGCAGGTTTTCCAAGTTTTGGCAGATTATACACTTGGTCAAGCGGACATGGTTCGTCGTATGATGGGTAAGAAAAAAGTCGATGAAATGGAAAAACAAAAAACTAAATTCATCGAGCGCTCTGCACAGCACGGGATGTCTGCAAAGGATGCTGAAGCTTTATTTAATCAGATTTTGTCATTTGCTTCATATTGCTTTAACAGGTCTCACTCGGCTGCGTATGCATTTGTAGCTTATCAGACGGCTTATTTGAAGTGTCATTATCCTGTTGAGTATCTGTCAGCATTATTGTCTAGTGTTTCTAACGATCAGGAAAAAACTCAACTGTATATTGAGGAAGCTCAAAAGAAAGGTATAAAGGTTTTGCCTCCGGATATAAACCATTCATTGGCTTCGTTTACGCCGGATAACGGTAATATCAGATTTGGTTTAGCTTCTATTAAACAGGTTGGAGAGGCTGTTATTGCTGATATTATTAAAGAAAGAGATGAAAATGGGCCGTTCAAGTCTATATATGATTATGTAAAAAGATTGGATCCGAAATGTTCAAATAAAAAGACTTTGGAAGGGCTTATCAAGTCAGGTGCGTTTTCAACTATTGAGAAAAGCAGAAAACAGCTTTGGGAAAATATCGAATATATAACAACTACGGCTTCTAACGAGGCAAAGGCTAAGGAGTCAGGACAGACAAGTTTGTTTGATATGTTTGGGGAATCTTCAAATGTTGAGGATGTAAAATTCCAGTTGGCAGGTTCAGATGAAGAGTATGACCAGCGTCAGATACAAATTTTTGAGAAAGAGTTTTTGGGATTTTATGTCACGAGTCATCCTTTGTCTACGATAAGAGACAAGCTGCCATTTTTGATGACGCATAAAATTTCAGAGATTGCTTCATTACCTAATGACAAGGTCGTAACTATTTGCGGATTGGTTACGGCTGTGAAGCAAATTCCTACCAAAAAAGATCCAACTAAGTTTATTCGATTTGTAACTATTGAGGATTTGACAGGTCGTATAGATACTATTGCTTTTAACTCGAAAATTTTAGAGTATGGTGATTTTATGCAGGCAGAGCAGAGGATTATTGTTTCCGGTAAGGTAAGTCGTCGAGGAGATGACGAGGCTCCTGCTATATTAATTGATAGTGTCAAACCTGTTGATAATTCAAATATATTCACGATAAAACTTAATAATGATTTTAAGTTTGAGGAATTGGTATTTTTGAAGAATAAGCTATGTGAGCATCAGGGGTCAGATCCGGTTATGATAAAGGTTAATGATAACGGATTAGATACAAAGATTTTAACAGCTTCGATGTTTTGGGTTGATGCTTCGAATGATTTGGTAGGCTCGTTGAATAAGACATTCAAAGATAGAATTTCTATCGATATAAAATCCATGGATACAGATATGCGCGAGGAGGAGCCTGCCGCGTAGTTGTATAAGTTGAAAAGAATAATAGACAAAAATAAAAAAAACGCTTGCAATTTTTTTTTCAGCATGTATGATTAAGAAGTAACCCAAATAGAGATAAGCGGGGGTAATTCAGTGGTAGAATGCCTCCTTGCCAAGGAGGATGTCGCGAGTTCGAGCCTCGTCTCCCGCTCCATTTTAAAAGACCTTAAATGGTCTTTTTTTTGTTATTGGAGATATTGGCGAGAACTCGCTTAATCGAGTTCGGCGACCTGCGAAGCAAAACACGGAATTGCCGTATAACGCGAGCAGGTCAAGACAAGCCTCGTCTCCCGCTCCATTAATAAAAGACCTTAAATGGTCTTTTTTTGTTATTGGAGATATTGGCGAGAACTCGCCTAATCGAGTTCGGCGATCTGCGAGCAGAGGCTGGAGTGTTTTTGCGGGTGATGAAATCACGAAGCAAAACTCGGAATTGCCGTATAACGCGAGCAGGTCAAGACAAGCCTCGTCTCCCGCTCCATTAATAAAAGGCCTTAAATGGTCTTTTTTTTTGTTATTGGAGATATTGGCGAGAACTCGCCTAATCGAGTTCGGCGACCTGTGAGCAGAGGCTGGAGTGTTTTTGCGGGTGATGAAATCACGAAGCAAAATACGGAATTAGTAGTATGTTTGGTACAAGGGTGAGATTATAGTTTTTTCTATTTTATTTATGTCGTTCCCGCCCAAAAGGTTATCTACAGAATCAAGTATCAAAATTTGAAATCTCGGACTGTTTGCATTGATTATGGTGTAGTCTTTTATTTGTTTGTTGATTCTGTCGTCATAAATAATTTTATTTATGTTGTATAAGCACTTTGTAATATTAAGGTTCTCGATTTTTTTACTCAGTGAATAATTAAAGCTTCTTCCGTAACAGTTATTTATTTTTGCTTGGTTTTTTGAGATTTCAAGATCTCTTATCATATTAAGAATATTTTCTGTGCCTTCTGGGTTGTTAAAATATTGGCTGTTTTGTAAGTGTTTAAATTCGGGGTTGTTTTTGTATTCTTCATATAAAAATTTGTTGTCTGATGTTAATTTTGTTATGTTGTTTGAAGCTTCAAGCACTTCAGCATCAGGACAAGATTGCATATTTAATAAATCCTTTTTTTCTGCACAATTGGCAGGTTGAGATAATGTATTATAATAAAAATTTCTGTTTTGAATAGGATTTATCATAATAAACCTTCCTATATTTGTCCTGTTCCATCCCCAACAAGGCCTTCAAATGTTTCGTACAGTATTTCTCTTATTGTTTGGTTATTATTAGTACCGTCAAACGGGTATCTTTCCAGTCGGAGCGTAAACAGGTTTATGTTATTAAGAATATCTTTTGTAAAACCTTCCGCAAAAGTTTCAAATAAATTTGTTGTGCCGTATTGACTTATATTGTCTGTAATGTTTTTCGTTATAAAATGTGATACGTAAGGATTGTTCCCGGATAAATTCAAATTTAATTTTGCAAGTAAATCGTTTGTTTTTGGGTTGTACGCGTACTCAGGGTGAGGAAACGGACTTCCGAATTTTGAGTAGATTTTATCATAGTGAAGCGTGTGAGCAAATTCATGTACGAATGGAGACAAAAAATGTTCAGTTGAAATTAAATTGTTTGCTCTTGCATATTCCATTATCTCAAAGAAATTTTCCCAGCAATAAGGTTTCCATTGTCCATTTATAAAATAAGGTTTATTCATTGCAAATGAATTAAAGAATACTGATCTCGGAGGGTATATTTTATTTTGAGGGACAGCAAATTGAGCGGGCGTTGCAATTCCTGTAGCATCCAAAATTGTAGGGTCATTAAATTTTCTAAAATCTATTAATTTAATACTTACAGGAGGTTTAAAGTGTAATTGCCTGAATATTTCAAAAGCATTAAAAACTCCATAAGCGACAAATTTTCTTCCGTATTCGGTTCCTTCGTCAAATTTTGCGGGAATTCCCATTCTTGCAAAATATTGTTCAACCTGCAGAGGATTTGTTCTTAAGATGTAAGCGTTGTGGAGCGCTAAAGATTTTCTGTACAAATAGTTGTAGTTAATCGGGCGAGCCGTAAATGTACAGTCAGCTTTTGGCTTACTACTATAGGAATAATCTCTCTTGCGAGGGACTGTATTATTGTTTGAATATCTGTAATTTGATATTGGAGCAATTCTCACCGTCGTTATTCTCCGTCGTCATCAAAATCGGAATCAGAATCAGAATCGTCCGCAACATCATTGTTATATTCTGTTTCTTCATAATCGTCATTGACATCTGTTTCTGAGTCAACTGAGTCTGTATTATCGTTTCTTGTTTCAGCGGCTGCCTTATCAGCAAGCTTTTCATAATCTACGCTGCTTTTTTCTTGGTTATCGTCTGATTTGCCTTTTCCTTTTACAACTTCTGAGGCTCCTGCTGTACCTAATCCGCCAAGTCCAACTCCGGTTAAGGTATCTGAAACTTTAGAGCTTTTATCTTTATCGTTGTCACCGTTTTTGATTACAAGTGTTTCGATTATAATAGGCGGTTTTGTTGGTGAAGACGGTGTAAATGTATCGCTTTCAGGAGACATGTTAAGCCCTTGGCTGAAGGCTTCTGATAGTGTTTTTCTATTGTCTTCACTTGCTGTGAATTTTGGATGAAATGTATTTGCAATAATAGGATAAATTCTCATAATATACCTCCTTTTATGTTAATTTCGGATTATCTATATTGTTTTCTATTGATATCATTTTGTTATCCATCTTTTGGTTATGTTTCTTTTGGAATATTACGCTTTCATGTTTTTTGCCCATATCAAGATATTTTCTTTCGTTTACTCGATAGAGTCCCGGAACTTTTTGTACCCATTGACTAAGGTCGCTGTTCACCGTAGCTGTATCCCAGGTTGTGTAATTATAATATTTTTTGAATCTCTTTGAACTTTCACTTCCGTAGCCGTTAATACTGTCAAATAATGGCACATCGAATACCTGCGTATCAGGCAAATAGCCAAATCCGGCTTCACAAGTTTCAGCAGGTGCTGTTGTATATATTTTGTCCAGGAAGTTTAAAAATTCCATAAGTTTTGTTTGATCAATTTTTTGAGTATTTTCAAAATATTTAACATACGCAACAATTATATCAAGAGCTTGTTTATCGTTGAGTGGTTCTATGCGGCTGGTAAGTTCAATGTCGTAGTTTTTGAGTTTTCCGTAGCGTGCATATAGCTCAGGTAGATATTTTGATTGGACTTCTTGAGGAGCATATTTTAATCTCGGAATAATTTGATATATTAATCTTTGAGGTGATGTATCCATTAGTCCGAATTCAGCTACTGCAGAACAAGCTTTAACACTATTGGTTCCATATTGTTCACCTAAAATATCAATTATTTTTTGTTGAAGTTCAAGATATTGTGGTTCTGAGTCTCTGTATTTATAAAAATTACTAAAATTATCATTTTTACGTAGATTGTTCAGACATATTTTTAAGATTTCAATGTCAGTAGGTGTACATTGTGCATCATCTTTTTCAAGAATATTGTCTATTGTGTATTTAAGATTGCCTTTGAGTAAATTTGCTCCGACTATCAGTTGGGCTTTTTCTTCCGCTGTAAGTCCTTTCAATTCACCTGTTGCAATTTGATCTTCTATTTCAGAGGCTCTTTTTTGTATGTATTTGTTTGATTGTATTAGTGCAGCTTCTAATTTTTCATTATCTTTATAATGTACTTTAGCTCCGTCTGATACTTTGTAGATATTTTTGTCATCAATTTCGTCAGTTAGTTCGTAGTTCAAATTTTTGAGTGGGAATTTTGAAATTGTGATTAATAATTGTTTCAATAAATTATCATTAATTCCAAAACGTTTGCTCAGTGTTGTTATGCTGCTTAGCCAGTTTTCTCCCAGAACATAGTCATCAGAAGTATATTCTTTGTATGATTCATCATTCAAAAGTTTTGTCAGAGCTTCTCTTCTTGCTCCGGTTTTACTGATTTTTTTGTCTTCTTGTAAGAGATAGTCAATATTTCTGTATTTTTTTATTAATTGTTGTGTAAGATCTAATTGCATTATTTCAGCATTTAATCTTTTTTCTCCTGTCGGGTCTTCTTCATCTGTAGCACAAGAAACGTTCAGAAGCGGTTTAAATGCTTCATAAGGTTTGTCGTTCTTTATGCATAAATAAGCCAATGTGTCTTGAGAATTCATGAATTTTGTGAAATTGGTATCAAAATATATGTTTGAAGCCATTCTGGTCAGGAATTCAGCCTCTTGCGTTTGCCCGATGCTGGCGTATGTCGCTGCGTATAATTGTAGCAGATCTGCAACGTTTTCATCGGTAAATCCGACACTATCTTTTAATGTTTTAATCATTACCAACAAAGCATTTTTTGCTTCAGGAGTTTCAAAGTCATTGTGCTTGTCTACTATTGAACCTGTCTTTTGGTATCGCAATTCATTTGTACGGTTGTTTTGCCATTTCAGATAACGCTCTTGTTGCTCAGGCGAAAAGTTTGTTGCGGATTTATCAATTTTATCAAGCAGTAAATATGGATCTATAACCCCTATTTTCATCATTTCTTTTATTGCTTGCAAAAATTGTTTATTCTGGATTTCTTGTGTATCCTTACTTCTTTCATCATATCCGATAAGTCCAACTACGACTGCAGATAAATATAGAGCACCTTTCCCGAAAACCCCCGGATATATGTTACCAAGATTAAAGAGTTTCCAAGATATTAGGCCTGCTGCGGCTGATTTTCCGTCTTTTTTAATTATTTCCGTTTGATAATCGGACTGTAAAAATTTGTCTAATGTAGAGTTTGAATGGTTCCTTGAGCCTACTGCTGTAATCCTTCTGAGAAAATCAGAAGTGTTTGTATTCATTGTCGTTAGCATGCCTTGAGATACTATTGTTGGAATTTGTCTTTTCCACATATTTATAAAGTTCATTGTTTGATTGTCTTTTGCAGCTAATGATGTTATATATTCCGCAAGCTTGTTCCTTTTTGCAGGATCTTCTATTGTGTTTAGGATGAGCGAGTCAAACTTTTCTTCGTTCATTCCAAAAATATCTGTCGGGAAATAGTTCTCAAACCCGGAATTACCCTTGAAGCTTATTGGAGCGTAATAAGCCGGATTGTATTCAGTATTGTTTGCGACAATCGGTTGCTGAACCGTATTTGTTGTTACTTGCGATTTTCTATTGTTTAATACGTTCGTGTGTATTTTTGGTAAAGTATAATCTGCTGTAATTTTCATTATATAGTACCCCATTTAAATAAATCATTGTTGCCTCTACTGATTGCAAGTTCTATTGAACCTGTATTTTCAAGAAATTCTTGTTTGTGTTTTGAGTATATTTTGTATAAGTTACTGTTGTAAATTGTTGGATTATGATTGTTTTTTATTAGCATTTTTGAAATCATTTCCCCGATTGTCTTGTAGCCGTATTTTTCACTAAGCTTAAGCATTTTCACTTCAGCTTCAGGGATGTCTGTGTGCTCGAGATTAATCGATTGTCCTGATTCTAAAAATATTTTATCAAGTATGATTTCACAATTGTTGTTTAGCTGCATGCATTTGTCAGCAAGTGTTCTTAGCTGCATTTTTTCGAAATCTTTTGCCTGTGTGCTCATTGCTCTTAGCTCAAGTCGTTTTGAAAGTATTTGTATGTCATTCAAATTCATAAGTGCTGACATATTAGATATTAGTTCTTTATAATCTTGTTTTGTTATATTCTGATTAGTAATAAATTTGAAAATAGGATTACTCAAGATGTCTTGCGAAATACTTTGAGGGATTATTTTTGAGTTTGTCATAATTTTTTGATTTGTCTTTGGTGCGATTTCAGAATTATTAATATTCAATTTGTTTTTTATTGCTTCTAAAAATATATTAGTTTGCTCTATGCGTTCTCTGATTACGGAACTTCTTATTTTAAATTTGTCTGCCAGGTAGGCTTTGGCATCTTGAGTGAATAGTTCTGCTGTGTAATTTTCGGCTTGATTTATGAGAGTTAGTCTTTGCTGTTTAGCTTCTTCATATTCTGCTAGAAGTTTTTTAGCTTTTTTATTTTTTGTAAGTTTTGTAGGGATATCGTTTAGTGTCAGTTCTTTAGTCGTTTTGTCTTTCAGTTCGTTACTTTTATTTTTGAGTTTAGCTAAAAAGCTTGCGGTAAGTTCAGAGGTTTCTTTAGCCGTTGCAGAGATTTCGTTATTATTTATCGTGTTTTTGCTCCAGTTATTTAATTGTTCAAAGAATTTTGACTCCAGCTCGAAGATTTCTTGAGGATTTTTTGCTGCTGCGAGTTTATTTGTAAATGGTGTTATATCAAATGAAATTTTTTTGTTTGGCTTGTTGAAATTTTGTATTGCATCTTGATAAGTCGATTGGCAAAATGTTCTCATTTCATTTATGAGGATATCTGAATTTGTAAGCTTTGTATTAAGTAGGTTTATAAGAGAGTTTTGGGTGTTAAAAGTGTTATTAATAAATGTTTTGAGTGAATCTTTGAGTGAAAATTTCGAAGGCAATTCCGGGAGTTTAAATCCCGTAAAGCTTATATTATTCTTCTCCGAAATTGCATTATTGCATGTACGAACAAAATTAGTTGCAGAGACGTTTTTTGTTTTGTTTGTGTTAAATAGATTAGTATTAGATGATAATTGAATATTATTGTTATAAATCACGACTAAGCCTACAAAAATTAAATTACGCTATATAATAACTCGAAAAAAAATTTTTTTGTTATTCCAAAACTTTAAATTAAGATTTGTTAAAATATAAATAAAACAGTCTAAAGAAAAGATTATTAATGCGATTGTGTTCGAGATTTTTTTGATGTAGTATATAGCAGTAGGGCATGCGGAAGTAATTCAGTGGTAGAATGCAACCTTCCCAAGGTTGACGTCGCGGGTTCGAGTCCCGTCTTCCGCTCCATAATTTAGCCCTGTTGTTAAAAGTAATAAGGGACGAGAACCATCAGGCGGAGCCTGATTAACAATAGCGTCCCGTGAGCTCTGAGCGAAGAATGAGCTTTTATATGTCTAAAATATACCTTCTTTGATTACCATTTTTTGAAAATAAAAAATGTAGCAAGAATAATAAGCGCAAATCCTACAAGATAATTCCACTTGAATTGCTCTTTCAAGTAGTAAACTGAAAAGAAGCTGAAGACGATAAGAGTTATAACTTCTTGTATAGTTTTCAAATGTGCTGCATCGTAAACTTCATGCCCGATTCTGTTTGCAGGAACCTGAAAACAATACTCAAAAAATGCAATTCCCCAACTTACAAGAATAACAATCCATAGCGCCGTAGACTTATGTTTTAAATGCCCGTACCACGCAAAAGTCATGAAAATATTAGAGATAGTAAGTAGCACAATTGGGGCTATATATCTAATCATAAAATTTACCTCATAATCTTTAATTACTTCCAATAATAATTATATAACCAACAGAAAAAAAGTTCTTGACATTTAAATTTGTTCTTAATAGAATTGAAAACGTAAGCCGGCATAGCTCAACGGTAGAGCAACGGTTTTGTAAACCGTAGGTTGTAGGTTCGATTCCTATTGCCGGCTTTTTAAGCGTCAGCTTAACCGATGCCTTTGCGGCAGTTAGCCTTTGTGGCGCAGGGGTAGCGCACTCCCTTGGTAAGGGAGAGGCCACGGGTTCAAATCCCGTCAAAGGCAAATTTGAAAAAAGAATATGGGTAGGTGCCCGAGTGGCTAAAGGGAACAGACTGTAAATCTGTCGGTGCGAGCCTACGGTGGTTCGAATCCACCCCTGCCCACCACTTTAAAAGACTCTATTTAGAGTCTTTTTTTGTTAGCAATTTTTATTTGGAGCTTTTTTATTATAAGTTATTTATATGATTATCAACACCGGTGGCAGGACAGATACAGTTAATTATTATAGTGATTGGCTTTTGAACAGGTTTAAGGAAGGGTTTGTGTATTCAAGAAATCCTTTTTATCCGGATCAGGTTTATAAATATATTCTCTCTCCTGATGTTGTTGATTGTGTTGTTTTTTGTTCTAAAAATTATGAGCCTATTTTGAGTCGGTTTTATGAGATTTATGATAGGTTTAATGTGTTTTGCTTTTACACAATAACTGCTTACGGTGAAGATATAGAGCCGAGAGTGCCTGATATAGAAACGAGTATGTCTACTTTGATAAAGCTTTCGTCTTTGGTCGGTAAAGAAAAGGTCGCATGGCGTTATGATCCCGTATTGTTAACTGATAAATATACGGTTGAAAGTCATTTGAAAACTTTTGATTGTATGGCGGAAAAGCTTGCTTCTTATGTAAAGTTGTGTATTTTTAGTTTTGTTGAAATGTATAAAAAATTAGAAAAAAATATGCCTGAAATAATACCTTTTACGTCAGAGACTAAAAAACAAATTCTTGAAGGTTTTGGTGAAACTTCAAAAAAATACAATTTGAAAATTCAAACGTGTGCTGATAGTGAAGATTATTCTAAATACGGGATTTGCACTTCCGGGTGTATAACGGCTGACATTTTATCAGGTTCATTGGGGGTTAAGTTCAAAAAACTTCCTCATAACGGGAACAGAAAAAATTGCAGGTGCATGCCAAGTCGTGATATTGGGGCATATAATACTTGCTTAAACGGCTGTAAATACTGTTATGCAAATTCGGATCCGGCTGTCGCTTTTAAAAACTTTCCGAAGCACAATCCTAATAGCCCTATTATGTTAGGGAATATTAGCGAGCAGGATGTCATTATAGATGGAAAGCAGGAGAGTTTTATAGAGCCTCAACAGTCATTGTTTAAAAATTTTTCTGCAATATAAATGTCTTGTTGTTATTGAATGGTCTCCACCTGTGTAATTGTGTTTTGTAATATTTGGTTTATGATAAAATTGAACTGAAGTAGGGGAGACGCTTATGAAAAAAAATATTATTATAGTTTTACTTGTTTTGATATTACCAATATTTGCTTATATGTTTTTGAGCTCATCAAAAGACGATAATTCTATGAGTGTTAATGCAAAAACAACTAAACCTCAAATTATCAAGTTTACTTCTGAAATGTGTCTTGATTGTCAGACAATGAACAAGATTATGAAAGAGGTTTATCCTGCTTATAAGGACAAAATTGCATTAACTGAAATTCAAGTTCAAGATAACAAACCTTCAACTCAGGAGTGGATAAAAAAATATAATGTTACTCTTGTTCCGACAATAATATTAAAAAATTCTCAAGGTGAACAGGTTCGCCGTATAGAGGGTGCTGTCGATAAGAATGTTTTTGAAGGATATTTAAAAGGATTGAAGTAGATGTCAAATTATGTGGAACTTTTTACCAGCAGCAATAGTATGCCGTTGTTGTACGGAATATCGTTTTTAGGAGGATTGATAGCTTCAATCTCTCCTTGTTCTCTGGCTATGCTTCCGATAATAATAGGTTACGTCGGAGGGTATTCCGAGGCAAAACCTGCTCAGACATTTTTGCAGTTATTGTTTTTTATAACGGGTTCGGCTGTTGTTTTTTCTGTAATCGGTATAATATGCGCTGTTACCGGAAAGGTTTTTGTATCTTTTGCAGGCGGGTATTTCAGTTTGATTATTGCAAGTATCGTTATGATTATGGGGCTGAAATTACTCAATGTTTTAGATTTTGAGATGCCTGTTTTAATAAAAGAGATGCCAAAAAATGAGGGGACAAGCACGTTTTTATACCCGATGCTTTTGGGCGGGGTAGTTGCTTTGGCAGGAACTCCTTGTTCTACACCTATTCTTGCGGCAATTATGGCTTTTGCATCTTTGTCTGCAAGTTTGACTCAATCAGTTTTGATGTTATTCCTGTTTTCACTTGGTCAAGGGTTTATACTCGTCTTTGCAGGTGTGCTTACTTCAAAATTGAAGACTTGGAAAAATTTTTATAAGATATCTGATTGGCTGTTAAAAATAAGTGGTGCGCTCTTAGTGCTTACTTCTATATATATTTTTTATAAGATTTTTGCGCCACTGCTTGTAAAATAGTTGCCAATGTAGTAGAATAGTAGTGGATTAAAGGATATGTGGAGAAAGTAAATGAAAATATATGAAGGCCAGTTAGTAACAGATGATGAAAAGTTTTGTATAGTTATATCAAGATTTAATGATTTTATCGGATCGAGACTCTTGGATGGTGCGGTCGATGAGTTGAAACGTCACGGTGTAAAAGCTGATAATATTGATGTTGTAAAAGTTCCTGGAGCTTTCGAAATTCCTCTGGCTGCTTTAAAGTTTGCAAAAAGCGGTCGTTATAATGCGATTATTACTCTTGGCGCTGTTATAAAAGGCTCAACAGCTCATTTTGAATATGTAAGTGCTGAAGTTTCTAAAGGCATTGCTCAAGTAGGATTGCAATGTGAAATTCCAGTTATCTTCGGAGTATTGACTACTGAAAATATCGAGCAGGCAATTGAAAGAGCCGGTACAAAGGCTGGTAATAAAGGTTCTGAAGCTGCGAAGGCTGCTATTGAAATGGCTAATTTGATGAAATTATAGTTGTGTGCTGCAATTTAATGGCATATTTAGTTATAAGGAGGTACAGGCATGAGTGACATTATTACAGAATTTAGGAATGAGAATACCAAAGATATTGATATCCTTCCTACCCGTGAAATGGTCAGAAAGATGAATAACGAGGATAAACTTGTTGCTCTTGCGGTAGAGGATGCAGGCGATGAAATTGCTCAGGGTATTGATTTGATTGCTAAGCAGTTTTTAAAAGGCGGCCGTTTGATTTATTTCGGAGCAGGTACTTCAGGCAGATTGGGTATTCTGGATGCATCAGAGTGTCCTCCTACATTTAGCGTTTCTCCTGATATGGTTCAGGGATTTATTGCAGGCGGCGATAAAGCTTTGAGAAAATCTGTTGAGGGTGCTGAAGATAATTTTGATTTGGGTCGTGAAGATGCAAGTGTTCTGACTGATAAGGATGTTTGTGTTGTTATATCTGCAAGCGGAAATCCAAAGTATCTTCTTGGCGTTCTTTCTAAGGCTGATGAGGTAAATTGTAAGACTATAGCAGTTACATGTAATTCGAAAGGTCGGATTGCAGATGAGGCAGGACTTGTTATTTGTGCAGAGGTAGGACCTGAAGTTATTGCGGGTTCAAGCCGATTGAAGGCCGGTACTGCACAAAAAATGATTTTGAATATGCTTACAACAGGATCTATGATAAAAATTGGTAAGACTTATGAGAATTTTATGATAGATTTGCAGGCTGTAAACGAAAAATTAAAGGATCGTGCAATTCGTATAGTTGCGCAGATTGCGAATGTTTCACATAGTGAAGCTCTTGCAGCTCTTTTGAAGTGCAATTGGGAAATTAAGACCGCAATTGTTTCAATTGTTATGAAGATGGATGTTGAAACTTCCAGAGCTGAATTGAGAAAACACGGTGGTGTGTTGAGAAAATTAATCAAGTCAAGAGTTGCAGTGTAGGGAGAGAGTAAATATGAAATTAACAGTTTTAGGAGCAGGATGTTGGGGGCTTACGCTTGCGTGGCTTTTGACAAATAATTTTGATAAGATTACGGTGTGGGGAAGAGCTCAGGATCTTAGTGAGGATTTGATAAAAAATAAACATACCTCAAAGCCTTTAGAAGTTCAGCTTGACAGTAAGGTCGAAATTACTTCTGATTTGGCTTCTGCGATAGAAGGTGCAGATATTATATTGTCTGTTGTTGCAACATCAGGAACTCGTGATGTTTGTGAAAATCTAAAGAAGGCAGGTATAAAATCAAGCCAAATTTTGGTAAACGCTTCAAAGGGTATAGAGTTGCCTTCTTTGATGAGAATGTCTGAGGTTATTAAAGAAGTTTTGCCTGATCAGAGTCTTGCTATTCTTTCAGGTCCGACCTTGGCTAAAGAAGTTTTGGCAGGAAAGCCTACTGCAGCTTGTGTCGCTAGTGAAGATATGAAAATTGCAGAGTTTGTTCAGCACGCTTGCAATGTTCCAAGTAAATTCAGACTTTATACAAACAGCGATGTTATTGGCGTTGAGTTGGGCGGTTCATTGAAAAATGTTATTGCGATTGCTTCAGGTTTTGCTCATGAGATGAATTTGGGTGACAACTGTGCCGGAACTCTTTTGACTCGTGGAATGGCGGAAATCGTTAGAGTAAGTATTAATCTTGGTGCAAACCCTTCAACTTTGTATGGGCTTTCTGGTATGGGTGATTTGATTGCGACTTGTTCAAGTCCTATGTCAAGAAATTATACCGTTGGGTCTATGCTTGGTAAGGGTAAAAAGATTGATGATATTTTGAGAGAGTTAGGTTCTGTAGCTGAAGGGGTAAAGACTTCTAAGGCGATTTGTGAGTTGGCTAAAAAGCTTGATATAGATGTTCCTGTATCAAATGCGATTTATGAGGCTGTTTATACAGATATTACTCCTGAGGAGCTTTTGTCAAAATTGATGAATAGAAAGTTGAAAGAAGAAGAAAGATACGTTTAATGAAATATGCCGTAAAATACCTTAAGAATACATTTTATCCTTTAGATGTACCTGAAAATACTCAATTGGAAGCAGGTCAGCTGGTTTTGGTAAGAACTGAAAAAGGAGAAGAAGCTTTAAAAGTAGAACTTGTAAACTCAGAAGTTGCCTCTCAATGGGAGCAGGCTAAGGTTAAACCGCAGGCTTTGCCTTTTTTAAGAGTAATGAATCAGCATGATCTTCAGGTATTGGATCAGATAAAAAAAGATGAGGTGGAATCTTTCTTTAAGTGTCAAGCTTTAATAAATCAGCATAAACTTGTGATGAATCTTGTTCAGTGCAGGATTACTTTTGATAGGCGCAAGATAACATTTTATTATACTGCCCCTGAAAGAGTTGATTTCAGAGCATTGTTGAAAGATTTGACACAAGTTTTCACAAGGGTGAGAATAGACTTGAGACACATTGGTGTTAGAGATGAAACCTCAATTCTTGATGGTGTTGGCGTTTGCGGAAGACCTTTCTGTTGTTCTTCTTTCTTGAGAAAGTTTGCAACTATTAACGTTAAGTTGGCAAAAGATCAGGGTATGCCTATTGCTCCCGGAAAAATATCGGGAACTTGCGGACGATTACTGTGTTGTTTGACTTATGAGTACGGAAATTACATTGATGCTGCGAAAGGTATGCCGCCTATCGGGTCTTCTGTTATGACTTCTGAAGGGTTGGGCAAAGTTTGTTATCTCCAATTCTTGAGTGGAACTGTTGCTGTTAAAATGGAAGATGGAAAAATTAGAGAGTTTCCAAAATCTGATATTGAAATGGTTGATGCTGATGTTAATGTTGATATTGATGTTATGCCTATAAACAATGCTTATGTTGAGGATTCGGATTCTTCTATCGATATTAAGCAGCTTGAGGATGATAAAAACAGTTCAACCGGTAATGTGTAGTTAATATTGAGCTACATATCTTCAGGAATATAAAATTCAGCACGGTTAAGCAGTTCTCTGATGTGTTCATAGCAGCATGCGTTGTGTGTGATTTTTTGATATTCTCTTACAACATTTAGGATGTCGTCAACTGACATTTTGATTATGCGTCTTTGACCTTCAATAATTCTTGCCATTGTTTTTATTTTCCTTTCTTTTCTCTGTACTTTATAGCGTACGGATTTGTGAGGTGAAAACTTTTGCAAAATCATACTTGCGCTTTAGAAATCTTTTTTGAAATTATAGGGGAGAGTTGAACAATTGACCGTAAACTTATATTATGTTATACTTTGCAGAGTTATAGAGATAGGAGTTTTTTAGTTATGGCTTTTTGGGAAATTTTTTCAATCATTGCTGTAGTTGCTTTGATATTAGAAATACTTCTTCCGTCAGCGTTCTTTTTGAATTTTGCGTTAGCGGGATTTTTGACAGCTTTGCTGTCTTTGTTTGTGACAAGCATAAATGCTTTGTTAATAGATTTTGTTATATTGTCCTTACTGTCAATTTGGTTAATCAGACCTTTATTGTTAAGGAAAAAAGATAGCAAAAAACATTTAACAGGGTTGGATGGAAAATATATAGGCCGTGTAGCAAAAGTTATTACTGATATTACAAAGGATTCTGGAGCTATATCTATTTATGAGGAACGCTGGGAAGCCAGAAGTTTGAACGGTGAAGATATTCCTGCCGGTAGTGATGTGAAAATTGTAAAAAATGATAGTTTAATATTGTATGTAGAAAGGGTATAAAACAATGGGTTTACTGATTGTAATTTTATTGGTTTGTCTTGTTGTTTTTGTTGCAAAAGGTGTTATTATTGTGCAGCAGCAGCAAGAAGTAATTGTTGAGAGAATGGGAAGATATGAAAAAACTTTGGAAGCTGGATTGAATTTTATATTTCCTATACTTGAGGCTCCAAGAGGTATTTTAACTAAAAATGTTCAAAGAGGTTTCGACGGACAGACATATTATACGTTGAAGCTTGTTGATAGAATTGATAAACGTGAGCAAATTTACGATTTCCCTCGTCAAAATGTAATTACTGAAGATAACGTGTCTATTACTATCAATGCGCTGATATATTTTCAGATAGTTGATTCAAAAAGTGCTGTTTATGAAATTGCAAATTTGCCGGAAGCTATAGAAAAACTTACTCAAACAAACTTGAGAAACTTAGTCGGGCAAATGGATTTGCAAAAAACATTAACTTCACGTAACACAATAAACACCGAGCTTCGTACTATTTTGGATGAGGCAACTAACAAGTGGGGTGTAAAAGTTAACCGTGTTGAAATTCAAGATATTTTCCCACCAGCAGATATTCAAGCATCAATGGATAAGTTGATGAAGGCTGATAGAGAAAAAACAGCAACAATTACCGAAGCTGAAGGGCTTAAAGAAGCAGCAATAAGAAAAGCTGAAGGTGAAAAAGAGGCTGCTATAAGAACCGCAGAAGGTGAAAAACAAGCAGAAATTTTGAGAGCGGAAGGTGTTGCTCAGGCTCGTATTATTGAAGCAAATGCCGAAAAAGAAGCAATTGCAAGAATTATAGATGCTTTAGCTGATAAAGGTCAGCCGGATAAATATTTGATTGCTATGAAGTATTTGGAAACATTGGGTGATATAACAAGAGGTCAAAATAACAAGGTTGTTTATATGCCTTATGAGGCAACCGGTATATTATCTTCTGTAGACGGTATTAAACAAATGTTTGATAAAACTGCAAAATAGATTAAAAAAAAGGGGCTTTTTGAAAGCCCCTTTTTTGTGGTAAACTAAAAATATGGAGAAGTTGAGAGGGTTATTTTCAAATTTAATAAATCGTCCTGAATTGATATTTTTGATTTATGGATTTGTTTTTGGCGTGTTATTTATGTTTTTAACGCCACCTTTCAAAGTACCTGATGAACATGCTCATTTTCATCGTGCGATAGAGACGGCAAACGGGGTATTTTATAATCGAGTTCCTCCAAAAATGTCAGAGTATGACAAAATTGTTCAAAATATGCCAGAATATAAATGGCGTGTCGTTGAATATACTCATAAATTCCATCAAGTTAGCGGATATTCATCCGTGATGTATCTTTCATCAGCTTTAGGAGTTAAAGTTGGCGGTATTTTTAAAAATGCTTATCTAATGTTTTATTTGTCGAGATTTTTTAATCTTTTGATGTGGCTAGTTCTTATTTATCTTGCAATAAAAATAACTCCTGTATTTAAGTGGCAGTTTTTGTTATTCGCTCTTTTACCTATGAGCGTTTATGAGGGAATGTCAGTTTCTGCTGATAGTTTTGTGAATTCTTTTGCTTTTTTGTTTTTTGCTTATATGTTTAAGCTTATATTCGAAAAGAAACAGAAGTTATCGGGGGCTGAAATTTCTTTATATACGGTATTTTCGATATTAGCATCTCTGTTAAAAGGATGTTTTATTTATCCTGCATTTTTATTGCTTTTAATAAAAGATAAAAGAAAATATATAATATCAGGTTTGGTTATTTTATTGAGCGTAATCATTGGAGGTCTATGGGCTTCTCATAATTATGTAATGATAGGACCAAATGCTGATGTAGCTTTGCAAAAGGAGATATTACAGACTGCTCCGGTTAGTGTTTTGATGAAGATTTTTAAAACAATAGTTTTAAGTTCATTTTATTGGGCTAAGGGTGCAATCGGAATTTTAGGTTGGTTAGATATAAGATTTCCACTATCTATTTATACAATTACTTTGATAATTTATTCTATGAGCTTTTTATTAATTCCAGCTGAATATAAAGTAAGAAAATCTTATAGGATTTTATCTTTAGGGTTGATATTTATGTTTTTAATAATTATATGTACAGCTTTATTTTGTACTTGGAACCCTGTTAACAACCCAAAAATCGGAGGTTTTCAGGGTAGATATTTGATTTCAGTTTTCCCGTTATTTTTTATGTCGTTTGGACAAAATGTCGGGGCTTTTGTAAATTATGGCAGAGTAAAGGCTTTTTATCTTATATATGTCTTTGTTGTTTTAACTTATACTTGTACAATTCTTGAAGATGTTTACCATTTTTCATAAAAATACAAAAAACTGTTTACTTTTTTATGTTTTTGTTACAATATATTTAGACATTTACAGATAAAAGGAAGAGAAAATGATAAGAACAAAGATGAAATCGCACAATTGCGGAGAGTTAAATTTAAGTAATATTAATCAAGAAGTTACTCTGTCAGGTTGGGTTTCTACTATTCGTGACCTTGGCGGTATTTTGTTTGTTGAATTAAGAGATAGAAGCGGATTTTTCCAGATTGTTACAAACCCGCAGATTAACCCTGAAGTTCACAAAATTATGGAAAAGGTTAAAACGGAATATGTTATTACCGTAAAAGGTAAAGTTACAAGAAGACCTGAAGAAACTTATAATGAAAAATATGCTACAGGACAAGTTGAAATGTATCCTGAAAGCTTAGAAATACTTTCAACTGCAAAGGTTTTACCGTTTGTTCTTGATGATGAAAATGTTTCTGAAGATGTAAGACTTAAATACAGATATCTTGATATAAGACGTGAATCTATGTTGAATAACTTGAAATTGCGTCATAAGATATGTCAAGCTGCTAGAAGCTATTTAAACAGTGAAGATTTTATGGAAGTTGAAACTCCAATTTTGATTAAGACTACTCCTGAAGGCGCAAGAGATTATTTGGTTCCTTCAAGAGTTCAAGAAGGTAAGTTTTATGCTCTTCCTCAATCACCTCAAATCTTTAAGCAGCTGCTTATGGTAGGCGGTATTGAAAGATATTACCAGATAGCTAAATGTTTTAGAGACGAAGATTTGAGAGCTGACAGACAACCTGAATTTACACAAATTGACTTGGAAATGTCATTTGTTGAACAACAGGATGTTATTAAATGTGTTGAAGGCCTAATTGTTGAAACATTTAAGGCAGCAGGAGTTGAAGTTAAGCCTCCGTTTATTCAAATGCCTTGGCAAGAAGCTATGGATAGATACGGCTCTGACAAGCCTGATACTCGTTTTGGGTTAGAGCTATTTGATATCGGTGATATTATTCTTGAGTCTAATTTTGAAATTGTTAAAAAGACGCTTCAAAACGGTGGTATCGTAAGAGGTATCAGAATCCCTGGCGGAGCTAAGTATTCAAGAAAAGATATTGATGATATTACGAAGCTTGCAGTATCATTTGGTGCAAAAGCTTTAGCTAATATTATTTATAACGAAGACGGAACTGCTAAATCTCCTGTATTGAAATTTGTAACTGAAGATCAGGCAAAACGTATTCAAGAAAGAGCAGGGGCTCAAGCCGGAGATATAATTTTCTTCGTTGCTGATAAGCCAAAATTAGTTTATGACATTATGGGCAGATTGAGACTTCATTTTGGTAAGTCATTAAATTTAATCGATGAAAGTAAACATAATTTGCTTTGGGTAGTTGACTTCCCGATGTTTGAATGGAGCGATGAAGAAGGCAGATTTATGGCAATGCACCACCCGTTCACATCTCCTTGTATTGAGGATTTGGACAAGCTTAAATCAGGTGATTTGGGTAATGTTAAGTCAATCGCTTATGATATCGTTTATAACGGTACAGAGCTTGGCGGCGGCAGTGTAAGAATTCACTCTTCTGAAGTTCAAGCAGCTGTATTCAAGGCTTTAGGTTTGACAGAAGAAGAAGCTAAAGAAAAATTCGGATTTATGGTTAATGCACTTCAGTATGGTACTCCGCCTCATGCAGGTTTGGCAATTGGTTTGGATAGACTTGTTGCTTTGCTAGCTCGTACTGATTCTATCCGTGATGTAATTGCATTCCCTAAGAATTCCGGAGCTAAGGATTTGATGAGTGATGCGCCTGGTGAAGCGTCATTACAACAGTTAAGAGAACTTCACTTGAAAAGTACAGCTCACGTAAATAAGTAAGTTATAAAAAATCCACTCAAAAATAAAATTTGCGAGTGGATTTTTTTTGTAAATTTTTTGTAAAGTATTTAAAGAAATATAATTTAATCTCCGTAAATAATACCAATGAAGGTTAGTTAAACGGAGATTTTTTATGGAAAATACACCAAGCTTAAGCAGATTATATATGATTTTTAATAATGTTACTCTGGAGGATATAAAGCAGAGATATGGGGATAATAAGGCGTTTCTTAATCTGTTTAGTCATATTGATAAGTTGGACGGGAATGCTGATAGTTCAATAAACTCGAGTGCTGTTTTTAATATAGATGCATCATTTTTGCGTAAGCTTGAAACTTATGTTGAAGGTAAAACTGAAGCTTTAACCGATGAACAAAGACGTATACAGGAATATCAAGAGGCTCAAGGTTATTTAATTATGGACGAAGGCAGATTTGAGCTCGATGATAAAAAAATAGCAGCTTATATTAAGGCTCATCCGGATTTGGCAGGTGTTAGAACTTCTGATGTAAAACAATTTTTTGAGGCGCTTATCAAGATAGATGATGAAAAAAGCGAGCAATCCGGTAAAGAGTATGAGCAGAGACAATTGGCGAAAAATCCAAATCTTCCCAAAAATGTGGCACTTCAAATTGGGCTGGATGAGAGTGTTAAGGTTATAAAGAAAGATGGTAAGACTTATTACGACGTAGATGGCACGGATGGCAGCAAAAGGAGGTATGATGCTGCAGGGCATCTTTTGGCGTATGAGTCTGATGTTAGCGCAATTGGAGATGGTGAGGGTCATTGGAATACATTAGGTAGTTATAGAGAGACTATGCTTTACGATGATGAAGGTGAAGAGTTAGGTGAAGTTCGTAGATACAATAATAGTAACGTTGTTGATCGAGAATTTTATGACAGCAGCAATACTCTTATTCGTCAGATGGGTAGAGCTGAATTTACTTATAAAAACGATAAATTAGAAGATATTACGGTTAATAAAGGGTTGCCGAATTCAATTTCTTTAAAGTGTAAATATGATGAAAATGGAAATCTCAAAGATTTCAAAATTTCAACCAAGGAGCCTAAAACTCCAAATTTAATTGAGAGTAACCTGAAAGAAATAAATAATCCAATTAAGTTTACCGATAGCGAAAAGCAAATGTTAATGAAATTATTAAATTCAGGAGCAAAGCTTGGTGAAGATTTTTCGTTGGATATGGTTAATAATAAGTTGAAAATTAATCCTATAATAAAAAATGAATCCGGTGAAAAATTACCTGCGTTGCCTGAAGCTGTAAGAGCTGATATGTTGAATTATGCATCAGGTGGGCTTAGAAATAACAGGGATTATACTATCAAATACGCAAATGGACAGTATGTGATGGATTTTGATACAGCTAAGGGCAGAAATTATGTATCGGAAGATACCAAAGTTATTTATTCAAAAGATGGTAAGACTAAGATTACAAAAGTTGTAAACGGAAATGAGATTACGACTACTCTTCAAAGTGGAAATAATCAAACTGTTCAAAAAGAAAATAGAGAAGATGCATTCCTTGAAAAATTGCTAATGGGTGATTTTAAGGGTGCAAATGACTTGATAGGTGATGTTGGCATTGTCGGTAGTGATTTTAATTTTTATTCTCTGTGCAAAAAATATGAGCAGTTAACGGGGAAGAATTTAATGGATGAAATGTTGAATGCTTATGATAAAAAATTGATATCGAAGGATATGATTTCTAAACTTGTTCCGCATATGGGTGGTGTTATCTTTGGTGAAGGAATTTCTCCTGAGAAAAAAGAGGAACTTTACAAAGAAACTTTAAAAGCTGCATTTGAGGATGACAAGCTTAAATATGATCAAATTTCGAAATTTGATGTTTCAAAGTCTGATGTTGGGAATATGATTTATCAAAATAATAAACAGGTAATTTCTAACAATAAATATATTGAGACTTCAAACGGAAAAACGTATACCGTGCAGAGGGGCAAAGATACAATTTCTATCGAGAAAGACGGTAAAAGTTATACAATTAATTTGAAAGGCATAAATGAAAATTTGCAGAAAATATTATTTAGTGCTGATGCAAATGTGTTATATAGAATTGCCGAAAAAGGTATAAAATTTGGCGTCTTTTCAGATGTTGGAAGTACAAACCCTCAAAATGTAAATGGATATTATGACCCGCAAAAAAATACTATTATGCTCAATTCTGATGTTCTGGCTGGTAGCAAGTTGACAAGAACATTGGCGCATGAAGTCGGACATACTTTCTATGATGTACAAACTCCTGAAAATAAAGAGTTAGAGGCTGTATTTAAAGAAGAATTAGAGGCGTTTAATAAATCTGATGACCCATTTAAAGAAGGTGATCATTCATATTGTACAACTCATATATTTGAGATGGTTGCGGAATCTTATTCGCTTCTGACAACAGGACATTCAAAGTCTGAATATACTATTGCAAAATATTTTCCTAAAACTTTCGCTTTAATTAAAAAGTTAATAGAGGGCGCGCAATAGGGAGAATATTCTTGACTATAATCTTAAATGGTCTATACTTTTATTATGGCCAAGAATGTTATAGCATTAGTGGATTGTGATTCATTTTTTGTTTCCTGTGAGCAAAAGGTAAATCCTGAGCTTAAAGGTAAGCCTGTTTGTGTCATATCCAATAAAGACGGATGTGTTGTTTCCAGAGCAAAGGAAGCTAAGGCTATGGGAATAAGAATGGGAGAACCTCTTTTTATGGCTAAGAAGGAACACCCAAAAGGAATATACATTGTTGCAAACCACGAGCTGTATGCGTCTGTGTCTGCTAAAGTTATGGAAATGTTGAAATCGTTTTCACCCTTGGTAGAGGTTTATTCTATAGATGAAGCTTTTGTTGATTTGACGGGTTTGAGAAGGCTTTATAAGATGGAATATGTTGATTTAGCCGAATTTATCAGGAAAAAGATAAAAGATGAATTGGATATTCCTGTTTCTATAGGGTTGAGTTCTTCTAAAACTCTTGCAAAGTTGGCTTCTGATAAGGCTAAAAAGAGTAGTAACGGAGTTTATGTTATAAATCCTCGTTTTGCAAAAGAAGAGTTAAAAAAGACTATGATTGAAGAGGTTTGGGGGATTGGTAGAAATCTTACGGTTTTCTTTCATAAATCTGGAATACTTAATGCTTACGAGCTTGTTTCACAGTCTGATGAATGGTTAAGAAAATCTATTGGTATTAAGGCATTAGAGATGAAACACGAATTGCTCGGGGAGACGGTTTCTCCGGTGAGTGATAAGGTTAAGCCTCCAAAATCAATTCAAAATACTTGTGCTTTAGGAACTTTTACTTCTGATATTAATTTTATAAAAGATGCTATAAATTATCATATACATAAAGGGTGTGCAAAGTTGAGGAGGCTTGGTGCAAAGTGTTCTACAGTTGGAGTTATGCTCAGAACAAAAGATTTTAGAGTTTTTGTCGAAAAGAAAATCTTGCAAAAACCTACTTGTTATGAGTGGATAATTTCTGATGTGGCTTTTGAATTGTTAGAGCGGATATTTAATCCTGCTATCTTGTATCGCAGTTCGGGGATTATGCTTGAAAATATTACTTTAGATAGTGAAGAGCAGTTGTTCCTGTTCACTGATGAAGAAGTTGATTCAAAACATAAAAATCTTGCAAAATGTTTGGATAAATTGGAAGCAAAATTTGGGAAAAATGTTGTAAAAACAGGATTTACTACCAAAGGAAAAGTAGAATAAGCTTTTATACTTCGTTATATGTTTTAAAATGAGTTTTGCAAACTTCAGCTAAACGTTCTTTTCCATACTTTGCAATAAACTCTCTTGCAACATCTTTTACTTGTGGAGCACAACCTTTTGGAAATTTTAGCCCGTATTTATTTTCCATCTCTTGAATTTTGTGGACAAATGTAGCTCTTGCAAGAATGGATGCGGCTGCAACTGCAACATCGCTTTCTGCTCTTACCATTTGCTCAAGTCGTATGCTCTGACCCCTTTTCATTAATGCTGATTTGATTAAACTTTCATCTCCAAACTGATCGGATAGAGCGTATTCACATGTCTTTTGTTCTAATACGTTCTCAATAACTCTGGCATGCCCCCAAGCAAGAAGTTTATTCAGATTTTTGATGTTTTTGTAAAGCTCATTATATTTCCCGTTAGATATAGGAACAACTGAATATACAGAATTTTGTTTGATGAGCGGTTCAAGAGTAAGTATTTTTTTATCCGTAACTTTTTTACTATCCTTAATCCCAGCTTCAATAAACATCTTGGCAGCTTTCTCATCAACCATAACTCCGGCAATGACAAGCGGTCCAAAAAAGTCTCCCTTGCCCGATTCATCAGTCCCTATGTGGGTTATGTATTCTGACATTATCTTACGCTCTCCGGTGTTGCCATAGGTATTTGCGGAATTGGTGCCCTGGTTTCAGTTGTTGTTGGTACAGGGGCAGATTGTGATTGACGTTTGTAATTCTGAACAGCTTCTGCTGGAGTTGTTGCAGGTTTTGTTACAGGTTGTTGAGGTATTGTGTCACTCACAGGTATTCCGTCTTCTATAGCTGTTTCTGATTCAATTGTTTTTGTCTGTTTCTCATTTTGTTTTAGCAAATATGATGGTACAAGTTTTATTTCCGGATAATTGAAATCTACTTTGCCGTATTTTTGAGTTGCAACTTTCATTACATCTCTCCATATAAGTGCCGGAACACTACCACCTTGTATTGATCTGGTTGTTGTGTTGTCATCGTTACCAACCCATACACCTGTTACGATATTTGGAGTGTAACCTACAAAACTTGCATCTTTATAATCGTCTGTAGTACCGGTCTTACCAGCACAAGGAACACCGATATTTGCTGCTCGTCCTGTACCGTTTGTGATTACTGTTTTTAACATTGCGGTCATTTCTGCAGCTGTTTTCAAACTCAATTGTCTTGAGACTTTTGTTTTAGGTGCTCTATATACGACTTTTCCTCTGGAGGTTTCTATTCTTTCGATAGCGTAAGGCTGAACGACATAACCTCCGTTTGCAAATGCTCCGTATGCTCTTGTTAATTCAAACAATTTGCTTCCGTTTGAGCCTAAGGCAATTGTGTAGTCGTATTCAAGTGGAGTTGTTATTCCTAACATTCTTGCTGTTTGGATTACGGCTCTGATTCCGACTTCTTTAATTAATCTTACAGCACATACGTTTGATGATACCATCAATGCTGTGTATACAGGAATTTTGCCTCTATATCTTGACCCGTAATTCTTTGGAGACCAGTCACCTATTTTGATAGGTGCATCTTCAATCAAATCGTTAGGGGTTATTCCGTGTTCAAGTGCGGCTGCATATACAAATGGTTTGAACGCTGAACCTGCAGGACGAATTGCTTGTACTCTGTCGTATTGAGATTGAGTATAATCTTTTCCGCCTGCGTATGCAAGAATTCTTCCATCAATAGGTGAGAATGAGAATACTGCAGCCTGCTGGTTCGCACGGGTTAGACCATAGTTACGCAAATTCTTTAGAATTGCTTCGTTTAACTTCTCTTGTGTTTTATAATCAAGTGTCGTTACGATTTTGTATCCGCCTTGTGAGATATCTGTTTCATCAAAGCCTAGTTTTTCCAATTCTTTCATTACATAATCGGTAAAATATGGGGCTTTGTTTGTTGTATAAAATCTTGGAACACTTGTCAGGTGAACTTTTGCTTCTTTTGCCTGATTGTATTGTTCTTCTGTAATGTATTTCATTTTATACATACGAGTAAGAACTTGGTTCCTTCTTTGGATTGCAAGATCCATGTTGTTAAATGGAGAGTATACTGAAGGTGCTTGTGGCAATCCTGCGATAAGCGCCAATTCAGGAAGTGTACAGTTCTTTAATTTTTTGTTGAAGTATGTTTGAGCTGCACTCTCTACGCCGTATGCCCCTGAACCTAAGTAAACATTATTCATGTACATTTCAAGAATTTTGTCTTTAGAAATTGTTTTTTCAATTCTAGAGGCAATAATTATTTCTTTTATCTTTCTGTCAAAAGTTTTTTCATTTGAGAGGAATAAGATTCTTGCAAGTTGTTGAGTTATAGTGCTGGCACCTTGAACTACGTGGCCTGCCAATATATTTTGGACTGTTGATCTTGCAAGACCTGAGAGATCATATCCGTGGTGTGTATAGAAGTTTTTATCTTCTGTTGCGATAAGCGCATTTTTAAAATCATCCGGCACATCAGCTAAGGTTATTTTTGTTGATGTGTATGCTGTGAATGTCTTAATTATTTCACCATCGTGTGAATAAAATTGTGTTACTATATTTGGTTTGAACCCTTCCAAATTCTTGATAGGCGGAAGTGATGACAGATATAATTCAAATGCTGCTATACCTGCCAGTGCACATATTACAAAAAACATTACAAGAGTTCTAAAGTTTGCCCAAAACGAACTTTTATTGTTTTTGCGTCTTGCCATATTTGCTCTTGCAATTTCTTTTTCTGATGCGTAAATATCGCTTCTTCTGATTCTTGCCATGTCTTAATAATCCCTTCTCATTCTACGCCCCATTTTATTATAAAAACAACTATATGGCAAATTCTTTATATTATTATGTTATTATTTTAATATGTTAGATTTTTTATCTGTTATATGGAATGAATTTCTGTCATATTTTGTACCTGAAAAGATTTCTTACGAGATTACTGGGGAATGTAAAAAGTGCGGTAAGTGCTGCAATTATATGTATAGCGTTGACACTTATACGGAAAAAGAATTTAAAATTATGCAATTTTTATTCCCTGCTTATCGCAGGTTTTATATTAAAGGTAAAGACGAGTTTGGTAATTTTATTTTTGCGTGTAAATTGGTTACAAAAGACGGGTTATGCTCCGATTACAAACATAGACCTCGTATGTGCAGAAATTATCCTGTTAAGAAGATTTTTTATCCGGCAAATTTGCATGATGGCTGTGGGTATAAAATTAATGTTAAAAAATTTGATGATTATTTGAAACATTAATGCAGAACTTGTCTTTAGCAATATGCTGTTTTTGTTTTTTCATATATTTGCATTGATATTATACCAAACAGGTAATCCTTTCGCATTTTTAAGATAAACCCTTCTTTTTCAAATTCTTGAATTAAATTTTTAGGAGTGAAAAATTCACGTTTCGATTTAACTAAATATTCATAAGGGCTGTTTTTCCCGTATAAAATTTTTGTTGCGATGCAGGCTATAAAGTCAAAGATATCAGAAAAAATACTTTTTTCACCAAAATCAAGATACAGCAATTCTCCTGAATCTTCGAGTACTCGAAAACTTTCTTTTATGGCTTTTGAGTAATCTTCTATATTTCGCAACCCAAAACACATTGTTATTATGTCAAAACTGTTGTTTTGAAATGGTAAATTTGTACAATCACCTTCCAAAAATGTTAAATTGGGATGTTTTTCTCTAGCTTTTTCAATCATTTTTTCAGAAAAATCTATCCCGATAATTTGGGTGTGAGAGTTCATTTTATTCAAATAATATGGAATGTCTCCTGTGCCGGTACATTCATCCAAAATTCTTGAGTTATTTGGTATTGTGAGGTTTTTGAGTACAAGCTTTTTTGTTAGTTTGTGAAGGCCTAAAGATATTATATTGTTGTTAAAATCGTATTTTGATGCGATTTTATTAAACATTTTTTTTATTTCATCAGGATTTTTTGAAACTGTCATATATTGTAACCTTTTTGCAATAGATTAATGTTAGCATATAATATTGATTATGAGAATAGCTTTTGTACCAATAGATAATCGGCCGGTTTGTTATCAGCTACCTAAAATGATTGCTGATATGGATTCTAGTGTCGAATTTTTTATCCCTCAACGAGATTGGCTTGGGGATTTGAAAAAATATGCCAGTACTGACTGTTTGTTAGATTGGCTTGAAAGCCTTAACAATATAGATGCCTTAATATTACCGCTTGATACGGTTGCTTATGGCGGATTGATTTCATCTCGCAGGTGTGAGGATTCTTTTGAGGAAATTTCTTATAAGCTTTCTCGATTGAAGAGTATTCTTCTTGAGACTGGCGCAAAGGTTTATGCATTTTCTTCCGTAATGAGAATATCTAATAACAACGTCAATGAGGAAGAAAAAGTTTATTGGGCTGATTATGGAGTTAAAATCTTTGAGTATTCTTATAATTTTCATAAATTAGGTACTCAAGAAACGTCTGTTCCGAAAGAGATTTTAGAGGATTATTTAAAAACTCGCAAACGGAATTTTGAGGTGAATAAAATTTATCTTGAGTGGCAAAAAGAGGGAGTATTTGATACTTTAATTTTTTCAAAAGACGATTGTGCCCCTTACGGATTGAATGTAATGGAGGCATTGGAACTTGAAAAGTTAGGCGGATTGGTAAGAACTGGCGCTGATGAGATTCCTTTGACTCTTCTTGCAAGAGCTCTAAAAAAAGAAGTTAAGGTATGTCCTATATTTTTGGAGCCTGAGTGTAAGGGATTGGTTTCCAATTATGAGGACGTTTCTATAGAAAAATCAGTATTGGGTCAGTTAGAGTTGGCTGGTTGTCGTGTCGTTTCTTATAAAGAGGCGGATGTTCTTTTGTACGTTAATAATTTTAGAAATCAACAGGGCGAAATAGTTATGAAGCGTGATACGGAACCTTTTTCCGGAGAGTGGCAAAGGCCTGAGAAACCTTATATGATTGCAGATGTAAGGTTTGCAAATGGTGCTGATAATGCTTTTGTTCATAAACTTTTTGATGCAGGATTGGGTGAAAATTTCTGCGGGTATTCTGCGTGGAATACTTCTGCAAACAGTCTCGGAAGTTTGATTTGTGCGATGAAATACCGGAAAGGTTTTGATGAAAACTTTAAGAGGCTTCAAGTAGTCAGATTTTTGGATGATTGGGCTTATCAGGCTAATGTCAGACAAATGTTAAAAACTCCTGATAAGAATGAGATTGTATCTCTTATGAAACCTTATGAGGATGTTATAAGGCGTGTTTTGAATGTCGATTTCAGTGCATCATATAGTTTTCCGTGGAACAGATTGTTTGAGGTAGAAGTTGAGCTTAGTTGAAATCGTTTTACTTGCAATAGCGCTGGGAGTTGATTGCCTTGTTGTATCTTTTTCGCAAGGGTTAATTTTTCACTCTAATAAGTTGCCTAATTCTTTAAAGCTTGCCTTTGTGATGGGTTTGTTTCAAGGTTTGATGCCTGTTATCGGGTATTGGTGTGCTGATGCGGTTAACAGTTATGTAGAGAAGTTCGCAGATTGGATTGTTTTTATTATATTCCTTATATTGGGTATAAAATTCATTTGTGAAGCATTAAAAAAATCTGATGATGATGTGAAAATTTGTTGTATCGGACTAAAATGTTTGATTTCACTTGGAATTGCAACCAGTATTGATGCGTTGGGCGCGGGGTTAAGTTTGAGATTTTTGAATGCTGATTTATTGATATCCGCATTGATTATAGGAGTTTGTTCTTTTGTAATGTCGATTGTCGGGTTTTGTGCAGGAAATTGTCTTAAGGCTTTACCTTCAAAGTATTTAGAAATCTTTGGCGGAATTGTTTTGATTTGCCTTGCGATAAAGGCTGTTATATAAAAAATCCGAGATTATATAAACCTCGGATTTTTTGATTTGTCATTATATGTTTTTATATTTATTTTGTGAAATATTGGCTTGCATCAATTCTTTGACGTTCAGTTTCGTCAGCTTCGATAAATGGCATTGTCTTGATATTTAGAATTAGTGCCATTACTGAGCTTGGGAAGATTTCAACTGCATTGTTCAAATCTTTTACTGCTGCGTTATAAAATCTTCTTGCTGCTGCAATATGTTCTTCTTGTTCGCTATATGTTTGCATAGCCTGTATCATTGTTTGATCTGATTTTAATTGAGGATAATTCTCAACTGCAACCATTAATTGTCCCATTAAGCTGCTAATCTTTTTATCCAAATCAATTTTTTCTTGGGCTTTTGTCATGTCTGCAGGCATTTTTGCCGCTTCTGAACGTAATTTTGTTATGTTTGTCAGCAATTCTCTTTCATGTTCCATAAACTTGTTTGCAATAAACAGAATGTTAGGTATTAAGTCATAACGTTTTTTCAGCTGAACATCAATGCTTGAAAACGCTTCCCTAACGTTATTTTTTTTCTTAATAAGTGAAACATAAATCAGATAGATTATAACAAGTATTGCTATAATGACTATCGTTGAGATTGACACATTTGATTGAAAAAATGGTACAAATTGTTTTTCCATAAAATATCCTCATTCTTTTACACTTTATTCCAGTTAAGGATAATGTAAATGTTGTTCAAAATAAACATCCAAAAAGTTGATTTTTGACTATTTAATTTTATTATGTTATTATTGACCTAAGGACAGTAAGTATTTTAAGGGGTATGGGATTTATGAAAAAAATATTTTTAGCAGTATTGTTTTTGAGTTTTGTGTTACCGGTATATTCAGCAGAAGTTGAGGTACCAAAAGCAGAGTCGGTAAAATATTTTTCTCAACCACAGTCTCAGGATGCCAGATTTAGATATGATTTACCATCAGGAAAGAATTTCTTTAAGAAGGACAATAAGGCAAATGTAAATGATGATGATGAGATTACGCTGGATGAAGAGGATGTTAAGCCTGTAAAAAAAGTTATTAAAAAGTTGGGCGATACTCAGCCGCAAACTGAGCAAAAAATGGATCCTCAAGATGTCCCTATGAATTATGATTCTTTCCCAAAATATTATGACGCAAACGACATGATGCAGCAGCAATTTATGCCAATGCCGACATCTACTTTCTAATTTCTTAATATTTTGTAATCTATTTTTTCTAATATGGCAAATATTTTATTATTCGAACTTTTATATATGTGTGTAGAAGTGAAAGGTTTTTGTACGTATGAATAATATTCCTTCGTTTAGGGCAAGTTTAATTCAAAATGTAGATAGTAATAAAAATTCAAAAGCGCCTTCTGTAGAAGAGATTTTGGCAAAAGAACCTGACAAGTCTCAGGTTAATAATAATCAATCGCCTCAGAAGCACTCAAGTGTGGCTCCAAAAGTTGTAACAGCACTTGTTGCTCTTACAGCACTCTTTTATGCAGGCAAAAGTGGGTTGTTGTCAAAGCGTGTGCAGAAGCTTTTGGGTGGTAAGCCTAATTTGTCTAAACAGCAGATTACTGATAAAATTAACGCTAAATTGAATGAATATCTGGCAAAAACCGAAGGAACAGCATTTGATATTAAAGTTCTTAAAAACGGTAAAACCAAAGCTACTCGTGTAAGATCTAACGGAAATAAGGAAATTATTACATTTGATTCTAAGACAGGTCTTCCTGATATGAGAATTGAAACTAATAATGCAATGGGTAAAAAGCCTTTGCAGTACGTGACTTGGAAGGGTGCTGATATCTTGGATGACGGATTTGATGCAGCAAACAATTTTTATAAAAAGTTTACCGGTTTTAAAGTAGGAAGAAAGCATATATTCGGACCTAAATATAAAGACTCTGTAATTACCTATGGTGATATGGTTAGGGGTAGTGATCCTGTCAGTGTAACTAAGAGGATGTCTTTCTATAGAGATGGTTCTATTGACCGTGTTTATGAAAAAGATGGCAGTACAGGTCTTACTATTGTGAAAGATATGCTATATGGTGCTGACGGAAAACATAAAGGGTTAGATATTATTTCTTCTGACGGTACAATTATAAGAAGAGTAAAAGGTGAATTACCTGTTCCTGTTGTGGAAGCTAATCGTAAAACATCTAAATTGCAGAAATTTCTTGAGTATTTTACCTTACAAAATAAAAACACGATTTCTTAATAGGAATAGTATTAAGGCAAGTCCATGCTGCCTCGTCTGAGGCCTTCTATATCCAGTGTAATGTATCTTATGCCAAGAGACTTTAGCGATTTTGTTATTGCAGATTTGTTGTCTAAGAATATTTGAAATTGTTCGGTTGGAATTTCAATGCGAGCTATATCGCCGTGAATCCTAACCCTGCATTCGTTAAATCCTGTATTTTTTAGTATTGTTTCGGCTTCTTCAACTACTTTCAAATTTTCTGCCGTTAGAGTTGTTCCGTATGGAAATCTTGTTGCAAGACAAGGGGTAGAAGGTTTGTTGTAAAATGGAAGCCCTAATTCTTTAGCATATTCTCTGATTTCTTTTTTCGTAATTTGAAATTTTGCAAATGGAGAAATAATGCCAAGTTCTAATAGAGCTTTTTTACCAGGGCGGTATTCTTTTAAATCATCAAAATTTGTCCCGTCAATTAAGTATTTGCAATTGTTTTGGTTTGCAGCGGCAATGAATTTCTCAAACATATTTTTTTTGCAGTGATAGCATCTGTCTTTTGGATTATTCATAACAAGAGGGTTTTGCAGGATGGCTGTATTCAGGATAATTTGTTTTATATTCCAATTGTTACAGATATCTTTAGTGAAGTTTATTTCATCTGCTGTTTGGAATTCCTGTAACAGGACAAATAATACCGTTTCCTAAATGCATAGTTATTTCCCTTTCTCTTCTATTAACATTACAATAAAATTACTACTAAATATTTTCAAATAAGTTAATTTTTATTTATAAATTTTTTGATGTTTTCACAGGTTTTATGATTAGTGTTATAATTTTTTTATTAAATAAGAATACAATAGCAGGGTGTTTTTATGAAAAATGATAATAATGGTAGACCAAGTAAGATACTTGTACGTGGAGCGCATGTTCATAATTTAAAAAATATAGATGTTGATATTCCACTAAATCAAATTGTTGGTATTGCAGGAGTTTCAGGTTCAGGAAAGTCCTCGCTTGCACTTGGGGTTTTGTATGCAGAAGGTTCGAGGCGATATTTAGAATCCCTCTCCACTTATACAAGGCGTAGAATGACGCAGGCTGCAAAAGCGCAGGTTGATGAAGTTTTATATGTTCCTGCTGCGCTTGCTCTTCACCAAAGACCGGGAGTTCCTGGTATTAGAAGTACTTTTGGAACTGGTACTGAACTTTTAAACAGTTTAAGGCTTATGTATTCAAGGCTTGCAAATCATCGATGCCCAAACGGGCATTATCTTGATCCAACTCTTCTTGTTGCAGCCGGTAAAGAGCTTGTTTGTCCTGTGTGTGGTGCGCATTTTTATGCTCCAGGAGCTGAGGAATTAGCTTTTAACAGTCAAGGCGCTTGTGAAAGATGCGGCGGGGTTGGAACCGTAAGGACAGTTGACGAGTCAACTCTTGTACCTGATGAGTCGATTTCCATTGATGATGGTGCGGTTTTGCCTTGGAATTCTCTTATGTGGTCATTGATGACTGATGTTTGTCGTGCGATGGGGGTTAGGACAGATGTTCCGTTTATGGAACTTACTGATGAGGAAAGAGATATTGTTTTTCATGGCCCTGCAGTAAAGAAACATATTTTTTATAAGGCTAAAAATTCAAATCAGGCGGGTGAAATTGATTTTACATATTTTAATGCGGTATATACGGTTGAAAATGCGTTAAAAAAAGTAAAAGACGAAGTCGGGATGAAACGTGTTGAAAAATTCTTAAAAGAGGATATATGTCCTGAGTGCGGAGGAACTCGTTTGTCTGAAGCCGCCAGAGCTCCTAAGCTTAGAGGAATTTCTCTTGATAAGGCTTGTCAAATGACTTTATCTGAACTTGTTAAATGGGTTGATGGTGTGCCGGAGTCTCTTCCTACAAAAATGAGACCTATGGCTAAGTCTATTTGTGAGTCTTTCCAGTTAACTGCAAAAAGGTTGATTGATTTGGGGTTAGGGTATTTATCGCTTGATCGTGCAGCTTCAACTCTTTCAACAGGTGAAAGACAGCGTATGCAGCTTGCGCGTTCTGTAAGAAACAGAACAACCGGTGTTATGTATATTTTGGATGAGCCTTCAATCGGGTTGCATCCTGCTAATATAAAAGGGCTTAATCTTGTTATGCATGATCTTGTTGCGGACGGTAATTCCGTTATTCTTGTAGATCATGATACTCAGATTTTATCTGAATCGGATTGGATTATTGAGCTTGGACCTGATTCAGGTGTAGATGGCGGTGAAATTATTAATCAGGGCAATATTCCTGATATCGTAAAGAGTTCAACTTCTAAGATTGGGCCTTTCTTGTCCGGTAAAAATAATGTTCACGTCAGACCTCAGGTAGAAAAAGAAGAGATGTTTACTTTAGGTACTATTGAGTTGAATACATCAGCTATACATACAGTAAAACCGCTTTCCGTTAAAATCCCAAAAGGAAGGTTAACTGTTATTACAGGGGTTTCAGGTTCTGGAAAGACTACTTTGGTTTTGGAAAGTCTAATTCCTGCATTGGCAAATTCGATTGCCGGAACTAAATTACCTGAACACATTAAAGAGATTAAGGCTGATGGTATAAATCAGGTAAAACTTATAGATGCTACTCCAATTGGTATAAATATTCGCTCTACTGTTGCAACTTATGCAAATGTACATGATGAATTAAGAAAAGTTTTTGCAAAAACTGCTGATGCCAAAGAAAAAGGCTATAAAGCCGGAGATTTTTCTTATAACACTGGTAAGTTGCGTTGTCCGGCATGTGATGGGACGAGTAGTATAAGTTTGGATGTTCAATTTTTGCCTGATGTTGAGGTAACTTGTCCTGATTGCAGGGGGTCAAGATATTCAAAGCAGGCTGAAAGTATTAAATATGTTACGAAAGAGTCTAAAGAGTATTCTCTGCCCGAGCTAATGGCTATGGATGTAAATCAGGCACTTGTTGCTTGTAAGGATCTGAGGCTTGTAAGTCAGCGTCTGCAGGTTTTGAAGGATTTGGGGCTTGGTTATCTGACACTTGGTGAAGCTACTCCAAACCTTTCAGGCGGGGAAGCTCAACGTTTAAAACTCGCATCTGAGATGGGCAGACGTCAGGAAGATACTGTTTTTGTCTTTGATGAGCCGACTATAGGTCTGCATCCGTTAGATGTTCAATCATTGCTTGGCGTTTTTCAGGGGTTGATAGATAACAATGCAACTGTTGTCGTAATTGAGCATGATATGGATGTTATCAGTAATGCTGATTATATTATTGATATGGGCCCGGGTGGCGGTAATGATGGCGGAAGGGTTGTTGCTTGCGGTACCCCTTCTGAGATAGCTTCTAATCCTGACAGTGTAACTGGTAAATACTTGAAAAAATATTTAGGTTGTTAATTTAAAATTTCGCAAAATAAAACAGAGGTAAAGAAAATCTTTCACCTCTGCTTTATTTTGGGTCCGGTGGGACTCGAACCCACGACCAATTGATTAAGAGTCAACTGCTCTACCAACTGAGCTACAAACCCGTATCACTATATAAACCCTATCACCAACATATTAAAAAATCAAGAGGGATTTTATATGTTTATAATTCCACCGCCTAAAATTATGTCTCCATCGTAGAAGACTACAGATTGACCTGCAGCTATTGATTTTTGCATGTTATCAAATTTCACAAGAACTTTGTCTTCTCCTTGCGGTGTTATTGTCACTTCTGTAGGCTTTTGTGTAGATCTGATTTTTGCAAGACATTTTTTCGGTTGTTCTAGTTCATCAAACGGTATCCAGTTTAAATTCGTTGCAACAAGGCTGTCTTGCATAGTCTCATCTCTATACCCTACGACAACTTCATTTGTATCTTTTCTAAGTTCCAATACATATAGAGGTGCAGGAGCGGATATGCCTATCCCTTTTCTCTGTCCTATCGTATAGTTCCAGATGCCTTCGTGTTGACCGAGTACTTTCCCGTTTCTGTCAACAATATTCCCTTTTAGTGGCTTTACATCCAGCAGTTCATTATAATCTCCGTTATAAAAATCCTGACTATCAGGTTTATCAAAAACTTTTAAACCGTGCTTTTCAGCAATCGATCTGATTTCTTCCTTATTGTATGTACCAAGCGGTAATATGATGTTACTTAACTGCTCTTGAGTTAGTCTGTATAAAAAGTATGATTGATCTTTACTCTCGTTAAGTCCTCGTTTTAAAAGATATCTGTCCCCGCTTTTTTCTATTCTTGCGTAGTGTCCTGTGGCAAATTTATCATAATTTATGCCTTGTTCTCTTGCAAGTTTTGGCAGCGCATAAAATTTTATTAGGCTGTTACACCAAATACAAGGGTTTGGCGTTCTGCCTCCTATGTATTCTTTTTTAAAATTATCAAGTACTATCTCTTCATATTTTTCTGCGCAATCAATTATATAAAGAGGGACTCCGATACTCTGCGCAACTTTTTTAGTCTCTTCGAGTTTTTCTTTTTCTTCAGGACCGTAGCATGTTACATGTGTCGGTTTTTTGTCTGAAAGAGCTTCCATTTTAGCCTGAATGCGTTTGTGGATTTCTTTGTTTCCCCATATCGCCATTGTTGCTCCTATGACTTCGTGTCCTTGTTCTTTGAGCATCAATGCGGCTACTGTTGAATCAACGCCTCCTGACATTCCAACTAAAATTTTCATGCTTTTTTTGTTCTCCTTATGTATTTTGTCTTTCGGGGTAATTAATTTCCTAAATATTATTTTCTGATTGTGCAACGTTCCAATTTTCTTGCCAATCTAACAATAGGACGTTCTCTATCTGCTGAAATAGAGTCTACAAGAATTGTAACGCAACCGATTTTTTTACCGCAAAGAATATCTGTTAATGGTCTATCTCCGACAAAGGCTGTTGTCTGTGCAGTTAGGTTATTGCTTTCCATAAAGTCTACGGTAGCTTTTATGTCAGGCTTTTTTGCTTCAAAAACGATAGGAAAATCACTGACCGCTTTAACCTTTTTCATATAATCAGGGTTATGGTTATTTGATACAACTGCTATAAAAAAATCTTCTCTGACTTTTTTTAGCCAATCAATTGTTTTATCATCATATTTCCCTGTTTTTGATGCCATCAATGTGCTGTCCAAATCAAATAACAACGCTTTTATCCCCTTGAGTTTGAGTTCCTCAAGGTCTATTTCATAAATGCTTTTTAAATTATAGTCAGGTTTAAGAAACATGCGATTTTACCCCTATGGTTCTGGCAAGTGCATATTTGTATTCAATCGGCGATGTTGAAAATTTAATCCACACATCATCATTTGTGTTGCCGACCATAAGCTCCTCACCTTCATCGTTTGTTATTTCCAGAACTTTTGCAGTAAATTGTTCCGATGGAGTAATGATTTCGACTTCGTCATCTAATTTCATTTTGTTTTTAATCTTTACAAGATACTTTCCGTCAACTTCATGGCCTTTGAATTCACACAAGAAATCTGCTCCAGCAAGTCCTTTTGAAATATCGTAGCTGTAGCTGTCAGGTTTATTTTCACCAAGTGCAAATCCTGTTGTGTAACCTCTGTTACCGACCTTTTGCAGTTCTATAAAATATTTGTGCAAATCTGCGGAAGGATTTTTTATACATTCATCAATAGCTTGTCTGTATGTCTTAGCAACGGCTGAAACATAATATAAGCTCTTTGTTCTACCTTCAACTTTTAGAGAATCTACACCTGCTTCAATAAGTTGAGGCAGATATTCCACAAGACACAAATCTTTTGGACTTAATATATGAGTGCCTCGTTCGTCTTGATTAATTTCATAATATTGTCCAGGGCGAGTTTCTTCCACAAGTTTATAACTCCAACGGCAAGGTTGAGAGCAATTTCCGTGATTTGCTTTTCTCTCTCCATCCGTGAAGTAATCGCTTAGCAAGCATCTGCCGGAAAAAGATACGCATTGTGAGCCGTGAATGAAACATTCAAGTTCAATATCCGGAACATGTTCTCTAATTTCCGCGATATCTTTTATAGGTAATTCTCTTGCCAAAATGACTCGGTTTGCGCCAAGATCTTTCCAAAATTTTACGCTTTCATAATTAAGCGTATTTGTCTGGGTGCTAACATGTATTTGAGTTTCGGGAATACGTTTTCTTACCATGTTAAATATTCCAAAATCACTCACAATAACAGCATCCGGTTTTGCATCCTTAAACCTTTCAATACAACCTTCCAACAGTTTTATATCTTTATTGAAAGCAAAAATATTTAGCGTAACATAAGCTTTTGCCCCCAAGCTGTGCGCAAGCTCAATCGCTTGGTCTAGATTGTCCAGTGTAATGATATTCCCCTTTCTCATAGCTCTCAGGCTAAAGTCGACAATCCCTAAATACACTGCATTTGCGCCGTATCTTACGGCATATTCAAGTTTTTCCATATTGCCCGCAGGCATTAAAAGTTCTACATTTCTCATACTTCTGTATATTACCCGAAAGAATGTAAATAATCAACTAATCGGGTGATGTCTTTTTTTCGATTTTGTTGAAAATAGATAATGTAAGAGATAGTTTTTGGAGAGTTTTATGCAAACAATCACTAATGCGACAGTTACGATTAAGGAAATTTGGGATCTTCAACATCCTATTATGCATAAATGGTTTATGTTTAGTGCGTTATCTTTTGGTGTTTTGTCTGCTATCTTGTTTATTGCGGTTTAAACGCTTTTTTGTTTTTTTCTTATATATATTAATATTGAGATTGATATTCTTCGGCAGGTTTCAGGATTGCGTATGCGTTGTAATCGATTGATCCGTATATTATTTTCAACTGATTGTCTTTATCTGTTATAAATTTTACAAAATGAACTTCCGGTTCGTTGAAATCTTCTAATGTTTCTTGAGCTTCTATTTCTGCCATTAAGTAGTGACCTTGATAGAGTTTTAAATAAATTTTATCGCCTCTTTTTTCACTCATTACCTGATAGTGTCCGACCGGTAATACGGCTTTTTCTCCTATCTGTATTGGGGTGGAAATGCAAACTACTGGCAGCTCCTTCGGCAATTGGTTAATTACTTCGGTTTCATTACTTTGCTGGTAACTTTCACCTTTCATCTTTTTAGGCTTTGTCCCTTTTTTGCTTTCTATGGCTTTATCAAAGTCTTCATCTGAGACAGCTCCTTTTGTTCCGTAAAAATTTTGGTCGCCAAAATTGTCCCACAAGTCACCGTCTGCCAGGCAGGCTGTGTTTATTAATAATAGTGTAAAGATTATGCCTAAAAACTTTTTCATATCTATATTTTAATTACTTTCAAAAAAAAGTAAACATCTGTTTAATGTAAAATAAAAAGCGGCTAACTTTTCGTTATTACCGCTTTTCTTAATCCTTTTTTACATAAATAAACAGTTACGAGGAATTTACTACTACTTACCCTATATATCCTGAGAGAATTTCCTGGCCAATTGCTGAAGTTCTAATCTTCTTTATTGCACGCATTTCTGTTTGTCGGATGCACTCTTTTGTTACTCCATAGATATGGCCGATTTCTTCAAGTGTTCTCTTTGTTGTGTCTCCTATTCCGTATCGCATTTTAACCACTTCTTGTTCTCTTTCTTTTAATGTAGAAATTACAAGTGCGATGTCGTTTTGCAGATTTTTGTATTCGATGTTTTCTGATACGGATGCTTTTTTGTCTTCAAGTATGTCTGCAATGTTCAGGTCTTTGCCGTTTTCTCTTTCCAGACCGTTTTCAATTGAGATTGTTTTTGTGTATGCTGATAAAAATGTCTCAATTTTGTCCGGTGCTATGTTCATTTTTTTCGCTACTTCATCTGTTTTGACCTGACAGTTGTTTTCTTTTTCCATTTTGGATTTTAGTTTGGAAAATTTTGACAGTGTTTCTTGAATGTAGACAGGAATTTTCATACAATGTGATTGCTCTGATATCGCCTTGAACATTGATTGTTTTATCCACCAGCTTGCGTATGTCGCAAATTTGTAGCCAAGTTTGTAGTTGAATTTTTCGGCTGCTATCATTAGTCCTAGATTGCCTTCTTGAATTAAGTCGATTGCAGGTATGCCTGATACATGGATGGCTTTTTTGGCTATGCATACGACAAGCTTTAAATTTGCCTGGATTAATTGTTTCTTTGCTTCACTGTCTCCTTCTGATGCTGCTTTGGCTAGTTTGCGTTCCTGCGCCGGGGTTAGGGAAGGGTAATTTGCCAATTCTCTTAAATAATTGCTAAGTACACTGTCATTTGATGCCTGTAAAACTTCATACTTTGCTGGATCTGATTTTGATGAAGTTTTTTTCATTCTTACCGGGGTATTTTTGCTCATAACATAAACTCCTCTTACTCTTTTAAAGAATAAGCTCTTAAGTAACACGATTTAAACACAATAAGTATATATATAGTATATATCATAATATATACTTTTTCAAGTGCATGTGAAGAATTGTAAAACTACATTCTCCTTCTAAATCGTCTGAAATAATTGTTTGAAGTATAATTTTACTAGAGGAGAGTATGAAATGAAAAAGAAATTATTTGCTTTTATAGGGATATTATTAATAGTTTTATGTATGGGAGCTGTTGCGTTTGCGACAAATCCGCAGGTTCAAAATTTTGCTTCTAAAAAGAATGTTCCTTCTGATTATAAAATCGGTATAACTTATGATGAAGCTTTAAAATCAGACAAGCCTATGTTGGCTTTGTTTTATGTTGATTGGTGCGGATATTGCTTAAGATTTATGCCAAAACTTAGAGTTATCAGTTATTTGTACAAAGATAAATATAATATAGTAATGCTTAATGCAGAAGCTCCTGAAAACCAAAAAATGGTTAAAGACGTTGTTCTTACTGGTTTTCCTACAATGTATGTCATTGATAAAAAATATGATAACAGATTTTTGTTAAACAATGCAATTTATATGGATTTAGGGAAATTGCGTGTTGAGTTGGACAGATATTTGAAGGTAAGAAAACGTCTGGATGCGGCTGAAGTTTGCAAAAAGTAGCAAAAAAAAAGACCTTGAATCTTTTATCAAGGCCTATCCGTTTAAATAAGAAGAGAGAGCTTTATATTTATATAAAGTAAACGGGAATTTAAAAATTGCTATTTTTAATGCAAGTTTGTAATAAAACTTTACATGAGATATTGAGATGAAAGATATACAGAATTTAAAAGATACAAGAAATGTCGATATTCAAAAAGTGGGTATAAAACACTTGGAATTACCTTTGATTATTCAAAGAAAAAATAATGCAAATCAGGTTGTGAGTGCTGAGGCAAGGGTCAGTGTTTCTTTGCCTAGAGATTACAAGGGAACTCACATGTCCAGATTTGTTGAGGTTTTGAACGAGTGGCAGCACAAAAACCTTTTGGGTGTCGATATTAAAGGTTGTATTGAAAAAATCATTGAAAATCTTAACGCTCAAAGCGGTGAGTTAGAATTTAATTTCAAGTATTTTTTGGAGAAAAAGGCGCCTGTTACTAAGCTTCCTGCTCAGATGAGTTATGATTGCTCTTTTGAGGGTAGAATTTATGATGGAAATTATAAGTTTATACTGGGAGTCAAGGTACCTGTAACGACTTTGTGTCCTTGTTCAAAAGAAATTTCCGAAAACGGTGCGCATAACCAGAGGGCTTTTATCACGGTAAAAGTTTCTTATGACGAGGATAAGCAAATTTGGCTTGAAGATTTAATTGAAATGATTGAGAGTTGTGCGTCTTGTCCTGTATATCCTTTGTTAAAGCGTGAAGACGAAAAATTTGTTACGGAAAAAGCTTGGGATAATCCTAAGTTTGTGGAAGATGTTTTAAGAGACGTTGTTGTGAAGCTTCGTGAAGATGATATTGTAAAAGAGTTTGCGGTAGAGTGCGAAGCTTTTGAAAGTATTCACAATCATTCAGCTTGGGCTTATCAAGAAGAAGTTAAGGATTAAAAATTAATCGTATAGATTGCATTTACGCCCCAGTTGCCTGCGTGTTTTTTCCAGTTTTTGATATTGTATCTTTGAACTTCAACATCTAGAGAGGATGAGCCAAACTTAATTTCTCCTCCAAGAAATGCTCCTGCGCCTTGGTTGTATTCTTTTGTGTTGTAGTTGTATTTACCTACATAGTGTGTATTTAAATAGGCTGAGGTGTTTTTGGTAATCGGAATATTTACGGTAAATGGTGAAACTCTTATTTGGGTTGTATTTGAACCGTCAGTAATAGTGTTTCTTACTCGAATATTGTTGCTAAAAATACCTTTGTTGTCGTATTTGTAAGATTCTTTCAAGTCTACAAGCAGAGCCGGATCGTTATTTGAATTGTTGCTGACTCCACCAAATACGGCAAGACTAAGTTTGTCTTTTTTGAACTTGTTTTCAAGCCCCAAAAACATCTGGTCTGTACCTTTGTTATAGTGATAAATTCCTGCACTTCCGCTTACGGAATGATCCCATTCGCCCATAATAAATCCCCTAAATTTTCCTCATATTTATATAAAGTAAAACTTAGGGGAAAAATTGCTTTTATATAAAACTTTTTAGATAAGATATTTAAAATACAAGTATATTGAGCTTAGAGCCAGTGAAATAAATGTTGACAATGCTCCATATTTTAAAAATCTCATAAATGAAATCGGATACCCTTTTGTTGTAGCCGTTTCGCTGACAAGTACATTTGCAGCAGCTCCGATTAGGGTAAAGTTTCCACCAAGACAGGCTCCTAAAGACAAAGCCCACCACATCGGGTTATGTCCGCTTCCTGTGTATGGAATCATGTGCTGAACCTGATCTATTAAAGGTGCCATTGTTGCTGTGTAAGGAATATTATCTATGATACCTGATAAGATACCGGATCCCCATAATATAAGCATTGTGGCTGCTGTCAGACTACCTTGCGTTAATTCTATTAGTTTATTTGCAAGGAAGGTTATTCCGCCTTGAGCTTCAAATCCGCCTATAATTATAAATAGACCTACAAAGAAGAATATCGTAAGCCATTCTACATCTCTGTATATTTCTTTTGGCTTTTCAAAAATCAATAAGAAGCTGGCACCTGCAATTGCAAATACGTAAGTTGCGATATGAGTTATATCATGTGTTATAAAACCTATGATTACAAGTACTAGTGTAATCATTGAGCGCAACATTAAATTTTTATCTGTAATAGTGTGGGTATTATCAAGATTTGCAACATGTTTCATTTTTTCAGGAGTTGCGCTAAGTCCTTTTCTAAACATAAATATTAAAACACCTACTACTACTAAGAATATTAAAGTTACAATATCTGTTAATTCCAATAAAAAGTCTAAAAAGCTTAGTCCAGCTCTTGTTCCGATAATAATATTCGGAGGATCTCCAATAAGTGTTGCTGTTCCACCGATATTGGAGGAAATAACTTCCGTGATAAGGAACGGTACAGGATCGGTTTCAAATTCTTTTGCAATAACGAATGTAACAGGCATCATAAGTACAACTGTTGTTACATTATCCAAAAAAGCTGATGCCACTGCTGTAAAAGCTGCTAAGGTAAACAAAACCCATTTCGGATTACCTTTGGTCAACCTTAAAAGCTGAATGGCCATCCATTTAAAGACTCCACTTTTGCTGGCAATATGTACAATTATCATCATACCTATAAGAAGGAATATTACGTCAAATTCTATGTAATCAAACACGGCTTTTACGTATGTATGAGTGTCTTGATTTATGTAACCTTTAAACGGTAATAGTCCCAAAAGTAGTGTGAGTGATGCTCCGATAAGAGCAACTACAGATTTTTGGATTTTTTCTGTTGCTATAAATATATATGCAACCAGTAAGATTGCTCCGGATATAAATACCCCATGTGATGATACCAATTCTGATAGCATAAAGTCCCTCCTTATGTACTATTCAAGTATATCATAAAAATGCTTACTCCCTATTTTGCTAATTTATGTAAAGTAAAAGCGGCGGGGCATTATTCAATGCCCCGCCGCTTTTCTGCTTTTATTCATTGCATTTGATTATTCTTGTGCAAGTTTATCTGCTAATTCTGTTTCAAGTCTTCCGTTAAGTGTTTTGTTTATTTTTTGAAGTTTTTTAGCGATAAACTCCATATTGTCTGTCCATACAAAATTGCTTTTAACGTATTTTTCGGCTTTGTTGAAATTGCCTTCAATTTGAATTCTAACAATTTCAGCAAGCATTTCTTTTGCTATCGGAACAACTTTGTCTATATTAACATGTATTTTCCCGTCAATAATCTCATATCCGCCTCTGTCTGCAAAATATTTATTTTGCATTACTGTTCTCACTCTGTGAGCCTGAGAAAGTGTAGGTTTTGATTTTAGGAAATTGTCTGTAACTGTTGTTACGATAATTTGTTTTCTCTGTTCTTCCGTGTACATTCCAAGTTCAGTAAGCAAATCAACAAACGCAAGTGATCCCATATCAGCTTTGTTTTCTTCAATAATATTGCGATATTTGCCGAGTTTTTCGTTGCCTTTTCTCGGTCCGAGTGAGTGAGCGTTCTCGTGTCCGATTGTGAACCAGTGATCTGCTTCGTCAAGATAGTATTTGTGTTGTTCTTTATCTAGAATTTCATCCAGACGTTCCTGAAGTTTTTTCATATCACTGATAAATCTTATTTGTCTGTGATATACGTTTCTTCTTCCGCCGCCTATAGTTAGCGATAATTTGTCGTCATTTGGCAGGTTTTCAGCTAATGTAATTCCGCCTCTATATTCGCCCACATCTCCTGATGCTTGAACCATATCTACATCAACCATTGTTTGTTTACTGTCTTCATCAGGTTTGATATTTTGCTCATATTCATCGTTATATGGCATATTTTTTGCTAGGATTGGAAGATACTTCTTTATTGCCATTAAAGCTTCAGTACCTTCTTTGTTTACAATTCCTACTCGACCACCCAAGAAATCTTTTGGTATCGGATTTATTCTATTTTCATCCAACAAAGCTTTCAATTCTCTGTTTTCAACGACAGTTCCTGTCATTTCGTCAGCATAATTTTCTCTTGTGATTGTAAATTCAAGCGGTGTATCTTGTAGTGTTGCCCATTTTTTATCAGCTTCGGCATCTAGCATCGGGTCTGCTACTCTTAATGCTTTTGCCTGGAGTTTTAAAAATTCATTGAAATCCGCATTTGTTGACACTTCGCTTGCTTTATCAAGCTCATCTGCCATCTTTGCAAAGTCTTCTTTAAACTTGTCTACATAATCTATTCCAACAAGTTCTTCTCCGTGTCTTTCTACAACTGAGCGTTGGGTCAGAATTTTTCTTACATCATCAGATTTGCCATCAAGTAGCATTTTCATAAGGATTGAATGAAACTCTTCTTTTGTTAAATCTGACGGATAAACTCCCTTACCTGCTCTTCCGGGAACTTCTTTTGCAAGATAAATCGGGTCTGACATTGAGTCTATCGCATTTATACCTTTTTGTGCATCAAATAATATTTTTGTGAGTTTTGCCTGCTCATTCCCGTTTTTTATTTCTTCTTCCAAAAATTCTTTAAACGGTAGGTTATCTTCGTTATCAAGCTGCATATTTATTTTTTCCAGAATATTTGCGGCTTTTACCAGATGTTTTAGTGCTTCTTTATCTCCATCTGCAAGTGCAAGGTATTCCGGTGCATCTGCTTTTAAAAATTTCTTTGTTATCAAATGATCCTTATCTGTGCGCTTTTTTAGCTCTTCCATTGATAAGTTTAGAGTGTATTTCTTCATTATAAAGCTCCTTTTTGTCTCTTCTGGGTCTTCTGGGTGATTATATCATTTTTTTTAAGGGTTGACAATAGCAGAGATTTTTCCCCTTATTTATGATATGTTTCGTGTCTCATGATTTTAAACGCTCTATATATTTGTTCAACCAGCAGTAGTCTGGCAAATTGATGCAGAAATGTCATTTTTGATAGGCTCATTTTTAAATCAGCTCTGTCTGAGACGTTTTTTGATATTCCACAAGATGAGCCGATTACAAAAATTGTCTCGTTTGTTCCGTTGTTGATAAGATCTTCAAGCTTTTTAGAAAAATCTTCGGACGAAAATTGTTTCCCGTTTATTTCCATCGTAATTACGTAGGATTGTGGTTTTATGTGAGATAAAATCTTTTCTCCTTCTTCATCAAGTGCTTTTTGAGTAAGGTTTTCGTCCTTTATTTCGACAGGCGGAATTTCAATTATCTCCACTGGACTATATGGTATCAGGCGCTTTAAAAATTCGTCGGTACCGTCTTTAAGGAATTTTTCTTTTATCTTTCCGAGTGCAATAATTTTAATTTTCATTGCTGTTTCCTGCAATATATATTGTTTGGGTTGGATATGCAAATTCGATGTTTTCTTCCCTAAATCTCTTTATGAGTTCAAGTAGAAAAGCTTCTTTTACTTTTAAATATTTTTTGAAAACCTTTGTTTTTACGTAAGCGTTAACCCTGATATTGATTGAACTGTCATCTAATTTGTCAAGATTTACTATGTAATCTTTTGAAATATCATCGTGGCTTTCCAGAATTTCTTCTATAATTTTTACTGCCTGTTCAATTTTTTCATTACTTGTATCATAAGTTAGGCCGATACTTTCAAAAATTCTTTTTCTATGGGCAGCCGATATGTTGATAATTGCTCCGTTTGCCATTGAGCTGTTTGGTATTATTGTGAGTGCATTATCAAGAGTTCTTACTTTCGTAGAGCGAAGATTTATATCTTCAACTGTTCCTTCATATTCTCCAAATTGGATATAATCTCCAACTTTAAATGATTTATCCGAATAAATAGAAATTGTGCCAAAAATGTTCGATAATGCGGAGTTTGCAGCAAGACCTACCGCCAAACCTGTAATTCCAAAACCGGCTATTAATGAAGATACTGAGTAGCCGTGTGTTTGCAGGAACGATACCAGAATTATTAAAAATACCAAAAATTTTATTATTCTGTTTATTGGTGAGATTATCTGGACCAGCTGTATGTTCGGGTTTGCCTTTGTAATATTATCCTTGATTTTGTTTTCGCAAATATCTAGTACTTTGCAGATAGCAGCTAAAATAACCAGATTTACAAATATCTCCATTATAAATCCGATATTAATACTGCCAAGTACTTCGTTTATCCTGTGAAAATAATGAATGAAATGATCTAACATATATCCCCTAAAATTTTTTGTACTAAAAAAGCGGAAGACGAGACTCGAACTCGCGACAATCTGCTTGGAAGGCAGATGCTCTACCAACTGAGCTACTTCCGCATTTGATATTAACTTGACAAATTCTAATTTACCTCAAACATAAAAATTTTGCAAGTCCGTTTTCTTATTTCATTATGGTATGTTTTTCCAGCATTACCATTAATACTGAAATATCAGCGGGTTTTACACCGCCTATTCTTGAGGCTTGTGCTAAAGTTTTAGGTCTGATTTTACTTAATTTTTCTTTTGTTTCTGTTGATATGTGGTCTATTGCCATGTAATCGATGTTTTCAGGAATTTTGAATTTATCAAGCTTGCTTGCTTGTTCTACCTGAAATTCTTGGCGTTTCAAGTAGCCCTCGTATTTTATCATGACTTCGGCTTGTTCATATACGTCTCTTGCAATATTCAAATCTTTTGTTTCTTGGTGTATTTCTTTTAGTACATCATAATTTATATTCGGACGTTTCAAAAGCTCAGCTAGGCGCATTCCTCTTTCAATATGTTCGCCGTATTTTGCAAGAATACCGTTTACTTCTTCCGTTGCTGGGACTTTTTCTTCTCTTAATCTTGAGATTTCGTTTTTGATATTTTCTTGTTTTTGTTTAAATCTCTCAAATTGAGCATCGTCAACAAGTCCTATTTTATGTCCGATAGGTGTTAATCTTTCATCGGCATTGTCTTGTCTTAGAAGTAATCTGTACTCTGAACGTGATGTCAGCATTCTATATGGATCCTGAATATCTTTTGTTACAAGGTCATCAATTAGAGTGCCTGTGTAAGATGAGCTTCTTGAAAGTTCAAGCATTTCAGTTCCGTTAAGGTAATTAAAGGCGTTAATTCCTGCAATTAATCCTTGAGCGGCAGCTTCTTCGTAACCGCTTGTCCCGTTTATTTGTCCTGCAAAGAATAATCCTTTTACTTGCTTTGACATTAGAGAATGTGTTGTCTGTACAGCAGGCACATAGTCATATTCAACTGCGTATGCAGGTTTTATTACGTAAGCTTTTCCCAATCCAGGAAGTGTCCTTAGCATTTTGACCTGTACATCAGCAGGCAAACTGCTCGAAAATCCCTGAATATATACTTCATAAGTTCCCAATCCTTCAGGTTCTATAAATATATGGTGTGAAGGATTATCCTTAAATCTTACAACTTTATCTTCAATTGATGGGCAATATCTAGGCCCTACACCTTGGATTAGGCCTTGGAACATAGGTGACTTATCCAGATTTGCTCTTATAATTTTATGAGTTTCTTCATTTGTTCTTGTTAAATAACATGGATATTGCTTTCTTACTGGTCTATTAGGTTTGAATGAGTAGAAGTTCAAAACTTCATCTCCAGGTTGAATTTCCATTCTTGAATAGTCTATTGTTCTTTTATCAACTCTTGGAGGAGTACCTGTTTTTAATTTCTTTAAATTAATACCGAGTTTTCTAAGCGAATCTGATAACCCGATAGCGGCTTGTTCTCCGAGTCTGCCTGCGCTGTACGATTTTAATCCGACAAAAATTCTTCCGGAAAGAGATGTTCCTGTCGTTAGTACCGCTGCTCTAACAGAATATTCTATTCCAAACTCGTCTATAGCTCCTGTGATTTCTCCATCTTTGGCAATTAAATCGGTAATGCAAGCTTGACGAAGATAGATATTTTCATTTTTTTCAATAACGTCTCTCATGTAGTTGGAGTATTCTTTTTTGTCGGACTGGGCTCTAAGTGCTCTAACCGCAGGGCCTTTTGATGAATTAAGTATTTTCATCTGAAGGTAAGTCGCGTCTGCCGCTTCTCCCATTTCTCCGCCCAATGCTGCGATTTCTCTAACTAATGTTGATTTTGCAGGTCCGCCAATTGCAGGGTTGCAAGGCTGGAGTGCTATGTTTTCAACATTGAGTGTTGCAAGAAGTACCTTCAGGCCAAGTCTTGCACAAGAAAGTGCTGCTTCACATCCGGCGTGTCCTGCTCCTACTACTATGACATCATATTTGTTATTGAGGTAATCCATAATACAATCATTATACTACAAAGATTTTACCTGATTATTCTTCCTGTTTACTTGTAAACTTTTGTAAAAAAGAACAACCATGACTAGCAAAAATTTATATTTATGAGGTTAAATGTAGAGGGATTTGAAAATGATAACTCCAATATCAATGGAAACGACAAATCTAATATATAACAGGTTCAAGAGTCAGAAAAAGAGTAAAAGTAATAATAGTTTTGGTTCAGACGGCTTGGCGGGAAATACCCGTACAAGCATTTTTTATGTTAATGACTATCATGGTAAGGCTATTAATATGGAACGTACAGTTACGGCGTCAAACGAATTTGACAGTTTTGTACCGTCTGTGCCTACGGATAAGTTAAAACTTGCCTCCGGCGATATTATGCTAGGGGAAGATAAAAAGGTTAATCAGATTGCCGTAAACTTTTTAAAATTTATAGGGGTTACGGCTTCTGCTGTCGGTAATCATGAGTGTGATATGAAATCAAATGAGTTTACTCAGCTTGCTGGGGATATTAATTATAAGCTGTTGGCTTGTAACATGAAAACTTCACCTGATTCAAAAATAGCAAGTCATATAGAAAAATCATTTATCGAAGAGCACAATGGACATAAATACGGCATTATTGGCGTATTGCCGACTGATTTGATTTCAAGAGTCAAATACGGAAAGGTATTCCAAGATCAAAAGCTCGAGCCGGCTAATATAGATGAGACGATTAAGGATATCCAGATAGAAGTCGATAAACTTAAAAAACAAGGTGTTGATAAAATTATTCTTCTGTCTCATAGCGGTTACGGTTATGATATTAAGATAGCAAAAGAAACAGATGGCGTGGATGTTATTCTTGGCGGTCACTCTCATAATTTGCTAACAGGCATGAAAGAAGGAGTTAATTTATTCAGGTCAAAATCAGGAGAGCCTGTTGTGATTACTCAGGCTGGTCGTGATGGTAAAAACTTCGGTGTATTAAATCTTGAGTTTGACAGAAACGGTATTATCAAAAAGGTTCAAAATAATGTTGGTACAACAAGGATGTTTTCAAGAAACTTGGTTGCTCGAAATTTCTTTGAAAATATTCTCGGGAAACCTCAAGTCGTTGGGGTTATTAACACGGCTCCCGCTCCTTTGAAGAATGATTTGATAGAGGTTAATCCGTTGGCTTATTACGGGTTAGATGCAATAAGAGAGCGTTCCGGTGCTGATATTGCTATTGTCGGTGCTGCTAATATCAGAGGTTATGTTGAAAAAGGTAAGATTGATACAAGAACTATAAGTGAAATTTCACCTTTTAAAAACAAGATTGTTAAGATAAATTATACGGAAAAAGAAATCGTTGATTCAATTAAATTCTGTGCAAAATCGTTTGTAAACCGAAATAATAAACCGGGAATTATGTACGTTTCAGGTTTGAAATATACAGTATCTAAGAATGGATTGGTTTATGATATGAAATTTATTAATAAAGACGGTGTTGAAGAGAAAATTGATGTTAACAACCCGCGTACCGATAAAATTTATTCTGTTGCAATAAATGATTATTATTCAAGCGGTAATGATGATTTAACTATGCTTAATAAATTCAACAGTGCGGTAGAAAGATATCCTTGGGATTTGAATGATTGTATTGAGTGGAAAATAAGGCAGTCTGACAAACCTATAGATATTGTTGATGATGGTCGTATAAAGATTGTTGATTAGAGTTTTTTGGTGTAATATTTACTTATGGAAACAGAATTAAAACAATTAATAAATTCCCTGACTTCAAGATTGGACAGTATAAAGGAGTGTCTTTGACTATAACAGTTTAGGTAAAAAACTTGAGCAGTTGGAAGTTGAGATGCAATCTCCTGAGGTTTGGGCTGATAAAAATAAGGTCTCTAAACTTGGAGCTGAAATAAAAGAGGTTAAGGAAAATATCGCAAAGTGTCAAAAATGGCAGTCTGTTCTTGATGATGCTTCCGTTGCCGTCGAGATTCATGATGGAGATCTTATTTCAGAGAGTTTTGAGGCTTGCAAAAATCTGGAAAAAGAATTGAACAGTTTTGAAGTTCGTTTGATGTTGAGCGGTGAGTATGACGATGCGGATGCAATATTAACTATTAATGCAGGCGCAGGCGGGACTGATGCTCAGGATTGGGCAAGTCTTTTGTTGAGGATGTATACCCGTTGGGCTGAAAATCACGGTTGGAAAGTTGAACTTTTGGATAAGCTTGATGGTGATGAGGCTGGAATAAAGTCTGCTACCATAAAACTTTCCGGTAAGTATGCTTTTGGATATGCAAAGGCTGAGCGTGGTGTACACAGGCTCGTTCGGATTTCTCCGTTTAATGCAAACGGGAAGCGTCAAACGAGTTTTGCGTCTGTAGAAGTATCTCCTATAATTGAAGATTTTGAAAAAAGTATCGTTATTCCGCCGGAAGAGTTGGAAATCGACACGATGCGTTCAGGCGGTGCCGGAGGTCAAAATGTTAATAAGGTCGAGACTGCCGTTAGAATTTTACACAAACCGACAGGTATCGTTGTTAAATGTCAGCAGGAACGCTCTCAGCTTCAAAATAAAGAGAATGCTATGCAGATTTTAGCTTCAAAATTGTTGGCAATAAGACAGGCTGAGCATGAGAAAAAATTGGCAGAGCTCAAAGGTGAAGCTGTTGATATAAATTTTGGTTCTCAAATAAGATCATACGTTTTTCATCCGTATAAAATGGTGAAAGATCACCGAACCGGTTACGAAGTTGGTAATGTTGATGCTGTTATGGATGGTGATCTTGACGGGTTTATAGAGGCTTATTTAAAGCAAAATGTTTAAACAAAAAAAAGACCTTTTTTATAAAAGGTCTTTTTTTAGAATTTCAAATTCCAAATTCAGAATTAGATAGCAAGCGAAGTTGCTTCTATTTCTAAATCGATAGGTGTTTCATCAACAACCTCAACTTTTACGGCATTAATATCTTTAGCTTTAACCATTTCTAAAGTTGCCGCAGGAACTTTTGGTTTGCTAGCTGCAACAGTAGTAGTTGCAGGTTTCTTTGCTGCCGTATGAGCAGCTTTAGCTTTTACCATTGCAGGATCAGGATTAGCTTTGTAATAGTGATAATCCTTCATAATCTTGCTTACGAAACGCTTTGTTTCAGCGTACGGAGGAACGGCTTTGTATTTTTTTACGTTCCCCGGGCCTGCATTATAAGCTGCAAGTGCTAACTCAACTGAGCCAAACATTTTGTACATAGACTTGTAATACATAATCCCACCCTTGATATTGTCATTCAAGGAATAAGGATTAAGCCCCATTCTCCTTGCGGTTGAAGGCATTAATTGAAATACCCCTACTGCACCATGACTGCTACGTGCATTGTGGCTAAATCCAGATTCTGTTCTGGCAATACTCAAAGCGATAGCCGGATCTACACCCATTTCAATGGCGTGTTTCACAATCGTCGCTTTTACCGTATTTACGTCAGCTGCCTGTACAGGCGCAACGCACAATAGCACTAGCGTAATAGTGAAAAGTAATAGTTTTCTCAAAATGTAATCCTCTGGTTGTAAATTGGAAATTCTTATGAGCAAGTGCACTCTCTCTTTTGTGTCAAGTTTTAACTCGTAAGAATGAAATTTATACTCACATAGTAGTACAAAAATTTTTAATTTCAAGTCTAAATTTCAAAATTCTTCAGTGTCAACTGTCTAAAAGTAGCTTGTAGAGCTGATTTTCAGAATTGTAAATTTTTGGTTTTTGAGTGTTTTTTTAACAATAATTCGTCGATTTTTGATGCTTTTTTTATGTAGATTTCTTCACAATTCTCTTTATAATTTGTTAAATTTGCATAAAGTTTTTGTTTTTGATAAAATCTATGCATTAAAAAGCTTAGAAGGAGAAAATTATGACAGATAAAAAGTTAGCTACAATAGGTGTATTTGGAGGATCAGGTTTTTATAAATTTTTGGACGATATAGAAGAAATCAAAGTTGAAACTCCATACGGTATGCCTAGTGATAATATATTTTTGGGACAAATTGGTCCTCATAAGGTAGCTTTTATGCCTCGTCATGGCAGAAATCATACTATTTTGCCTCATATGATTAACTATAGAGCTAATGTATGGGCTATGAAGTCTATCGGTGTTGAAAGAGTTATTTCTCCTTGTGCTTCTGGTAGTTTGCAGAAAGATGTTAAACCAGGGGATTTTGTTATTTGTGATCAGTTTGTTGATTGGACAGATGGTCGTAAATCAACTTTCTATGAAGGACCTATCGTTACTCACCCTTCTGCTGCTGAAACTTATTGTCCTGAGTTGAGACAAATTGCTATCGATACAGCAAAGGATTTGGGTATTAATGTTCATGAAACAGGTACTATCGTTGTTATCAACGGCCCTCGTTTCTCTACTAAGGCAGAATCTAAATTCTTTACAAATCAGGGTTGGACTGTTATTAACATGTCAGCTTTCCCTGAAAATTATCTGGTTAAGGAATTGGATATGTGTCCTCTTAATATTACTCTAGTTACAGATTATGATGCGGGACTTGTAGGGGATGTTCCTCCAGTTTCTCACCATGATGTTATAAAGGTATTTAATTCTAATGTTGAGAACTTAAAGAGTCTTTTATTTAAGATGATTGAGCGTATCCCAACAGAAAGAGTTCATTGTGATTGTGCTAATACTAAGGCTAATTCGCAATTATAATCCGAAAGGTATTGGTGAAATATGTTAACACCTTTGATAAGTGGTATAAACAGTATATTTTCTCTGTTTTATATTGTAATTTTAATCAGATGTTTTTTGAGTTTTGTTCCAAATCTTGATTGGAACAGACAGCCTTTTTATACTATAAGACAGGTTACTGATGCTTACTTAGATATTTTTAGGCGTATAATTCCGCCTGTTGGTATGTTGGATGTTTCTCCTATAGTTGCAATCATTGCTTTAGGATTGATTCAAAACGTAGTTATTATACTGTTAAGTACTTTGTTAGGATAAGGATTTGAAGTCGGTATGAAGATAATCATTTTTGGTGCAACTGAAGTCGGATGTTTGTTAGCAACAGAGTTCTTTGAAGACCATGATATAACCATCATTGATAAAGAAGAAAACCGAAACGAAGAATTTTCAAAATTGGATATTAGTTTTGTACACGGCAACGCGTGCGATATGAATGTTCTAAAACAGGCTGACATTTATAATACAGATATATTTATAGCGTGTACACCTTTGGATGAGGCTAATATTGTGGCTTGTTTGTCTGCAAAAAAAGTCGGCGGTATAAGGACTATTTGTTTTGTCTCAAAGGAAGAGTACAAAAATACATTATATTTTGAAAAAAATAATGGGATTTGCGGAGACTTTTTTATTGACTACATTATTTGGCCTGAGGAGTTATTAACTCAAGAAATTTTCCGTATCGTGACTGTAGCTCAGGCACTGGATGTTGAAAATTTTGCAGATGGTAGGGCAAGATTGTTGGAATATAAACTTTCTGCGCATTTGCCTATTGTTGATAAAAAAGTTTGTGAGTGCAAATTTACAAATGACACTTTAATTGTTGGTATTACTCGTGGTGGTGAATTATTTATACCTAACGGCGAAACTGTATTAAAGGCTGATGACAAATTAATCTTTATGGGTACGGCTCATTCTTTGGATATTTTGGCGGGTACGTTTTTCCATGATAAAGAGTACGTAAAATCTGTAGCTATTATCGGCGGTGGAAATGTTGGGCTTATGCTCGCTCAGAGTTTGGAAGCGCTTCATATTAAAACGAAGATTATTGAGAAAAATTATAACCGTTGTGAGTTGTTGTCTCAGACTCTTAAGCATACTTTAATTATTAATGGTGACGGAACTAATTTACAGTTATTAGATGAAGAATATATTGGAGAATCTGATGTTGTAATTAGTGTTACAAATAATGATGAAAGAAACTTACTTTGTTCTCTGTTGGCAAAACAATTGGGCGTAAAGAGGGTTATTGCAAGAGTGTCTAAAGTTTTGAATATTCCGTTGTTTGAAAAAGTTGGTATCGATATCGCTATATCTCCAAAGAATTCGGCGATTAACGAGGTTAGAAATGATTTGGCTGAGAACGATGTAGATATCTTGGCAACGGTTGAACAGGGACAGGCTGAACTATTGGAAATTGGTGTAAAACCTGAGTTTAGCGGGAAAAAGGTTATGGATTTGAAGATTCCTTTCCCTGCTATTATTGGGGTTATTCAACGCCATAATAAAGTTATAATTCCGAAAGGTGATACGGAATTAAGAGTTGATGATATTTTGATTACTTTTGTTAAATCTGAGAATGCTGATTTATTAAAAGAATTTTTTAAGGTGAAGTAATATTATGCGTTTAAGTTATATATTGAATGCTATAAGCTTAATGATGATGTATACCGGAATTTTTTTGATTTTACCGGTGGTTGTTGCGCTTATATATCATGATAATGTTTCGATTGTGCCGTTTTTGTCGGCTTCAATCCTTTCTGCAGGGTGTGGGTATTTAATCCGTAAGGTTTATAGAAAATCTGCGGAATTAGAAAATTTGAATGATATTAAAAAATCGGAAGCCTTATTTATTGTAGCTTTCTCTTGGATTGTGTTTGGTATTATTTCGGCAATCCCATATCTGTTTTATAATTTTTCGGTTATTGATGCGTTGTTTGAGTCTGTTTCCGGGATTACTACAACAGGTGCTACTATATTTACGCATTTTAATTACCCGAAAGCTTTATTCTTTTGGCGTAGTTTAACTCAATGGCTTGGAGGTTTGGGAATTATTGTCTTATTCGTTGCGGTTTTGCCTCAGTTTGCTGTCGCTGGTCGTCAGATGTTTTTTGCAGAAGCTCCTGGACCTACAGAGGATAAGTTTACTCCAAGAGTAAGAAATACTGCTTCTATTTTATGGCGTTGGTATTTAGGTTTAACTGTATTGTTGACTTGCTTGCTCATTCTTGTTGGTATGCCATTTTTTGATGCTGTTTGTAATTCTTTGACGACTCTTTCTGCAGGCGGATTTTCTCCAAATTCTCAAAGCGTTATGGGGTATCATATTCCGGCTGCGACGTGGTTGATTTTAATTTTCATGTTTTTCGCAGGTGCCAGTTTCAATTTGCAGTATATGGCTTTTCAAAAACGTAATCCGTTTTTGTTATTTAAAAGTGATGAATTTAAACTTTATTTTGCAATTGCAATTCTGATGTCTTCTTTGATTGCAATTATGTTGGTTCATGCGCATAACTATAATATTTACGATGCTATCAGACATTCTTTGTTTCAGGTAGTTAGTTTGATGACGTCTACAGGTGCTGCTAGTATAGATTATACAAAATGGAGCTATTCTGCTCAGATATTGCTGTTTATTGTGATGTTTTTTGGATCTTGTGCCAGTTCTGCGGGTGGTGGTATAAAGATGACTCGTTGGATTTTGGTCTATAAATCAATGAAAAATGAAATTGTTAGGGTTTTGCACCCTAACGCTGTTATTAATGTTAAGGTGGATGATAAAGTCGTTGCTCCTGAAGTGTTAAGACAAGTTGTTGTATTTGTGTTTTTCTATTTTATTGTATTTTCTGTTACTGCGATTATAATTACGCTTATTGAACAAAATCACACTATTGGGTTAACTTCGTCTATTACGGCTCTTGGTAATATTGGACCGGGATTTGGATCTATCGGACCTATGTATTCTTTTGAAAATTTACACTTCGCAACGAAAGCTATTCTTATATTTAATATGCTTGTAGGTCGTTTGGAATTGATTCCGTTTTTGGTTATGTTACAGAGGGATTTCTGGTCTATCAAGTTATAAGTAAATTTATAATTTAAAATTTATAGTATAAAAAATACCGGTTAGAAAACCGGTATTTTTGTGTTATTACTTTATAGTTTAGTCAGCTGTTATAGATTTTAGTTTTAACTCTCCGTTTTCTCTTATTAAGTTTACATCAGGAGTGTAGGTTGGAGTTGTTGCTTTTTGCTGCTGCTCAAATTTTTGCTGTAAATTGATTTTCTGATTGCGTTCTTCTTTTTGCTGCTGCATATCCTTATATTCATCGTATTCTTCTTGACGAAAACGTTGTTGATCCATCAATCTCATTTGAAAATCTGTGTTTTGAAGTCCGCCTACAGATGGCGGAAGTGCAAAATCAACGCCGGCCGCGTTTGCTGCTGCTCCTAATAATAATATACAACTTAGTATAATTGTTTTTTTCATGTTTCTCTCCTTACTTAATTATAAATGTTACGTTGGCTACGGATGTAATCTTTTTTTCTATTGTTGATGTGTCGCTTATACCCATATCCGATACGTTTGTTGAATCTACAGGTGTTATTTGGAAAACTCCCATTTTTACGGATTGAATTTTTCCAACTTTATTGTTTGTTGCTTTTAGCATAGCGGAAGCTCTTTGTTTTGCATCTTTTGTTGCTTCTTCCAATAATTTTACTTTAATTTCAGGTAATTCAGAATAAAAATATGCTGTCTCAAGTACATTAATATCAATACCTTTTGAGATTAAATTGTTAATTTCCGTAGATATTTTCTTGATTTTATTCACGTCATTTGATTTGACGGATATAGTTTGGGATGCGTTAAAATATGCAATTTCATTTGTTGACATTCCGTTTGGTGTAACCTTGTATGAGTTGTAGCCTTGGAAGCTTTTTATTTCGATTTCTTCCGGCTTAAAGCCTTGTGATTCAAGATATTTGATAACAACAGGTCTTTGATTGTTTATTGTATTGAAAGCCTCAACTTTTGTCGGTTTACGTGCATTCAGTTCAAATTCAAAACGCCCGTTGTCAGAGGTTACATTTTCTGAATATGAACCGGTAACGGTAATAACATCTTTTGAGATTGATTTTGTAACTATGTTTGCGGCAAAAATTATTCCTGCAGTTATTATCAATGATAAGATAATGAGCTGTAACTTTTCTAATTTTTCAAACATATTTCCCCCTAATTCTAAACTACACTTATACATGATAATGTATAAACGCAAAAAATGAAATATGTTTATTAAATATTGTTAAATTTATATATTAGTTGTATAATTGTAGTGCTAAGCCGATGTAGCTCAGGTGGTAGAGCAACTGATTCGTAATCAGTAGGTCGTGAGTTCAAGTCTCATCATCGGCTTTGTAAATTATTGTTTGATTTTTTTTAGTAAATTAGTAGAGCTTTGTGTCTCAGGTGTTGTTGAAGTTTGAGTTTTGGCTTCTGTTTGCGTCGTATTTTGTTTGGTTTCTGTGTCGTGTGGAGCAAAAACTCTAGGGTCGTCAATTTTTTCCATGGCTTTCATTATACCTATTTTACCGGATTTCTTTTGGATGTTAGTCAGCCATGCGTTAAATGCGTACGGAATTCCAAATATTATGCTTAATATTGGAACACCTGCGATTGCACCTGTTGTTATTAGAGTTTTATAATCTTTCCAGCTTTCTTGTTTTAATCCGTCGAGCATTTCAGGCGGTAGTTTGTCTTTGTATTTTGTTCTAAGTAACAGTTTTGATCCTTGTGAGATAAGATTGCCTGCCCATTTTGCAGTTTTGCTGTCCTTTAGTTGTGATTTTATTAATTCTTTTATTATATCTGAATTATCTTTTCTCTCCAATGTAATGGCATCTTTCATTGTTTCTGAAATAAGTTTTTGTATGGATTCTTTTATTTCTTTTGATTTTGGTTTGCTTAAGAAGTAGTTTAGGTTATTTGTTACTATTGCTCGTTGAAATTCGTGCATTAAATTTTTATCTTTTTTAAGTGTTTTGTACAGATTATTAATATTTGCTCTCAGTGTAGAGTCTTTTTTTAGACCAATATTTGCGATTGTATTTGCAATTTTTGAAATTGGGAATTTGCCCTTAGTGATTGCAATTATGCTTAATGCACTTGCTCCAATCGTGCCAAGGCTCCAGAATTGACTTAGAATTTGTTTGGCGATTTCGCTTCCTGCTTCTATATCTTCAGAGTATCTCTGTGACATTTCATCTATTTCGTCGAAGGCTCTAAATACATTTTCCTGTAGTTTTTTTGCCTCTTGCTTTTGCTCTTCGGTTGTTTCAATTTTGCTTAGTGCTGCTTGCATTTTTTCGTTTTTGATTTGGGTGCTTTTTTTATATTTATTGTATTCTTTTTTATCTCCAATGTATTTCCACAAAAATCCAAAGCTATCCTTTAATTTATCGAAAAAGCCTTGTTTTAGTTTTTCGCTTTTTATGTTTTCAGCTTGTTTCATTTCTTCATCAGAGTACGCCAAAAATCTTGAAGGATTTTTGGTAATATCTTTTCTTGCTAAATATCTTCCTACCCGTGAGGCTTTCTTTTGTTCAAGGGTGCCAGATATTCCTATTCCAATGCTTGTTAATGTCGGAATTGCTATAGATATTATTCTGTTGGTTCCTTTTGGAATTTTGAATAATTTTAATAATCCGTTTATTGCAAAACCTATAGGAATTGCTATTAGGGCCGATAAAGTTTCTAATGTATCAAAAGTATTTTCTACATTTTCTGAGTATTCTTCAGCTTTTATGTTTATTTCTTTTACTACGTCGACTATAAGCTCTTTGTTTTCGTTCCCTATTTTTAGTTGTTCAGGAGTCAAATTGAGCTTTTTTAATTTTTCAATCTCTTCCGGGTCTTTATCTTTTAACCATTGTTTGTAGGCCTTTTTATCCTTATTCATTTCTTTTACTTCGGATATAATTTTTAGCAGATCGTTGCGTTCTTTTGGATTTGGCATCTTAAAGGCAATTGCTTCTGCTTGCTTTATCTGTTCCGGAGTGTACATTATAAAATTACTTAAATCCTTTAGCTCTTTTTGTTTTGCCTGGAAACGTCCTATTCTGGATGCATTTTTTTGTTTTGCGGTTCCCCATAATGTCAGATATGCGCCCATAATTAAAATAAGAGGTATGGTTAATAATTGGCCGTATATTCCTGAGCGTTGTGTTATTTTACTGATTTTTTTATTTAAAAAATTGATTTTATTAAACGCGGCATCTCGTGCTTCTTTTGTTATTTGTGGATCTCCAAGCGTTTCTTTAAGCTTTAGAATTTCTTTTTTTGCTTTTGTTATGATGCTATCCGCATATTTTTGAACAAGAAGCGGAGTGCAGCCGCCGAGAATCAGTGTTGGTGGAAGTGCGGCCAGACCTGTTAATTGTTCCATATTTTCGCAGTTGTCTTCTGAGCGTTTATCCATTATTTCTGTCGCTCTTACAACGGCTTGTACTTTTTTAGCGTTTAGGTCAACTTTATCTTCTGGAAGTTCAAGGGTTTTTGATAAATATTCTTTTTTTGCACGCTCATCTGCTTGGGTTTGTTCCCAAGTATCATATTTCTTATAATTTTTTCTAACTTCGTTTACTGAATTTAAAAATTGACCCATTACGTTAATTTTCCCTTATTTATGTAAACGCTGAATGCTATTTTATTTTGACATTTTAATTAAAATTGTTACAAAGATTATCCGACTTGGGAATGTTTGAGATTATTATTTCTATTATATATAATTTTATGAAATTGCTTTTAACTTTTTTGAATATAATAATTGCTGTTGCACTAATTGTCGGATTATTTTTTGGTGGCAGATATTTATACAATTGGGCTCATTATACACGTATTACTGCGGTATTTAACGAGGCTGAACCTTTAGAAAATAATATGAATGTATTTTTTAAGGGGTTTCGTATCGGGAAGGTTACAGGAGTTGAGCCTAATGAGGATTATACGGCAACTTATTTGCATATAGTGCTTTTCCCTGCAGATATAAGGTTACCTGAAAATATTTCGGTAAAGGTTAAAGATTACAAAAATGAATATACTTATGTTGATATAATTTTACCAAAAGATGCAAGTCCTAAATTAATTACTAGTGGAGCTAAAGTTGAGGGTGCTGTATCTAAAAATGCAAGTAATTTTTTAAATTCTTATTTGGAAGACGGCTCTATGGATGCAGTTATGGATGGTGTTGTTGTTATGTTAGATAATGTCAATAATACCGTAAAAAGTGTTAATGCTTTGCTTTTTGATGTAAAAAAGACTTTTGAAGCTGCAAGCCCAAGTATTATAACGTCTACAAGGAATATTTCTGCTATCAGTGATAGTATTTCGGATACTTCCTTAAAAATAGATAATGCTCTAAGTGCCAAATCACTTGATGGAACTGTTGATAATTTTGAAAAGTCATCTGAGTATATAGAAAAATTGACACAAAATTTAAGCTGTGCGACAAGAGATTTGCCTGAAACTATGGACAGAATAAATTCTATTACAAAAGATGTCAGTGATATTACATCAGGTGTGAGCCGAACATTGCAAAAGCCTTTTGGTGGTGCAAGATTGATTATGGGTAGCCCTGTCTCTTCTAATGCCCAATGTTCAAAAAAATAGCTTACTGGCGGGTTTAAAAATATTTAACTAATTTGTATAATTATAAGAATGGAAAAGATTTGTTTAATTTCATGCTTAATTTTGATGTTAAGTGCCCCTGTATATTCAAAAACTTTGTATTATGAAAAAGATTACCAGCAATTTTGGTGCAAAGCTCATAATGGCACTGCTGAATTTGTGTTGCCTGACAAAACACGTGTAGATTGTGTAACAGATACACATGCTATAGAATTTGATTTTGCAAAGAAGTGGGGAGAAAGTATTGGGCAGGCGCTTTATTATTCAATAGTGCTCCATAAGCAGGCTGGAATTGTTCTTATTATGGAGAGAGGACAAGCAGATGCCCGTTATCTTGCTCGTGTTAAAGAAGTTGCTAAATTGCATAATATAACTATATGGACTATGACCCCAAAGGACTTGCAAGTCAAGTTATAATTTTAACCACATAGCATCATATCTGTTTAATCTTACTGACAGTTGTTTGTTTTGAACTCTTGCTCTCACCATTTTATCTGTCAAAAGATCTCTTAGATATATGTCTTTGCTTTTCTTACCGAAATCATCATTTATGAAGTTTACGGTTGCTCTGATTTTGGAGTCTGATAAGTTGTTTATTACCACAATTCTTTCTCCAGGAATTTCTCTTACATAAGCGAATACTTCAGGTGATTCAGTCTTTATTTCAACAAATGTTCCTCTGGACATAACAGGATTGTTTTTTCTTACTGCTATTAGTTTTTTTACTCGTTCATATACTTTATTGCTGTAAGTTCCTTTTTGCTGTGTCGCATTGATAAACGTTTGCTGAGCTATTGGGCCTCTGTTTATATCCCTGCTGTCAAAGTAAGATAACATTTCCACTTTTTTGTTAGGATTTTTTTCGTTCTTTTGCTTGTTTTCACGTAATTTCGCACTCTTTTTAGCGTTTGCAAAATTGTTTACGCTGCCGATTTCATCACCATAATATATAATAGGTATCCCAGGCATTGACATTAAGATTGAAAATGCCATCCCTATTCTGTCAGGGTCCCCATCTAAAAAGCTTGCTAATCTACCGCTTACGCCATATCCTTTTCTGAATGATGCTCCTTTTGATGCAAGATCATCATATATCAATTCTCGGGTTTTAGCATTTACCATCTCTAAGGTTAGTTCGTCGTGTACTCGCAAGAAGATGCCCCATGCTGTTGAACTTGGAATTTCAGGAGTTTGTCTGTATGCTTTCCAAAAATAGCTGTTGTCTGCGGAAATTAACGATGCCCATATTGCAGGCATGTATGGGAAGTGGTATGCTATCTGAACTTCATCTGTTCTTGTTAGTTCCTTTTCTTCTCCGTCAATGTTTGTTTTGATTTTTCTTTCAGTTCCAAAGTATGGAAGAATTTTGTTCGGATGCTGGCATGCTTCTGCTTGGATTACTGAGCGTGGTGCTATCGCTTGTAAAAAGTCGCTTAGTAATTTTATTATTCTATGTGTTTTTGGAAGGTTTTCAGCATCAGTTCCATCTTCTTTTATCAAGTAGGGAATAGCATCCATTCTGAAAATATCTATTCCTTGATTTGCCCAAAATGCTATATTTTCAAGGCAATAATACAATACTTCAGGATTTTCCCAGTTTATATCAAGCTGGAACGGATAGAATGTGTGATAAAAATAGTAATCTTTTCCTTTTACTGTTACTTTTCTATAGTTATTGTCAGTTAAGTCAGGGAAAATCAGTCTCCTTTTTGAAATCTTTCCAGACGGTTCCTTGTAGTCTATTACGACCCCTAGTTTTTCGTCCTTGTATTTTGTATATTCAGGCATTTCTTCTCGAACTACAAAGTAGTTTATTTTTGAAGTGTCGCCCTTTAATATATCTTGGAACCATTGGTGTTGGTCTGAAAAGTGATTAAGTACCAAATCAGCTTTTAATTTGAACCCTTTTGCTCGTGCTGCACTTGCAAATTGTTGAAATTCAAACATTCCGCCTAAATCAGCTCGAACGTTTCTAGGGTTCCTTACGTCAAACCCTGCATCTCCCATAGGTGAATCTGCAAACGGAAGTATGTACAAAGTCGTAACTCCAAGGCCTTTGAGATAATCAAGCATTTTGATGTCGTCTTTAAATGTGTTTGGTTTTCCTCCCGGTTGAACACCGAATTGGTCTGCATAAAACATATAAATAACTTCATCCTTATACCAGTCAGATATTCGGTTTTTATCTTCTTTCTTTAAACTTTCGGATCTTTCTTGTTTTGCCTTTTGAGCGATTTTTTCTATTCTTGCGTATATTTCATCTACTCTCTCCGGTCCGTATATTTTACTTATTGAGAGTTTCATTTCTTTTTCTAGCTTTTCAGGGATTATTGTGATAGGTTCTTTTACTTCAGTATTTTCTGTATGTTTGATAAATTTGTTTTTCAAATTCGTTTCCAGAGCTAAAGAATTAAGACTGGTAAAGTTAAAAGTCAGTGTAATTAGCAAAATTGTAGATAAAGCTCTTCTGAACATCATATCCCTCCCTTTCAAATTTATTATACTATAAAAACGAAAAAGCGGAATTAACTGATACTGCTTTTGTATAGTTAGGTTAACTTAAGTCAATTTACTCACCTCTGATAGGCAATTCGTGCGCCTTTGGTTGCACAATGATAAATTTCCATTATCAGCTCAAGCTAATCTCTGGCAGTAACTGAATATCTCACGGTTACTAAGTTATTAAGTTACATAATCTGTCATAACTCTGGATTTTTAATCTAGGTTTACAACGTTTAATCAATTCTTTCCAATAGTAAAAACGAAATGCTTGTTATAAATGTTCATCTTTATCTATAATAATCTGCACAAATCTTATTCTTAATGGTTTTCACCGGATATGTATATTATACCCATTTGCTAATTCTTTATAACTATATGTAAACAAAATTTAATACTTTAGTATTAGTTTTTTTCTTTTTTCTCTTCTTCTTTGATTATATCGCACAATCCTTCTAATCTCTTATCTTCCATTGCGTTAATGAGGTCTTCGATTCTTGTAAATTTATTCAGTGCAAATCCTGTTTCTGCCAAAAGTACGCATTCATTGCATAATCTAAACCCATCATATTCAATAGAACCTGCTAGGGGCTTTTCTTGTCCGCAACAATCGCATCCGAATGTTTCAAATTCCGTATCAGGGTTATCTTCGATGTCGTCAATTTTCATCTGAGCTACAACTTGTTGCATTTCTGCAATAATTTCTTCTTCTGTTTTCATATTATTCCTTTTTATTTAATTAAATCTGCCATTTCTCTGACCGCGTTTGCTAGTCCAGTAAATACTGCACGTGAAATTATGCTGTGCCCGATATTTAGTTCGTATAACCCAGGAATTTCGTGCATTCTGTGTACATTTTCATAATTTAAGCCGTGGCCTGCGTTAACCTTTAGACCTAATTTGTGTGCCAGCTCTGATGCGTGTTTCAGATTTTGAAACTCTTCTTCCTCATTTTTTGTTCCATAAGCTTCAGAATATCTGCCAGTGTGCATTTCTATGAATTGTGCTCCTGTTTTAGCTGCTGCTTCAACCTGTTTTGTGTCTGGATCTATGAATAAGCTAACAATTATGTCTGCATCTATAAGCGGTTTGATAAAATTGGTAACTCGCTCAATTTGACCTGCCACATCGAGTCCACCTTCTGTAGTTATTTCCTGTCTTTTTTCTGGGACAAGGCAAATTGAATGAGGTTTTATTTCCAGTGCTATCTTTTGGATGTCATCTGCCATTGCCATCTCAAGATTTAGTTTTGTCTTTATTGTTTTTATTAATGTTCTTACGTCTTCGTCTTTTATGTGGCGTCTGTCTTCTCTTAAGTGCGTAGTGATTGATGTTCCGCCGTTGTTCTCACAAATCTCAGCAGCTTTTATTACATTAGGTTCACTGCCCCCTCTTGCGTTTCTTAAAGTTGCTACGTGATCTATATTTACGCCTAATAACATTGTGTTACCTCTTTTCTTTATTAATAAATCTATTTTTTTAGATGAAGTTTGTTTATTTTAAGTAATGCGGTGTATGATGGCAGAATTGTTATTTTATCTTCAGGTTCACTACATTGTACCGCACAATTTATCGCTTTTTCAATATCAGGGCAAATTTTTATCTTTTCGCTTGGCACTCCTGCATATTTTAATCGTGTTGCCATATCATTTGCTCTTGAGCCTGATGTGATAATTTGTTTTTGCGTATGTTTTAGCTGTTCAAAATCGCTGTCCCATAACCAGGAAATGTCTCTGCCGTCTGCGTAGTTATCGTTTATTGCAATAATTATTCTTGAGCTTAAGTCGACTGTTTTTAAAACTTCACTCGCACCTGTAGGGTTTTTTATCAGTTGGATTAGTGCTTCGTGCCCGTTTATAAGTTTTTTTTCGGTTCTCCCAAAAATTGACTTATAGCTGTCTAAAGCATTTTGTATCGTTTGCGGTGAAATATTATTTTCCAGAGCAAATGCAATCGCTGCAAGTGTATTGTAAGCATTGTACAACCCAAGCAAACGTGTTGTGAATGAATACATATTATCGCGAGTTTTTACATTTATAATTGAGTGGTCGTGGAAGATTTTTACATCTGCACCGTAATCGCAATTAGGTCGTTTAAATCCGCAAGTGCAGCTGTAGTGCCCTTGCTGTGCAAAAAATTGTTTGGTGTATGTAAGAGGTTTCCCGCATATACAGTTAAAAACTTCTGTTGGGGCATTTGATTTTTCAATTTCGTAATCGTATTCAACATTTTCAATCCCGTAGTATATAACTTTGTTTCTGTTAAGTCCAAAATTTGTTACAAGAGGGTCATCTGCATTTAGAATTAGCGTTAATTCAGGATTTTTGTCTATAGCCTTTTGTATCAGAGCTGCGGTTGTTGTAAGTTCTCCGTATCTGTCGAGTTGATCTCTAAAAAGGTTTGTTACAACGAGGTAATCTGATTTCATATAGTCATAAAGCTTGTTTAAGTAAGCTTCATCAGATTCGATTACTGAATAGTCAAATCTTTTGAATGGGGCAAGTGTTAAGGCAAATACATTTGCTACTCCCGTTAGCATATTTGCTCCCTTTAAGTTGTGGATTACTGAGCAGTTGTTCGCTTCGAGGATATGTGAGATTAAGCCTGAAGTTGTAGTTTTCCCATTCGTTCCGCTGACTGTGATACTTTTTTTATTTATATACGCATTGCAATGGGACAAAAACTCAGGGTAAAATTTTAACACAATCTTACCAGCAAATGATGTTCCAGATGAGTGAGCAAGTGCTTTTATTCCAAAATATGCTCCTCTTGCGATAAGTAATGACAGGTAAAATTTAATCTTATTCATAAATAGTCCTTTAGACGTATTTTTTTTCATGGTAATTAACTTATAATCAAATTATATTACAAAATTCGAGAAAAAAGAAATGTATGTATTTATTGCAATAATTTTTATAGCAGAACTAATAGTCGCCGGTTTTATAGTGTATTGGATTTGCAGGGCAGATCGTTGTGTTAAAGATTTGGACGTAAAAATAGCAGCTTGCGCTCCGGATATAATTGATGGAATTAAAAAAACGCGATCCGGTCTTTGTTTTGTTCAGAAATCCATAAAGAATTTGTTTAAGTTTATAAGACGTAAAAAAGCTGAATTTTGGCAGCGTGTTGTAAATCTTGTTGTTATATATATGATTTTATTGATATTGAAAACTAAGTTTAAGCGAGCAGCAACGTTTTGTCAGTACGCAGTTTTCTTAAAAGACTGCTGGGACAGTATTCCGGGCTAAAATGCTTGTAAAATTTTTAAAATATGTTATAATCAAGAAACAGAAATGAAAGGCAAGGTTATTATGAGTAAAAATAAATCATTGGCATTTGGACTTGGTTTAATCGCAGGAGTTGTCGGTGGTATTATTGCCGGTGTTTTATATGCACCTAAACCCGGTGAAGAGTCAAGAAAACAGCTAAAAGATGCTGCTTGTGAATTTTATGAAAAAAATTCCCCTGCAATACATGAAGCTAAAAAACAGGCTTTAGAATCTGTAGATTTAGCAAAATATAAGCTTGAAAGGCAATTTAGAAAATTTAGTAATATGATAAAATCAAATAAGCTTCAGAAAGCAAAAGAATTAGAAGAAGCAGAAAATGATTTTGAATACTAGAAAATAAGGAAATTTAAATTATGGATTTTTCTCAAGTTGCATTAAATCAAGGGTTGACTTTTCTAGCTTGGGTATCGGGAATTATAATTCTTGTTGTCGCAGGTTTTCTTGTTAAGTTGCTTATTGATTTGTCGGCACTGGTTAAGAATGTTAATCAGACCTCAATATTATTAAATACTGAATTGAAGCCTACTTTATATGAGTTAAATGAGACTTTACATTCGATAAATAGTATTGTAAAAAGTACTGACCGAAATATGGACAGTTTTAAGGGTGCGGTGGAACGTACGCTTGGAAAGACGAAGGCCGTTACTGGAACATTATTTTCAGGTATAGCTAAAGGATTTAGCATCGCTTGGAAAATGTTTGCCAAAAAGTAATAGCCTAAAATGGGAATGAAATTCCTGAATATCGTTGTTATCATTACTGAAAAGAAAAGGAGTGAATATTATGTCAGCAACAAAATTTTTAGCAGGTTTTATCGTTGGTGGTGCGTTAGGCGCAATTGCCGGAATATTGCTTGCTCCAAAATCAGGTGAAGAGACTCGTGCAATGTTAGCAGATTCAGCTAAAGATGCAGCAAGACGTGCTGATGAAACAGTAAAAGAAATTCAGGCAAAGGCTGATGATGTAGTTTCTGATATGCAGAAAAAAGGCGATGAAATCAGAGAAAAATTGCAAAAACTTCTTGATAAGAAGAACGAAGAACCTGCAAATTCATAAGTTATAAAATTTAAATATGTAAAAAACTCTAAAACCAATTTTTCAAAAGAAGGTTTTGGAGTTTTTTATTTCCATATAAAAAAAGGATAAAAAAAAGCCCCTTCTTTTGGAAGAGACTTTGGAACAAACTTTTAAATTCATTCCTCAAATAGTGTGAAGTGTAGTGTGTGCTTAAATTCTTGTTTTGATTCCTCAAATTTAAGCTTTCCTCGTGTTACATGTATATAAACAATTTGTGTTATATAAAATTGCTATATTAAATCTATGTTTTTTATATTTGTTACAAATCTTAATAAATTAATATTTTTGGTATTGGAAAAAACGTCTATAAGTATTAAGATGGAATAGTATAATACTCAAATAGGGGAAATAATATGAAAATTTTAATATCAAATGATGACGGGATAGCAGCTAATGGTATAAGAGTTTTGACAAAGGCACTTGCAGAAGAACATGACGTATATGTAATTGCGCCGGATAGAGAAAGGAGTGCGGCAGGGCATTCTTTGACTTTGCATACACCTCTAAGGGTAGAGGAGTTAGAGACGATAAGCGGTGCAAAAAGAACTTGGGTAACAACAGGAACCCCTGGGGATTGTGTAAAAATAGGAATTAATGCGATATTATCGCCTGAAGAAATGCCGGATTTAGTTATATCAGGGATAAATCATGGTCCTAATTTGGGAGCTGATATTTTGTATTCAGGAACAGTGAGTTGTGCTATGGAAGGTGCGATGTTAGGTGTACCAAGTATAGCAGTTTCTTTAGCCAGCATGAATTGTGATTACGATGATTTTATATTTACGGGTAATTTTATTAAAGGTTTGTTGCATAAGCTAAAAGGGTTTCAGTTCCCTGCTAAGACAATATTAAACGTAAATGTTCCAGCATTGGATATGGACGATATAGCAGGTATTGCAATAACCGAGCTTGGCAGAAAAATGTTCACTGACAATTACGAGAAACGAGTTGACCCAAGGGGTAAAGTATATTATTGGATGGCAGGAGAATTAATTTCTGAGCCGGAAGGTGCCAATACCGATATAGCAGCTGTTAGAGATAATAAAATTTCTATCACGCCTGTAACTTATGAGATGACAAGAAAAGAAGTTATGGCTGATTTGAACAAAGAGCTGTGTGATGAAAATATTTGTAATTGGTTTTAGGCTTTACTAATCAGATTATTTGTGATATTTTAGGATTGTTGCGAAAACCGATGCTCAGAGATGTCGCAGGAAAAGGCACTCTGCCACAGGAAAGATGCACTCTGTTGCGAAAAATGATTAATATCATTTTTGAGAGGGTTGGGCTAGACTCAACATCCGTCGCATCGACCAGGCAGATACAAAAATTTGAAAATTGAATATTTATTTTATGTCGATGTGGCACTCTGCCGCAGAAAAATGA
>CASDRS010000012.1 GCA_949283255.1 uncultured bacterium | reverse complement strand
TTCTCCTGACGCCTTCGGTCTCGGGGTTTAGCTTCCTTTCTTCCAGAACCTTCTCTCAGGTCCTTTCTAATATTAGTACTTAATTTTTTATTGTCAAGTGGTTTGACTAAATTAAGTGTTACATTTTTTAATCTTGCTATTTATATTTTCAAAATTGCTATGTGCTCAAGGCACATTCCTAATCCTACACAAAAAAAAATTTAAAATCAACTATTTGCTCTTTTAATTCTTAATAAAACTTAATAATGCTTATTCGCATTGCTATAACAGCGTTTTACCCTGATATTTTTCTTAGACGAACACTTTTTATTTTTGTTCCCCAAATTTTTTATTTTTTCATGCTTAATTTTTACATGCACAACATAATTTATATTAAATCTTAATTTTTCATTAAGGATTTTAATTATTTTTAAAAACTGTTATATAAATATTATTGTAAATGATTAGTGTAAATATTAATTTGCGAGTAAAAGAAGGAGAAAATATTATGTTAAAACCACTTGGTGACAGAATTGTAGTTAAAATTATTGAAGACACGGAACAAACTTCCGGTGGTATTTTCATACCGGACAGCGCAAAAGAAAAACCTCAAAAGGGTGAAGTTGTTGCTATTGGTCTTGGCAAAATGAATGATAAGGGCGAAAGAGAACCTCTTGATGTTAAAGTTGGAGAAACTGTTCTTTACGCTAAATATGCCGGTACTGACGTTAAAATGGATGGTGTTGAATATAAAATACTTTCTATCAAAGATGCTTTGGCAGTTATTGAATAATTAACCAGACAAGTTTTAGATAAAAGGAGAAATAAAAATGGCAAAACGTATAGTTTTTGATGAAGAAGCAAGAAAATCACTTCTCAAAGGTATTGATGCCGTAGCTGATGCAGTAAAAGTTACGCTTGGACCTAAGGGAAGAAATGTAATATTAGAAAAGAAATTTGGTGCACCTCAAATCGTTAACGATGGTGTTACCATTGCTAAAGAAATTGAACTTAAGGACGGTCTTGAAAACGCAGGAGCTCAATTGTTGAAAGAAGTTTCTTCTAAGACAAATGATGTTGCAGGTGATGGTACTACAACAGCTTCTGTTTTGGCTCAAGCTATTGTTAGAGAAGGTTTGAAGAACCTTACTGCAGGTGCAAACCCTATGTCTATGAAAAGAGGTATTGATAAAGCAGTTGATTTCGCTGTTAAAAAAGTTAAGGAAATGTCAAAACCTGTTAATACTAAAGCTGAAATCGCTCAAGTTGCTGCTATTTCTGCAGGTAACAACAAAGAAATCGGTGAGTTAATCGCTGAAGCTATGGAAAAAGTTGGTGCTGAAGGCGTTATTACCGTTGAAGAATCAAAATCTTTCGGAACTAACCTAAAGGTTGTTGAAGGTATGCAATTTGACAAAGGTTATTTGTCACCTTACTTTGTTACTGATGCTGAAAGAATGGAAGCTGTTCTTGAAGATGCTTATGTTCTTTGTGTTAACAAAAAAATTAACTTAATCTCAGATTTGGTTCCTGTTTTGGAACAAGTTGCACGTGATGGCAGATCTTTACTATTGATTGCTGAAGACGTTGAAGGTGAAGCTCTTGCTACATTAGTTGTCAACACTATGAGAAAAGTTTTGAGAGCTGTTGCTGTTAAGGCTCCTGGATTTGGTGACAGAAGAAAAGCTATGCTTGAAGATATCGCTATTTTGACAGGCGGTGAAATGTTCACTGAAGAACTTGGCATTAAACTTGAAAACGTTACAACTCAAATGATGGGTCGTGCAAAACGTGTTACAGTTACTAAGGATGAAACTACTATCGTTGTTGGCGATGAAACTAAGGCTGCTGTTCAAGAAAGAGTTAGACTTATCAAGCGTCAAATTGAAGCTTCTGATTCTGAATACGATAAAGAAAAACTTCAAGAACGTGTTGCTAAACTTTCAGGCGGTGTTGCTGTTATCGAAGTTGGTGCTGCTTCTGAAGTTGAGTTGAAAGAAAGAAAATTGAGAATTGAAGATGCTCTTAACGCTACTAGAGCTGCAAACGAAGAAGGTATCGTTCCTGGTGGTGGTGTTGCTCTTGTTAGAGTTCAACAAGAACTTGAAAAACAACTTGCTACAACTACATTCACATCTGACGATGAAAAAATCGGATTTAAGATTTTGACAGCTGCTCTTGATGTACCTTTGAGAGCTATCGCTCGTAATGCAGGCGCTAAGGCTGATGTTGTAGTTGACACTGTTCTTTCTCACGAAGCTGCATACGGTTACGATGCTTTGGATGACAAATATGTAGATATGTTCCAAGCCGGAATCGTTGACCCTGCTAAAGTTACTCGTTCAGCTCTTGTTAACGCAGCATCTGTTGGTTCTATGTTATTGACAACTGAAGCTGCTGTTGTTGACATCCCTGAAGAAAAACCTGAACCTGCTATGCCAGGTATGGGCGGAATGGGCGGTATGATGTAATAAATAAAATTTATAACATCATATTATAAATTTTTCAGGCCGGATAATTAATTATCCGGCCTGATTGTTTATTGTACTAATTAAACATTTGCTCAAACATTCTATTATATTTATCTGTTATTTCTTTATAGTTTACACTTACAGGTGTTGGCTTTGAAGTTTTTATAACCTTTAAAAATACATCAGCATGCTCAGGTTGTTCTCCATCTAAAAAATATTTTGAGTTTCTTACATCCTCTCTTGCCGGTACTATTAAACCACTTTGAGTAAGTTTTTCAATGCTATTCCTTGATGAAAGATAATTTACAAGCCTAAATGCCTCATCTTTATGTTTTGAATCTTTGGCAACAGCCCAGCCTGAAGAATCTAGAGGCACTACACTCCCCGCATCTCCTCTTGGAAATTCAACCACATCCCAGTGAAACTTTGCTTCCTCGCGATATTTTGGAACCAACCATCTTCCAGTTAAGTGCATTGCTAACTTTTGCTGCAAAAACATTTGTGCCATTGTTGCGCTGGCACTTTCTTCCGCCATTGGCGCTACATGGTATTTTTTACGCAAATCCGAATAAAATTTAAGTCCTTTCTCCGTTTTGGGAGAATCTATTATTACCTTTGTCAAATCATCTGATAAAATTCCGCCGCCTTCACTCATCAGGTAGGGAAGAAAAAATAAAGAATCTTCCTCAAAGCTTATTCCGAAAACCCCATCAGTTGTTAACTTCTGCGCCGTTTTTAAAAACTCTTCAAATGTCCATCCTTCATGTGGATAAGAAACCTTATATTTATCAAACAAATCTTTATTATAAAAAATTACAAGGTTCGATACGTCCCTCGGAACTGCATAAACTATCCCTTGCCAACTCAATGATTTTAATATATTACTTTCATAAGCGGATAAATCTACGCTCTCTCTAATAGGTTCCAATACTCCTGCATTTGCATATATAGGAAGATACAGGTTATTTATAAAAATTACATCCGGAGGAGTATTTGATGCAAAAAGAAGATGTATCTTTTGAAAATAATTCTGAGGGATGTGCATAAAGTCTACTTTTATATCAGGGTTTTCTTTCTCAAACTCTGACAAAATAGGTCTTAAAATGTCTATCTCTGATTTTGAGCCCCAACTCGCAAAACTGACTACTGTCCTATTATCTTTCGGTGCACAACCGCATAGAAAAATTATCAGCAGTGCTATCCCAAAAAATTTATTTAACAAACTTTTCACTTCTGCTCTTCTTCCCAACTAACGACTACAATTCAAGCAGAACACCCATCTTATCGCCATCAACTTCTACAAGGTATCTGTTTGAGTTAGCTTTTACCATATATACGTTTGGACTGTCTAATCTGACTTGCAGTTTGATATTTGTATCTCTTCCAAAATTTTTGAAATGAGTTACATTATTATTTATTCTGCCGATTAATGAAGTCTCTCCATTATTATCTCTTACAACATAAAATCCGTTGTTATTGCCAAGTTCATATCCTGACAAGATGACAACTCCGTCAAATGGATTTTTCTTATCTGCAACAACTTTTTTATTATCCTTTACATCAGAATCAAATGTCATTTTGCCTAAACTGTCAGCAACACGACTTGCAAGAGATGCTGATGCTGTTACTCTGCTTGAAGAATCAACTTTATCAAAAAATTCATCCAAAGTTACTGTTGAGTATTTTTCATCTCGAGATAATTTTGTTGAACTATCTTTATGCTGAGGTACATCTAAGAATTTGTCACTCTTTGCTATCAAATCTCCTACACTCAAATTAGCCCCTTCTAATCTTCTAGGGTTTGTATACAAAGGAGAATTGCCTAATTCTACATGCTTTGATTCCATTACTTTATGACGTCTAATCTCTGCACGGCTCTTAGGTTCAGGAGCATTACGAGTTGTTTCTTCCAATGCAAGCTTATTAGCAAAAGATTTCAGCTTCCTTGATCTGTGCATTGCACTCGGAATTACATCATCTTCACTAACTACCGGCACTGTCTTAAAGTTATCTTGAATTTGTTTCAATATAACTTCTTCTTTAATATCAAATGCCTCTTTATCAGGTGCCTGATGCAATGAGCGTTCCAAAGATTCTTCCAAAGCCTTATAATCATCTTCTACGATCTGAAGTTTTGGCGCTTTTTGCGGTTTTAAATCCTGATTTTTTACTTTCTTGATAGGTGGGATACTATCAGGGGAACTGTCTTTTGCAGTTTTGTTATATGATTTAAACTTGTTTGCTTTCTTTGGCTTCAATTGTGCTGAACCCATTGTCTCAGGGATATCAAAGATATCGCTTTCTCCTATTTGAGTATCGGTATTATTAGTATCTTTGACATTTTTGGCAATTGTCGGCTCTTCTATTGAATTAGTTTCATTTACAAATTTGTACTCGCCTCCGCCAATATGTTTTAGTATTTTCTTACCGGTATCTTGAACTTTTGTATTATTTATAAATTTCTGATATTTTTCCTGCCAATTCAAATCTTTGTCATTAACAATATCATCATAAGTTTCTACTTCTGCAGGTTTTGATAACAAGTTTTCTTTAAATGATTGCTTTAAAATCTGTGAGTGTTCCAATGATTTTTTTATCAATCTGAACAACAAAGTCAATCCAAAACCTGAGCACAGCAATATTAAAATTGTTGTTAGAACATTAGCTGAAAATCTTTTGTCTATTTTATCACTCAAGACTTTTTTAGCAGATATTGCATTGACTGATTTTTCTACATTATCTATAGCATTATCGTTTTTAGTAACTTCCTTAGTTTTGGAAACTTCTTGAGTTTTTGTCTCTTCAGGTGAAGCTGCAGCTTCTGCGAGCGCTCTGAATGCTGCAGGAACATGCTTTTCTATATCTTCATTCACATCTCTTTTTACAGTTGTAACTGGCTCCTTTACGGATGAAGTTGTATCATATTTGAGTCTGCCTTGGGTTGTCTCTACCTGTTTATTAGATTTCGGTTTTAACTGGTCCTTAACCTCTTTTACTGAATTTTTTAAAGAGGAAGATGCCAATACGTTATCCGGCTTTGGCGCACTATTTTGAGCTGAATGTTCCTGATTATGAGCACTGAATTTTACAGTAGTAGTGGGCGCAGCCGTACTATGCGCAGTAGTTTTATTTAATGCAGGTTTTGTTTTTCTTGATTGCGCAATTAGGTTCTTATAAGCCTTTTGCTCTGCCGTAAGCGGGGCACTTTTTTTCGTAGCAGTTCTGATAGAAACAGGTTTTGTTGTGGTTAATGTAACTTTTGTATAGCCATTTCCGCCATCTTGTACAGATTTTACATCTATTCCGGAAATTATATCGTGCAAGCCGGATAAATCAGGTTTTTCACCAACTACACCTGAGACATTAGGCATTATGATAACGTACTTGTTATCCGCTTTCTTGGAAACTGCAACATTATCATCATACGGTGAACTTGTATAGATTGTAACATTCAACGTTGAATCTAAAGAAGTACTTTTCTTGATGTCAAGTTGAGTTAAATTATTCGCAAATGTTCCCATCGCGCTGAATGTCAAACCTAAAACCAGACATATCACTATTTTACGTGTAGTTTTTACCATTTTATAAACCTGCTAATATTTTCCCACTATATATATTATAATAACTTAGTACTTAAAAAATTGCCAATTTGTTAATAAATTGATACTTTTATGTTAAGATATATTTATGAAAAGTGGTTTTACAGCGATAATTGGACGTCCCAATGTGGGTAAATCTACACTGCTCAACTGTATACTTGGGCAGAAAATTGTTATTGCAACTGACAAAGCGCAAACTACAAGAAAGAGAATTAAAGGAATTTACACAACCGATCAAGGGCAAATTGTTTTTATTGATACTCCGGGAGTACATAAACCGCTTAATAAGCTCGGAGAATTTTTGCTTGACGAAACTAAAGTCGCCGTACCTGATGCAGATTTGATTTTGTTTCTGGTTGACGGGTCTGAACCTGCCGGAAAGGGTGACAAGTGGATTGCTGAAAATATTTTAAAAACAAATATTCCGATTATTATTGTTATGAATAAAGTTGATAAGGTCAAAAAATTAAACAAAATTGAAGAAAATTTGATTTCTTACAAAACCTTGTTTAATCAAAATTATCCTGTCGTAAAGATTTCTGCCAAAACCGGTAGAAATATAGACACTCTTATAAAAAACATCTATAAAGAACTTCCGACAGGAGATCTTTTATATCCCGAAGATGTTGTTACTGAAGAGACAATGAGAGATGTTACGGAAGAAATTATTCGTGAAAAAATTCTTCTCAATACATCTGATGAAATTCCTCATTCCGTTGCCGTAAAAATTGAAAACTATTTTGAACAAGAAGATATCGACAAAATTTACGCAACAATTTATTGTGAACAAAAGAGTCAAAAAGGAATTTTAATCGGCAAAGGCGGATCTTTGCTTAAGAAAATAGGAACAGAAGCCAGAATTGAGTTAGAAAAAATAGTCGAGAAAAAAGTTTTCTTATCGCTGGAAGTTAAAGTTGAAAAAGATTGGCGTAAAAAACAAAACGCTCTTAAAAATTTCGGATACGAAAGTGAAAAATAAAAATACCGGCTTTAAAAACCGGTATTTTTTTATATTCCTTTTGCAAGCTTGAACAGATAATCCTCTTTTGCTCCACATTGAAGCCCTATCGGAATAAAGTTTTCCTTAAACTTCTCAACCGCATACCTGTCTGTCATGCCTGAAATGTAGTCAGTTACAACTCGTTCTATTTTGCTTTCTTCGCAAATAGGTTTTAACATTTCACAATAATGGAAAAATAATTCTCGAACAACTCGACGAGCCTTTTTCTCCTCAACCTTCGCAGGTGAATCGTCAGTATAGACATTGTCGAACATCCACTGTCTGAGCTTTGTTGTATAATGCCAACCCTCTTCACTCATTGCAATGGTTGATTTTCCGATAGAATTTGTTATAACTTCCATAATCATCTTATTTAATCTTTTGCTCTGCACTGATGAAAAATATTTTATGCAATCCTTTGGCAAATCGCTTTCTGAAATCAGACCTGCACGAATTGAATCTTCAATATCGTGGTTGATATAAGCAATCTTATCCGCAAGCTGAACAACCTGCGCCTCAGGAGTTCTCGGAGTATACCCCCAAGTGTGTGTCAAAATTCCGTCAATTGTTTCTGCACATAAATTCAAATTTTCCAAAACTTCGACAACTCTTACACTCTGTATATTATGGTGAAATCCACCTTTTACAAGTTCATTCAACACCCCTTCACCGCAATGACCAAAAGGGGTATGGCCCAAATCATGTCCGAGAGATATCGCCTCAGTCAAATCCTCATTCAAATTGAGCGAACGTGCAAGCGTCCTTGCTATTTGTGAAACCTCTAAAGTATGTGTAAGGCGGGTTCTAAAATGATCATCAAATGGAGATAAAAATACTTGCGTTTTATGTTTCAAACGTCTAAAAGCTTTTGAGTGCACTATTCTATCTCTATCACGCTGGAAACATGTTCTTATTGAACATTCTTCTTCTTTACGTTTGCGACCTTTTGAATTTCTTGCTTTTGTTGCTATGTCACTTAATATATCAAATTCTCTATCTTCTAAGCTTTCTCTTATTTTTGTTACATCCGTAAATTGTGGCATAATATAAATCCTTCTTCTTATAAATCAGTCATGGACTTATTGTAGCATACAATTATTCCTTAGCAACTTGACTATTTGAAGGATTTTTAGCATATTTTTTGCGCAAACTGTCCGTAATACTGCCGATTTTGTTAAGAACAAAACCTGATAATGCACCAAATATCATTGCTTTTCCACCGGAAATTAATCTTGCAGTACAGAATAAAGATGTTCCGATAGCACCAATAATCGGGATTCCTGCTTTTAACGTAACAGACATTCTTTCATCAGCATCTTTTGCCTCAGTTAAGCCGTAAGTAATCATTGCACCTGATGAAATAATTGAAAGTAAATCTGTCGGAGCTGAACCTAATGCCAAGTCCCTTACCTTATCAAAGAATTCTACAGTTTCCAAATTCAATGATTTATCAAATGCTTTAACAGTTTTTTGTACCTGAGGTTTTATTAAAGACAATTCATAAGGAGAAATTTTTTCATATATTGAAAGCATTTCCTGCAATTCACCACAATCTTTGTTTTCCATCAAATCCGTTATTGATTTAAAATAAGATTGTCTCAAATTTTTCTGATGTGCAATGATACTACTGTCTAAGTCTTTTTGTAACGGTCTGTCTAAAAGTTTCGCCAACTCTTTCTTAAATAAGTCATAGTTTTCTTCCAGACCATCAGGATTTTTCAAGAACCATTTTAATTTCTTGACTAAATCAAGCCCTTCTCTATCTGAAGGTAAAACTAATTCCTCCATCTTCTTTAACTGCTCATTAATTCGGTTTATTTTATCTGCATTAGTATATGTAATTTTGTTCCTTATTGACAATGCCTGCTCTGCAAGACTGGTTTTTCCTGCAGAAATCTTTTCTTCAGGAATAAATGTTTGCCACATTTCACGACGACGGAATTTGTTATTCTTTGACCAAAAATCTTTAAAGCTTTCATCCCAGAATTGTTCATAAAGTCTTGAGGTTGTTGATTTAATTTGCTTATACCTGTTTATTTGTTTTGGAGCTGATATAAATTGCTCTACAGAACTTTTAATATTCTTTCTGTGCGCTTGAGCTATTTCAACCCATTTGCGCTTTGGAAGAGATTTCCCGTTAATCGTAATTATTTCATCTGGATTGCTTTTCAATAAACGAGCATCCAAATTATCAAAAGAAGCAAACATTTTTGCAAATTTTTTGCCTGTGCTCTTATATGAACTTTTAACAGTACGCCTTGAAATCCTTTCAAAGAAATCTGATATATTCTTGTGAATTTTTGCACCGGTCTTTGTCTTATCCATCAAGAATTTAAACAAAACATCCTTCAATGATGTAAAGTTGTTTATGCTCTGAGCCTTATCTATAAAAGTATTTAATTTTCGTATAGAATAAATGTAAAATTCATTCCATCTGTCAGAACCTTTAAGAACAGATTTTTCAAGACGTTTTTCCAAAAAGTCTTTAACATTCTCCAAATATTTGGAAGTATTTTTAGGCAAACCTCTCATCAATACCAAAAATCCCACACCTACAAATAATGCGGAACTCCCGATTGCAAAAGCTAAATTTCTCCCTTTATGAGTAGAAGGTTCCTTCTTTTCAAGCTCTTTTGGAGTAATAAAAAACCTTGTATTATCGGTATTTTTAGTAAAATCCCGAAATACATTTTGACCAAAATTATTACTATTTACAGAATTGAGCATAATAAACCTTCTGTTATAATAAAAACATTAGTAACAAAATATTTGCGATAATAAAACTATTTTTTAAGTTATATTAAATCCAACTCTTCTGCAATAACCCTTGCAGCCTCTTCACTTGAAACCTTGTCAGACAAAAGTTTTTTTACTCCTCCAAGCTCTTCTATCTGCTCTTCTCTGGCCTTTTTGTCATACAAAAGCTTCTCTATATTATAAGAAATTTTTTCTACAGTAACATTATGCTCTAATATTTCCGGAACAATAAATTTCCCGCTTATAATATTCGGGAGGCAAACCATATTTATACATCTGACAAGCAAATATATCCAATAAAACAATAATGGCCCTCTATAAGCAATTATCATAGGGGTCTGATATAAAGACGCCTCTAGCGCAACCGTTCCTGATGCCAAAATTAAAGCATCGGATACACTCAACAGTGCTTGGTTTTCACCCTTTATTATCTTAAAATCAGTGTTTTTAAAATATTTATCATATACTTCAGCTGACAAATTTGGGGCGTGAGATATGCAAAACTGCAACTCTGGATGCTTGCTCTGCAAAAGTTTTGCAGATTTTACAAACACACTTGCCAAATTTTTCAGCTCAAATTCTCTTGATCCCGGAAATATTGATACCAACTTTCTTGAAGGATCAAAGCCGTGCTTTGTAAAAAACTCCGTGCGGTCAGCCTTTGGGGGTAATTGTGATACAAGAGGATGACCGCAATAATGAGTGTTTATACCGAGATCTTCATACAATTTCAACTCAAAAGGAAATATACACAAAACCTCGTCAATATTCTTCTTTATCGTATTAATACGCCATTTTCTGCTTGCCCATACCTGCGGAGGAATATAATAAAAAGTTTTTATTCCGGCACGTTTCAAAAATTTGGAAACATTCAGATTAAATGCGCCATAATCAACTAATAATACCAAATCAGGCTTATAAACTTTAGTTATATAATCAACAACTCTTTTTCCCAACAGTAAATGGTCAACAAGAATTTTAAAAGAAATTCCCATTGCGCCCATTTTTTTCTGGTCAGAAAAAAGTTTTACTCCGCAAGCCCGCAAATTTTCACCGCCAATGCCTTCAATTTCAACATCAGCATATTTTGCTCTCAAAGCTTTTACAACACAACTTGCGTGGATGTCTCCGGAATACTCACCTGTAATGATAAATATCTTTTTCATAATACCTACACTGCCATTATTACTATATTATGATCATCTGCATATTTAATAACTTTTTCCTGATCTACAATTATAGTCTCATTAGCCTCAACCGCTAAAAGTGATGCTTTATATCTGCGCATTGTTCTCAAAGTTCTCAAACCAACTGCTGGGATATCAAACCTCTTATCCTGCTTCGGCTTTGAAACTTTAACAACGGTAGCTCCGCCTTTTGCAAGTTTTGAACCTCTCTTAATACATGCATCAGTTCCCTCTATTGCCTCAACTGCCATTGCCATTTTATCTTTGATTACAACAGATTGACCTACATCTACTTTACCCATTTCTTTGGCTAACCAAAAACCGTAATTTACATCTGCCATCTGCGCTTCTGTAGGTTTATGCTTTCCTAAAACTCCGGCAGGTATCATCAAATTTTTAATAAAGATTGTCTGATCAAGAACTTTTATACCTGCTTTTTCAAATTCACTGACAATCAATAACATGACTTCATCGTCATTCAATCTTTTTACTGTCTTCAAAATCTCAATAGCTCTTGAATCAAATTTATGAAGCTGCAACAATACTCTCTTATGAACTTTGCCTAAAAATGTAACTTGTTTTAGCTGTTCATCCATCAATATTTTTTCAATTTTGTTAACTTCACCCGGATGACAAGAATAAACTTTTGAACAGTACTTCTTTAACTGTGACAAATTATCGTTCGCCAATGAAATACAAACAACATCAAAACCGTTTTCTTTTGCATACTGAGCCATTTTTACCGGTAAAGTTCCGTCACCTGCTATCAATCCCTGTTTATGTTCTAATTCTATTGACACTTTATAATCCTCTTTTCTGTTATATTTTTTTTCTTAATTTGTAAATCTCTTCTACCTGCTCATCACTCAAAATCTTAGCACCGCCTAGAATTTTTGTATTCAAAACAACTTGTGCATAAGATTCTGCAAGAGTCAATTTTAAAAACGCATCTTTTATGCTGACATCACCAACTACAAAACCGTGGTTTGCCATCAAAACAGCATTATATTCCTTAAAATATTTTGCAGTCTTCTCTACCAAATCCACAGATGACGGCAGTCCGTATTCAGCAAGCGGAATCTTGCCAAAATAAAATACATTCTCAGCCATAATAGGCTCATCTAACGCCAAGCCTGCTGAAGCAAATGAGCTTAAATACGGGCTGTGCATGTGAATAATATAATTTACATCCTCTCGCATTTTATAAAATGCGCAATGCAATAATTTTTCGCTTGAAGGTTTTTTATTACCTTCTACCACATTACCGTCAAAATCTATTACAACAAAATCGTCTTCATCCAAATATCCGTTCGCAGAACCTGAAGATGTAATAAGTATTTTATCATCATATCTGGCTGACATATTCCCGGAAACTCCCGGAGTTAAGTTCTTTTCTTCTGCCAACTTTCCATATAAAATTATTTCTTTTTTTAATTCGTCTATTGATTTCATTATATCTGTTCCCTATCCGGATCTTCAATATTTATGACCTCAGCATGGGTCCTCTTAACTTTTTGCTCTTTTGGTTTGTCAAAGTTTACAAGCTCAACTTTTTCGGAATCATCACGAGCAAGTCTTTCCGGATTCTTTATTACCATTTTCTTAAAATCAACATTAGTACCCTTCATATCAATCGCAGTTGTAAACAAGAATATTGTCTGTTCACGAACAAAATCGTAACCTAACATAAGTTTCAAGTCATCAGGACCTAATGCTAAATAAAAACCATTTTCTTGGAATATTTTTCCGTTTGGTGAATCATTAGATAAAGTTGCTGAAGTAACCCAAGATACAGTTAGATACTTATTCAATCTTAAAGATTCTCTTGCAAATATATTGGATCTACCATAACGGTATGTATCAAAAATAGGAAGAGGTGTATTATCATCATAAGCTGACAAGAAATACCCAAAATCCTGCATCCAACGTTTGTATTGAGTATGAAGCATAGGACCTGTTCTACCAATAAACTGAGTGTCACCGGTTCCATAAAGAGCTGCACTACCCTGTAATACCCAAGCTAAACTTGCCTGAATAAGTTTTTCTTCATTTTTATAATTATACAAATTTTGTGCCAATTCTGCCATGTACTTAAAACGCATAGTACCCATCGTACCATTGGAATTAAAGTGCTCATTTTTTCTGTTATAATCACTATCCTGTACATAACCGGCAGTAATTCTTTGTCTAAACTTTGCAGAATAATTTCCTAAAGTATTCGGGATTGTAGCAGAATCTCTATACACAGCTTCTAATTGGTATTTTGACATACCACTACCCATCCACCAATCTTCTAAGTATGAATTTATACCATATTGCATGTACAAATGATCATCTAAGAACTGTCGTCCTTTTAATACAAAAATATTCTCTGCAGTTCCATAGTATGCTTCAGTGTAATTTGTTCCGCTTCTATATTTTAAAGCGGCACCTACACCTAGGTCATTTTTATAATTTAAAAATGGAATAACTTTAAAAGTACCACCACCATAAGGAGAATCAAAAACAAATCCAGGACCTATAAACATACCCAATCTAGGTTTAGAACCCAGTTCCGGATAATTTGCTTCAAAATACTCATGGTTTTTATTTGTATGAGCAGTAAATGAACCAAAACGCATAATATGATTATCATGCATATATATATCGGCATCTTTAACAGTTACAATATCATGATCTTTTTTCGCCGTTACATATATTTCATTCGCTTTTACTTTAACCTTTATACCATCCTTACCTGTGATAGAAGAAAGATCATCCTCAGCGATCATCATTTGCTCTAATCTCGGACCTATCATTCTTGAACGAAGAGTCAAAACATAACTCTTATCACCACGCATAGAGCCATCTTCCAAAATTACACTATCTTCAGACGCTGTAACATTTTTAGCATTAATAAGCATGTTCATTTTACGTGCTTGCATATTTGTTACAAGTGCAGTTTCATCATTCATATTAATTTGAATGTAATCCCCATATATAGGGGTGCCGTCTTTTATAATCTCAACATTGCCATAAGCTTTTATGATGTTACTTTCGGTATTATAAACAAGCTTGTCCGCCTTAATCGTAACACCCTGAGGCGGGAATGATAATACAGGATTGCCGGTAGCTTCCAAATCCGCAGTTGCATCATCATAATTCATTTTATCGCAATCCAAAACGATATCTTTCTGCGCAACGACTTCTTTTACCCCACCGGAAAGCTCCATATCCTGACCTTCCACAGATTCTTGAGCCTTTTCTTTATCACTCTCATCTACCTTGGTCTTTTTAGTTGAAGCATTTTTATCTTTACGCTTAAAGAAATTTTTAAATTTTTGAAAATTTGAAATTTCTACTTCTTCATCATTCTCATCTTTATAAATCTTTTTTAAATTACGACTTGTCAACTCTTCCAGTTCTTCATCACTAACTTCTCCCGAATCAGGATTATCAAGTTGTTTTAATCGTTCTTCTTCTTCTTTTAAAAGCTGTTGAGCCTCTTCATAAGCCTTTGTTCGATAATAGTTCATTATCTTAATACGATATTTTTTAAACAAAGGTGTACCTGAGGAATGAGGACCATCACTTGAAGTGCCGCTATAGTTCAAAATAGGGCTCTCAAAATCTTCACCGGAATGAATTACATCAGTGCTATCCTTAGGCTCAGCTAAAGGCTTCATTATACCGCTTTCAAAAAATTCTTGCTGTTGTTCCTCTAACTCGTTTCCTTCATAAAAATTACCACTGTGTGTAATCTCAGCATAAGCAGGAACCGCACACATCATCAATGGTATTAAAAATGTTAAAGCTAACTTCTTATTCAAAACTATTCCCTTATTAGATGTAATTCAACGGATTGTTAGGTTTACCGTTTATTCTAACCTCAAAATGGCAATGAGGTCCAGTACTGTAACCTGTTGTACCTTCGTGACCAATAACTTGACCTTTATTAACATTCTGTCCGTTTCGTACAGTTATGGAAGACATGTGAGCATATAGAGTAGTTGTCGGTTTGTTATTAACAACACCGTGATCTATAATAACAACTTTTCCATAACCGCCATACCAACCGGTATATATTACCCTGCCTGAGTTTGAAGCATGAATATTTCCGTAATTTGGACCACCAATATCGACCCCTGAATGGAATGTACGACTCTTAAATATAGGGTGAGTTCTCCATCCGAATGGTGAAGTTATTCTACCACCAATAGGTTTCATAAAACCAGTTGATGAAATTTTAACAGTTGAATGACTGTATCCGCTCAACATTGCCTGCAAACTCTGAGACTGTCTTGCAAGCTCTCTTTCAGAACGCTCATAAGCAGCTCTGTCTGTTTTCAACCTATGAATCATGTCTTGATTCTGAGCAATTGCGCGCTGTATGGACTTCTGTTGAGAATTTATCTCTTGTATTGACTGAGCCAAATAGCGTTTTTGTGCTTCTATATCAGCCTTCATTTTTGCAAGTTTTATTGCACGCATCTTTAATGCCATCATGCGCTTATAATCGTTTCTGATAACAATACGTTCAAAATATATTACATCCAGCATTGCATTAAGGTCTTTTGCCTTGAATATCAAATCAAACATGCCTGTACGCTGTGTCTTATAAACTTGTCTTATACGATTTTTAATTGTAGCATCATAATTATTAAACTCTCTTGTAGCTGATGCATACTTATTTTCCATATCACGAAGTTTCGCATCCATATTTGAATATCTTTGCTTTGAAGCTTCTAGATTTGAAGAAGTTGTTTCCAATTTCTTTTGGTTATTTACAAGCTTACTTTTCTCACGTTGTTCTTGAATTTTCAACGTATGAATTTTTTCTCTGGTGGACTTTATTCTGACCTGATTATGCTGCAACCTTTGCTTTATTGAGGCATTGGAGCACATAGCAAACTGAGGCACTCCCGCAAATATAACAAAAGTCGCCAAAAGCCCTATAAATAATTTTCTCACAAGTCTGTTTATATCCACTTCTTACCTATCTAAAAACAAGAGGTATCATCATTAAACCTACTGTCCAGGCGATAAAAGTAACTGCTATTATTGCAATAATTGCTTTTTGATGTTTTCTAAAAAATTCCATAAATTCCCCTTGTATCACTATTGACATTTTACTATAAAAATATTTGATTTGGCAAATTTTAATACAAAAATTTGCAAAATATTAAAAAATCAGGTATATTAACGATATGGAAACGAAATTTACGGAGAATTTTGATACTAAAAATCTAACAAAAACCGAACTTAGCGGAATCAACCAATTTTTATTAGAAAATAACAAAAAGCAACTGGAAAAAATATATAGTTTTTACGAAAGCAATACTCCGCTTATGCTTGTAAACGGTTTTATGGGTACCGGAAAAACTCAAATCGTTAATCATTCTCTTAAATTTCTTGCACAAAACACAATCATTCTTGAATACAATTGTTTTGAGACAACTATTCTGGATGACATTTTGCTTTCATTTTTTGAGGATTTCAAAAACCTTACAATGAAAGACATAATCAAACAACCTAAAACCAGAAGTGAAAATTTTACTCAAAAAATCGCATCATATTTTAACAGCATAAACCTACCCATTGTTATAATAATCAATTCATTTGAAAGTGTTCTAAAAGATAACAAGCAAGAAATCCTTGACTTTATTTTTCACATTTCAAAAAAAGAACACATTAAAACAATTATTATCGCAAGAACCTTCAACTACGAAGATTTTATAGACAAAATCTCTTTTGAAAAAACTACAATTTTAGCGCTTGAAAAAAGCTTGTATGAAAAATACCTTCGAGCTGAAGGCATAAAAATGATTGGCCCTGTTTCGGATGAATTATACAAATATACAAGGGGATATTTTCTATATGTGAGATTATCGGCAAGAATTATTAATGCTCACAAACTTACGCTAATAAAATTTTTGGACGGATTTACAAAAAGCTTCCTTTCATACAATGACTTCATCCTGAGAGAAGCCCTTGCTCTTGTTGATCCTGTGAGCGGACATTTGTTCAGATTATTGACTATCTTAAGACATCCGATAAGTCTCAAACTTCTAAAAACGGTTAATCTTTACAACAAAGAAAGAATAGACTTCTTTATAGAAAACCTTCTTTTATCAAAAGAAAAAGAAATGATATATTTGCAAGATTACTATAAAGAAATTTCAATGAACTCTATTCCGGATAATGTTGCGGTAAAATTACACAAAGCTTGCGTTGATTTATATTCAACACAGCTTCCGCTAAAACCTTTCGAGAGAGACTTGCTTATATCAAGACAAACTATGCGCTCAGAAATTGAATACCATACTTTATTTATACCTAAAAAACCTCAATTCAAAACTTTGGGCGAAACAGCAATAGAAGCTCTTGAATATTCTGCGGATTCAAAATGTAACTACGATATTCCTGAAACTGATAAAATCGTACAACCTCCGATTGAACATGTTCAAACCAAAGAGGAAAAAATTAAAAACATCTCATTTATTTTTGATTCTGAAGAAGATGAAGATAAAATTATGTCAGGAATTGCAAATTCCATTAACAGATATATAGATTACTCAAACAAAGTTCTGACTCCTGAAGAAACTAAACTTCCGTTTATGGAAGTCATCAACAGAGCGAATAATGAAGAACAAAACTTCAATTTTAAAAAGGCACTGGCATTCTACCAATTGGCATTAACAATGAAAGATGATGACAATTTCCCGTCTATGGTATCGAGAATATATCCGAAAATTGCTAAATGCTATGAACAAACCTCAGATTGGTTTAATGCGTTAAAATATTACGATATGGCATTTGATTACTACACAACTGCAGGAGACATAGAACGTGTAAACGAAATCAGACTCAGAATTGCAAATATTTTCTATATCACATACAAACACGATAAAGCAAAATTAATTTTAAATGACATAATTTCATCAAAAGAAAATATTTCACACGATATAAGAATAAAAGCTCATATTGCAATGGCAAATATTTCTGGTGATGATTTAAAATCAGCATATAACAATTACAAAAAAGCGTTTGAACTGATTGAACCTCGCACAAATAAGAAACTCCTTGCCGAATTGTACTTCAAATTCGGGGCAGTATGCGATGAAATAGACGAAACAGAAGTCGCAGTTAAGCTTTACAAGAGATGTCTTGACATAACCAAAGATAACGAATACCTGTCATCAGCTATGGTAAATCTTGCAATGATTTTTGATGATACGGGCGCAAAAGACTTGGCGATAAAATATTATAAAGAAAGCCTAAGACTCGATGAAACAAACCATAACTTAAGCGGAATATATATTTCTTCAACAAAACTTGCAGAATTATACAGACGCAAAGAACCTGATACTGCTTTTGAGTATTTCAAAAAATCAGTTGAAACAGCAAAAGCTCTTGAAGACCCTTATTATATTGTAAGGTCAAATGTTGAACTTGGCGATTTTTGTATTATCAGAAAAGATTACAAAACAGCACTTGCGTCTTACTTAAATGCTCTTCAAAAAACCGATGAAAAAGCCACACTTAAAAACAGAGAAAAAATAGAGACAAGAATAAATGATTTAAGAATAAGACTCGGAACGGAAGAATTCGACAAACTTGAAAAAGAGATTACAAATGGATAAAAATTTATTTGAGAATTACATAAAAATTTTTTTGGAAGAAAATCAAAAACTAAACCTAATTTCCAAAAACGATGAAAAACTTTTATGGGAAAAGCATATCTGCGACAGTCTGGCTATTGAAAAATTTTTCGAACAATACAAAATATCACCGATAGCAAAAACCCTACTGGATTTTGGCACCGGCGGAGGCTTTCCGTCTGTACCTATCGCAATTCGATATCCTGACTTGAAAGTTACGGCACTTGACAGCATAAGAAAGAAAATCAATGCAATAGAAGAGATAAAATCTAAGCTTCAGCTTACAAACTTGACAACAATATGCGACAGAGTAGAAAACATCTCAGAAAAATACGATATAATAACATCACGTGCAGTAGCATCAATGGACAAACTTATTCCATACGCAATTCCACGATTAAAACCTGAAGGATTTTTTATTGCGTACAAATCCGTAAAAGCCAAAGAAGAATTAGACAACGCAAAAAAAGCTATGGAAAAATATAAAGCCAAGCTTATTGACATTATTGAATATGATTTACCTTTAGAGGAAAATCACACGAGAAACCTTGTCATAATAAAGAAATCAAACTAAGCTTGAATATCAAGTTTTTTACCTAAATTTGGATTATGATTTTTAATCTGCATTGCCTGACTTCTGATATTTCTAGCCTGATTTGCGACCTTATAATCCTGAGAAGAAGGATCTGAAGGTGCCATTGCCGAACGAATTACCGTGTCTGCATCATTGATTGTTTTTTGCGGATTATTCTTATCCAAAGCCGGCATTTTAATTGGAACATGACCCGCAACAGGAATACCTGCAGCATTTCTCTCGATTACTATTGAACCTGCAAGATTTCCGCCTGCCGTTTTGTGAGCCATCTCGTGCGAATATATTTCACTGTAATTTCTGTTTATAAGAGCCTGTTTTTGCTGGTTCATAACATTTTTATATGAACTGCTAAAATCATAATTCATATTAAACATGGCACACACTCCTTTATCACATTTGCATTATACTACTTTCGTAGCATCTTTGCAAGTCCGATTTTGAAAATTTTTAAACAGAAATTGAAGAAAAATTCATTTTGTTTCTATACAGAGAATCTATCAAGCGCTCAACTCTTCTCTTACTTGATTCATCCAGAACTTTTTTGTTAAGAGTATCAGCCACAACTTTCTTATCAAACACCGCAGGACTTGTAAAATATATCGGAGTATTATAATAAAAAGTTGTTTTTACTGTTTTATCACCTTGAAATTCGTATTTTGAAACTGAACTTATTGCGGTAGAACCTTTTTTGTAGCTTACGCTTCTGACAACCAACCCTGTAGACGGATCGATTTCTTTCACCATGCTTACAGCATTGCCGTCTGAGCGGTATATAGTAACACGGCTAATTTTTTCTAATTCAATATCAAAATCATAAACAGAAGTTTTTTTACTTTCATTTTTTATATCATAATTTGTCGTCTTAACTTTCTTGCCTGTTTTAATATCGAATTCTGTCACAGACTTAAACAGAGTATAACTTGTAACTTTTTTTCTAACCCCTGTTTCTAAATCAAATTCCTCAACGGATTTAACTTTCTTATCATCAAAATAATCATAATTTGTAATCCTTACTTTCACACCTGTATTTTGATCATATTCGATAATTTTTTCAACAGAAGTTCCGTTATGACGAAAAACAGTTTCTTTCAAAGTTTCACCACAATCTCGCTCTTCTTTTAAATCACCCAAAAACTTTGAATTGACAAGAATTCCGAACTTATTATTCTCACAAGTTTTTTCACAAATAGCTGAACTGCTCATCAAGCCTCCTCTGATTTTGATTGCCACACTAAAATCTAACAACCAAAACACCAAAGGATAAATTACCCACTGAGGTTATTTCATAATAACAAATTTAACAAAACTATTTTTTTAACAGATAACTCAAAACTTTTCTCAAAGCACGGCCTCGATGAGAAATTTCATTTTTCTTCTCATCATCGAGCTCCGCCATAGTAAGCCCATCCTCACCATCAACCAAAAATATCGGATCATACCCAAACCCGTGAGTTCCGGCTTGAGAAAACGCAATACTGCCAAAACATTCGCCTCTATCTGCAAAAAGGATTTTCCCATCCTTATCAACAAGTGTCATTGCGCATACAAACTTAGCTTTTCTGTTATCAAAAGGCTTAACTGCATCTAACAACTTATCAATTCTTTCTTGAGGAGTAGACGCATAACGTGCAGAATATATTCCCGGTTCTCCGTTCAATGCCTCTACACACAATCCTGAATCATCTGCCAAAGCCATCAATCCGGTCAACTTTGCAGCTTCCCTAGCTTTTATAAGAGAATTCTCTTCAAAAGTCTTGCCATCTTCAACAGGATCAAAACCTTCACCGGGCAAAACAAACTCAATATCTGTTACCCCGAAAGAAGAAGCTATCTCCTTCAACTCTTTCAACTTATGTGGATTTGAAGTTGCAAAGACTATTTTCAAATTCAACACTCCTATTTTCCGTAACGGCGCTGACGATTATGGAACTCTTCTATTGCACAAGCAAGAGCCTCTTTGTCAAAATCAGGCCACAATGTTTTTGTAATATAAAATTCAGAGTAAGCAATCTGCCATAACAAATAATTAGAAACTCTCATCTCGCCACCAGTCCTTATCAACAAATCAGGATCAGGAAGCTCACTTGTATAAAGATTATCAGAGATTAACTCCTCAGAAATATCATCAATATTAAGTTTGCTATCTTTTACCGACTCAGCTATCTTTTTCACTGCATGAACCATCTCATCACGTGAGCCGTAATTGAATGCAATCTGAAGATGTACGCCACTGTTATTTTTAGTAACTTCAACAGCATGAGCCAAAATCTTTTGCAATTTTTCGCTCAACTTTGATAAATCACCAATAAAATTAATCACTACACCATTTTCATGCATCTCTTTTAATTCATTTTTAATAGTTTGCCCGAGCAAATCCATCAGAAAATCAACTTCTTCTTTTTTTCTGTTCCAATTTTCAGTAGAAAATGCATAAACTGTTAAATACTTTACGCCAAAATCATCGCAAGCACGCATAATCTTTTTTAAAGCATCAACACCTTTTTTATGCCCGAATGCGGAAGGTAAATTTCTTTCCTTTGCCCAACGACGATTTCCATCCATAATTATTGCAATATGTTTCAAATCTGTATCTTTTACATATCCAATAATCTGTTCATCAGAAGTTTTTGTTGCCATTATATATTCCGCTCTATTACTCTTACCGAATTAATTATATCCGGAAAACACAAAAAAACAAGAAAACCGATAATAGTTTACAATTAATAACACATCACCAAAATACTAAAAAGCCCCGAAAATAACTCAGGGCTTTTCATAGATAAACTATTTATCAAAGTTGTAAAGTAAATCTTATGCCTTTTCTCCGGCTTCCTCAGTTTCCTTGATAGACTTACTTTCTTTGACATAATTTGTAAGCTGTTTGAGTGCAGGTTTGTAAGCGTTAACATTAGCATTACCACCAAGACAACCGCCAGTACAAGCCATAACTTCAATCAAATTACCCAATTCGCATTCACCGTTTTTAGCATATTTTTTCAAATCACGAATTGACTGTTTATTTAACCCGTCAATCATAACAGGATAAACAGGAATTTCTTCAGGTACAAGAGTCTTAACAGCTTTTGCAACACCGCCTGTTACTGCATAATTTCTACCTTCAGCTGAAGCTTCTGTCTTGAAGCTTGATTCTCCGCAATCTTCAACCTTAATATTCATTGCGATTAACCAAGCACCTACTTCCTCGTAATTCAAAACGTAATCTACATTATCATCTTTCAATGCTTCACGACGTTTTGCAACACAAGGGCTGAAAAATACCGTTACTGCATCAGGATGTTCTTTTTTAACAATTTCAGCAGTGTAATAAAGAGGAGTTCTCGTATCTGATCTGAAAGGTTTGAGTTCAGGAATATGCTTGTCTACGAGCTCATTATATCCTGCACAACAAGAAGTTGTCATAAATTCAGCACCTTTAAGAAGTCTCTCTTCGAATTCTTTTGCCTCATTTTTAGTTGTAACATCCGCACCTTGCGCAACTTCATAAACATCAGCAAAACCGAGTTTTTGAATAGCTTCTTTCAACTGTTTTGGTGAACAAGGAAGCTGACCGAACATAGCAGGTGCAACCATTGCAATAACCTTTTTGCCAGCCTTAATAGTTTTTAAGACATCAATAATTTGACTTTTTTCATGTACAGCTCCGAAAGGACAAGCGCTTACGCACTTTCCGCAAGAAATACATTTGTCAAAATCAATCTTAGCATGCCCGTTCTCATCCTTAGCAATTGCGCCAACAGGACAAGCACTTTCGCAAGGCACGATAATTTTTGTAATTGCTTGATAAGGACAAACCTGAGCACACATACCGCAGTTTTTGCACTTGTCAGGGTCAATAACAGACTTACCGTTCTTAACACTGATAGCACCAAATTTACAAGTATTTACACAAGGTCTTGCCACACAACCCTGACAAAGATCCGTTACATATATTCTTGAAGGAACACAACCTTTACAAGCCGTCTGCAATACCGTAAGCGGATTTTCTTCAGGTTTTTCTCTTTCAAGAACTTTCTTTGCAAGCTCAGCCATGTGAATACTGTCATCAGTTTCTTCTATGGACAAACCCAAACCTGCAATAGTTCTATCTCTAAGAATTGCACGTTCTTTATATACGCAACACCTATAAGGTGCTTCAAAATCTTTAGGACGCATTTGATAAGGGATTAATCTGGCATTTTCTCCGAAATCATCAGTATAAAATGCTTTTATTAATCTTATCAAAATTTCACGTTTTAAATGTGAAGTTTGTCTAGGGGCATTCATTACCATTTTCTTTTCCTTTTCTACTTCCGTTAAGATGTAAATCCTAACTTAACTACTTTAATTTTTCATCAATTGCTTTTAAAACTTTTTCAACAGTTGCTTCCTTGATAACTTCATCATCAACTTTGACATAAGGAGCTTTTGAAAATTCCCAGTCAATTGAGCACAAGCCCAAACAAGGAACACCTGAAACATCAACTTTATCACCATATTTAGCCGGAACAGTATCAATTAATTCCTGCAAATTTGCTGACCCCATTACAAAACAAGTTGTCCCTAAACATACCTTAACACTAATTTTTTTGTCCATTCTAATTTACCTTTCTTTGACGAGGAATTTCCTCACATGTACTGTACATCAACTTTTTTAAAATATTTGTCCTGCAGGACATTAGCCATTTTTTTAATAATATTTTTACGTATTTCTATTTCAATTGGCAGAGCAGGATCATAATGAGCTTGGTTTAATTTTGCGCCTACCATAAAATGGATACAATCACTATCCAATAAAAATTTTACCAACTTTCCTGCAGCGTTGTCAATATCTAACGTACCGTTTTCTAAGTATTCTAAAGTTTTTGTTAAAGTTAAAATACCTTCTGTTACAAGATCAACCCCGTCCATATATGAAATTGCCGGCAGTTTTCCAACACTGATAGTAGAATCCATTCTTATCGGAATACTCAGTTCTCTTGAAATTAAATTAGCCGTTGTTCCACCGCAAATAGCTTTTTTGCCCTTAAAGTTTTGGAACATTTGAGCATATTCTTTATCCTTTTGCTGATGGAAAGGAGGGCCCGTAAATATTAACGCTTCTCTAGGTTCTCTAAAATAAAGTACACAAGCAGAAATATCATCTTTAGGTTTTCTGTCCGTTTCAATGTTTCTTGCCTGATTTACAATATAATTTGCAAACTCTGAACTTGAAACCTCAGGATTTTCGGCCAATTTATCTTTTAAAAGTACGATTAAACCTTCACGCCTCAAACCGAGTTTCAACCTTCCGCCACCAAGTCCTGATTGAGTAACCCCGTCCGAGCAAAAGATTAATCTGTCTCCGAGTTTTAATTTTATCTTGTAAACTTTCATCCGACGATTTTTAAAAGTTTTTGACTGAATAGTCTCATAAGGCGGAGTCATAACTTCGCCATCTCTTATCCAAATAAATTCAGGATTACCTTCTTCAACAATTTTGGCATTTCCGTCATCATAGCAATCTATAGCTGAAAAAGTAGAATAACTGATATGACGAACTTTACACACCGGTAACGAATTCATAACAATTTCCGCAGCCTGTCTAATAGGGATTTGGTCATTAGATATAAACTGCAAAAGCATTGTCGCAGTCATACAAGATAAAATATTTGCCTTGATACCGCTGCCGAGCCCGTCTGACAAAACCGCAACCAATCTTGCTTCATCAGGATATCTTTTTGACACAAAATAATCCCCGTAAGCATTTTGATTATATTTTTTCATTTGACTGCAATCTATGTCAATAAACATTTTTCGACCCTTTACTTATCATTATTTTGATTATCAGTACCATTGTCGCTTGCTGTATCAAAGTCATTTGCAATAGAACTCAATAACGTTTCAGTTTCTACCATGTGCTCACCTAAAAGACAGGCGATTTCCTGAACGATAGAAATATTTTTGGAAATAACTTCATGAGCTTTCTGTGAAATTTTTTCTCTGTTAGTCTCTGATTGCGTAACATCAGTTATAACCGCACCAACAATTTCGTTTTCTTCAATAGTAAAAATACTGATATCATATAAACGATCCTTAACGGCATAACGTTCCTTGTGCAAATCTTTACCGGAATTTAAACAAGTTTTAAACAATTCCGAAAAACTTATAATTCTATCAATAGCAGCACCAGCCATACCATCAGGACGTGCCTTAAATATTTCATACATATCGCCTGTAAACATTTTCATAAAACTGTCATTAGCTTCAAGAATATTCAAATTTCTATCAACCATAACAACAGCTGCAGGCATACACCTTACAAGAGCAGCGGCTTTTCTCATAGCGATTTTTCTCATATAAGAAACGCACATGGAAGTCTCTGCATCTCCATCCAACAAAGCTTTTGCCAAATCTCGACAAGTTGCATAACCGCATCCCCCGCAGTTAAGTTCATCATCTACAGTATGTTTACCGATTCTCTTTAAAGCTTTCAGAATATCTTCAAGAGGATACTCGGAAGTTACAATCTTTCCTTTTTTAATCGGATAAGGAACCAATACATCAGGTTCTTTCGGAATATCATCTCTATCTTTCACATTGGACAAAATGTTTGAAACTACGCTAATTCCTGCCTTATCCGTAGAAATACAAGGTCCGCCGATACATCCGCCCTCGCAAGCAAGAGCCTCAACAAAAATTACTTTATTTATCAATTCTGGCTTCAAATTATTCAATGCACGCTCAAAATTATTCAGCCCGCATATATCCATAAGTTGAATATCATGCCTGATACCGATTCGTCTCAAAGTTTCATTCATCCCGCCGTCAATAGGATACAAAGAACCTTCATTTGCACTGTAAGGAACAAATGCATTCTTTTTATCAAATAAAACAGATGCGATATCAACAATCTCGTCATTAATCCACATCTTTAACTCTTCAAAAGTCAATGCCACATCAAATAATCCTGCATATTTAACTTCATTTTTCTTACCGATACAAGGCCCGATGAAAACTATAGAAATATCATCCCCATATTTTTCACGAAGCATTTTCGCATGCGTCATTGCAGGAGAGCCGATTGGCGTAATACAGTCTATAAATTCAGGATGATAAAGTCTTATAAAATCAACAATTACAGGACAAGCACTTGAAATATACAAACCCTTTTCGGCACCGTTGAGAATTTTTGCAGTCTCAATAGATACCTCCTGAGCACCGAGTGCAGTCTCTGAAACTTCTGCAAAACCTAATCGCTTGAGTATAGAAATCATTTTGTATGGCGAATAATCAAATACCCCGCTCCAAGAAGGAGCCAAAGATACAAATACCTTTTTCTGAGCGATAAGCAAATTTTTAACCTGATCAATATCAGTCCTAACTCTTTTTGCATTGGAAGGACAAGCTTTTACACAATTACCGCAGGCTATACATCTGGACGGAATAACACTGGCATGCCCGTCTTCTATCTTAATCGCTTTAACAGGACATTCTCGAATACACTTATAACAGTCGTGACATTCATTTACTAATGTATAAACAGGATACTGTGAATCCATTCCTAACTCCTTTATGTAACACCAATTTTATATAATAAAACCACTATTTCAGAATAGCACAGACGCTAAATCCACACAAGTGAATTTATTTAACAGAACATGCTTCATCCAGAATTTCTTTAATTTTATCTAAATCAACATTGCTGTATTTTACGCCGTTAACAAAAATATTAGGACCCTCAGCACAATCACCTGAACAACGCGCACCTGAAAGATCTATTTCTGCCTCCAGACCTTTTTCCTTAATATAATTTTCGATAAATTCTAAATTTTGATCGTTTCCTCTTGCAAAACAAGAGCTACCCATACAAACAGTTATTTCTAATTTCGCCATAATTTCCTCATATTGATACTAACTATATTACATTATTAAAAAAGATTAAGCAAGGATTTTAAGTTATAAAGAAAATCATAATAACAACAGACTTGTAAAAATTTACTCAAAAGTCATATTCATTCTTGATAAATTACCCCCAAAACCGATATAAAAAACAAATCGTAACAGAAGTTTATATGATGTGTAACAGTAAGATTTTTTGTGCTATCATTTTTATTATGAAATGGAAGAATTTGAGTAAGAAAAAGCAGGCATATATTGCTGCAGCATTAGCATTAGTTGGAGTTTTGGCTTGGGCATTTATTTCAGCAGGTGTTATTACGCACAACTTTAACAGAAGCCAGCTTACAGGAGCTGAAGACAGGCAAGAAGCTCAAATTAATGGTATAATACTTACTGAAACCAAAAATGATCACAAATATTGGGAAATATATGGCGAATCCGGTTCCTACGACAGTGATAACGGAGTAGCACTACTAAACAACTGCATCGGGAATTTCTTTGATGAAAATAATGAAGTTTCAATGAGCTTTGAATCAAGTAAAGGTTCTTACAGCGCAGAAAGAAAACAAATTATTTTATATCAAGATACCCACATCGTGATAAAAGACGGAACTTCACTTGAAGCAGACCGTGTAGTATGGTCAGGCAATGACAAACCCGTAACTGCAACCGGACACGTAAGAATTACGAGAAATGATGAATTTCTTGCCACCGCAGAAACTGTTGAAATCAGTCCTGACTTTAACAGATTTAAAATCAAAGGAAAAACTGTTTCTAAAATGTACGATACCAAGGAGAAAAAATGAAAAAACTACTAATCACAATAGCTGTATTAATGTTTTCATTGGGAATAATAGCGCAAGCTTCAGATTTGGTTATTGAATCAAAATCTCAAACATATTCTGAGAGTGATAATAAAATCAAGTTCAAAGGAGATGTAAAAGTTTCCGTAGATGATTTGAAAGTTGTCGGCAACAGTGCAGACGTAAATGTTAACGAACAACAAAACCTTGATACTGCAACATTTTACGACAAACCTTATGCTTATGAAGTAAAAAAGAATAAAAAGCGTGAAGTAAAAGCAAATATATTAAAAGTTTCACTAATTACAAAAATAATAAGAGCTGAAGGCGACACTCAGTCAGTAGTATTTGACGGCAAAACTCCAATAGTTGTAATAAACTCTGATGTTCAGGAATATGACACAAAAACGGGCATTATGACAGCTACAGGCAACGTTACGATGAAATATAAAGAGCTTGAAACATATTCAAACAAAGCAATTATCAAAACAGATAAAAACGGAGATTTGAAAACTCTTGAATTAATTGGAAACGGCAGAATAAAACAACAAGCCAATGACTCATTTGCGGACAAATTTTTCTATAACTCAGCATCAAAAATTTTACTTGCAACAGGAAATACAACTTCAAATTATATAAGCAATGACGGTAAAAAATTAACATTGAAATCCAATGTTCAAGAATTTACACAAGACAAAAATACATTCTCTGCAAGCGGAAATGTAAGAATTTGGTATGACGATTACTACGCAAGAGGACCAAAAATTAACGTATACCCTAACAAAGAAGGCAAACCGAATGATGTATACTTTATCGGAAGATCAAGCATAACACAAGGTGTACGTACAATATATGCTGACAAAATAAAAATGAGTTTAAATCCAAAAGACTTCCAAGCAGAAGGTAACACAAGAACAGTTATCAAAAATATTGGTTCAAGCGAAGGTGATAGCAGCGAAAGCTCAGGAATGACCTTAGGCTTGTAGTTAGGAGATTTTGATGAACGAAAAAATAGAAAAAGCAATAGATTTATACAAAAAAGGCGAATATGAAAAAGCAATAGATGCATTCAGTTCTGTAGTTGAAACAGAAAAACCCACTGCAGAAATTTACAATAATATCGGTCAGTGTTATGCGAGTGTTGCAAACGATGAAAAAGCGGAAGATAACTTTTTAAAAGCAATAGAATTGAACCCAAAATTACCGCAAGTTTATATAAACCTTGCAGATATTTACTATAGGAAAAAAGACTACGCAAACGGCATAGAATTATTATCACAAGGCATATATGAAATGCCTGATAACATGGTTTTGGCACATTTTCTTGCAAGATTTTATATGGAAGATTGCAGGCTCGATTTAGCGATAGATGAGTTAGAGAAAATATTGGAAAAACAACCTGAAAATTATGATGCATACTATGATTTAGGCAAAATCCATTTTGAACTCGGAAATTATGATTTGGCAATCGAGAATTTTGAAAACATCTTAGAATTTAAGGAAGATAATCCATACATATATTTCAGCCTTGCACAAGCCTATGAAGCAAACAATGAAGTTGATAAAGCCATCTCAAACTATCTGAAAACAATTGCTCACGATGCAGGTTTCAGACAAGCATATAAAAAAGTGGCTATCTTATTTTTAGCAAGAGGCGATTACGATGATGCAATCGAATATTTGGAAGATTACTTAGAGATGGAACTTCCTGAAGAAGAAATCAAAAACGTAAAAGAACTTATAGAAAGAATTAAGAAGAAAAAGAATTAATGGATAAATATTGGATAGCACTGTCATCAATCGAACAGATTGACAGTACATTTATTCAAAGAGTTTATAATTATTTTGGAGACATTGAAACTGCATATAATGCTTCCATGTCTGATTTGTCGCAAATTGAAGGGCTTAGCGTAAAGAAAGCCGAAACTTTCATAGAAAAAAGAAAAAATATCGATTTAGACAAAACCATTGATGAAGTATTAAATCGCGGGATAAAATATTATACACTCGAAAATAAAAATTATCCGCAATTGCTGAAAGAAATATCGGATCCGCCTGCAGTCTTGTACTACAAAGGGAACCCGCAAGATTGTAATTTTACAAAAACACTTGCTATAGTAGGATCAAGAAAAGCCAGTTTTAATGCAAGAGATGCAGTAGAAAAAATTGTATCCGAACTAGAAGGAACAGATATCTGCATAGTATCAGGTCTGGCTTCGGGAATAGATACTTCTGCGCACACAAGCGCATTAAGACACAATTTAAAAACAATCGGAGTAATCGCAAGCGGTTTTGATTATACTTATCCTGCAAGTAACAAAAAGCTGTATGAAGAAATCGAAAACGGCTGCGGAATGATTGTAAGCGAATATTACCCGACATTCGAACCGTTAAAATTCAGATTTCCACAACGCAACAGAATAGTATCAGGCCTTTCGTACGGAACATTAGTTGCAGAAGCATCATTAAAAAGCGGGGCACTAATTACAGCTAACCTAACCCTTGAACAGGGCAGAGAACTTATGTGTATTCCGGGGTTGATTTCAAATCCAAATACAGAAGGGATATATAAACTTCTCAAAAACGGAGCCACACTTGTAACAAATGCTGATGATATTTTAGAAGCTTTGAATTGGGAAGTAAAACCTTGCGAACAATTAAAAATGAATTTATCTGATTTAAACGAAACAGAATTAAAAATATTAAATGCACTTGAGGTAGAAGAAAAGGGATTTGATGAAATAAGTTCAATCACAAAAATTAACACAAATGATTTGTTGTTAAACTTGACAACGATGGAGCTTAAAGGCATAATAAAACAGGTAACCGGCGATAGGTATAAAAGAGTTTAGGATGGTACAGCTTAAATAGCTGAAATTACACAAGGGAAATAATGGCAACAAAAACAACAGCAAAAAAAGAGAAAGCATTAGTAATAGTCGAGTCTCCTGCAAAATCTAAGACAATAAAAAAGATTTTGGGTGACGGATATCAAATAGAAGCAAGCTTTGGTCATATCAGAGATCTTCCGCAAAAGAATCTCGGGTTTGATGTGAACAACGGATTTGAACCAACATTCGTAATAATTCCGGAAAAGAAAAAAGTCGTAACAAAACTGAATGATTTGGCAAAACACAGCGACAAAGTTTATCTGGCATCCGACCCGGACCGTGAGGGAGAAGCTATAGCATGGCATGTCAGACAAGTTCTTGACGTACCTGAAGATAAAGTTTTCAGAATAGAATTTAACGAAATTACCCCTAAAGCAGTGAAATATGCTGTTGAACATTCAAGAACAATCGATATGGATAAAGTCAAAGCACAACAAACTCGTCAAATATTAGACAAGCTTGTAGGTTATAAACTTAGTCCTGTACTGTGGAAACAGATGGGGAATTATCACCTGTCTGCAGGAAGAGTTCAATCCGTCGCACTTAGAATGATATGCGAAAGAGAAGATGAAATTGAAGCTTTTGTTCCTGTTGAATATTGGTCAATCCATACAGAACTTGAAAAAGACGGCGGAATGTTTGAGGCTGAACTTTCAAAATATAAAGACAAAAAAGTCGAAATCCATAACGAAGAAGAAGCCAATAAGATTGTCGAATATTTAAGTGATAAATCAACGGAATACAAAGTTTCAAAAATCACAAACAGAACAACAAAAAGAAAACCAACAGCACCGTTTATCACATCAACCTTACAAAGAGAAGCCAGCTCAAAACTGGGCTATGGCGTACAAAAAACGATGCAAATTGCACAAAAATTATATGAAGGTATTGAGCTTGAAAACGGAGCAGTCGGTTTGATTACATATATGAGAACCGATAGTGTCAGAATTTCTGAAGATGCGCAAGTAATGGCAAAGGATTTTATCCTAAAAAATTACGGTGAAAAATACTATCCTGAAAAGCCGAACGTATATGCTAAAGGCAAACAAAACGTACAAGACGCGCACGAAGCTATCCGTCCTTCATACCCTGAACGCACGCCTGACAGCATAAAAAAATATTTATCAAACGAACAATACAGATTATACAAACTTATCTGGAACAAGTTTATGTCATCACAAATGACTTGTGCAGAAGTTGCAAATAAATCAGTAGAAATCCAAGCCGGAGATTATACTCTAAAAGCAAGCACAAGCAAGATTACGTTTGACGGATTTTTAAAATTATATAATGACGCGGAAGAAGATGAAAACAACGTTAAAGAAAAAATTCCTGATTTGAATAAAGATGACGTTTTAAGCTGCAGAAAAGTAACACCAAAACAACACTTTACACAGCCGCCTCCAAGATATTCAGAAGCTACACTTGTCAAAGCTCTTGAAGAATATGGTATAGGTCGTCCATCAACTTACGCATCTATTATCACCAAAATTCAAACAAGAGGTTATGTTGAAAAATTAGACAAAGCCCTTAAACCGACAATTTTAGGCAGAACAGTCTCCAAACAACTTGTCAACCAGTTTGCAGATATTATGGATTATAAATTCACTGCCGGGATGGAAACAAAATTAGACGAAATTGCGGAGAAAAAAGCTATCTGGAATAAAGTTCTTGCAGATTTCTATACCCCGTTTATGGACAACGTAAACAAGGTAATGGCAACCGGAGAAAAAGTCAAAATCGAAACTAACGTAAAATGTCCAAAATGCGGCAGACCAATGTTGGTAAGAACAAGCAGAAAAGGAACACTATTTTTGGGTTGTTCCGGATATCCTGAATGTCAAACTGCAATGTCGCTTAATGCGATAAACGAAGGTGGCGAAACACAATCAACGGAACAAGAAGTTTGCGAAGAAAAATGTGCAAAATGCGGTTCAGATATGATATATAAAACAGGACCTTACGGGAAATATATGGAATGCACAAACCCTGAATGCGGAGCAAGAAAAGCTGTCGTAAAAACGACAGGTGTAAAATGTCCAAAATGCGGAGAGGGAGAAATAATAGAACGTAAGTCCAAACGCGGCACCGTATTTTACGGCTGCAACAAATATCCTGAATGCGATTTTGTAATGTGGAATGAACCGACTGGCGAAACTTGCCCTGAATGTGGATCCCTACTGGGTAAAGTGGTAACCAAAAAGGGAACGACACTAAAATGTTCCAATATTAAGTGTAAATTTAAAAAAGAATTAGCAGAAGATTCTGACACACAATCAGAAGAATCGTAAAAAAGGAGGGAATATGGAAAAATTTGGAGTTATCGGATATCCGCTAGGACATTCAATGTCAGCAGTTATCCATAGAGCTGGATTTAAAAGTATTGGTATAAATGCCTCCTATGAGACACTTGAAACATCACCGGAGAGCCTCATTGACAGAATAAAAGATTTGAAATACAACGGATACTCTGGCTTTAATGTAACAATCCCGCATAAGGTACCTGTCGCATTGTTTGTTGATGAAGTTGATAAATATGCAGATATAACAGGTGCAATAAATACTGTAAAAATCAATTCCGACAAATCAATGAAAGGGTATAATACAGACGTTTTAGGTTTTAAAAAAGCAATACCTGACGATATAGATCTTAACGGGAAAACAGCAGCAGTACTTGGAACAGGCGGGGCAAGCCGTGCAGCTGTTATGGGCTTGTATGACAGAGGAATAAAAGAGATTGGAATTTACACAAGAAGTATCCCAAACGCGATGGATTATATGGCATACGTCAGAAGAAAATTCCCATCAATTACTTTTTGCTCATACCAAATTGACCGCATGAGAGATTTATCAAAATACGATATTCTTGTAAACACAACACCAATAGGCATGCAAGGCAAATCAGCCGACTTAACTCCTGTGGAAAAGGATGTTCTAAAAACATTACCGTCAGGAGCTGTTGTGTACGATATCATATATAATCCAAGAAAAACAATTCTCTTGAAGCTTGCGGAAGAATTGGGCTACAAAACAATAAACGGAGTTGACATGCTTGTATATCAAGCCGTATCGGCACAAGAAATCTGGTTTGGAAAAACTCCAAGCTTCTCGGATATGAAAATAGCACTGCTAGAAAACTTGTAGTAAAAATTAAATTTATCAATTTATATATTTACAACAAAAAACGGGATGACTTTATAAGCCATCCCGTAATTTTAAACTTAAATTGTAAATTATTTTACTTCTTTTAAAATAATAGAAGCATTCTGTCCGCCAAATCCGAATGAATTAGATAAAGCCGCATGAACTGTAGCTTTTCTAGCCTTATGAGGAACATAATCCAAATCAGCAACAGCTTCATCCTGATTATCAAGGTTAATAGTAGGAGGAACAATACCTTCAGTAATAACCTTAGCGCAAGCAATACATTCAACAGCACCGGTAGCACCAAGCAAGTGTCCGTGCATACTCTTAGTAGAGCTTACGAGCAAATTAGGATTTTGCTTTCTGTCACCAAAAACTCTGGCAACAGCATGAGATTCAGCGATATCACCCAAACCTGTACTTGTACCGTGAGTATTAATATATTGAACATCAGTAGGTTTCATACCTGCATCTTCCAGTGCCAATTCCATAGATTTTGTAGCACCCTTACCTTCAGGACAAGGAGCAACAACATCATAAGCATCAGCTGTTTGACCATAGCCGACAACCTCAGCATAAATCTTCGCACCACGTTTTTTAGCGTGTTCATATTCTTCCAAAATTACAACGCCGGCACCTTCTGACATAACAAAACCGTCTCTGTCTTTATCATAAGGACGAGAAGCTTTTGTAGGTTCATCGTTACGCTTAGATAAAGTTCTTGCACTTGAGAAAGCACCAATACCAACATCACAAATAGTAGCTTCACAACCACCTGCAACCATAATATCAGCATCTCCATATTGGATAGAACGAGCAGCGTCACCGATAGAGTGAGTACCCGTTGCACAAGCAGATACAACAACTTTATTTATGCCCTTAAAACCATATCTCATAGAAATTCTGCCTGAAGCCATATTTACAATCATCATAGGAATTGTAAACGGAGAACATTTATTAGGTCCTTTTTCCAAAATTCTAATATGGTTATCTTCGAATGTTCTAAAACCGCCTGCTGCAGCTGAAACAACTACACCAATTCTATAAGGGTCAACATCCTTTACTTCTTCCAATTTTGCATCTTTAACAGCTTCATCAGCCGCAATCATAGCAAATTGGATAAATCTATCCATTTTCTTTGCTTCTTTAGGTTCAAGATATTCTTCAGGGTTAAAGTTCTTAACTTCACCGGATATCTTAACTACATGCTTTGAAATATCTATCAATTCGGAAGTACTAATTCCGCTTTTTCCTTCCACAAGGCTGTTCCAAAACTTATCAACGCCGACACCAAACGGAGTAACGGCACCCATGCCTGTGATTACTACTCTTCTCTTAGTCATCTCTTTACCTTTTTTGTTCTAATTAATAAATGTTCGAGGGGAAAATTAATATTCAATTTTCACCCTCGTACACTTTTTTTCGATTCTATAATGCAATAACCATCTGAAATGCACTTAATATTTTAACAAATTACTTGTGAGAATCGATATAGTTAACAGCGTCTTGAACTGTTTGAATCTTTTCAGCTTCTTCATCAGGAATTTCGCAACCGAATTCTTCTTCGAAAGCCATAACTAATTCAACTGTATCTAAAGAATCAGCACCCAAGTCAGCAGTGAAGCTAGCTTCAGGAGTAACCAAAGCTTCGTCAACGCTTAATTGATCTACTACAACTTTTTTAACTTTTTCTAATGTACTCATCTTCTTTTCCTCATTAATTTAATTGTATTACGAATTTACTTCAATCTTATTATATCTAGCACAAAATTATTTTGCAAGATATTTACAAAAACAGACGCGTTTTGTTAAAAATCTTTACTTAGATTATATCATCAAACCGCCTGCAACTTCGATAGCCTGACCTGTGACGTAGTCAGTATCCAAAGCCAAGAATTTAACAACTTTAGCGATATCTTCAGGAGTACCAAGTCTCTTCATAGGGATAGCCTTTAGATATTCATCGATATTAGCAAGATCTTGAGTCATAGCTGTTTGAATAAATCCAGGACATACAGCATTTACCCTGATATTTCTTGAACCGAATTCTTTTGCCAAAGTTTGAGTCAAACCGATTAAACCTGCTTTTGAAGCTGAATAGTTAGCTTGACCAGCGTTACCATGACGACCAACGATACTTGACATATTAATAATAGAACCTTGACGAGCCTTCATCATGTATTTGATTACAGCGTGAGTTACACAATAAGCACTTGTCAAGTTAATCTTAATAACACGTTCCCATTGTTCCATATCCATTCTGATAAACAAACCGTCTTTTGTTATACCTGCGTTGTTTAACAAAATGTCGATTTTACCATGATCAGCAATCATTTTATCTACATTTTCTTGAACTGCAGCATCGTTTGAAACATCAAAGCTGTAAAAATAAGCGTTTACACCGCAAGCTTTAATTTCGTCCAATGCAGGTTGAGCTTTTTCTGCATCACAAATATCGTTGATAATAATGTCGCAGCCTGCCTTTGCTAGTTCCAAAGCGCAAGCCAAACCTATACCGCGTGAACCGCCTGTAATTAAAGCAATTTTTCTTTCTGTCATTAATCTTTCTCCTTATTATTTTCTTTGTCGGACAGATAAGCCCAACTTACATTTATTCTAAACTATACTAATGCCAACTCTTCCTTCAAAGCACTTATCGTACTTTCCAAACTTGCCTTATCGAATACGTTAAATACCTTTGCTTCCGGAGCAATTTTCTTATTCAATCCTGCAAGAACTTTACCAGGTCCGATTTCAATAAAGATTTCAACACCCTCTTCTCTCATTTTTTGGATAGTCTGAGTCCAATGAACTGAAGAATATATTTGTCTTGGCATTTTCTTTTTAAATTCTGAAGCTTCTGAAGTAGCTGAAGCATCGACGTTTGTTATAACAGGAACTATTGCATTGTTAAGCTCAAGATCCTTTACAAAACCTTCAAATTCTTTGCCGGCATTTTCCATAAATTTTGAATGGAAAGCACCTGATACAGCAAGAGGAACAACTCTTCTTGCACCTTTTGCAAGTAAAATTTCGCCTGCTTTTGCAACAGCAGCCTCATCGCCAGTGATTACAACCTGTACAGGGGAATTGTAATTTGCAACGTCTACATATCCTACAGAAGATGCTTCGTTGATAGCTTCTTCTACAGAACCTTCAGGAGCATTCAATATAGCAGACATTGCACCACCCTTTGTCTGCCCCATCAAATCAGCTCTCTTTTGGATTGCTCTTAATGTTGTTTCCAAAGACATTACGCCTGAAGCATACATTGCACAATATTCGCCCAAACTATGACCTGCCGTATAATCAGGAGAAATATTTAATTCTGACTTAAACGATTCTAACGCAGCAATAGACGTAGTTACAATACAAGGCTGTGTATTAACTGTTTGTTTCAAATCCTCTTCAGGACCTTCAAAACATAAAGTTGTAATGCTTTTACCTAAAATTTTGTCAGCCGTATCATAAACGTTTTTTGCAATACCGTAAGTATCATACAAATCTTTTCCCATACCAACGGACTGAGCCCCTTGACCAGGAAATAAAAACGCAATTTTTTTTGTCATATATTATCCCTCTCATACGTAACAGGCAAGTCTTACTAACCTGCTAAATCTTAATAACCCTACAGTTATTATACTATAAACACATGAAAAGTAAACTATAATAATAAACTTAAGCAAAAATTATGTCATATTAAAAAATAAGGTACTCATAAAAAGTACCTTATTTTAAAATTTATAATTCATAAACTTGAAACGAAACTTGCCAAGACTAGCAAATACCTTCTCTAAGCCTTACAATAGCTCCGCCCCAAGTCATGCCAGCGCCAAATCCGCAAAGCACAGCTGTAGTTCCAAGTTTCAAATTACCCTTCTCTACACTTTCAGCCAAAGCGATAGGAATAGATGCTGCTGAAGTATTACCGTAATACTTAATATTTGTAACAACCTTTTCATCAGGATAACCCAATCTTTCCTGAACAGCTTGAATAATTCTGATATTAGCCTGATGCGGAATTAAATAATCAATATCATCAGCCTTCATGCCTGCATTTAATATAAGATTTTCTACATAGTGAGGCAAAATTTTAGCAACGAATGTATAAACACCGCGGCCGTTCATTCTTATGCCCTTAGGCTTTTCTTGATATTGCTCAACAAGCGGACAATTTTTACCGTCAAATGAAAGCTCAATCAAATTACCGTAATTACCGTCAGCTTTAATATCTATCGCAATAATATCATCAACACCGTCTTCAGCCGGAGTCATAACCATAGCCCCAGCACCGTCACCGAACAAGATTGAAGTACTTCTGTCAGTCCAATCTACAAGACGTGAATTGTTATCTGTCGCAACAATTAATATATTTTTGTACATGCCTGATGCGATATAAGCCTTTGCAATACTCATACCGTAAATCAAACCTGAACAAGCAGCAGTAATATCAAAAGCAGGAATTTGCTTAGATATACCCAACCTTTGGTGGATGTGGCAGGCAATTGCAGGATACAAATCAGGTGGAGCAGAAGAAGCCGCCAAAATTAAATCAATATCATCAGGATTCATCTTAGCTTTTTCCAAAGCTCTCTGAGCTGCCTCAAAACCTAAATCAATAGCATTTTGTTCACCAGAAACAACTCTTCTTTCTTTGATTCCGGTTCTTGTGTAAATCCACTCGTCGGAAGTTTCATATAATTTTGTCAAATCATCGTTTGTGATAACTGTTTCGGGTAAACTGTATCCAACTCCCGCAATTTTAACTGGTATTAATTTATCTGTCATTATTTATTCCTCATGAAATCTTGCTATTTTTTCGTTAACACCTGATTCAACAGCGTCCTTCGCAACTCTTACGGCATTTTTAATAGCATAAGCTTTGCTTCGACCGTGAGAAATTACTGTTATTCCCTTTACGCCCAAAAGTAACGCACCGCCAAATTCTTCATAATTTATTTTAGTATAAATTCTTTTCATAAACGGTTTTGCAAGAAGACCTATAATCTTACCAAGCAAATCTACCTTAAATTCTTGTTTCAACATTCTGAATAACATTGAAGAAGTACCTTCAGTAACTTTCAATGCAACGTTGCCGACAAATCCGTCACAAACAACAACATCACAAACACTCAAGAATATTTCTTTACCTTCAATGTTACCAACAAAATTAATCTTATCTTGATGTTCTTCTAACAATTTGTAAGTAGCCTGAGCAAGCTCATTACCCTTACCTGCTTCCTCACCGATATTCAAAACACCAACTCTCGGATGTTCAATGCCAAGAACGTTTTTAGAGAAAGTTGCACCCATGATAGCAAACTGCATCAACATTTCAGGAGTACAATTACTGTTAGCACCACCATCAATAACTACGATAGGACGTTTAATCGTTGGCAAGGTTACAGCAATAGCAGGTCTGTCAATACCTTGCAATCTGCCTAAACCGAACAAACTTGATGCCATAGCCGCACCGGTTGAACCTGCAGCAACAACTGCATCTGAACTGCCTTCTGCTACAGCAGCTACAGCCAAAACTATTGATGACTTTTTCTTCTTACGAATAGCTTGTCCAGGAGCTTCGCCCATTTCGATAATTTCAGAAGCATGAGTTATTTTAATATCAAGCTTGCTAGTATCGATTTTTATACGGTATTGCTTTCCTGCCTTACCGCAATCAGAATAAAAACCTTCGTGGGTAATCTTATCAAGCTCTTGTTCTATTCTGTCTTGCTTACCAACTAATTCAATTGCAACACCATATTCTTGTGCTGCCCAAACAGCTCCTGCTACTATCTCATGAGGAGCGTGGTCGCCACCCATTGCATCTACTGCTATTCTTGTCATGTTTCCCTCTCTCAAAGTCTCTTATAAATTTGATACTGAGGTTGAAAGTTTCCTTCCAACCTCATTTATCTTAATTAGTTTTCTTCTTTTGTTTCTGTTTCAGCTTTAACTTCTTCAGTCTTGCTTTCTTCAGCTTTTACTTCTTCTGCCTTTTCAACTTTTTCTTCTGCTTTTGCAGCTTTTTTAGTTGATTTTTTAGCCGGTTTTTCTTCTTTTACAGCTTCTTCTTTTCTATCTTTCAAGCTTACCGGTTTTCCTTTATAAGTTCCGCATTCTGTGCAAACTGTGTGTGTCAAAACTGTTGCTCCGCAATTTGGGCATTTTGTAGTCTCCGGAGTTGTTGCCTTCCAGTTACTTCTTCTATGTCCTTGAGCGGAATGTCCTGTTCTTTTCTTTGGTACTGCCATTTTTCTTTTCCTTTTTATTTTTAACTACTATTTAATCTTTCGGTTGTATTTGAATGTTTTTAAATACATCCATCCTCGGATCGGATAATTCTTCTTCTTTCGAAAAATTATCTCCACTACAATTTATACCACAAACTTTTTTATTTGGTAAATTTAATATTACAGATTGATACAATAAGTCATAAATATCAATTTTATCTTCACCGTTCAAATCTGTTATAAATTGCCCGTCTTTTATTTCGGTTTCTTGTCCGTAATTATCTAATAATGCGTGTTTTGCGAATATTTCATCCAAATCGAAATCCAGATTATATTCAAATTCCTTTAAGCATAAATCACATGTTAATTTTAAAATTCCCTTAACATTTCCGCTCACTTCTATAAAATCGCCAAGTGATTTTAGGGTAAGCTCCGCACTTATAGGACCGACGGAATCTATTCCTTCGATATTTTGGCTAAAATCATAATATACGGTCTTTTCATCCGAATTTTCTATTTCTTCTATAGTTACAATGTTCGACATTTTGCTGACTTTATACGTATTGTTCTTCCTGCATAGCTATAGCTGCAATTTGATTTGCCGCAAAACAAACCTTTTTCAAAGGTCCTTGTGTTTCTTTTTCAACAAGTACATTACTTGTTGTTTTCATTAGTTGAGTCAATTCAGTATAAAGTTCTTGAGGGTTTTCAACATACAAAACTAAAGGCGCTGTTGTGCCCTTAATAAAAACTAAAACTGAAGTTCTTTTTTTGATGTTTTGCGGATTAAATTGTTGTGCCATAATTTCTCCTTTTACGTTCACTTTAATAGTATTACAAACAATGTAAATATGCAAATAATCTCCCCAACATGGTAATTGTCTAATACGGTTTTGCGATAAAAAATAGCTTTGAAACACGGAAAGAGAGGGGTTTAATTATGTACAAAAAATTTCACATTGCAGTAATAGTTGCGCTGGCATTTGGCCTTGGGTATTCGGTAAACAACATAGCAATTTCAGACACAGCTCCGAAAGTTGCTGTAGTTGATGCAACAAAAATCGTTGCAAATTCATCTGCCGTCAAATCTCTTAAGGCCGAACAAGAAAATAAGATTAAGGCAATGCAGGCTACAATTGAAAAAGCCAGAAGTGAAATTTCAAAAGAGACGGATCCTAACAAAATTGCTCAATTAGAAGAAAAATACAGAAATGAAATCAACCAACAAAAACTTAATCTTGACACCGAATATAATAAAAAGCTTACACAAATCGACTCTGAAATCAGAAATACTGTAGTTGAAAAAGCCAAAAGTATGAATTACGATCTCGTGCTTCCTAAAACAATAGTTTTCTATGGAGGAGATGACATCACTGACATAATAGCCAAAGATATCAAGTAAAACAGGTTATAATCAGTCGTAACAAAACTTAATATTTCGTTTTAAAAAGCGCAATTTACTAGAAGCGAAATACTTTATATATACAGAGTATAAGTTAAAAGGGCTTGCTATGGCTGAAGTACAATTTGTAACACTTTCACAATTTGAAAAAAATCCGGAACTCAAAGCGCAATACGGCGGAGATTATCAAAAATATCTCACCTCATACGTAAAAGCGATGAAGTCAACCGCTTTATTTTCGTTTGCAAAATCATCGGATTTCAAATCAGTACCGCTTAGTATTCGAGACAGTATATGGGCAAGATCCAAAGAAGCTGACAAGAAGAAAGAAGTAAGCGAAAAAACATACGAATTGGCACGCAAAGCTGAGCAAGAAGCAGTTGCCGCACAGGAAGCTGCTGAATCCGAATTAGAAAAATTACAAAACGAATATGCCGCAGGAAACACCAGTTCACTGCTTGAAAGTAACATCGCAAATGCACAAAACAAGTTAAGAGACCTTATGAAAGGAACCTCAAATGCAACATTAGCGCGTGAACTTGCAGGTGAACACATGGTATCTGATTCAAAAGCTTCATTAAGAGCATTTCAGTCAGGTATGATTGCTGACGCAAGCATTAACCTATCTTAAGTTTTGTTTACACATAAGCTTTTCATGTATTGATTTTTTTCTTTTATCATATTATCATCAACGTGTAGAGTGCTTACGCCCAATTTGTACTCATACGAAATAAAAGGAAAAATTATTATGTCAATTAACTTGAAAAACAAACAAGACATTGTTAAAGAATTTGGTGCCAATGAAAAAGATACCGGTTCTGCTGAAGTTCAAATCGCTATGTACACAAAGAAAATCAGCGAATTAACAGAACACTTAAAATCTAATCAAAAAGATTTCGCTACAAAGAGAGGTCTTTTGATGATGGTAGGTAAAAGAAAGAGATTGTTATCTTACCTTAAGAGCAGAAATCTTGAAGGATACAGAGAACTAATCAAAAAACTTGGTATCAGAGGTTAATTTTTCAAAGTGAACGGCACCCTTTGAGGGTGCCGTTCTTTTTTAAAAAGGGAGAGAATTAAATTTATATGTCTACATTAAAATCACAACGATTGCATATTGGTATTTTTGGAAAAACTAACGTTGGGAAATCTTCCATTCTTAACAAAATAACAAATCAGGACATTTCAATTGTTTCAGAAATTGCAGGCACAACAACTGACGTTGTTGAAAAGTCAATGGAGCTTTTGCCGATAGGGCCTGTAAGATTTCTTGATACCGCAGGTATTGATGATACTACATCTCTAAGCGACAAGCGTATCGAAAAAACAATGAAAATTATTAACCGTACAGATGTCGCCGTAATCGTTTGTGATTATAAAGGAATAGACGAGTATGAAAAAAACTTGATGCAAAAGTTTGATGAATTGAAAATTCCTTATATTGTTATTGTAAACAAAACCGACATCCAAGAAATTGATGAGAAGAAGCTTGATGAAATTTATACAATAACTCCACACGTTCTAAAAACATCAGCTATGACAGATAAAGAAATCACATTCAGATTTAAGGCTGAAATAGTAAAACTGTTGCCTGAAGATTTTATCAATTCACCCAAAATTGCAGGAGACCTTGTTCCGCCAAAAAGCACTGTAATTCAAGTTATACCTATAGATAAGGAAGCGCCTAAAGGCAGAATTATTCTCCCGCAAGTACAAACCATCAGAGACATGCTAGACAGTGATTGCCTCAGCTACGTAGTTAAGGAAACAGAATTAAAACAGGCTATAGATAATCTCAAAGAACCTCCGGCTCTTGTTATAACTGATTCACAAGCATTCAAAGAGGTTAATGAAATTGTTCCTGAAAATATAAAACTCACATCATACTCAATACTTTTTGCAAGATTAAAAGGTGATCTTGAAGCATTTGTAAAAGGTGCAAAAGCTATTGACACACTAGAAGACGGAGATAAAGTTCTTATCCTTGAAAGTTGTACTCACCACGCAATTGAAGATGATATCGGGCGTGTAAAAATCCCTAGATTTTTAAAAAACAAAACAGGGAAAAATCTTGTTATAGACAACTATGCCGGACACGATTTTCCAGATATAAAAGGATACAAACTGATTATTCACTGCGGAGCTTGCATGACAAACAGACGAGAAATTCTATCAAGAATACTAATAGCAAACAATGCAGGCGTACCTATTACCAACTATGGAATTACAATATCATATTGCCTTGGAATTTTACCAAGAGCATTAGAGATTTTTAATCTTCAAAACAAAATCTAAACTAAAGCTTCATTACCTTCCAAAGCATTAGTAATTTCATCGATAATTAATTTAGCGGCAACAACTCTATCTTCAGCAGTTGTAATAGGTCTGCCGACAACTAAATAATCTACTCCTGCCATAATGGCACTGTAAGGAGTATCGACACGAACTTGATCATTTACTGATGACCAAGTTGGACGTGTTGCTGGACAAACTATAATAAAATCTTTATCAGGAATTTCTTTTCTGATGCGTCTGGCTTCTTCAGCACTTGCAACAACACCGTTTAGACCATTTTCATAAGCAACTTTTGCTAGCTGTAAAACATAATCTTCAATATTTTTATCTACACAAAGCTCAGTAGTAAGAGTACGCTGTCCAAAACTAGAAAGCAATGTCACACCCAAAATTACAGGTGGTTCCTTGCCCATACGCTTGGCGGCAGCCTTAGCGGCTTTTACACTGCCTGCTACCATTTTCGACCCGCCTTGTATATGAATATTAAAAAAATGTACATTGTTTTTTACAAGACTGATACAAGCTTTTTGTACAGTGTTCGGGATGTCATGAAACTTGCTGTCATAATAACATTTACCGCCCAATCTTTCAATCAATCGAACAGCCTCAAAACCATAGTTCACAATCAACGGCAAACCTATTTTGAAATATCCGACATAATCTTTCAATTCATTTACTAAATTTTCGACTTCCTCTAAAGTTTCAACATCAAGTGCCAAAATAATTCTATCTTTAGGACAAGTAGGTTTAATCATAGCCGTCTCCATCTAGTTTATAGAGACAGTCTAGCATAATATCATATCGAGCGCAAGTGTCGTAGTGATTTATTAAGCGTTATAACGCTTAAAGGCCTTTTCAATATTCTTAGAAATTACTGACTTAACCGTATCGTATTCTGTAGTAAGTGCTGAGATTTCTGTATCAAGATTCTTCATCTTCATATCAAGAATATTTTCTTTTGCATTAATCTTTTCTTTTTCTCGATTATATTTAGCTTCAGCTTGTGCAATACCTTCTTCATCAGTTATTTCCTTGATGTAAGAATTTGTAGCATAATTACCTTGATAATAATAGTTATCATCAGCTATTGTTGAAATATACATTGTACCATTTTGAAGCATTGTCTGCAAATATTCAGGGTCATTAACCTTTTCATTTTGTACCCAACCTTTTGTCGCAATTTGGTTGAACAACATATCATAGAAACTTGCCATCAATACGCTGTCACCTGAAGTATCTGCACCTTCAATAATCGTAAACGCGAAGTTATCATCAACGAAATTACAGTTACTCTTTTCGTTGTTTATTTTATAGTTGGATGTAGCTAAACCTTCCATATACTGTGCAAAATATGTAAAGTAAGCTTTAGTCATACTACTGATATCGATACCATAACCTTGGTTATAATCATCTTTCCAGCCCTTCTTGTTATGACAATAAACGAAGCCGACATAATCATCCGTTCTGTCTCTTACTTCACTATATACATCATCTTGTCCTGAGTGACTGCTCTTCCACTCATAAGCAGAGTTTGAAATATCAAATTTATTGGCATCTTTATCAGTACCAACACCAAGACATTCAACTTTCTTTAAAGTTTCTCTCTTAGCGTATTCCAAAGCTGCAAGGGTATAAGCATCATTTGTATCTACGTATGATGCCAATGATTCAAATAACACATCCCAATAACTTGATGAACCAACTTTATCAACGGCACCGGCATAACCAAATCCTGATACCCAGTTATCATTATCCCATAACCAACCAATTAAAGCATAGTCACCATTCAAAATTTGAGACAATGTTAATACTGCACCCTCAGAACCCGGATCTATTACTTCAGTATTATTTGAGTAATTGTACAAGTTAAGGTCAGAACCACCTGTATTAGCAATCAAATCATTAAAATCAAATTCGATATTACACAAATAATTATTTACAAAATCATCATAAGAAACTGTTTTTTCCACATAATCTATTGTGTCTATTGAACCTAAACCTGCTTGCGGGTTATATTGAATATTTTTTATTCCGTTTCCGACAGCTGCGGTTAAAATACCGTTATCAATAAGACCCTGAATAAATTTATTTCTTATATCAGAAGATGGAGTACATCCCAAACCTTCTTGAGGAATCCCTGCTGCTGCAGCGGCTGCTGCCAACTTTGCATCTAAAACAACTCTGCCGGCAGTATCTGTTATTGGAGACGGCATATAATCGTTTAGTTTTGAAGGTTGCATTAATAAACCGTAAGATAGTTGAGTACTTGTATCTCCTGTTCCGTAAAAATCATAAACTAACTTAGTTTGAGCCAAGGCATCTTGATATTCCGCAGATACGATATTCATATCACGGGAGAGGGCAATCTTCTGATGAGAATATGCCATAGATTGATATTCACAGTCAGATTTCCTTGCTGTGATAGTCAATAATCTAGCTTGTGATGCCGCTAAACCCATTGTTGTATACTTATTCCTTTCAGTTTTGGTAATATTTCCTAGTCGTACATGTTGGTTTACGGCTTTTTAAGGGTAAAACTTTAAGAATAATATTTTTATGTGTTACAAATGTTTACATTACAAAATCAAAAAAAATTACCAGATATTACTACATCAACTTAGACCTAGGTGGGATTATTTGAGCAATAAAAACAACTACAATTTTTATATAGAAATTTTTGGAGTATTTTTTATGTTTACTGAAAACAATTGTCACGATTGCAATAAATACAATCGCATGGAAATGAAAAATGTGAATAAAGATATAGTAAATTGGCTTGAAGACATTGTTGAAGAAAACAATAGCCGAGTAGAAAGAAAAGAGTGGAAAAGCAAATATAACAGTTATGTTGTCTACGATTACGAGCCGTTTTGTACAGACGGATTTGAAATAAACTTAATCATAACATCATACGATCAGGCATACTTAAACTTCATAAAATACCTATATGATGAAAAAGTAAGCACAATAGACTATTTAAACAGTTGTATAAGCCACTAAACTATCTTGTATACTTGCGATTTTTCAACTCATCAGGTAAAAATTGCTGTTCATAATCAGGATCCGAATGTGAATAAACATATCCAATCCCAAAGCCGTACTTTGAGGCATCTTTGTAATGAGCATCTCTCAAATGCATTGGCGGAGGATAATCATTTCCGTTATCAATATCCGCAAGAGCTTTATCAATAGCACAAACTGTCTCATTAGATTTTTTTGCCCGAGCGACATAAATAACAGCCTGAGCTAAAGGGATTCTTCCTTCAGGCAAACCTACAAGCTCTACCGCTTTATACGCACTAACAGCAACCGTCAACGCCATTGGATCGGCATTTCCGACATCTTCTGCAGCACAAACAATCAGTCTTCTTGCAATAAACCTTGGATCTTCACCAGCCGCAATCATTTTGGCTAAATAATATATTGCCGCATCGGGATCACTGCCTCTAAGGCTTTTTTGAAAAGCAGAAGCACAATCATAATGTTCCTGTTGAGAATATCTGGTATTACGCTTCTGGCAAATCTCTTCAATAATCCTGACAGTAAGACTGCGTCTGCCATCTTTCAAATCACTTGCAAAATAAGCATTTTCAACTACATTCAATGCATATCTAGCATCTCCTCTTGCGAGGTTTATTATAAAATCGAACACACCGCTTTCTATATCCACAGGCGAATATGCCTTTGCGAGATAAGCAAACCCTCTTTTTGCAATCTTAAACATACTCTCATCATCAATAGAGTTTAATCTGATTACCTGAACTCTTGATAAAAGAGCAGGAACAACCTGAAAAGATGGATTTTCCGTAGTCGAACCGATTAAAAACAAAGTTCCATTTTCCAGATGTGGTAAAAGTGCATCCTGCTGGGTCTTTGAGTATCGATGAATTTCATCTATAAACAAAATAGTCTTTACACCATCTCGAAGAGCCCTTTTGGCACTCTCGACAGCATCCTTTATATCTTTAACACCTGATGTTACGGCCGAAATCTCAATAAAATTAGCATTTGTCTTTGTAGCAATTAATCTTGCCAAAGTGGTTTTTCCACATCCGGGAGTTCCCCAAAAAATCATTGAAAACAGTCTCTGTGTTTTCAGCAAATTTAAAAGCGGACTATTCGGAGATATAACATTACTCTGCCCTAAAAATTCCTCAAGAGTCTTTGGCCTCAAAATTTCGGCAAGAGGAATTTGTTTATTCTGATTTTCGAGTTCCGTAAATAAGTTATTCATAGTATAATCATAGCATAGATTATTTAAAAAAATCAGGGGTGCTATGAATAAATTAAGACTTTTTATCGGAATAATTATCATCGCAATATGTGCAGGAGTTTGTTTTCAAGTTTTTCATAAAAAAGGAAATAACAACGAAGTCATATTTTGGACTCTGCAAATGAGTGATTTTTCCGACTATATGAATAATGTCATAAACAACTTTGAGAAAGAAAATCCTAATATTAAAATAACTTGGATTGATGTCCCATTTTCAGAAGGCGAAAAACGAACACTTGCATCAGTTTTGAGTAACAACCCGCCTGATTTAATTAATCTTAACCCTGATTTTTCGGCAGTTTTGGCACAAAAAGGAGCGCTCTACGAGATTGGAGAAAAAAATGCCACACAATACAACCCTGAAATTATCAATTCACTAAAATATAACGGCAAACTATATTCTCTCCCTTGGTATGCAACATCAGCTATCACTATATATAACAAGAAATTAATTAACAAGGCAGGTGTGAATGTTCCGCTCACATACGACGAAGCCGGACAAGTTGCCTCACAAATCAAATCCAAAACAGGAGCCTACGTGTTTTTGCCGAACATAACGGAAAATGACACTATGTTAAAAATTCTGAATAAATACGGTGTAAATTCTCCTGAAACTATAACTAGCAATACATCTTTGGAAGTTTTTGAATACTTTAAGAATTTATATGACAAAAACCTTATCCCAAAAGAATCAATTACCCAAACCCATAGAGAAGCTCTGGAAAAATATATGTCTGAAAACATAGTTCTGTTTCAAGCCGGAGCAAATTTCTTAAATATGATAAAAGAAAATGCGCCATCTACTTACGAAAATACAGACGTAGCTCCGCAAATAAAAGGTAGACTCGGACAAAACGATTTTTCTCTTATGAATTTTGTTGTTCCGCTAAAGGCAAAACATAAAGATGAAGCAATAAAATTTGCAACATATCTTACAAATACACAAAATCAGCTTGAACTTGCAAGGCTTACTAACATAATAGCCGTAAACCAAGAAGCTCTGAATGACGATTTTTATACGAAATATGATCCGTCTGATTTGATGGCAAAAGCAAGAGTGCTGAGTGCAAAACAACTGGATAAAATTGAACCTGCATTGAAATCTTCACAAAATCAAAAAGATATTAATAACTTGATAAATTCCGCAGTCCAAAAAATCCTACTAAATCAAGGAGATACAAAACAAATACTGGAAAAATTATCAAAAGACTGGTCAAATTTGCTCAAATAAAAACGACCCACAAAACACCTCGCTTAACCTAATTTAACATGTGACTTGATTTTTATCTTTTTTAAGATATGATTATGGTACGCAAACTAGCTAGAAAAGGAAATAATATCATGGCAAAACATTGTGAAATATGCGGCAAAGCGCCGATTAAAGCAGCAAAATTAACATTCTCGCATAAACAAATTGTGCACACACAAGAACCTAACTTACAATCAGTTAAAGCTGTTGTAAACGGTCAAACTAAAAGAATCAGAGTTTGCACATCTTGTTTAAAAGCAGGAAAAGTTCAAAAAGCTATATAGTTTTAGAACTAAAGTTTAAAAAATGAGTCCTTTTTAAAAGGGCTCATTTTTTTATTTGCTCAAATATACACTTAATCTTTTCATACACATTAAAAATGTAGAAAATATAATATACAACACTAATTTCAAATTCCACGGCTCTCGCTTTAATACAAGCAAATAAGCTTCAATATTGGCAAACCTGAATTTAATTTTTCTATCCTTATTAAGGTAACTGTCCGAATGCTGTCTCCATAAAGTCAATTTTTCATCTAAATAGTAAAAATCCGTCTTTCTTGCAAGCTGAATATACAAATACCAATCCAAAAGCTTATCAATAGGAGTCTCAAAATCTAACTCATCTAAATATCGCCTTTTTACCATCACTGAAGACATCGTTAAAATTAAATTTTCATAACCTAATTTGTAAAACATATTCCTTGGAAAATGAAGCTTCTTATTTTTGGTAATTAATGAACTAAATTTTTTCTCAGCTACTAAGCTATCATCCCCGAAAAACTCAACATTATTGTAAATTAAACCAACAGACGGATACTCCTCAGCAACTTTTAATTTTTTTTCAAGGTAATCCCCTTTTAATAAATCATCACTTTCCAAAAAAACAACCCACTCGCCTGCAACCGCTAATAATGCCGTTTGCAGGCTTTTTGCAAGCCCCTGATTAATGTGATTTTTAATAACTCTTATTCTGCTATCTAAGTTTGCAAACTCCATAATAATATCAAAAGAATTATCATCAGAACAATCGTCTATAATCACCAATTCCCAGTCCCTGTAAGTCTGAGCGACCACTGAAGTAATAGTATCTTTTAGATACTTACCGTAATTATAACTTGTTAAAATAATAGAAACAGTCATAAAAGGAAATTACCATAAATATAAAAAAACCGCCACTTGTTGTAACAGTGGCGGTTAATTAACTCTCTCTCTCTATTTGCCTCACACCAGAGATATTTGAGGCAAATTCTTATTTATAAAGTCTCTACAGAGTAACAAAAACTCCACAAGACTTTTTTATCTATGAACAACCGGAATACCCACAATTCAAACAGATAAAGCATCCTTCAGCCATTTCAATTGTATTTCCGCATTCAGGACAAGTTACTTTCTTAATTTCACCTGTTGGATTGTATTCTTCCTTTGTTTCATTTACTTCTTCAACTTTAGATTGAACAGGTTCTTCAGCTTTTGTTTCTTTTTTCTTGTCATCCAAATTCATAGGCTGGAACTGACGAGAATTGTTTCTGTAAACTGTTATACCTTTCAAATTGTTCTTGTAAGCAAGTATATAAGCTTCTTCGATATCTTTTCTTGTTGCATTTTCCTCAAAGTTTACAGTCTTAGAAACAGCATTGTCGGTATGAAGCTGGAATGCAGCCTGCATCTTAACATGCCAGTAAGGTGAAACATCATGAGCTGTAACAAATATATGCTTAATTTCATCAGGAATACCGTTAATATGAGCGATAGAACCGTCTTTAGCAATTTGTTTCATCAAATCTTCGCTGTACAAACCTTTTTTAACCATATAATCTTTAAATATAGGGTTAATTTCAAGCATTTCAGTGCCATCCATGATTAATCTGGAGAATACCAAACCAAACAAAGGTTCAACACCGCCAGATGCATTAGCAATCATTGAAATAGTACCGGTAGGAGCGATACAAGTAGTTGTAGCATTTCTAATACCGTATTTTTCAATTTGAGCATCCAAATCAGCCCACTGCTCATCAGAGATTACACCGGCAGACTTACCTTTATACTTGTTAGTAAGGAATTTTTGATTGTCGTAAACGCTACCCTTAAAGTTGTTGAAGCGACCACGTTCTTTAGAAAGTTCAATAGATTCGCACTTAGATTCATAGTCAATAAATTCCATAACCTGAGCACCAAGCTTTGTACCTTCTTCAGAAGCGTAAGACAAGCCCATTTTCATAAGCATATCAGCCCAACCCATAACACCTAAACCAATCTTACGGTTATTTCTAACCATTTCAGAAATTCTAGGCAACGGATAGTTGTTAACTTCAATAACATTATCCAAGAATCTGATTGCAGTTCTAGTAACATCAGCCAAACGCTTCCAATTAATCTTGTTACCTTCAGGAGTTTCATCAACCATTCTGCCAAGATTGATAGAACCAAGGTTACAAGCTTCATAAGCAAGAAGCGGAACTTCACCGCAAGGGTTTGTAGATTCAATTTGACCTACAAGCGGAGTAGGGTTGTCAGCATTCATCTTATCGATAAATACGATACCCGGTTCACCATTTCTCCAAGCACCGTCTACAATCATATCAAATACTTTCTTTGCACTGAGTCTGCCTACAACCTGATTATTTTGCGGATTAACCAAGTCATAATCTTCGCCAGCAAGATAAGCATCCATAAATTTATCTGTAACCGCAACAGAAATATTGAAGTTATTCAATTTGTTGTTGTCACTTTTGCAATTGATAAAGTCTAAAATATCAGGGTGATCAACTCTTAAAATACCCATATTGGCACCACGTCTTGTACCACCCTGCTTAACTGCTTCAGTAGCAGCATTGAAAACTTCCATAAAAGATACAGGACCGGAAGATACGCCCATAGTAGAACGAACAACGCTATTTTTAGGTCTTAATCTTGAGAAAGAAAATCCTGTACCACCACCTGATTTATGAATCAAAGCAGTATTTTTAACAGTTTCAAAAATACCTTCCAAAGAATCTTCTACAGGTAATACGAAACAAGCAGCCAATTGACCAAGTTCACGGCCTGCATTCATCAATGTTGGTGAGTTTGGCATGAAATAACAATTTGTAATTATTTCATAAAACTTGTCTGCAAGTTTATCAACATCACTTTGAGATTTACCGAATTTCAAATCTCCTGCAGCAATTGTATTAGCAACTCTTCTGAACATATCAGCAGGAGTTTCGGTACATTTGCCGTCTTTGTCACGCTTCAAATATCTCTTCTCAAGAACTTTTATAGCATTTTCAGATAAGTTTAATTTGTCTTCCACTAAGTTCACACTAACCTCCGTTTATATCCCTATGTTTATTATAAAAACCCATGCCCAATAAATACATGACTTATTTTTATTTTAGTACAATTTTAGGGCTAAAGGCAAGAATGAAACATTATAATATTACGAAATGTAATCAAAAAAAATACAAAAGAAAAACCCTACTTGTACAAAAGCAAAAAAGGGGTTATAATGGATATATAAGTAAGAAATACAATTAAATCTTGGAGTTACGAAAGAGTATGATTAATGGAACAAAAAGAGCAATATCGCTAGCTGAAGTTTTAATCTGCTTAGCAGTAGTAGGTATGATTGCCGGAATTACTATGCCTGTTATGACTTTTGTAATTCCAGATAAGAGCGAAACTTTGCACAAAAAAGGCGACTATATTGTTGAACACACAGTCTCAGACATTGTGAACAATGATGACTACTATCCGGTAAAAAAAGTCAGCACAACCCTTGAAAATGGAACTATACAAACAGAAATGATCTATGGGTTAAGAAATACCGACCAGGTTTTGGAAAACGGGAAATACTATGGCGGGGAAACAAAATTTTGCGAACTGTTTGCAAGCAAATTTAGTCTTTATCCGGGAACAAACATCGACTGTTCATCTTCTGCCAACTGGAATTTTACATCTGCCGACGGAATAAAATGGAAGTTGCCAATTTCTAATTTCGCAACTAATACTGATTTGGGCATTGTATTCAGGACCACAGACAGAAGAAAAGGTGAAGATTGTTTTTACGATAAGCAGACCTGTCCTGACCCGAACTTATTTCTATACAACATAACTCCGGAAGGCAGATTATATAAGCAATATGCAACACAAGATACAATGAAGACAAAATACGAATAACGCGTCCTGCTTCTTATTTTAACTTTTATTAAAAATGTAGCATTACATTAGAATGAATTCTATGTTTGGTATATAATCTTATTGAGGTACCAAATTGAAACATTCTAAATTAACAGCCCTAATATTTATAGCACTTATTTTGGGTATACTTGTTGGACATTTTGCCCCTGATTTTGCAGTAAGAATGCATCCGTTCGCTGCAATATTTTTGCGAATGGTAAAAATGATAATTGCACCGTTACTTTTTGCAACTTTAGTTGTGGGAATAGCAGGACACGGTGATGCTAAAAGTCTTGGTAAAATCGGGTTAAAAACCATTGTTTATTTTGAAGTAGTTACTACTTTGGCTTTGGCAATAGGCTTATGCTTGGCCAACATATTCAAACCAGGAGTAGGGTTTGTAATGGGGACATCAGAGCACGCAGTTCAGATGCAAACCGCAGGACTTATGGCAGCTACACACGCGCACACTTCCGTTGGTGAAATGATTACTAATATTTTCCCAACAAGTTTGTTTGATGCTATGTCTCAAGGAAATTTACTTCAGATTGTAGTATTTTCAATATTTTTTGCAGTTGCAATGTGTGCTTGTAAAGAAAAGGCTCGCCCGGTATTGGATTTTCTAAACTCAGTTTCCCAGATAATGTTCAAATTTACCGAATATGTAATGTATTTTGCACCACTTGGGATATTTGGTGCAATAGCTGCAACCGTTGGAGCAAACGGGTTGGCTGTTTTGAAAAATTATTTTAAAGTAATCGGTGCTCTATATTTAGCTTTTGCACTATTTGTTGTAGTAGTTTTATTTATAGCTTGCAAGCTTGTAAATATATCTTTCAGAAGTTTGATAAAAGCACTTCAAGAACCTGCACTTCTTGCATTTACAACAGCCAGCTCAGAAGCTGCATTTCCTAAAGCTATGGAAATTATGGAAAGATTTGGAGTTCCGAAAAACATTGTCGGATTTGTTATGCCGACAGGATACACTTTTAACCTTGACGGAAGTACATTATATCTTGCAATGGCAGTAATATTTTCATCACAGTTGGTCGGAATAAACCTTGACCTTAACCAGCAAATAATAATTATGCTTGCACTTATGCTGACAAGTAAAGGGGTAGCAGGAGTTCCGAGAGCTTCTCTGATAGTACTTGCAGGGACACTGGCAAGCTTCAACATTCCGATTGTAGGTGTTGCAATATTGCTTGGTATAGATCAAATTCTTGATATGGGAAGAACGACAGTTAACTTGATTGGAAACTGCGTTGCAACAGTAGTAATTGCAAGATGGGAAAATGTTTTCAATTATGATAAAATGAGACAATTTGTTTCCCAAACAAAAGAAGCAACACTTGACGCAAAAAATATAAGAACATTAACAAGTCGAGATTGTAAAAAAACAAAATTAGCAACAGAAGAAATTGAAGTAAAAGAAGGATAAATAAGATGAGTAATGACGTGAAAACAGAATACAAAGATACTTTGAACCTCCCTCAGACAACATTAGCTATGAGAGCGAATGCTACAGTGAGAGAACTTGAAATTCAAAAATTCTGGGAAGAAAACCATATTTACCAAAAGAGTATTGAAGGACGAGATAAAACAAACAAATTTATTTTGCACGACGGACCTCCATACTTAAGCAGTGAAAAAATTCACGTCGGTACAGCATTAAACAAAATCTTAAAAGATATTCTCGTTAAATACAAATCCCAAAGAGGATATTATGCCCCTTACGTTCCAGGGTATGACGGACACGGACTTCCGATAGAAAATAAAGTCGTAAAAAACATCAAAGGCGGAAGAAATGCCGTAACACCTTATGAATTACGTCAATTATGCAGAGAATTTGCACATAAAAATCTTAAAGGACAAGAAAGTGAATTCAAGCGTCTTGGCGTTTGGGGAGACTGGGAACATCCTTACGTAACTATAGCTCCTGAATATGAAGCAGAACAGGTTAGAGTTTTTGGAGAAATGTACAAAAAAGGATACATCGAAAAAGGGCTTAAGCCTGTATATTGGTGTGCATCCTGCGAAACTGCACTAGCTGAAGCGGAAGTCGAATATGCAGACCATACATCAACTTCTATATACGTAAGATTTAAGTTTGAAGAAGAAGATAAGAAAAAAGCATTCAAATCAGCAGGGTTTGAAAGTAACAAGGATTTATACGCAATCATCTGGACAACAACCCCTTGGACAATTCCTTCAAACATGGCAATCAGCATGCACCCTAGATTTGAATACACATTCTTTGAATATAAGAATGATATTTACGTAGTAGCTCAAGAGTTACTTGGCTCATTCTTAAATGATGTTGAGTGGGAAGAAAGTGACATAAAAGTTCTCGGATCTTGCACAGGACAGGATTTAGAATTATTGAATACAAAGCACCCGCTAGCAAACAGAAAATCTCCGATAATTTTAGGGGAACACGTTACACTTGATGCAGGTACAGGTTCTGTACACACAGCTCCGGGACACGGTCTTGAGGACTACGAAGTAGGCTGCAAATACGGAATAGAAGTATTTTCACCTTTAGATAGCCGTGGATGCTGGACAGATCAAGTAAATGACAAAGATTTGGAAGGTGTACCATATTATAAAGGCAACAGCATAGTTATAGAAAAACTTAAAAATTGCGGAGCACTTCTAAAACAACAAGATATAAGCCACAGCTACCCGCACTGCTGGAGATGCAAAAACCCTGTAATATATCGAGCAACACCGCAATGGTTTGTAAAAGTTGAAAAATTCAGAGATGAAGCTTTGAAAGCAATCAAAGATGTAAAATGGATTCCTGCAGGCGGGGAAGCAAGAATTTCTAACATGGTTGAAAACCGTTCAGATTGGTGTATTTCTCGTCAAAGAGCTTGGGGTGTGCCTATTCCGGTATTTTATTGTGAAGATTGCGGAGAAGTAATTGTAACAGATGAAACTATCAATCACGTTGCAGAAATTTTTGAAAAAGAAAGCTCTGATGCTTGGGTAAAATACAGTGCTGAAGAATTATTACCTAAAGGTTTTGTATGTCCTAAATGCGGAAAAGTTCATTTCAGAAAAGAAAATGACATTATGGATGTATGGTTCGATTCAGGTGTAAGTTGGAGAGCTGTTGTAGAAAAAAGATCATCAGAATTAGGAACAACTCCTGTTGATATGTACCTTGAAGGCTCAGACCAACATAGAGGCTGGTTCCAATCTTCATTGTTAACATCAGTTGCAACTGAAGGGAAAGCACCATACAAACAGGTATTAACTCACGGTTTTGTATTTGGTGAAGATGGCAGAAAAATGTCGAAATCTTTAGGTAACTATATTAGACCTGATGATATTATCAAAAATTACGGAGCTGACATTTTGAGATTATGGGCTGCATCCGTCGATTACAGAAATGATACAAAAATCGGTGATAACATTGTAAAACAACTTGTTGAAATCTTTAAGAAGACAAGAAATACAGCAAGATTTTTGCTTGGAAACTTATTTGATTTTGACCCATCAGTTGATTACGTGAAATATGAAGATTTGAAGGAACTGGATAAATTTGCACTACACAAATTAAATCAGCTTGTTGAAAACGTAACGGAAGCATTTGAACACTATGAATTTTATAAATACTTCCAACAGTTACAGAATTTTGCAGCAGTTGATTTGAGTTCATTCTATCTTGATATTGTAAAAGACAGATTATACACAGCAGGCAAAAAATCAATATCACGCAGGGCATGCCAGACTGTTATGTACGAAATTTTACAAACATTAGTAAGATTATTGGTTCCTGTAATGCCTCATCAAGCTGAAGATATATGGATGAATACTCCTGAGTGCCAAAAAGATGGTATAATCAGCGTACTTTTGACAGAATGGCCAAAAGTACACAGTGAATGGAATAATGAAAAATTAGAACAAGATTTTACAGAAATTCTTAAAGCAAGGGAAGTTGTAAGCAGAGCAATTGAACCTTTAAGAGCAGAAAAACTTGTTGGAAGTTCACTTGAAGTTGCTGTTTATGTAAATACTAAAAATGACAGCGTATTAAAAGCAAATGAAGATGAATTATGCAATATATTTATCACATCACAGGCTTACGTCACAGAAGAAAAACCTGCAAATGTAATTAACGAATACAAAGAAGACGATTACATAGTCTGGGTTACAAAAGCAGAAGGAGAAAAATGTGAACGTTGCTGGAAATATCGCAAACTTAACAGTAACGGAATTTGCGAAGATTGTGAACAGGCCATAAAATAAAAATCTTCGTTTTTAACTAACGGATAACGGATTAGATATAAAATAATAAAGTAACAAAAAAGCGGAATCAATTGATTCCGCTTTTTGTATAGTTAAACTAATTAAATTAACTAAACCCGAATTACTTACCGCCAAACAATACAGCTCTTGCAGCTTGAGTGTTAGGAACGATAGATTGGTCATACATCTTAACTGGGTAAAACATCTGTAGGGTTAGTAACCTTACAATCGTCACCGCTTGTACCGTTATCACAAGTTACCAATCTGTTAGGGTTCTTGCTTCCGTTAACATCGATAATACCAAGACATTCAACAGCACCATCAATTGCGCTTCCTTCAGTACATCCTTGTGCATCTGATGGGAATGTTAATGTAATACCATCATTGAAGAAGTATGTGTAGTTGTCAGCACTACCAAACTCAACGTCATCTTCAATTTCCCATTGGTCACTTGATGCACAAGCTTCGTTTGCACCACAAACTCTTGCTACGTTCATTCTGTTGTTGAACAAGTTGTAAAGAGATGCTGCTCCATCAGCTTCACCATCAGAACCTGATTTTGTTGCTTGAGACAAGTCATAATCATCAAGAGCTACGTTCAATACAACTGCTTGAGACAATACAGACAAAGCTTTTTTGTAAGCTGTTCTATATTGTGCACCTTGTGTTGAATTCAATAATGTTGGCATAGTCATTGCGGCTACAACACCGATGATACCAAGTGTGATCAATACTTCTGCCAAAGTAAAACCGAAACGTTTTGTCATAATCTTTTCACCTTTCTCTTAAGTAAACTTTGTACGAATCTTTTCTTACTCTCCTCTTAAGATAAATCTAAAAGAGTTGTGTTTTAGTTATATATACAATACTAATACGCATTCTATATGATATTTCAAAAAAAGTCAAGCATCTTTACAAAAATCGACCATTATAACTAGATTTGAGACACTTGCAAAAACTCAGTACTCATGCTACCATCAACTTGTTATTGTTATAGTCTATAAGGAGAAAGGGTTAAATATGGTTTGCACATTAGAAAAAAATGCGACAAAAACTATTGAAAAAGCATTAAAAGCGTTAGGGAAAAAGAATTTTGCTTTTATTATACACGGAGGAAGCTTTCCTGCAGCAGCTGGAGAAAACACCGGCTTTGGTACCATTAACTCCAACGGTGGGAAAGAAGTAATAGATTGGGCAAGCGGAATTTTCAATTCAATTCAGCTTGGACCTGCAGGCAAAACTAAAGGATGTGATTCTTCACCATATACAGGGACAATATTTTCCGGCAACCCGCTATTTATAGACCTTAAACAACTTACTGAAAAAGAATGGTTAAATATATTGTCTGTTGAAACCTTCAATGACATTGTAAATAATAACCCTAATAAAGATACAAACAAAACTGCATACTCATATATTTATAAAAAACAAGATGAAGCTTTGTTAGAAGCATGGAATAACTTTAAAGCAAGAAATGATAAAAAGTTAATGAAAGAATTTGAAATCTACAAAAGAGAAAACGATTCTTGGCTTGACAAAGACAGCTTGTACGAAGCTCTTTCTCTAGAGCACGGCAACGATTATTGGCCACTTTGGAACTCTGAAATGGACAAAAACTTATTCAATCCGAAATCAATCGAAGAAGGACTTGAATATGGCAAAAGAATTGAAGAAATCTCTAAAAAATATGCAGATGAAATTGATTTTTACAAATTTGTACAGTTTGTCCTAGCAAAGCAAAACCAAAAGACATCTGAATATGCAAAGAAAAAAGGAATAAAAATGATAGCAGACCGTCAGGTAGCATTCTCAGATAGAGATTGTTGGGCATATCAATCATTATTCCTTGATGGATGGAGACTTGGATGTCCTCCTGATTATTTTTCAAAAGACGGTCAAGCTTGGGGATTTCCTGTAATGAACCCTGAAAAATTATACAAAGCAGATGGCTCATTAGATGAAGGCGGCATTTTGATGAAGAACTTATTCAAAAAAATGTTCAAAGAAAACCCTGGTGGTGTAAGAATTGACCACATTGTAGGCTTGATTGATCCATGGGTATACAAAGCAGGTAAGAAACCTAAAATCGAAGAAGGTGCAGGAAGATTGTATTCTTCTCCTGAACATCCGTTCTTAAAGAAATTTGCAATTGCAACAATGGATGACTTGGACATGGAGCTTGAGGCGGACAAAGAAAAACGTGTAAAAACACTTTCTAAAAAACAGATAAAATTATACGGACGTTTAATTGAAAAAATCGTTATCGCAGCTGCAAAAGAAGAAGGCTTGGATAAAGATTCAATTGTCTGCGAAGATTTGGGAACTTTAACAAATCCTGTAGCAGCCGTAATGAAAGAATACGGACTTCAGGGTATGAAGCTGACTCAGTTCACTGAACCTGAAAAACCACTTGACCCTTATCGTTGCAAAAATATAGACGAAAAATGCTGGGCAATGGTTGGTACACACGATAATGAGCCGATAAAGATGTGGGCAGATTCAGTTGTAAATACACATGAGGGATATTTGCATGTAAAAAATCTTGTTGAAGATTTAGATTTCCCTGACTGGTCAGATAAAGATGCATTAATTGTTGAATTAACAAAGAATGCAGAATTCTTGGCTCAAACAAAGTTAGTTGAAATATTTGCATCAAAAGCAGAAAATATTCAAATATTCTTCACAGACTACTTCAACATTTATGATGTATACAACAGACCTGGAACAGCAGGAGATGCAAACTGGAGTCTTAGACTACCGGACAATTTCACATCTCTCCACTGTATCAATCTTGCAAATATCTTGAAACTTGCTATAATAGCAAGAGGCAAAGATTTTGCTGACAAAAATCATAAGTTAATCGAAGAGTTAAGTGAAATTTAATATGGTAAAAAAACTTTTATTGACAGCATTCATTATTATTTTGGCCACAAGCACTATAGCTGTGGCTGAAATAAATAATGATGCAAAATTAATGTACAATCGCGGTGTAGATTTTTACAGACAGGGTCAATATACTGAAGCTGTCGGTGCATTTCAGCAGGCTATCGCTCTTGATGCCAATTATATAGATGCATATTACAATCTTGGTGTCGTATATGAACAAATGGATCAAGATGCGGAAGCTCTCGGAATTTTCAAACAAATAATGGTCAGAAAACCGACTGACTACGAAGCTGTTTATAATGCTGCCAATCTAAGTTTCAGACTCGGACAAACTGATAATGCAAAGCAGTATTTATCTATTATTCCGCCAACCAGTCCTGTAATAACGAAAGCTCAACAGCTTGCACTTGCAATGAATACAGACCTTCAAACAATACAGGCTGAGCAAAAAGCAAAATTGGAAGCTGAACGCCCAAAGATTCCGCAAACAAGCGGCAGCTACGGGAATATAATCAGCCCGACAGGAGTTACAACAGATAAAAACGGCAATGTATATGTTGCAAGCTTCAGCAATAATTCCATTACCAAAATTACGCCTGCAGGTGAGCGAAAGATTTACGTAAAAAGTCCGAAATTAAACGGACCTATGGGCATGGTTGCAGATGACAGCGGAAATCTTTATGTAGCAAATTACAATATCGATAATATCGTAAAAATTACTCCATCAGGCGTAATTACTCAGGTTCTTGGACACGTAATCAAGCCATATTGCCTGCATCTGGATGGCGGATTATTGTTTATCTCATCGCAGGGCGGTAATTCTGTTATAAGATACAAGCTTTAAAATTCGTGCTCATAAATTTTTCCGGAAGTACAGATAACTTGTTTAACCCTCTTCCCTGCAGGGTTATATATATCTTTGTACCATTCGAATAAGCCCTTTATTCCGCTATACAGAGTACTAAGCAAAGTTTCTTGCTCACCTCGTTTTTTGATTAACAGGGATCTTGCTGATATTTCAGGGTCATATTTTAATGTAATAATATCTCCATTGTTTTCGTATGAATGATAAATATATTGACCTTTTTTAGAACCGGAATTATAAACTGTCAATTGAGAAAGTCTTTTATTTGTTTCAGGATTTCTTTTCACATAGCAGATTGAATTTTTAGAATGCTTTATTGTTGTACAAAATTTGTCTGATATAGGTTCATAATTAATTTTCATATATACCTCCAAACAAATAAAATTAGTAAATAATAAATTTTGCTAACAATCTTAAAAATAATCACAATTATTTATTGACACATATGTAAAAAATTAATAAAATACTGTTATGACAATAGCTTACTTAAGTTTAGGTTCAAATCAGGGTGATAGAATAGGCTATATCCAACAGGCAACAAGCCTGCTTAATTTGACTGACAATATTACTATTGTGAGAACTTCAGCTTTTTACGAAACTGAGCCATGGAATATGGCAACAGACACTTGGTTTGTAAATGCTGTCATCGAAATTAAAACATCACTAAGTGCACACGAGCTTTTGACAGAATGCCAAAGGATTGAAAAACAACTTGGCAGAACCCCAAAAGAAACGGCAGGATATTCTGACAGAACAATAGATATAGATATATTGTTTTATGGAAAAGAAATCATACAAGATGAAACTCTCACAATTCCGCACAAATATTTACACTTAAGAGCATTTACTCTAGTTCCTCTTTTGGAGTTAATCCCTGATTTTGAACATCCTGTTCTTCATAAGGCAATAAGCGAACTACATAATGATTTAGAAAATCCTGAGATGGTATTTTTATATGGAACAAGAGTCGACATATAAGATAGGAATAATTGGAGCAGGACCTGCAGGGTGCTTTTGTGCATACTTTCTTCAGGACAAATTTGATGTTACACTATTCGACTTCGGCTCTCCGCTAAGAACAATCCTTCCAACAGGCGGCGGAAGATGTAATCTTGCACATGCTGAATATGATTTTAGAGAACTTGCAAAAAATTATCCGCGTGGAGAAAAGTTTTTGTATTCAATTTTTTCAAGATTTTCAACTGCAGACACTATCGACATCTTTAACCGACTTGGTATCGAAACTTATACTCAAGATGATTTAAGAATTTTTCCAACTTCGAACAGTGCAAAAGAAGTTAGAGAAAAACTTTTAAATGCATTAAAGAAAACAACATTTAAAAAAGAAAGAGCCCTAAGGATAAATAAAAACCCGCTTACAATTGTAACAGATAACGGGAGTTATAAATTTGATAAAATTGTTATTGCACTAGGAGGCCATGCCGGATATGACTGCGCCAAATTCCTCGGACACAATATCATAGCCCCAAAACCTGCACTCACGGCACTAAAAACAGCAGAAAATCTAAAATCTCTAGCCGGAATAAGTGTAAGAAATGTAAGAGCGGAAGGTTTTCAGGATGATATTTTGTTTACACACGAAGGAGTTACAGGACCTTTAATATACAAAATTTCCTCAATAAAAGCAAGAGAAAATTTCCCATACAAATTAAACCTAGACCTTTGCGAAGAAATAAATCTGCAAGAGTTGATGAACAAAAATCCACATAAAACTATTAAAAATCTTCTTGCCGAATTTATCCCAAAAAATCTTGCAGAATACATTTTGCAAAACCCTGATAAAAAATGCCACCTGATTGACGGCAAAACAAGAGATGAAATCTTAAATAAACTGCATAATTTTACAATAACAGTTATCAGCCCTGCAAAAGGCGGAGAAGTCGTAACTTCAGGAGGTGTAGATTTAAACGAAATAAACCCTAAAACTATGGAATCAAAACTTGAAAAAGGGGTATATTTTTGCGGAGAAGTAATAAATGTAGACGGATTTTGCGGCGGATACAATTTGCAAAACTGCTGGTCAACAGCGTATGTCGCAGCTATGGGAATTACTCAAGCTTCAGGTAATTAACTTTTTCCCAGCTCAAATCAAGATATTTAATTTTTGCATCAGTCAATTTCACCTGAGGCAATATTGACGGTATACGCTTAATCCTGTCATAAACTCCAGCATCAAGCTTTCCTAATCTGATGTTAACAGTCTTAATTTTGACATAAACATCATAAGGATTTCTCATATCAATATACTCAACCTGCTCTTTCGAATATAAAGATACATATCTAGCAATTTTAGCAATCTCGTTTATTTTATTTACATCCCATTTTTGATAATCATCACCCTTGTTGCCGTAAGATAATACTTTTATTGTTTTAATATCAGGACTCAAAGGCATAAATTCATGCCCGATTAAAGTCCCGTCTTTTGCAAACGCAGCAACAGGAGGTACGTTTTCGGAAGGTGCAATTGAAATTATAGGCACTCTTTCTTTTACGATAATCTGTAATCTTGCAGGGAAAGCATACCTTCTGATATAAACATCTTCTATTGGAGGGAGCTTTTTAATATCCCTTTCAATATCCGCTGTTTTCATCATATAAATAGGCTTGTCAGGAACTTTATGCAACTTTAAAAATGCTAAAATTCTGTAAGGTTTAACTATTCTGTTATTTTCAATAATTATTGTATTGTTGTTAGCAGTTGTATAAGCATTTTTATTCAAATACCACTGAGGCATTTTAGAAACATAAACAAGCGCAAAAATTAAAAAGATAGTCATAAAAAAGCGAAACGACTTTCTAAAAACAGTTTGCTTGCGTCGCCCTTTACGAACCTTTCTTGATTTCCGAACTTTTTTAACAAGTTTTACGGGATCAATAATCTGTTCTTCTTGATTTTCGTCTTGAAATTCTTCCATCTCAACCTTATTTATTCAAACCTACACTGTTCAAAATTAAAAGAACAAGTTCATCATAACTAATACCCATAGCAGCTGCTTGAGCAGGCAAATCACTGGTTTCAGTCATTCCAGGACTTGTATTAATTTCAAGGAAATATGGTTCATCATTCATAACCATAAAATCAACTCTTGAAACCCCACTGCATCCTGCAGTTTCGTGAGCTTTGACCGCAATTTCTTTTATTTTCTTTGTAGCTTCCTCAGACAAAGCAGTAGAAGGTACTATAAAATCAGACATGCCTTTTGTATATTTTGCCTCAAAATCGTACCACTCATTTTTAGGTCTTATTTCTAATATTTCAGTAGCAAAAGCCTTTCCGTCTTTTTCTAACACTCCGACAGTAATAAAGAATCCGTCAATAAATTCCTCAATCAATACATCCGCATTAAACTTAATCGCTTCTTCATAAGCAGGAACAAGTTCATCAGGAGTATTAACCTTAGTCATACCAAAGCTTGAACCTTCGCAAACAGGCTTTGTAATAAGCGGATATCTTAACCCTTCACAAGCTTTAACAACATCTTCACCTTTTCTGACAAACACAGACTTAATAAGCGGAATATCTTTGCAAGTTGACAAAACTCTTTTTGTATACTCTTTGTTCATACAAATTGCACTAGACATAACACCGCATCCTGCATAAGGAATTTGCAAAATTTCCAAAATACCCTGAACGCATCCGTCTTCACCATACTTGCCGTGCAAAGCATTGAATGCATAATCATATTTTCCATCAGCCAATTTTTGAGCAATATTTTTGTCAACAACTACCATCTCTGCATTGTGGTATCCAAGTCTTTTCAAAGCCTCAAAACACCCTTTTCCTGAACGCATGGAAACTTCAGCTTCAGAAGACATCCCACCGCAAAGTACAGCTATTTTCGCATCCTTGTTTACTTTATATTCAATATCTTGCATAATTCAACCTCTCTTAAATTCTTTCCACCCAAAAATCTGACCTCAGGCTTCAATTCAATTCCAAACTTATCTTTCACTGCCAAAAACATCTTGCACATAATCTCCAAAACATCTTCAGAAGTCCCTGCACTAGAATTTATAATAAAATTCGCATGGTTTTCCCAAACATGAACCCCGCCGACTTCGAAATTTTTTGCACCGGCAGCATCCAACAAACGACCTGCGGAATTTCCCTCAGGATTTCTAAACACGCTTCCGCAATTAGGAAGAGCCAAAGACGGCTGATGAGATTTTCTAAAGTCGAGATTAGAATCCATTAGAGCCTTTATTTCATCTAACGGCTTTGTTTCAAGTTCAAACTCTGCTGCCAGAATTATAATATCCTCAGCCTGACAACGAGAAGTCCTATATTCAAAACCCATCTCATCTTTAGAAAGAACAATCAATCCCTTTTCCTTAGACCAACAAGTTACATTCTTCAACTTGTCGCTAACACACTGACCTCGAGCCGAAGCGTTCATAAATATCATCCCGCCTAAAGAGCCCGGAACACCAATCATAAACTCAAATCCGCTCAACCCGTTTTCATAAGCCAATTTTGCTAACATCTGACTCTTTACACCGCATTCAGCCTTAAAGTTTGTTCCCTCAACACTGACATTCTTCATCTTAGTAGTTACAATAATTGCCCCATCATAACCATCTGAAGACACAAGAGTATTGGAAAAATTCCCAAAAACCTCAGCATCAGGCTCTTTTTCAGCAACTTCAACGAATTCTTGAACAGACGTCGGGAAATAAACACGCCCTATTTTACCGCCTATCTTAAAACTCGTCAGTTTATCAACAGCAAAATTTTCTCTGACCTCAATAGACAACTTTAATCCCCTCTTCGCTTAACTTTAAAAGTTCTTTCCCAAGTTCATTGATAGTGCCGGCCCCAAGACCGATAACAACATCATTATTTTTTAATGTTGGGAACAATTTTTTTGCAACTTCTTTCATATCACCCGCAATATATTCGCAAGGAATTGAAAGTTTTTCAGACAAATCTTTTACAAATTTATCCGAGCTAATCCCCTCAATCTTATCTTCAGAAGCCGCATAAACATCAGTAACAACAACCCTATCAACATTATCAAAAGCATTTAAAAATTCATTCCACAAATTTTTCAAACGAGAATATCTGTGAGGTTGGAAAACTGCAATAACGTGCTTGTTTTTGAAATTAGCTGCAGCAGATAGAGTTGCTTTGATTTCAGTTGGATGGTGAGCATAATCATCATACAAAGAAATCCCGTCAAATTCTCCCACTTTTTGGAAGCGTCTTCCCATACCTGAAAATGTAGCAAAATGCGGTTTCACAAGTTCCAAATCAACTCCTGCCTGATGCAAACTTGCAAGAACAGAAAGAGCATTGTATACATTGTGTTTCCCTTTTAAAATAATTTCCAAATCAGTTAAAAATTGACCTTTAAAATAAATATCGAAAACAGTTGAATCTTCGTTATAAACAACATTTTTTGCGACATAATCCGCACCGTCAGAAAGCCCAAAAGTCATAGTTTTATGTCCATGCAAGCTTTTCGAGGCTTCGCAATCATTATTTACAAGAACAACACCGTCATCAGGCATTTTGGAAATAAACTTTTCAAAAGTATCCAATATTGACGCAAGACCATTCTTATAAAAATCCAAATGATCAGCCTCAAGATTATTTACTACACAAATATTAGGAACATATTTTACAATAGTACCATCACTCTCATCAAGCTCGGCAAGAAAATATTTTCCATCCTGACAATGAGCATTTGTATCCAATTCAGGAATAATACCGCCAACTACATAAGAAGGTTTTAGCCCTGCTTTTTCAAGCACATAGGAACTTAAACCACTTGTAGTAGTCTTCCCGTGAGTCCCGGAATAACCCATAAAGAACTTTCCCTGCCTAGAGATTTCAGCCAGCAAATCTGACCTGTGATAAACAGGTAAGCCTAATTCCCTAGCCCTAACCATCTCAGGGTTTGTCTCACGGATTGCTGAACTTGCAACAACAACACAATTCTCAGGAACATTTTTTGCATCGTGGCCTATATGAACCAATGCACCCATCTTTTTTAATTTTTGAACATATTTGCTATCACATACATCAGAGCCTGCAACTTCGCATCCGTTTTCTATCAAATATTTGGCAAGTCCGCTCATTCCAACTCCGCCAATTGCTATAAAATAATATTTCTTCTTATTCAAAACAAGTATCCCTAACCAATTAATTATGTAACATTTCAATTATAATACATAAAAATTTTTACGCTTTTAAATTTATCAATTATTTACATTTTTTCATGACATAAAAAATCCCTACCAAAATGGCAGGGATCTTGATTTACTTTTTCAAAATATAAAAATTTAAGCTTGAGCTTCTTCAGCCGGAGCAGCTTCAGCAGCTTCAGCAGCAGCCTTTGCTTCTTCTTCAGCTTTAGCTTTAGCTTCAGCCTCAGCAGCAGCTTTAGCCTGAGCTTTCTTAGAAAGCTTAACTGTTTCTTTCTTTTGATAATTCAATGTACCGTCAGGGTTACAATTTTTCATCAAGTAAGCAACAGTTTCAGTTGGCTGTGCACCTTTCTTAACCCATTCTTGAGCTGATGCAAGATCAAATTGCATAACCTTAGTCTTAGGATTGTAATGACCTAACTCTTGAATTGGTTTACCTTCTCTTTTTGTTGTTGAATTGATAACAACGATTCTATAAGATGGGTTTTTCTTAGCGCCCATTCTTTTCAATCTGATTTTTAACATAATAATTTCCTTCTTATTAGAGTACTCAATCGGAATTTCAACCGCCGCTTGTTGTCATTCCTTGAACAAGGCTAAGAGGAATTGCCCGTTCCAGTTTACATGTAAGCATAAAACTTACTTAATTGCAATAGAGAGTTTACAAACTTAATAAAGGAAATAAATAAAATTAAAGAAAAAGCGAGTCATGGCCGTAAGAATAAATATAAAAGTAGTAGGAAGAAATGGAACTAACA